>JBBQCM010000034.1:0-56416 GCA_038318725.1 Chthoniobacterales bacterium
TGGCTCGCGCAGTTTCCCGCGGGCGAGGCGCGCGACCGCTCGGTGGGCGCATTCCTCGCGCGCGACAATGCGTGGACCGCGGGCGCCGCGGAAAGGACCGCGGAATTTGACGCGTGGTTCGACCTCATCGACGACCCGTGGCGGCGGGCGCAGGCGGCCCGATCCATTTTCTGGCAGCGCAAGCAGCGCGATCCCGCCGGGGCGCGCGCGTGGCTCGCGGCGCTGCCCAATGTCGATGCCGAGCTGATCCGCATGACGCTGCGCGACAATCCCAACTGAACGATCATGCGCCGCCTCGCTCATCTCGCCCTGCCGCTCGTCGCATTGTGCGTCGGGCTCGCCGCGGGCGCGTGGTTTTCCATCGGGCGGCGGGCCGCGGTCTTCGCGGCGGGCGTCGAGCAACGGCTGGCGGAAACCTCCACCGCCGCGCCCGCGCCAGCTTTGGCTGCAAAACGCGCCTTTCCCTCGGATGAGGAAATGCTCACGGCCATCATGAGCGCGGTCGCGGACGAGGAGCCGCTGCGGCGCGCGCATCGGCTGCACGATCTTCTGGGGAGGCTCAACTCGACGGAACTCGCCGCGCTATTCGCCCACACGGTGCGCGTGGAGGATCGCGACCGGCGCGAGGTCGTGCTCGGCGCTCTGCTCACGCGCTGGGCCGCGACCGATCCCGCAGCGGCGGCGGCGGCCGTGCGGCCGTATCGCGACCGGTTTCGCGGGCTGGCGGGAGCCGACCGGCGGAGCCTGGACACGGTCGTGGCCCGGGCCTGGGCGCAGGCTTTGCCCGACTCCGCACTCACGGAAGCCCTGGCCTCGCCGGATGCCGCGTGGGCTCAATGGACCGCGTGGGCCGCGCTCGAGGCACTGGCCGAAGGCGATCCCGCACGGCAGCTCGCGGCGCTCTCCCGCTTGCCCGCGAGCCGCCTGCGCGGAGGGATGTGTGAGCGCACGATCAAGTCGCTCGCCGACAAAGACAGCGCGGCAACGGAGGCGGCCCTCGACCTTTTGTCCGATCCGCGCCGGCGGGCGAGCGCCCAGGCGGAAATCCTCGGCAAACTCGCCGAGCGTGATCCGGCCGCCGGCCTCGCGCGGCTCGCCGCGCTCGCGCCCGAGCTGAAGCCCGGCAGCGCCGGCACGCAACTGGTGACAAAGATCCTCCGCGCGGCGGCCAGGCAGGACGCTTCCTCCGCGCTCGCCGCGGTCGATGGCCTGCCCGAGGAGTTGCAAAGGCCGGCGCTCGGCGCGGCGCTCGTGGGCTGGGCGGGCGAACATCCGGCAGAGGCCCTCGGCTGGGCCGCGGCCCGCGGCGTCGATGTCGCCGATGCGAAAGCGATCGAATTCTACGGCGACAATGGAGGTGCCGGCTGGAACTCGCTCCTCGGCACCGCCTTTGAGAGCGACCGCGCGCAGACGCTCACCTGGTTGCGTGCGCAGCCGGCATCCTCGGAGCGCGATGCCATGTTGCGGGAGGGAATTTGGAACGGGACGGATGAGGAAAGGTTGGGGATTTACGCCGAACTCACGCCGGCGGGCCGGGCCGACGCCGCCGCGGCAGTGGTGCAATCTTCTTTCCTCAACGGCGCAGGCAACATCGAACCGTGGGTCAAAGCGCAGCCGCCGGGCGCGGCACGCAAGGCGGCGATTTGGTCGCTCGCCTGGTATCAGGCCCTTAATGCCCCCGAAAACATCGAGACCCTCACCGACGCGTGGCCGGCGGGTGCCGACCGCGATGCCGCGATCCGTGGCATCGCCACGGCGCTTTCACAAAACGATCCGCACCGCGCTCTCGATTTCGCCCGGCGCGTGGGCGACGCCGCCACGCGCGAAACGACCCTGGAGAACATCGCCCGCAACTGGCGCTACCGCGATGAACCCGCGGCCCGTGCCTGGATCATCAGCGCGCCGGAACTTTCCGCCGAACAAAGGCGCGTGCTGCTGCGGCAGTTCGACGAACGGTAATGTTCGCGCCGGTTTGACCCGGCGGCGGGAACTTGCTCTGCTCGCGGAGTGAACTCCGATGCCGCTGCGATCTTCGCTCTCGAACGCCCTGAGCCGGCGTTGTGGCGGCTGTATCTCATCCGCGCGATCCTGAGTGGGCCGGGGGTCTTTGTGGCGCTGCCGGTGCTGTGGTTTCGGTATTACACGCTGCGGTATCGGTTCGATGAGGAGGGCATCCATATGAAGGTGGGCATCCTTTTCCGCCGGGAGGTGAATGTGACCTATGCGCGCATCCAGGACATCCATCTGAGCTCAGGGCTGATCCAGCGGTGGCTGGGGCTGGCGGATGTGCAGATCCAGACGGCGTCGGGGACAGCGGGCGCGGAACTGACGATCGAGGGGTTTCATCAATCGGAGGCGATCCGCGATTTTCTTTACACAAGGATGCGCGGGGCGCGGGATAAGTCGCCCTCCACGCCGCCAGCACTGCCGACGGCGGTGGGTGGAGATGAAGTGGTGACGCTGCTGCTCGGCATCCGCGACGAGCTGCGCCAGACGCGTGAACTGCTGGAAACCCGCACGGACAAAGGCTCGCCCGCCCTCCAACCTCCGCTGTTCCCTTCCGCCGCCTCGGCGGGCGATGCCCATGTATAGCGTTTTCCGCCTAGCCTGTGAGCGGCTGCTGCGCATCCCGCACGATCCGGGACCGCCGCCGGGCGATGAGGCGAGCGCGCGGGTCTTCCGCGCCGCGCCCGCGTATTTCAAATACCGGCTGGTGCTGTGGGGGATCGCGAGCGCGTTTGTGCTCTTCCTTAGCGTGGCCATGCTCGGGTCGCTCAATACCGCGCTGGCGCTCGACCGGCAGGTGCCGACGGCGGTGCGGGTGGTGGTGGGGACGATCTCGAGCGGGATCTTTCTGCTACTGGTGGGGCAGCGCGTCTTCTCGCTGGCGGTGCTGCGCCTGGACTATGAGAAGCGCTGGTATGTGGTGACGGATCGCAGTCTGCGCGTGCGCGAGGGCGTGGTGATCGTGCGAGAGATGACGGTGACGTTTGCGAATATCCAGAACGTGGCGGTGCTGCAGGGGCCGATTCAACGCGCGCTGGGGTTGGCGGATTTGCAGGTGGAGACGGCGGGCGGCGGATCGGCGCATGCGAACCAGAAGCAGCTCGGGCCGAATCTGCATGTGGCGTGGTTCCGGGGGATCGCCAATGCGGAGGAGGTGAAGGTGCTGATCCAGGACCGGCTGCGAAAGCTGAAGGACGCGGGGCTGGGCAACCGCGACGATCACGCGCCGGCCCCGGCTCCGGTGGCCGCGCAGGCTTTGCTCGAAGCGCTCCGCGCGGTGCATGCGGAGGCCCGCGCGCTACGCGCCGCAGCCCACGCTCAGTAGCTCGACGGGCTTTTTGCCGGTGCAGCGGAAGACGGTGGTGGCGTCGCCCTCGTAGTACATGGAATCGACGACGACTTCCATTTTCCCGTCGCCATCGAGATCGAGGACGGCACCGATGAGGTAGCGGTTGGGCGCGTTAAAGACTTTCGCCGTGGGATACGTTTCCCCGGTGACGAGCTGCGTCTGCACCTTCCCCTCGACGACCCGCCGCAGGATGACGCACGAATAGGTGCCGGCCACGGCGGCGTTGGGCACGCTGCCGTCTTTGGTAAAGTAGTTGGTCGCGCTGATCAGCACCTCTTCCTCGCCGTCGCCTTCGAGGTCGATGCGGAGGATCTGCGTGATCTTCACCTTGGGTTTGCGCAGTCCCTGGCTGGTGAGGAAATCGGCGACGGCCTGCTGATAGACGGCCGGCGTCGTGGCCACGCTCTGCGGGACGCGCGGCAAGGCGTTCCAATCGCCCGCGACACCGATGACCGCGCCGTCGGGTTTCGGCTTCAGCGGCACGGTGAAAACATCCTCGCAAATCTCCTCGACCGAGGCGGGCTTGCCGCCTTTCGCCGTGCCGAGCGCTTTGGAGAGGCTGTAAAGACGGTAGGTTTCGCCGCCCTTGATCGCGCCTTTCGTTTTCTCAAACGGCACCCACTTCCCATCCCCGGCAGTGCCGAGGACGTGGCCGTATTTAGCTTCGATGATGGCGTGCTGCCCGGCGCGGGCACAGATCGTGAACGCGAGCAGCAACAACAGGAGCAGGCGCATCATGCCGGGCGCGCTTCAGCAGATGCTCAGCACTTTCCTGATCACATCCTGCGGGCTCGGGAGTTGGCGGGGCTCAACCTTGGGCGAGTAAATGGCCGGGGCATCGAGCGAGGTGAGACGCTGCACGGGCGCGTCGAGATCATCGAAGGCTTTCTCCATGAGCAGAGAGCTGATCTGGGCGCCGACGCCGCAGAAAGGCTTGTTCTCCTCGACATAAAGCGCGCGGTGCGTCTTGCGGACACTGGCGAGGATCGCTTCTTCGTCGAGGGGGCGGATCGAGCGGAGGTCCACCACCTCGGCATTGATGTCGTGCTCGGCGGCCAGCAACTCCGCGGCTTTAAGCGCAGTCAACACCGCCCGGCCGTGGGCGAGGATGGTCACGTCGGAGCCTTCCTTTTTCACGTCGGCCTTGCCGAGCGGGATGAGGTATTCCTCCTCCGGCACTTCCCATTTTTCGCCGTAAAGGACGGTGCTTTCCATGAAAAGGACGGGGTCATTGTCGCGGATGGCCGTCTTCATCAGCCCCTTGGCGTCATAGGCCGTGGCGGCGTTGACGACCTTCAGCCCAGGGATGGCGGCAAACCAGTTCTCGGGGCAATGGCTGTGCGTGGCCCCCACGTTGGTCCCGCCATTGGCGGGGCCGCGAATAACGATCGGGCAGTTAATCAGCCCGCCGCTCATGTAGCGGATCTGCGCGGCGTTGTTCACGATTTGGTCGTAGGCCACGGCGCAGAAGCTCCAGAACATCAGCTCCATCACCGGACGCAGCCCGAGCATACTCGCGCCGATGCCCATGCCGATGAAGGCCGACTCCGAGATCGGCGTATCGACCACGCGCTTGTCCCCGTGCTTTTTCCACAGCCCCTCGGTCACCTTGTAGGCGCCATCGTACTGGGCGACTTCCTCGCCGATCAGGACCACATTCGGGTCGCGCTGGATTTCTTCGTCGAAAGCGTGGCGCAGGGCCTCGCGGTAGCTGAGGAGTGGCATGGTCTGGTTTAGTCGTGAAAGAAGTGTTTGCCCGTGCGACCCGCCTCGGTCTGGCGATCGACCTCGAAATACACGTCCTCGAAAATATCCGTATCCGAGGGCAGCGGCGATTCCTCGGCAAAGGTCACGCTGACCTCGACCTCGTCCTTGACGGCTTGGTTGAGCGCCTCGAATTGCTCCTCGGTCAGCACCTTCTCCGCGATCAGCCGCCGCTTGAAGAGCTGGATGGGGTCGTGCTCCGTCTTGTATTTCTCGATCTCCTCGGCCGGCCGGTAGCCGCCCGTGTGCTTCGAGTCCGCCACGCTGTGTCCGTAATAACGGTAGGTGTCGAATTCGATGATCATCGGCTTCGATTCCGCGTGCGCCCGCTCGATGGCCCGCTGCGTCACCGCCCGCACCTCGTAGATGTCCTCCCCATTGGCCTGCACCCACGCGATATTGAAAGCCTCGCCGCGGGCCGCCAGGCAGGTCTTGAAGGCCGACGAGCGCTCGAGGCTCGTGCCCATCGAGTAGCCATTGTTTTCGATGATGTAAATGACCGGCAGGTCGAAGAGCGCCGCCATGTTCAGACTCTCGTAAAAGCATCCCTGATTCACCGCCCCATCGCCGAGAAAGCACAGCGCCGCCCCCTTGAGCCCCTTGTATTTGATCCCGTAGGCCAGCCCCAGCCCGAGCGGCGTCTGGCCACCCACGATCCCATGGCCGCCCCAATAGTTCTTATCCGGCGCAAAGAAGTGCATCGAGCCGCCCTTGCCCTTCGAGCACCCGGTCGCCTTTCCGTAAAGCTCCGCCATGCACTCATTCATGCTCATCCCCACCGCCAGCGCGTGCCCGTGGCAGCGGTAGGCGGTGATGACGTGATCGTGATCCCCCATCAGCGAGCAGGTCCCCACGGCCACACTCTCCTGCCCGATGTAGAGGTGCATAAAGCCGCCCATCTTCTTCTTCTGATACTGCTGCAGCGCCATCCTCTCAAAGAGCCGGATGCGCTGCATGTCCCGCAGCAAGCCCAGCCGCTCCTCTGCGGTCAGGTTCTGATTGATCGGGGCCAGCGCGTGATCGGTGACTTTGACGGCGGTGCTCATAGGAAAATGGATGGATTCGGCGCAAACAGCGCGAGAGTATTAACGGCGGCTCGCGGTTCCCGCAACAAAGGAAGAATGAGGAATGGTGAATGATGGATTTCCGCAAAGGCCCGAAAATCCTCACGGCTCCTTTCAGCGCTATTTCGCTTCTCACGGCCGCAGCCGCAGCCTATTTTCGCGCCCAGTAAAAACTCAAAGGAAACCCACTGTCATGCCTGTCGAACCCAAGGAAGAAAGCAAAGTCACCGTCGCGCGGAACAAGAATCTGGATCTCGCCATTCAGCAGATCGCCAAGGATTTCGGCGACGGCGCGATCATGCGGCTCGGCGATTCGACGCAGATGGACGTGGAGGTCATCCCCACCGGCAACATCCTCATCGACCGCGCGCTCGGCGTGGGTGGCTTTCCGCGCGGGCGCATCGTCGAGGTGTTCGGACCCGAATCCTCGGGCAAGACCACGCTCACGCTGACGCTGATCGCCCAGGCGCAGAAGCTCGGCGGGCTCGCGGCGTTTATCGACGTGGAGCATGCGCTCGATCCGCAGTATGCGAAAAAGCTCGGCGTAAATCTCGACGATTTGCTCGTCTCGCAGCCCAGCTCAGGCGAGGAGGCGCTGCGCATCGTCGAGACGCTGGTGCGCTCGAATGCGCTCGATGTCATCGTCCTTGATTCCGTGGCCGCGCTGGTGACGAAGCAGGAACTCGAAGGTGAGATCGGCGATTCCACGGTTGGCGCGCAAGCCCGGCTGATGAGCGCGGCGATGCGCAAGCTGACGGCGCTCATTTCCAAGGCGCGGACGATCTGCGTTTTCACCAATCAGATTCGCGAAAAGATCGGCGTGATGTTTGGCAACCCTGAGACGACACCCGGCGGCAAGGCGCTGAAATTCTACTCCAGCGTGCGCGTGGACATCCGCCGCATCGGCGCGATCAAGCAGGGCGACGGCGTGGTCACGGGCAACCGGACCAAGGTGAAGATCGTGAAGAACAAGGTCGCGCCGCCGTTCACCGAAGCGGAGTTCGACATCATGTACAATGAGGGCATTTCGCTCACCGGGTCGCTGCTCGATCTCGCGCTGGAAAAAGGGATCGTCGAGAAACGCGGGAGCTGGCTGAGCTACAAGGGCACCCAGCTCGCCCAGGGCCGCGACGCTGCGAAGGAAGTCCTGCGCACAAACGCCGAGATGTACGCCGAGATGTATGCCGCGGTGATGGTGAAGCTGGACGAGGACAAGAAGTAGCGCGGACGCTTGCTGCGCGCAGCGAGCCGTCGGCCTCGGTTTGCGACCTGAAAACCAAACACCCAACGCCGGAATAATCCCGGACGTTGGGTGTGATGTTGTCGCAGGCGCTCAGGGCGCGCGGGCCGCCCGTTATTGCGGCTTCTTTTCGCGCTGCTGGCGGCCGGCCTTGAATTCTTCCAGCGTCATTTTGCCGTCGCCGTTGGCGTCGAGTTTCTTGTAACGCTCCTCGGCTTTGGTTTCATCGCGCTTGCCCATCGGGCTGGCTTTGAATTCGGCGAGCGTGACCGAGCCGTCGCCGTCCGCGTCGAGTTTCTTGAACGCTTCCTCCGGAGTCATGCGCGGGCGGTCGCCGCCAGGACCGCCGGGTTTTTTGTCGCCTTCAGCCGGCGGGGCAGCGGGAGGCGGCGCGGGTTTTTCATCGGCCGCAAAGGCCAGGGAGCCGAGCGTCAGCGCGGCGACAATAGTGGTGAGGGATTTCATAGCGTGGATTTGGTTCTTCGGGTTTGGTTTGTGTGCGGCACGGCCCTCATCACTCGACGGGCCGCGGACGCAGCGGTTTCAACGACGCGGTGACGCGGGAGTTGCGGGGAAATTCAAATCCGGTCACGCGATAATCTCCTTCACCACGTTCCCGTTCACGTCGGTCAGGCGGAAATCGCGGCCGGCGTAACGGTAGGTGAGCTTTTCGTGATCGAGCCCGAGCAGCGCGAGCAGGGTGGCGTGGAGATCGTGAATCTGTACTTTATTTTCCACCGCCTCGTAGCCGTACTCGTCGGTCTGGCCGTAGCTCAGCCCGCCGCGCACGCCGCCTCCGGCCATCCAGACGGTGAACGCCTTATTATTGTGATCGCGTCCGTCGCCGCCCTGGGCGTGCGGGGTGCGGCCAAACTCGCCGGCCCAGACGACGAGCGTGTCCTTGAGCAGTCCGCGCGCACGGAGATCGCTGAGCAGTCCGGCGATGGGCAGATCGACCGCGCGGGCGTTGTTGCCGAGCGCGGTGCTGAGGTTGAAATGGTGATCCCAATTGCCGTGCGACACTTCCACGAAGCGCACGCCGGCCTCGATACAGCGCCGCGCGAGCAGGCATTTCCGGCCAAAGTCGTCGGTCGCCGCGTCGCCGATGCCGTAGAGTTTTTGCGTCGCCGCGCTTTCCTTCGAGAGGTCCATGACCTGCGGCATCTGGCTCTGCATCTTGAACGCCAGCTCGTACGACTGAATGACGCCCTCGACTTCCGGGTTCACGCGGTCGCGCGCGAGTTTTTCGCGGTTCAGCGACTGGATAAGTTCCAGCTCGCTGCGCTGGGCGGAGGGGCTGAGCTGGGTTTCGAGATTGCGCACCTCCGCGCCGGCGATGGGCCGGTTGTCCTGCCCAATGCGCTGGCCCTGATAGATCGCGGGGAGAAAGGCGCTGCCGTAATTCTGCGCGCCGCCGCCCGCGCCCGGCGGGGTGATGGTGATGAAGCCGGGCAGATTTTCGTTTTCGGTGCCGAGTCCGTAGAGCGACCACGCGCCGAGCGACGGGCGGACGAACTGAAAATTGCCCGTGTGCATTTTCAAAAAGGCCTGCGGATGGCTCGGCAGATCGGTCTGCATCGAGCGCACGAGGCACAACTCGTCCGCATGTTTTGCCACGTTCGGAAACAGCTCCGAGATCCACAACCCGCTCTTCCCGCTCTGCGCGAATTTCCACTTCGATCCAAGAAGCTGCGTGCCGGGACGCTTGCCCGGCTTGCCGGTGTCGGCGGTGAGTTGCGGCTTGTAGTCAAAGGTGTCCACATGCGACGGCCCGCCGCGCATCGTCAGAAAAATCACCCGTTTTGCCCGCGCAGGAAAATGCGGCGCTCGCGAAGCGAGCGGATTCTCCGCCGCTGCCGCGCGCGTGGCCAGGCCCGCAAAGGCGAGATAGCCAAAGCCGCAGGAGAGCGTTTTGAGGAGAGCGCGGCGGGAAAACACTTCGGGCTGAAGCAGGCAGTCGGGGCAGGATTCGTGGTGCATGGCGGGCGAGTGTCCGTGGAAAACCGCCCGCCGCTCGCGGTTGCTGCTTTTTCGCCAAGTCAGGCGCGGGTCAGCGGCTGCGCGTCGGCGGCGATGAGGACGGGCGTGCCATTGAGATCGGGAAAGCTGACGCCACCGGCCTCGTCCACCCAGCGTCCGAGAGCCGGCGAAAATGCGAGCGCGCCGCGGCTCACCGGACTGCGCAGGATTTCGCCGAGCGGCGGGATTTTCCCCGCGACAGCGTTGCCGGCCTTGCGCGCATCGATGACGTGACCGGCAAAGACCACCGGCCAGTTCACCGAGAGCCAGCCGTGCAACTGCGCCACCGGACGACGCCAGGCGGGGACTTCCGCGAGCTTCCACGACGAGCGGTGGGAAGGAAAAGGCCGCACGTCCACACTCTCAAATCCGGCCCGCCGGCAGAGCGTGCGAAGCTGACCGGGGTAGAAGCTCTTTTCAATCGTCCCGCGCAGGCGGTCGCGCACTTCCGAGGCGCGACGCAGCGGATCGAGCGCGTTTGGCTCCGTGGAGACGAGCCGGCCACCCGGCGCGAGGACGCGAAAAATTTCGCCCAGCGCGCCATCGTAGTCGGTGAAATGATGGAGCGCCTCGAGGACGGTGACCGCGGCAAAAACGCCGTCCGCAAATGGCAACCGGTGCGCGTCGAGCGCGACAAACCGTGGCAGTCGCAGACCGAATTTTTCCGCGCGCTGCCGCGAAACCTCGAGGGCGTATTCATTGATGTCGGCGATGACGATCTCAAACCCGCGCTGCTGAAGGATCGTCGCCTCGCCGCCGGTATTCCCACCGAGATCGAGGATCAGCCCCTGCACGCCTTGGAGCCGCGCTTCGACGAGTTCGACCTTGCCGCGGTAGGACGCATCCGTGGCGAAACGGTCGAGGGGATTCGTTTCGAGATAGCGGGCCGTCTTCCGCCGGATGTTCTCGCGCTCCCAGTCGCGCTCCTCGCCCACGCTCGGCGCGCGGAAGATATGCTGGAATTTGTAGGAATCGGCCACCGGCGCGCTGTCTAGCCCCGCCCACCCCGCGTGACAAGCGCGCAAACGTGCAGCCCCTCGCGGCTGGCCTCTCACATTTTCACCACCGCGCAGTGCGTGTCCCAAAGCGGAATGATCGCCTCCGACTTACCAAGGAAGAACTCGCGAAAAGCCTTCTTAACGCCGGGCGCGGAGGCTTGCCCGTAGTCATGAGACAGGATGATGCCCCCGGGCACCATGCGTGGGTAAAAGAAGGCAAGCGCCTGCGACGTGGACTCAAAGATATCCAAGTCCAGATGCACGAATCGATACTGCTGACGCTCCGGTTCCTTGCCCAGCGCCGACTGCGGAAAGAAACCTTTGAAAAAATGGACTTTGGGAAACTCCGCCAGGTAGGCGACGACATCGTCATAACCGGTGTCGGAAAAATCGCCGGCGGAAAACGCCCCGTCCGTCGCCACATTGACCTGAGGCATGCCTTCAAAGGTATCGAACAAATAAAGATCGGCATCGCCCTTCATCCGGCAGATCAGCTTGGCACTGCCACCCCGGTAAACTCCCGCTTCGGCCAGCGCCCCGGGGAGATGGGACGTGGCTTTCACCAGGGCATGGAGATTGTATCTTTCCCGGAAAGTCTGGGTCGCGCGGCCATCCTCCAGCAGTTCGGCATGGGTCTCGAGGAAGCTTTCATCGAAACTTACATCCAAGCCTTGAAGCTTCTTCAGCCGGATAAAAAGCGGGCGATGCTTGCGGAGAAGCCAGATGGACAGCCGGTTACTGATGCTCATTTTGAATCGGATGCCAAGCGCTCGCTGGAAAGGTCGTAAAAGTCGCGCTGGGTTGTGGGCTGTCCATGGTTCTAACTCCGCGAGCCATGATAGATGGTGTGAAATAACTTGCGTGGAATCAGTTTCAGGATGGTTCCCTTGACCGAGCTTGGCAGGAGCCGGCCGAGGATTTCCACCGGTTCGCGTCGCATGCGCTTGAGCCGCGCGTAGGCCGCCTCGCGAGAGGCGGACGACGGGTGTGGAGCGCGCTTTACGGCCCGGAGCATTCCCACCTCGCTGCTGTCGAGAACCTCCATTTCCCAGTGGTCCAGTTGCGCCAGGAAAGGCACAAACCACTTGGCTTTCCTCATCCTGGCATCGTGCGCAAAGAGACGCCCGCCGACCGGGATGAACGGATCGAGTAACTCAAACTCCGTGATCTGCTCCTGCGGATGATCACCCCCATCGAGGAAGGCGACATCCACGGAAAGGCCCGGCCCTTGTCCGGCGATCCATTTTGGCAGCACCTCCTCCGAGAATCCGAAGAGCGGGGTGAACCTGTCCAAGGCTTCCGGCACAGCGCCGCGGATATTAACCAGCAGCCGGTCGTACGTGCTGCGATCCGCCTCGATCCCCCAAAGCCGACCCGTGCCATTCTGGTGCAAGGCCCGCAAAATGTGCAAAGTGCTGCCGCCACCCAGCCATGTACCCACCTCGAGGACAACGCCGGGCCTGGCTTCCAGGATGCATTCCGTGAGGAGGCGTCTTTCCTCAGTGCTGAGCTGGCCGTCGATGGGTGGGTTCATGGCAATTTTTTGGCGGGCGGATTCTCGTCGATCACCTCCCGGTAGATTTGCAGATGCTGCCGGGCAATCTCCAGAGGGTGGTGGTCTTTCAGTGCGCGATTTTTGCCCACCGTAGCAAACCTTTTCCTGGCGGCGGGATCTGCGAGCAGGTCCACGATGGCTTGGCGCATCTGCACCGGATCGCGCGGATCGAAAAGTGTGCCGTTCACCCCGTGGTCGATAAGGTCGGAAATGCCTCCGATGTCCGCGGCGGCAACGGGCACGCCCGCGGCCATGGCTTCGAGGATGACCATGGGGCAGTTATCTTCCAAAGTAGGTAGCACTAATAAGTGGGCGGACCGGAGATACTCGCGGAGAGTGGGTCCCTCCACCCGCCCCGCGTAGCTACACCATGGCCGGCTTTCCACCAGTTCCAAAAACTCGCGGCCATAGGGACTGTCCGAATCGATCCCGCCGAGAAAAATAAGGCGGATCTTCCGTTCCTCCGCGATCGGATCGAGAGCGCGAATGAGGGCGTTTTGGTTTTTGTAAGGGATGACCGTGGCGACACAGAGGAGAGTGGGGTGGGCGGCCGGCGCGGGCTCGTTCTGGAAAAACGCTTCGTCCACCGCGTTCGGCAGCAGCCACGTCTTACGGGCCAGCGCCTGAACCTGGGCGCGGGTGTAACGGGTGAGACACACGACGCCGCCGGCCCGGCGGAGCGCCAGAGCCTCCAAATGCCCCGTGAGCCAGAGAAATGAAAAGGGTCTGGCACCGAGGGATTTCGCCACCTGCCGCATGTTGCCATGGATCGTGATGACGTTGGGCAACCCAGAGAAGGCCGCGGCGAGGGAGTAATATGCTTCCGTGCCTTGTCCATGCACTACATCCGGCCGGATCTCCCGCAGCTTTCTGCGAATCCCGATTACGCACGGCAGATAACCGCTGCGCATGAAACCCCAGCGCGGGACGAGAACCGCGTGATAGAAAATGTTTTCCGCCAGCCGGGCGGGCTCGGTCATGGGTTGGCGTACGCAACTGATGATATGGACTTCCACGCCCGCGGTCTGCCTGAGCCCGGCGAGGAGGGTCGAGGGAGCGGGGCCAAACCAGGGCTCTGGCAACTGGTGGCGGCGCAGCGCCTCCCGCTCATCCGCGACGATAAACGCGATTTTCAAAGGTCTATCCATGCCGGTCACCAAGCCTTTTCATCCTTCGGAAACTTCCCTTTGGTGGATGGGAGGGTTCAGTCGTGTCGCCGAGACCATCATTCCTACGCAAATCCGGAAGCAGTCCAGATGAGGGTCAAATTTTGGCAGCACCCAGGCGAGCCCGTAATGGATGGGCCATTTTGCGGTCATCCTGAAAGCCAGCGAAACCAGCCGCTTAACTCCACGGAGTTCGCCCTCCCAAGTGCGCCAACTGTTATAGAAAGCGCTGAGGTAAGCGAAGGCGGAACGCCCGGGACCACCTTGCGGGACGATGTCTTCGATCTTAAATCCGTATTCTGGAAGCCAGTGCCGATACCAGTAATGCGTGAAGCCCCCGTAGTAATGGTAAGGCTCCATGTGCAGGGTGGTGCCATGCGGTGCGGTCAGGAAAAGCCGGCCACCGGGTTTGAGCAGACGGCTGAACTCCTCGAGCACGGTCATCGGATTCGTGACGTGCTCGATGACTTCCGTGCAGAGAATGGCGTCGAGGCAGGCATCGGGCAGCGGGATCCTCGTAATCTCGCAGACATAATCAATCGGTTGCGAATATTTGACTAACTCCCCTTGGTATTGGCAGAAATCCTGGGTCTCGTAGCGGCAGTGCGAAAAAAAAGGCCGGTATTTGCTAGCCCCGGCGCCGGCATCCAGAACCCAGCTTCCCGGAGGAAGTTTAGCGGCTTCCACTTTGATCCACTGGTCGCGCTGGAAAGCTTCCCGATGCCAAAAACGCTCCCTGCTGGTCTCGACGAGTGTGTCCATTGATCTCGGAAATGCTGATCCTGCTCAGACCCAGGCGATGGGTTGCGCGGGGAGAGTGTAAACGGGCCGTCGGAAGCCCTCGCTGCGGTGCTCGAGGTCGCTGAGCGCGGCGCGGACTTTTTCGAAAACCAGGGCGGGTTCGGGCTGCATGGTGGCGTTGCTGATCACGTAAAGCGGCACGCGGAAGGGGTTCCAGTTGCGGCAATTCTCGATCCGCCACTCGCCTTCGGCAAAGAACGCGGTGGGCCGTCCGCAAAGGTTGGCGAGATGGAAGGGGCCGCTGAGTTCTCCGGCGAGCAGTCGCGCGGAACAGATGCTGGCGACGGTTTCGCGCAAATCCACGCTGCGGAAATCCTCCACCCCGGCGGGGCAGAAAGAGTAGTCCGGGTGGCCGATGCAGAGCATCCGCCAGCCGGCGGCCTGGCCCATGGCGACGAGCCCTTCGACGAGTTCGCGGCGGTAATTGCGCGAGCGGTCGGGGCCGGTCTTATCCACCGCGCGGAAATGAAAGGCGACGTCGCGCAGGCCGCCGGGACGCAGCGGCTCCTCGAAAAGCCGGAAGTCCTGCCGCCAGCAAAGCATCTTGTGGTAGCGGGTGCAGAGGAGCGCCGTGGTGAAGACATCATAGTCGCGCAGACCGATTTTTTCCGCGAGTGCATGGGCCATGGCTTGAAGCCGGGCCCGCGGGGTGTCGCCGTAGCCGTAACCCGCGGTGCGCAACTCGATATCGTGGGCGTGGACGGTGCAGCCTTCGTAGAGAAAGTCGCGGCCCGGATACGTGAGGACGTGGACGGAATCGTACGCGGCGCGACGGGCGCGAACGTAGCCCTGCCATTGCATGAGTTCATTGCCAAATTCGCCGGCATACGGCCCGGCGATCAGGTGCCGGCGGGGTCGCAGGCGCTGGCGGATGCAGGGGCTGAAGGCGCGGAGTTTTTCGAGGTTTTTGAAGAGATAGGACGACATCGGAGGGTGCTAAACCGAATCCGCGACGGGCTGACGGGAGAGCTGATTTCGTTGCGTGCCCATAGTTTGCCAAGGCCAAACCTGCGTTTTTTTGCCTCGTTCGTGCATTGCCACCCGGCAATTGACACGCCTACGGTGCAACCACACGTCCATGTCTGTACCGGCTTCGCCAAACCCAGGTTTCCAGCCGCGTTTGGAGGCGCTGCGCGGGCTGGCGGCACTGGCGGTCGCCGGAGGACATGCGCTGCTCATTTTTGAGATGTCGCGAGGCGAGTTGCGGGTGGTGAACGGCATCCGGATGGGGTTCAACGGGCACGCCGCGGTCAGTCTGTTCTTTGCCCTGAGCGGCTACGTGCTCGGCCTCGGCTTACGCCGCAAAGGCCAGCCACTCTGGCCTGGCGCAGTGGATTTTCTCGTCCGGCGGCTGCTGCGAATCTGGCCCGCGATGGCGGTCTCGGTGTTGCTGATCGCGGGGGCTCTCTGGCTGCATGATGCGCCATCCTCCCGGGCCGCCGCCCACCATTTCTGGTACGCGAATTTTTTCTCCCACTATGATCGGCCGGTCACGGCGGAGGTCGTCTGGCAAAACCTGACTTTCCAATCCTTTTCCCTTAACCGAGTGATGTGGACGCTGCGCATCGAGATCGTCTGCTCCGCGTGCCTGCCCTTCTTGCACTTCTTTTCGCAACGGTTGCCGCGGATGGCCCAAGTTGCACTCCTGGCCGCGTTGTCGGTCCTGCCGCTGGCTCATGTCTCCCCGGCGGATTTTCTGCCGCTGTTCATCTTTTACCTCGGTTACGAACTTTCCGGCACGGGCACTTGGGACTGGCCGGCGTTCTTTTCGCGGCTGCGGGGAAAGTGGTGGCTGGTCTGGCTGGTCATGCTGGCTGGTGGTCCGCTGGCCGGTCTCATGCAGGCCCCACGCTGGCTCACGGGCGTGCTGGCCTGGAGTGAGGGCGTGGGTGCGGCGCTCATCGTCGGCCGGGTGGTGCATGGTGCGGATGGGCCGTGGCTGCGGGTTCTCGACACCCGTCTGGCCAAGCTGCTCGGGCGTCTCTCCTACAGCTTCTATCTGGTTCATCTCGCGGTGCTGTTTTTCCTGTTGGAGCCGGTGTGGCGCTGGCTGCCGGGGCCTTTGCCCACCGGCCTTCCGACACTCGCCGGCTTGTTGGTGTGGGGCTTCTCGACGGTGCTGGCACTGCCGCTGGCGTCGCTGCTCTATTCTTTGGTGGAGCTTCCCTCCATCGCGCTCGGTCGCAAACTGGACCGCCGGGGCAAAGCGTCGGGTCATGCTCGCTGAAACCGCCCGACGAGGCGCGCGGCCATTTGCCGGAAATAAATCAGCTCGGCCGCGCTCAGGCCAAACCAGCCCCAGGCGGCAGCGAAGCCCAGCCACGCGATGGCGGCGACGATGACCTGCGGGGACAGGCTGGGCGTGCCGCCTGGCAGGACCGCGCGGAGCGCGAGAAAAAAGAGCAGCGGTCCAACCGCGAAGCGCAGCAGGAGGCGGCCGAGAAATCCGCGCTCGAATCCGGCTTCCGCGCCGAAATGGCGGATCGCGGGCAGGAGCGCTCCAAGCGGCAGGCTGATGAGTTTCGCGGCGAGCAGACCCTCGACGCCGTAGCGCGAGCCCAGGAGCAGCGCGAGCGTGGCGAAGAGCATGGCCTCGAGCATGAGGTTCCAGCGGACTTTGCCGATTTGCTTGAACATGACGAGCGCGGACACAAACAAATGCTGGATCATGCTCTGCAAGGGGAGCAACGCGACCAGCGCGATGGCGGAGGTGGAGAGGACCATCGCAGGAGAGGTCCACCAGCGGACCAGGGTGCCGCCGAAGAAATAAATGCAGCCGCCGGCGGCGACTGCGGAGAGCAGCGTGCCTTTGGCCATGCAGGTCCAGGCAAAGCGAAACCGGTCCTGATTCCGCTGGCTGACGAGCTCCATGAGCGCCGGTTCCGTGGAACTCGGAACGCGATGCAGGATTTGAATGACCATCTGGGAGACTTTCAGATTGACCGCCAGCCGGCCGGAGACCTCGAGGGGAAAAAGGATGCCCGAGAGGAGCAGCGGCCCGCCATTCATCAGGAGATTATAGGCACCCATGAAAAAGACATCCATGCCGAGCCGGAAAATGGACCGGATCAGGGACCGATCCACGAGGTGCCACTCAAAGCGCACGGCCAGCCCACACTTCCGGCAGGCCCGGCGCTGCCAGAAGGCGCCGACGGCCATCGAAGCCGTCAGGCCGATGATGTAAGCCCAGAGGCCGCAGCCCGCGTAGATGGCGGCGACGAAAACCGCGAACTGCAGCAGGGTGGTGCCGGCCGAGACCACGTTATTGGTCGCCACGCGCTGGCCGGCGAAAAGCGCGAGGGAGAAAATGTTGAGCGGATATTGCACGACGCTTATCGCGCCGGCCGCGAGAAAAAGCCACGTCGCCCGCGTGGCGAGCGGTGGAGGCAGGTGGAAGATGGTGCTCAGGAAAGGGGCAACCGTGAGGGCCACGGTGCCGATGACGGCGGCTTGGAGGAGAAAGAGCGCCAGACCCGAGCACCACATGCGCGCATACTTTTCCGGCCCCTCGATCCGGGCGTCGATGAGGAGCCGGGCAAAGGCGAGGCTGACCCCGAGTTCGGCGAGGAGCAGCATCCCGAGCGTCTGAGAAAGCACGGCGTAGAGCCCAAACTCCTGCTCGCCGAGATGATGCAGGGCAAAGGGGATCTGAAACAACTGCGTGCAGGTGACGATGAGCAAGGTCAGCCACGAACTGGCGATCGAGCGGAGGAAACCAGCCGAGCGGCTCATCGGGCAGAGGGTCGCCCGGCCGCGACCGGGCTGGCGAACCGGGAGTGGGATATGCGGGCTGCCACGCGCTAGCCTCGAAAGGAAGACTGGCGCCACCCGCCGCCGGTTCCGGCGAGAGTCGCCGGTCGTGCGGGCGCGTGCGGCTGGAGGCCCGGCTGACGCAGTTCGTCCGCGGGACCGGCCTGATCGCGCTCCGTTTCATGCACCGCGAGCGCCCGCTCGACCACTTTCATCATTCCCACCCCAAAAATGGTCGTCGCCAGACCGTCCTGATACCCGCCAAAGACGAAAGTGAAGTAAAATGGCTCGATGAGCAGCGGTACACCGACGAAAAGACCGAGCAGGACATAGGGAGTGGAAAAGGAACGCCGAATCATCCTCCACGCACGGGTGAACATGACGCCCAGCAGAGTGTAGTAGAGGACCCCGCCCACATAGCCGACAAACCGAATAGTGGAGACGGGGCCGCTGTGGAAGTCTCCGGCGGTCGCCGCCGTCTCCCGGGAATTTTCATCCGTTTGGTTAACTGTCTGGATCGACATCATGCTCATCAGCTTGTTTCTGGAGAAACCGAAGCCATCGCCCCAGACCTTGTTCTGAATGTATTTGTCCGTCATCAGGGCCTCCCGCCACATGATCACCCGCCACTCCGTGGAGCTCTCCGCCTGAGCCTTGACCAATGGGTCCCACTTGCCGGGAAGGAATGAAAGCGCGCGCTGCGCATTCTCCGGAAGATTGAAGCCGCGGCCTTGTCCGGCGGTCAGAATCCCGAGCCCGATCAACCCCAAGGCGATCAGCGCCACGGCGTCGCGCATTCCTGTCCAGAAGTAGCTGGCGACGAGGAAAATCGCGGCCTCATAGACGATCAGTGAACGGAAGCCGCTGGCGAAAGTAACCCCGATCACGACGAGAAAACCGAGGAAGCGCCAGCCATAAAAGGGGAGGAGCAAAGTGAGCGGACGAAAGCGGGCGCAGAGCGCGAGGAGGCCGACCTGTCCCAACGGCAAAAGGGAGATGAAACGCCCGCTGGCGCTGGTGATACGGACATCGAGGGCATCGTAGGCCCCCTTGTCGATTCCGGAGTAAAAATGCGCGATGACCGGAACCGTCTCGGGAAATTTCCGCGTGATCACCCCAAGCACGGCGACGACGACGGCGCTCAGCACCGTGAGCCCGACCGCCCGGTTTGCGCTCTGCGGCGTGAGGACGACACGCGACAGGACGAGATACGCCAGCACGCCGATGAAGACGCTAAAGTAAGGCCGTCCGCCGACCATGTCGGAGTTAAAGGCGTAAAGGCCTACTGGGTTGCGCACGTAGGCTCCGACGACATAGGCCACGTTGATCAGGGCCAGCGTATCCAGCAGTCCGAAGGCCGGCTTTATCCGGACCTGCTTCAGGGCGGTCAGGATCACATACATCCCAAAGACCACCATCACGGTGATGTCCCGCACACTGAAGGGAATTGGCACCACCTCCGTTTGCCCGATGAGCAGCCAGCTCATTGGGATGAAAACCCAGACCTCCAGGCGCATGAGCAGCAGCACCACTCCCAGGGTGGTGAAAAACAGAATCGTGCTCAGAATTCCCATCTGCTCCTGGCCGATCAGGTTTCCCGCGAAAAGCGCGAACCCCATGCCCACGAGAATCGTCACCGCGCTGACGAGATATTCATTGAGGCGTTCGAGTTTCATGGGCGGGAGCGGGGACTATATGGAGCGAAATCGGAGGCGCAATCATCGACATCAGCCGACTGCGCCTGCGGAATCGCAGTGAGACTCACTGCAACCGGAACCGCTCAAATTCCGCCAAGGCCATGCCGATGACCTGATCCATGTTGTAGTAGCGGTAGGCGGCCAGGCGGCCGACGAAAGTGGTGCCGGGCTCCTGCGCAGCGAGGGCCGCGTACTGGTCGTAGAGCGCGCGGGGAGCGGGGGCGGGGATGGGATAGTACGGCTCTTTTCCGGGCCCGAAGTCCTCGGGGTATTCGCGGACGATGGTGGTCACGGGGAGACGCTGCCCGGTGGCGTGTTTGATTTCGACGATGCGGGTGAAGTCGTGGTCGTTCGGGTAGTTTACCTGCATGGCAGGCTGGAAATATTCCTGCGGCAGCGTCTCGGGCTCGAAGCGCAATGAGCGATAGGGCAGCGGGCCGAAGCAGCGCCCAAAGTATTCGTCGATCGGGCCGGTGAAAATGAGGTGCCGGTGGTGGATCTGGTCGCGCGCCTGGCGGTAGTCGGTCTGGAGCCGAACCTCGATTTTCGGGTGCGCGAGGATTTTGCGAAACATGGCGGTGTAGCCGTCGCGGGGAAGGGCTTGGAATTTGTCCGACAAATAACGGTCGTCGCGGTTCAGGCGAATGGGGATGCGCCCGCAGACGCTGGCGTCGAGTTCGCGCGGGTCGCGGTGCCATTGCTTGCGGGTATAGTTTTTAAAAAACATCTCGTAAAGCCGGACGCCGACTTGGGAGACGATGACCTCCTCGCTGTTCCGCGGCTCGGCGATCGGGACACGCCACCCGGCGAGGGTCCGCTCCATTTCCTCGCTCGTCGAGGCGCGGCCGAGGAGCTGCTCGAAGGTGTTGAGATTGATCGGGAACTGCCAGAAGCGCCCGTCCGTCCATGAGAGGATTTTGTATTCGACCAGATGCCATTCGGTGAACTGGCTGAGGTAGGCGACGATGCGCTCCGAGTTTGTGCGGAAATAGTGCGGGCCGTAGCGGTGCAGCAGCACGCCGGCGGCATCGTAATGATCGTGGGCGTTGCCGCCGATGTGCGCACGCCGGTCGATGACCAGGCACGACGCGCCGCACTGGCTGGCGAGCCGCTCGGCGAGGACCGCGCCGGCAAAACCGGCACCGACGACGAGGTAATCCCAAGTCACCGTCGCGGGGGCCGCCTTAGCGGACGACGCCGAATTCCGCGCGGCGGTTTTTCGCCCACGCACTTTCGCCGCCGCCGGAGGCCGCGGGCATCTCCGCGCCAAAACTCACGGTCTGGATTTTTCCGGCGTCGGCACCGGCGGAGATCAGCGCTTCGCGCACGGCCTGGGCGCGTCGTTCGCCGAGGCCGCGGTTGTATTCAGGCGTGCCGCGTTCGTCGGTGAAACCAGCAATGATCAGGTTGTTCGACCCGGTTTTCATAAACGCCGCGACTTCCTCAATCTTCCCGCGCTCGCCGCCGGCGACGGTCACGCTGTCGAAGCCGAAATAGACCGGCGCGAATTTGTTGCGGTCCACATTCGAGCCCATGAAGGACACGCCCTCCTGCCGCTCGGGCAGCGGGGTGCCGTTCACGTAATCGCCTTCGGCACCGCCACCACCGCCGGCGTTTTTCTTGCCGGTGTTGCAGCCGGTGACGCCGAGCGCGAGCAGCGCGGCGAAGGCGAGTGGGAGAAAGTGGGTCATTTTCATAAGAGTGCGGGCGAGGAAGGACGGCGGGAGGTTTTAGCGCGACCAGGTGGGCTCCGAGATTTTGCCGAAGCCGCTGGCGATGGTGTTTTTCTGGCCGGTCTGCGCGTCGAGGAGGACGAGGCTGCCGCCGTCAGCGAAAATAAGGTGCCGCGAATCCGCGCCCCACGCGGGGCCTTCGCCCGATGCGACGACGCGCGTCACTCCGCTCGCCAGATCCAGGATGGCGATGGAGAACCCGCCGCCGGTGCGCACGGTGAAGGCGATTTTTTTTCCATCGGGCGACCAGTTTGGCTCGGTGTTGTAGCTGTGGCCGGTGCTGATCATGCGGCCGGTGCCGCCGCCGGAGGGGATGCGGTAGAGCTGCGGCGTGCCGCGGTCGTCGCTCGAGTAGATGATCTCGTCGCCATCGGGTGAAAAGGTGGGCGTGCTTTCGACCCCGGTGGTGCGGGTGAGCCGCCGCGCCCCGCCGCCGCCCGCGCCGGTGGTGTAGAGTTCGGGGTTGCCGTCCTTGCTCAGGATGACGGCGAGCTGGCGGCCGTCGGGCGAGTAGCTGGCGCCGGTATTGGTGCCGGGAAACTTGATGATGCGATTGCGCGCACCGCTCGCGAGTTCGATCTCATACACATCGGCGTAACCGCTCTTGTAGCCGGTATAGACGAGCGTGCGTCCGTCCGGGCTGAGCCGCGGGCCGACGCTGATATTGGCATCGTTCGTGAGCTGGTGGACGCCCGTGCCGTCGGCGTCGGCGGTGTAGATTTCCTTGTGCCCGGTGCGGCTGGCGACAAAGGCGACCTTGGTGTTGGCGAAGCCTTTGTTGCCCGTGAGCGTCTCGATGATTTCATCGGCAAACGCATGCACTTTCCCCCGAGCCGTGCCGCTGAAGGTCTGGCTGAGCACCGTTTTTCCGGCGCGATCCGTGACGCTGCCCGCGAGGCTCGCACCGCTGGAGGTGCCCCCGATGACGAAACCCGCGCTCGCCGCCGGCACGAGATTGAAGTAGCCGGAAATCGCCAGGTCGTTCTGCAGAATCTTCGCGACCTGCGCGCCGTCCGGGCCGCTCAGCGGGCCGATGGCCACGGCGATCTTGTCGCTTTTACTGATCGTGATCGTGGGAGTTTCCGCGCCGCGCGTGAGCGCCGCTCCGGCAAAAATGATGAACGCGAGAAGGCAAAACGCGTGGAGTTTTTTCATGGCGCGCGGAGCGTAGGAGGAAACCGCGGAAAACCCAATCTGAATGACGCAAAATTTGCAGAGCGCGCCGCGCCGCGACAATGCGATTGGAAAAATGAGGGTTTGAACCCGCCGCCGTCATAGCTTGTTATGCACTGTCTCCAAACCTCTCAGCATCATGCCAAGATCCCGCAAAACTCCCGCACCCCAAAGCAACGCCGACGAACGCGGTGTTTGGAAAAAGTCCGTCGAAGACATCAGTGCGCGCGCCCAAGACTTCGCGCGGAAGGAGCCGGCGCAGGCCGCCGGCGTAGCTGTCCTCGCCGCGTTTGTCCTCATCGTGCTGCCCGTGAACCGACTGCTCGGCGGGCTCGTGCGACTGGCCTTTGCGCTTCTCCGCCCAGTGCTGCTCATCCTCGGCGCGGTGAAGGTGTTCGAGGAATTTGAAAAACGAAACAACCCCTGAGCCCACGATCTCCGTATCTTTCCTGCCATGAATACCGACGACGCCAAAGAACGCACCCAAGACCTCCTCCGCGAGACCGACGACTGCATCCGCGCCAACCCCATTCCAGCGGTACTCACCGCCCTCGGCATCGGATTCGCCCTGGGCCTCGCCACCCGCCTCCTGGAAATCCCTGAGCGCAAACCCGAACCCGTGCGCGACGCGCTCGACGATCTCCGAGACCTCCTCACCAGCAGCGCCAAGCGCGGCAAGCGCGTCTATGCCGATTCCGCCGAAGCAGTGCGCGACGCCGTGGAGCAAGCCGTGGAAAAAGCCCGCGGCCTCGACGTCGATCCAGTCGAGAACTGGTGGAAGCGGCTCTGGTCGTAAGCAGCGGCCTTTAGCGACGCTGCGGGAGTTTGCGCCCGCGACGACCGGGCGGACTTCTTTTGCTTCCGACTTACTTCTTCCGAAACAGCGCCGGCACGTCGGTGGCGTCGAGATCGCTGAGGTCGAGGCCGGTGCCGGGGGCGCGGGCGGAGGCGTGCTGGATGCACTCCCCGATCGCCTTTGCCGCCGGCGTCGCGTAGTACTTCATCGAGCCCACGGTGAGGTGCGTGGGGAAGACGATCACGAGGAGCGAGTTCTCATCCACGTTCAACATCAGCGTGCTGTAGTTCTCGCCCTGCTGGTACATGCTCGTGAAATTGCTCTCGTTGACGAGCTGCGCCATGAACTGCACGGCGTTGTAGGCGTTCGAGCCAAGGGTGGCGAAAGTGGTCGCGTCCATCGCATCCTGGGTACCGCATTGATGGATCAGGTAGCCGGCTTTCTCGACGAGCAGCGCGATGTTCGCCTCGCTCTTCTTGAGCAATTCGCGCATCGCCGCCTCGAGGGAGTCGATGTCCTCCTGAATCAGTTGGGGAAATTGGCCCATGAAGGGGTGGGTTTTACTTGCGGGCGCCGTCGCTCAGGAATTTGTGCAGCAGCATGCGGGTGATCATGTTCAGCGTCTCGAAAACGCCCTCGGTCTTGGACGCCGAAGCCTCGAACGTTGGCACCTGCACCTCGCGATTGTTGAGCACGTAGTCCATGTACTCGATAGGCGCGGCGTCGGGCAGGTCGCGCTTATTGTACTGCATGACGTAGGGGATGTCGTCGAGGTTGAGGTTAAGAGTCTTCAGGTTGTCTTCGAGATGCTTAAAGGTCTCCACGTTTTCCTCCATCTTGTCGTACTGCGAATCGGCGACGAAGACGATGCCATCGACCCCGCGAAGGACAATCTGGCGGGTCGCGTTGTAGATGACCTGGCCGGGCACGGTGAAGAGCGCAAACTTTGTCTTGAAGCCGCGGATCGCGACCGCTTCGAGCGGGAAAAAATCGAAGAAGAGCGTGCGGTCGCTGCTTGTGGCGAGGGAGGTCAGCTTGCCTTTCGCGGTGGTCTCGGGGACCTGCACGTTGGCGTGGACTTGCTCGAGGTTGGTAGTCTTGCCGCTTTTCGCGGGTCCGTAATAGACGATTTTGACCTGCAGCTCTTTGGTCGCTTGGTTGATGATGGCCATGGATGGGTTGGGTTATTTGTTGGTCTGCCGCGCGAGTTCCGCCGAGATGATCCGCATTTCGTGCCAGGGCAGGCCTTCGCCGGGTTTGCCGAGCACGGCGAAATAGACGAAGCCAAGCCGGTAAATCTGGCAGTGCGCGCCGTGGGTGGTGAAAAGGAGGTCGTCCACCTCGCCGAGTTTCATCTCGCCGGAATACTGGTTCAGCCGCGCGAATATCTGCGGGAGAAAGGCCGCGATGACGTCGCTCTTCACGCCTTCGGGCAGCGAATGCGCGACCGGCAGGCCCTCCTGCAAGGCGACGATAGCGCCGGCCACGCCGGGCAGTTTCACAGTGCCGGCGACAATTTCCGCCGGCGTAAATTCCTGCTGGTTCGAGTTCCCAAAAATCTGGCCGACGGTTTCAGGAACCCCGGGCTCCGCCGCGGACAGGGCGGCAGCCTCCGCCTCGGGAGCCGGCTCCGGTACTGGCTCCACGGGCATTTCCTCGGCCGCCGCGGCAACCGCTTCGACTGGCGCGGAGTCGCGGCCGTCATTGAAGAGCGCGGGGATGCTGTCATCCATCTCGATGCTCTTGCGCGCGGTTGTTTTTTTCTTCGAAGCGGCGAAATAGGCGGGGGCGATGATCTTCAGGGGGAGGATCAGCACGGTGGCGACATCGACGGACGTCGCTTCGGCGGGCGCTGGCTGGAGACCGTCGCGGATTTCACCCCAGGTGAAAGTGACCTTGCCTTTGGCGAGTCCGGCGGTGATGGCCCCGGTGTCCAGCGTCACGGTCGTCGCAGGATCAAGCGTGGCGATCTCGCCGCAGATGGCCTCCGGCCACGTATTGACCAGCGGGGCTAGCGTCAGCGTCAGCGGCGGTTCGTCGGACTTGGCCGGCGGCGTGGGGACCGCCGGCGGCGGACTCTGGAATTCCTCGGGCGGCGCGACGAGACGCATGCCATTGGACGGCGCGAGGCCCGAAGACTTCGCCCTCGGAGCGGGCGGTTCGTGGAATCCGACGCGCGAAGACGGAGCGGGGTTGGCTGGCTTGAAATGGAGGGCGGTGGAGTCCTTGCGCGGCGGATTCTCCGGCGTGTTCGGCGCGATTTCGTAGGGCTTCTCTGAATTGCCGAAAAGGTTGAAGTCATTGTCCAGCGTATCGAGCGGACGCTGATCCAGGCGGCGCTTGAAAGCATTCGGGCTCACATGGCGGAAAATTTCCCGGAGCGGAATCTCGACCTGCCGTTTGTCGCCCGCGGCGATCGGTCCAAAGACGCCGGGCGGTGCCTGGCGATGCAGGCTGGCGAAGGACATCTTGACCGCGCCCGTGGCGAGCTGCCTATGAATGAGCGCGAGCGGCAGCGCGATGGTGGCCGCAGCGTCCGGTTCATGCAGCACGGCCGCTTTCATCTCATCGGGGAAACGCCCGACGATGGCGGCGAGGGAGAGATGGGCGACCTCCACGCTGGGCATCGGCGCGGAGGGTTCGCTGAGTTGGGAAGGGCGGACGGTGGGTACCGCCGCTTTGGGCTCGGACTTGCCGAAGAGTTTTTTGAAGATCGAGAGCATGAGGCCAGCGGGTTTCCCGAACCAGCCTAGCAGCCGCGATGCCACCACTACCCGCGCTCTCAAAAATGTTTGTGCCTCCCGCTTTCCTTGGCCCGTGACGTGCTAAAGAACTGCCGCCGATCTTTCCGCAATCCGCGGACCAATCACCTCCGAAGCCTCATCCACACAAGATTCCCAGCCATGCCTGCCCGGCAGAAAATCCTCATTCTCGACGACGAACACGACATCCTGGAGATTTACCAGGAGATCCTCGCCCGTCTTCCCAGCCAGCCGGAGATCCACATCTCCGACAGCGGCGCCCGCGCCATCGCCTTGCTCGAAAGCGATCCTTTCAGCCTCCTCCTCGTCGATCTCCGCATGCCGCAGATGGACGGCTTCCAAGTCCTCGCCATTGTCCGCCGGAAGTTCCCCGCGCTCCGCGTCGTCGTCATGACCGCGGCCGAGGACGAACAGTTCCGCGCCCGCGCCTACGGCATGGGCATCGACCTCTATCTGGAAAAACCGAAGACCGGCAAAGAGATCATCAACTTCGTCGATTGCATCGAGTCCATGCTCGAAAAGAACGACGCTGGCGGCTTCCGCGGCATCCAAAGCAAGACCCTCGTGGACATCATCCAGCTCGAATGTCTGACCCAGAGCTCCGCGATTTTGAAAATCTCCAGTGCCACGGGCGAGGGCCGCATCTGGATACAGAAAGGCGAGATCATCGACGCCGCCACCGGCGGTTCCCTCGGCAAGGAAGCCTTCCTCGAAATGCTCCGTTGGAAAGCCGGCAGCTTCGAAATCCTCCCCTCCGACGTGCCTCGCCCGAGGACCATTTTCTCCTCCTACGAAAACCTCCTCATGGAAACTGCGCAAGCCATGGACGAGACCGATGCCGGACTCCCCCTCGCCGAGGAGACCAATCCACTCGCCGGCCTGGCCCGCTACAAAGGCGTCCAATTCGTCCTCGCCGTTGATGGTGCGGACGAAAAGAAATTCGACCAATGGGGAGCGGAAAACGCGGAGGAACTTTCCGCTTGGATTCACCAGACCACCCGCGCCATGCGTATCCTCGGGGACCGGCTCGAAGCGGGCCAGCTCGAGCAGATCGAGGCCCTCGGCCCCCAGCGCCACGTCGCCATCCTCTCCACCGACGAGCAGGATCTCGCCGTCGGCTTCACCCGCAGCGCCACCCTCCCCTACATTCGCGAAACCATGAAACAGATCGAGGTCAAATGGGCATCCTGAAACCCTTCACCCGTGTGCTCAAACCGCTGCGGCCCGAGCGCCTGCCCAGCGGCTGCTTCACCCTCCACCGCGGCGGAGACCTCGTCGCCTCCACCCTGCCCTCCTCCTTTGGCCGCCCAGCCATGCTCGAGATCGGCAAGGTCGTCGTCGCCGCCTTCCACTCCGCCCAAGCCGCCAGTCTGCCGCTCACCGACCTGCACCTGCAATTCAGCGGCCTCACTATCACCGCCCGCGAGATGCGCGGCGGTGCCCTCATCTTTCTCCAACCCGCCACTCTCCAGCTACCCCACGCCCACACCCACCTCGCCATGCACTACAAGAACCTCGATGAATTCATCCTCCACCTCGAAAACTACATCGAGTGCTGGAAACAGTTTAACCACTACGTGAACCTTGCTCGGGACAAGAAATTCGCCCGCGAAGACGAGACTCAGTTTCTCGAAATCAAGAGCATCATCGCCCAGGGGCTCGAAGCCATCATCGCCTCCACCGAGAAAGGCGGGCCGAAGAAAGAGGAGGTTCACTCCCTTTTCGCCAACGCTCCCAGCCTCCGCTACCTGGCCGATACTCCCGAGGCGGTGCCGACCGTCGAAGGCCAGTGGCACAAAGTCTATCTCGGCCTCCAGTCTCTCCTCGGCCAGCTCAAGGTCAACCAGAACAAGAACGAGAAAGGCACCGGCTGGAGCCTCTTCGGTCGCAAGTAGGCAGAGGAGAAGGCAGCGGTTCACCCCCCCGAGGCGGGCGCTCTCGGGAATCTCAGTCGCCGAGCGGGTGGATGGTGTTGATGACCTCACTGCGCAGCTCTGCGCCGTCGCGGGATTTGAGCGCATGCTTGATCTGCATCTGCATGACCGGATGGAGACAGGGATTGGGCGTTTTCATGCGAAGGAGAAAAATTGCGCGCATAAACGCCGCAATACGTCCGGCTGGCAACATCGCGCCGCAACCGCCATTCGGGAGAATATTCCACTCGCCTTCCGCCTGAGTTTTCCAAACTCTCTCGCCCGATTTGCCATGAAAAAGACTGGTCCCTTCCTCATCCTCCTCCTCGCACTGCTGTGTCTGTCCGCTTCGGCGGCTTGGGCGCGGCCCACGGTGGTCATCGATGCCGGACACGGGGGGCATGATCGCGGGGGGGTGCCGGGCGACCGCTACGCGGAGAAGATTTATACGCTCGATGTGGCCCGGCGGCTGGAGGCGCTGCTGCGCTCCGCGGGCTACCGCACGGTGATGACGCGACCTGGGGATTATTTTGTGGGGCTGGATGGGCGTTGCGCGATCGCCAATTCCTACCGCGACGCGATCTTTGTCTCGATCCATTTCAACTCCGCGACACGAGAGGGAGCCAATGGGATCGAAACTTATTACTACTCGCGGCGAAGTGCCCGCCTGGCGGCGGCCATCCATGGCCGAGTGGTTCGGGCGACCGGAACGGAGGATCGGCGGGTGCGGACGCGCGGGTTTTATGTGATCCGCAATACGCGCATCCCGGCGGTGCTGGTGGAGTGCGGCTTCCTCACGAACCGCGCAGAGGGGGGAAGAATCGCGGGCTCCGGGGCATATCGACAACGCCTCGCGGAGGCGATCGCGGCGGGCATCCGCAGTCGGTACTGACGGGCGCGGCAACGGGGGAGATTCTTGGAGAGGTTGCTGAAAAGCGTTTCGGTAATTGGGCGGAAATCTGGAATCGTTTAGTTTTGTAAAGCAATGTTAAAGAGGGTTTTATGTCTAATTTTGCTTGCCAAATTCGCCAAGGCCACATGATCGTATGCTAACTGGGGATCTCTTCGGACGACCGCCCTCCGCCTTCCGCCTTTCCCACCCCGAGGTGCTGGCCGATCTGGCGGCGGAGATCGCGCTGGATCGTTTCCACACGGAGGTTGGCGTTGATGACCGTGAAAGCGTGGTCTTTCGCCAAGGTCTGAAACTCCGCCGCAAGAAGGCGCTGGTACTGGATGAAACTGTCGAACATATCGCGAGAGAGGCCGAGGTCCATACCGCTTTCCCAGTAGTCGAGGGTGGGGTTTTTCTGGAAATTGCGCTCGACGAGCTGGCGGGCACCGGTGCGGAAGTAGAAGATGGCGTCGGGGACGAGGGCGGGGCTGTAGAGGTTGCGCACCCAAGCGCGCTCGGCACCGCGGACGATGTCGCGCGCCATGAGGGTGTAAATGTAGCGGTCGGCCAGGACGATGAAGCCAGCGCGGAGGGCGGGGAGAATTTCGTGGATGAGTTGGTCGAAAAAGTCCGTGGCGTAGAAGAGGGAGAGGGTAGTGTGCGTGAGGACGTTACCTTGCTTGGCGTCTTCGAGTTCTTCGGCGACTAGATTGGACCGGCGGAGGCCCATGTGGCGGACGGCGAAGCCCTGGCCTTCGAGCCATTGGCTGAGCTGGGCGATCTGAGTGGAGCGCCCGGAGCCGTCGGCTCCCTCGATGGCGAAGAGTTTGCCTGGGAAGCGTGTGTCGCGGACTTCCGGGAGGGGGCGTCCGAAAAAGGGGCTGTCCGGGTGAGGCATGGCGGTTGGTCAGATTTCTAGGATCACTTCCGCATCCGATAAGCGGGAAGGTCGATTTTTTGGCGGATGATCTCGCGGACTTTGGCCTGCTGGATGTGGATTTCCTCGGTAGCCTCGACGCAGGTGAAGCCGAAGTTTTCGCGCATGCCTTCGTATTCGGCGAAAACTTTGCCCTGAAAGATGCGGAAGCTCTCGTAGGGCTCGGTGCTCCAGCCCATGTCGAGGCCAGCTTCGTGGTATTTGAGAGCGGGGCGGCCTTCGAGGATGCGGGCGAGGGAAATTTCGAGGGGGACGCGGAAGTAAAAGGTAATGTCCGGATGGACGGCAAAGCTGTAGAGTTCGGCGACCCACTCGCGATCGACGCCGCGGACGGCGTCGCGGGCGAGGGCAGTGAAGAGGTAGCGATCGGCGAGGACGATGTAGCCGGCCCGGAGGAGGGGAAGGATCTGGCGCTCGTAACGGTCGGCGAAATCCGTAGCGTGGATGAGGGAGAAGGTGGTGGGCGTGAGGAGTTGGCGCTTTTTGCCTTTGGTGGTGGACTTCTTGACGAGGATGGAGGAATTCCACTCGGTAAAGAAAACGCGATAGCCTTCGAGCTCGAGCCAGCGCTTGACGAGATAGAGCTGGGTGGACTTGCCGGACCCGTCCAAGCCCTCGACAGCGATAAGTTTGCCGGTGTAATTGCGTTTAGGGGCGACCACAGGGGGATTGTTGCGACTCGGCGACGGATTGCAACGCAAAATTCCCCGGCTGGCGACGAACTTTTCAGAACATGAACGGTAACGACTTAAACAATGATTTTTCTGTGTTGATCTCCGCGGCGCGCGCCGCGCGGGAACTGGCGTATGCGCCATATTCACATTTCGCTGTGGGCGCGGCGCTGCGGACGCGGAGCGGGCGGGTCTTTACGGGCTGCAATGTGGAGAATCTGTCTTATGGGCTGACGATCTGCGCTGAGCGAGCGGCGGTGTACGCAGCGGTGGCGGCAGGCGAGCGGGATTTCGAAGCGCTGGCCGTTATTGCCGACTCGAAAGAGCCGGTGACGCCTTGCGGCGCGTGTCGTCAGGTTCTCGCGGAGTTCGCGCCCGCTTTGCGTGTGTGCTCGGCGAACTTGGAGGGGAAAACGTATGCGTCGAGCATCGCACTACTGCTGCCGCGGGCGAGTGAGGGCATCTTGGGGACGTAAAAGTTCCACGTAGAACAATCATGTTTACCTACCCGAAGACCTACGACGTCATCGTCATCGGTGCCGGCCACGCCGGGATCGAAGCCGCGATGGCGGCCGCCCGCCTCGGCTGCGAGACACTCATGCTGACGCAGAATCTCGATTCCGTTGGGCAGATGTCCTGCAACCCGGCCATCGGCGGCCAAGCCAAAGGACAGATCGTCCGCGAGATCGACGCGCTGGGCGGCGTCATGGGCCTGAATACGGACGCGACGAGCATCCAATTCCGCATGCTCAACGCGAAAAAAGGCCCCAGCGTCCGCTCGCCCCGCGCGCAATGCGACAAGAAAGCCTACCAGTTTCGCGCCAAAGCAGTGCTCGAACGGCAGCCGCACCTCGATCTCATGCAGGGAAACGCTGTGAAGATTTTCGTAAACGACTCCAGGGCGTGTGGCGTCGAGACGAACCTCGGATTGCGTGTGCTGGGGAAGTCCGTCGTAATCACGACCGGCACCTTCATGCGCGGGTTGCTACACGTCGGCCTACAAAACCAAGCCGGCGGACGGATGGGCGACAGCTTCTCGACCCTAAGCGACAGCCTCAAGGAGCTGGGTTTTGAGGTTGGGCGCTTCAAGACCGGAACGCCCTGCCGCATCCACGGCAAAACCATCGACTTCACCCGCTGCGAGCGAAATGACGGCGACGATCCGGCGCTACCATTTTCTTATCTGCCCGAGGAACTTGCCCGCGACAAGCACGACATCTTCTCGTTGAACCATTGGCAAAACGGTGTGTTCCATGTGGAACAACTCCCCTGCTGGGTCACGCATACGAACAGCCGCACTCACGATTTTATCCGCGCAAACCTAGACAAATCCCCGCTTTACGCCGGTAAGATCGAAGGCGTCGGCCCTCGCTATTGCCCATCGATCGAAGATAAAGTGGTCAAGTTTGCCGAGAAAAGTGCCCATCAAGTCTTTCTCGAACCTGAAGGGCGGCACACAGAGGAGTATTACGTCAATGGAGTTTCGACGAGCCTGCCAATGGAGGTCCAATATGCATTCATCCGCACCATCGCCGGGCTCGAGAGAGCTGAAATCATGCGCCCCGGCTATGCCGTGGAATATGACTACTGCCCACCCACGCAGCTCAATCACAGTCTCGAAACCCTCCGCGTGCCCGGTCTCTACTTCGCCGGACAGATCAACGGTACCTCCGGCTATGAGGAAGCGGGAGCGCAAGGTCTGGTAGCCGGAGCGAATGCGGCCCTCAAAGTACTCGGGAAGCCCCCCTTTCATCTCTCCCGTGGGGACGCCTACATCGGTGTCCTGATTGATGATCTCGTGACCAAGGGAACCCCCGAACCGTATCGCATGTTCACCAGCCGCGCCGAACACCGACTCATCCTCCGACAGGACAACGCCGATCTGCGCCTCACCCCCCTTGCCCACGCCTGTGGTTTGGCAAACTCTAAGCGTTGGGAGAAAGTGCGGCGTAAAGTCTCCGACCTGGGCCGATTGCGGATTTTCGCCGAAGCCACGCGCTTCTGTGAAATCCGCTTGGCCCAATGGTTGCGCCGTCCGGAAAACTCGGTCGATCAACTCCCCGCGTCCCTGCGTTCGGAATACCCCGCCGACCGCTGGGAAGCTCTTGAGATTGATTTGAAATACGCTGGCTACATCAGCCGCCAGGATGCTGCGATCGAGAAACTGCGCGCGAGTGAAGATCGTCGTATCCCACCTCACTTGGATTTTGCCTCCCTCTTCGGCCTCCGGGCCGAGACGCGCCAGAAACTCGCTCGTGTTCGGCCCGAGACCCTCGGCCAAGCGGCCCGCATCAGTGGGATCACTCCGGCCGACATCGCCCTCCTTTCTGTCCTTCTGCAACGACCAGTTCAATCAGCAGGTTAATCCGGGTCCTTCTTCTGAGCTATTACGGGGCCCGAGTGAGCATATTTTGAAGACATATACTATTGGCAAGTTACTCTATACCATCATCTTGCGATTATAATGCGCTGGTTGCAAAAAAGGTGGCGCCGTCATCATCAACAGGTAAGCGCGCGCTTGATCCCTCCCAAGAGTGCCTCCCAATCGCGCGCACCCGTTTCCCAGCCACCGCTGAAACGCAGCGCACGCGAGGCCTCTCCCGTACTAAAACCCATTGTCCCGAGGACATGCGAAGTCTCCTCCTTCCCGCTCGCGCACGCCGAGCCGGTCGAGACGGCAAAGCCGAGCTTGTCCAACTTCACGACCCAGCGCTGGCGGCAATCCGCCAACTCCGGCATCACCACGGTAACTGTATTCCACAGACGCTCTGTGTTCGATCCGACGATTTTCACGCCCGGTAGTTCTCGCACGATTTGCTGTTCAAAACGCACCCGGATCGCGAGACGCTCCGCCATTTCGCCGCGGGCCAGCATCGCTTCCCGCTCCTCCAGCGCAGCGATCATCGCGAGCACGCCGGCCACGTTCTCCGTCCCCGCCCGCCGGCCGGCCTCCTGCGCTCCACCGACGAGCAGCGGCTGAAACTTCACCGGGCATTGCATAAAGCCCACACCCTGCGGCCCGCCAAATTTATGAGCGCAGCCACTCGTAAAATCGCCTGCGCCCAGTCCCTTTGCCGGCTGCTTTCCCACCCACTGCGCCGCGTCGCAAAAAAACGGCGCCCCATGTTCGCGACACAACGCCAGCACCTCACTCCACGGCTGCAGCACTCCGGTTTCGTTGTTCGCCGCCATTACCCCGATCAACCCCGGACGCCTGTGTTTAAGCGCATCCGACAGCCACGCGAGATCCGCCACCCCGTCTTGGGTCACCGGGATTAAGCGGTGCGTTTTCGGAAAATACCGCCGCGCCGCCGCGAGCACACACGGATGCTCGACCGCCGAAATCCACACTTCGCCCGCTCCCTCGAGCGCGGCATGATGCAGCACCGCGTTATTCGCCTCCGTCGCCCCGCTCGTCCACACGATCTCCTCCGCACCGCACCCGAGCCAACCCGCCAGCCTCTCCCGAGCTTGAGCCAGCGCTGCCTCCGCCCGCGCTCCGACCCGATGCGGGCTCGACGGATTCCCGACATGGCGCTCAGTCGCATCCAGCCACGCCGCGCGCGCGGCCCGCGAGAGCGGGTGCGTGGCGTTGTGGTCGAAATAGAGCACGGGGAAGGTTAGGAATGACGGATGACGAATGACTAGAAAAGCTCGAATGACGAAGGTCTACCCGCCGCGCCCCGCGCACTTCGCACTTTGGAATTCGTAAATCCCTCGTCATTCGTCATTAGTCTTTCGCTATTCCCGATGTCCGCCACCTCCTTCTACAAGCGCTCCAACTTCGTCACGCACCTCCCGGCGGACTGCCTCTACAGCCCATCGCACTTCTGGTTGCGCGAAATCGAGCCGGGGCGGTGGCGAGTGGGTTTTACGAAATTTGCCACGCGCATGCTCGGCGAGATCGTCGAGGTGCAGTGGGAAAAAACAGACGCTGCGCCCGTCGCGAGCGGTGAGATCATCGGCTCGATCGAAGGTTTCAAAGCGATCAGCGACATCTACTGCGTCGCCGATGGCGGCTTCGCCGGGGGCAATCCCGCCCTGCGCGAAAAGATCGACCTCGTCAGCGAAGAGCCCTATGGCGCGGGCTGGCTATATGCCGTAGATGGCATTCCTGACGGCAAATGCATCGACCTCGCCGCCTACCGTGCGCTCCTCGATGCAACCATCGACCGCATCCTGGAAAAGCAAGTCCACGAAGAATGAATCCGAACTCCGAACCCCGATCTCCGAACTCCGAAAAGGCCCGCTACATCATGCTCGGCGGCTTTCTCGGCGCCGGTAAAACGACCGCCGTGGCCGCGCTCGCGCAGCATCTTTCGGCCAAAGGTCGGCGCGTCGGTCTCATCACCAATGACCAGGGCAGCGAGCTTGTCGATACCGCCATGCTCCGCTCGAAAGGGTTCGCCACCGAGGAGATTCCCGGCGGTTGTTTTTGCTGCCGCTTCAATTCCCTCGTCGATGCCGCCCGCCACCTCGACGCCGCCACGAAGCCCGACGTCTTCATCGCCGAGCCCGTCGGGAGCTGCACAGATCTCGTCGCCACCGTCACCTACCCGCTGCGGCGCATCTACGGCGCGGAATTCGTCATCGCCCCGCTCAGCGTGCTCGTCGATCCCGTTCGGGCGGAAGGCGTCTTCGGCCTGGCGGAAGGAAAAAAGTTTTCCGACAAAGTGCTCTACATCTACCGCAAGCAACTCGAAGAGGCCGACATTATCGTTGTCGCCAAAAGTGACACGCTGCCAGCGGATCGGCTTCAGCGCTTGATCGCCAGGCTGGCGGAAGAATTTCCGCATGCTCCGATTCTCAAAGTTTCCGCCCGCGAGAACCGCGGCCTCGACACCTGGTTCAAATACCTCGAAACTGGCGAGCAACTCAGCCGCGCGACAATGGCTGTGGACTACGCGCTTTATGCCGAAGGTGAAGCCCTCCTCGGCTGGTTGAACGCCACCGTCCAACTCACCAGCGGCACCGGCTTTGACTCCGAGGCCGTGCTCCAACTCCTCGCCCGCGACATTCAGCGCTGTCTGACCGGAGCCGAAATCGCGCATTTGAAAATGACCCTCAGCCCCGACGACGGTCTCCGCGATATCGCCGTCATCAATCTCGTCCGCAGCGATTTCGTTCCCGAGCTTTCGCTCCGCCTCGAAGCTCCCGTCACCGCCGGCCAGCTCATCATTAACTGCCGGGCCGAGGCCGATCCCGACACGATTCGGGACGCCGTCCGCACCGCTGTCGGCGAGCTTCCCGCTAAAATCTCCGGCCTCACCACCCAGCTCGAACACCTCGAATCTTTCCGTCCCGGCAAGCCCCAGCCCACGCACCGCGACGTGGTCCCGGCAAAGTAGCCTGGAGCGTCAGCACTGAGCGCAACGCCCTGGGCTAAAGCAAAAGCTGCTTCGCGAGCGCGCCGCCACTTTCCAGCGCGAGCAGAAAGCGTTTCCGCTCCAGACCGCCGCCATATCCGGTGAGGGTCCCATTCGCGCCGACGACGCGATGGCACGGCACGACGATCGAAATCGGATTGCGCCCGTTCGCCAGGCCCACCGCGCGGACGGCGCGCGGATTTCCGATCCGGCGCGCGAGTTCCCCATAGCTGATGGTTTCGCCAAACGGGATCGCCCGCAGCTCCTGCCAGACGCGTATTTGAAAAGGCGTGCCGCCCGGTTCCAGCGTGAGCGAAAACTCGCGACGCTGGCTGGCGAAGTATTCCTCCAACTCGCGGCGGGCGCCGCGGAGCGGTCCGGCGTCTCGCACGGCATCGCACGGGCGCTCTGGTTCGTGGCGATGCGACTCCATGAAGACGCCAGTCAGCCCGGTTTCAGTGCCACGGAGTTGGATCGAGCCGATGGGTGAGGAGAATTCGGTGAAGTAGATTTTTGCGTTCATAGATCAGGACAGAGAATGCCACAGATGCGCGGCGGCGTAGGCGCGCCACGGCCGCCAGGACTCGGCGCGTCGGAGGAGCGCGGCTTCGGTGAGCGGCATGCCGCGGCCCGCGGCCTTGCGCAGGCCGAGGTCGCCGGCGGGAAAAGCATCCGGGCTGCGCAGGAGCCGCATGGCGAGATATTGCGCGGTCCATTCGCCGATTCCGCGCAGCGCTTTGAGTTGCGCCACGGCTTGCCCGGCGGTCGTCCCGGGCGCAAAAACAAAGACGCCCGCTGCGGCGGCGCGCGCTACCTCGCGAATAGTCTCCGCGCGTTTGCGCGGCAGGCCGAGCGCCGCAATGTCCGCGACCGCGGCGTCAGCGAGCGTGCTGGCTCGAGGAAAGGTGTGCGTGAGCCGCGGCCAAGGCGTGATGAACGGGGTGCCGAAGCGCGCGACTAGCCGCCCGCTCAGCGTCGTCGCAGCGGCCACGCTGATCTGCTGGCCGAGCACGGCGCGCAGGGCAATTTCAAAGGCGTCCCACGCACCCGGCACGCGCAAGCCCGGCGTTTTCGCGACGAGTGAGCGCAGCGACTTTTCCACGGAGAGGTGTTCGGCGATGCGCGCGGGATTTGCATCGAGATCGAAAACCGCGCGCAGCCGGTGCAGCGCGGGATACAGGTGCGAAGCCATCTCCGGCGCGAACTCCACCATCAGCGCGTCATGCTCCGCAGCCTGCGAAACCCGCAGCCACGCTGCCTTCGCGCCGATCTCGGTCGTCCGCAAATAGCACCCGTCCGCCACCACCTCCACGCCCGGAATCGCCCGCGCCCCAAAATACGCGAGCATCTCTCTCCACGCCAGCGGTGGCCGATATGCGAGCTGCAGCCGCAGCGGTCCCGCGACCGCCAATGCCGCGCTCCGCCGCAGTGCCGTCGGCGCGAGCCCATAGCGCGCCTGGAAGAGCGCATTGAACCGCCGCAGACTGCGAAAGCCCGCCCGCAAAGCGACGGCGGCCACCGGCAGCGCCGTTTCGTGCAGCAGTTTTTTCGCAAAAAGCAGCCGCTGCGTTTGCACCAGCTCGATTGGGGTGACGCCAAATGCCCCGCGCACGATGCGCCGCAGTTGTCGCTCGCTGAACCCGGCCTGCCGCGCCAGTTCCTTCACCGAGGCCGCTTCCAGCGCCGTGGCTTGCAGCCGCCGGCCGATGGCCTGCGCCAGCGACCGCTCCGACACCGCTTCATCGCTGCCCGGTGCCAGCTCCGGCCGGCAGCGCAGACACGGCCGGAACCCGTCCTTCTCCGCCATCGCCGCGCTGGAAAAAAACCGGCACGAGCTTTCCCGCGGCGTGCGCGCCGCGCAGACCGAGCGGCAGTAGATGCGCGTCGTCGTCACACCCACAAAAAAGAGCCCGTCGAACCGCGCATCGCGGGCGCGGAGCGCTTCGTAGCAGGTGGCAAAGGCGAGCATGCGGCGAGATTACGCGAAGCCCGTCCCGCGCGCTCGCCGTTTTCGGCCACCGATATGCGCACCCAAATTGCAGACAGCCATTGACACACCCCGCCGTCCCGCCGCAGCCTCGCGCTCCATGAACCCATCATCCTTCCCCACCAGCTCGCGCCGCGCGTTCCTCAAAGCCGCCGGCACCGGTGCCGCTGTCTCCGCCCTCGCCGGCATCAAGATTCCATTCGTCCACGCCGCCGAGGACAGCACCATTCAGGTCGCCCTCATCGGTTGCGGTGGACGCGGCACCGGGGCCGCCTCGAATGCGCTCGCCGTCTCCGGCCCGCCGCTCAAGCTGGTGGCCATGGCCGATGTTTCCCAAAAGAAACTCGAAACCAGTCTGCAGAACATCAAAGCCGAGCACGCCGCCAAGGTGGATGTGCCCGCCGACCGCCAGTTCATCGGCTTCGACGGCTTCAAAAACGCCATGGATTCCTTGAAGCCCGGCGGCGTCGCTATTTTCACCACGCCGCTGGCTTTCCGTTGGGTGCATTTTCAGTATGCCATTGAGAAAGGGCTGAACGTCTTCATGGAGAAGCCGCTGATCGCCGACGGCCCGAGCGCAAAAAAGATGTACGCCCTCGCCGAGGCGGCGGATAAGAAGGGTTTGAAAGTCGGCGTGGGCCTGATGTCGCGGCACAGCAAGGCGTTGCAGGAAGTTCATGCCCGCATTCAGGATGGCGAGATCGGCGACATCATTCTGATGCGCGGCTACCGCATGGCCGGTCCGCTGGCGTCCGCTTTTTCCGAAAAATGGCCGGGCACGCCGAGTGAACTGCTCTGGCAGATCAGCCGCTTCCACAGCTTCCTCTGGGCGAGCGGCGGTTGTTTCAGCGACTTCTACATCCATCACATCGATCACTGCTGCTGGATGAAAAATGCCTGGCCGGTGAAAGCCCAGGCGCTGGGCGGACGCCATTACCGCTACAATTACGTGGATCAAAATTTCGACAGCTATGCGGTCGAATACACCTTCGCCGACAACACCAAGTTCCTCATGGACGGACGCTGCATGGTGGGCGCGGTGCCAATGTACAACAGCTTCGCGCAGGGTAGCAAAGGTCTGGCGATCCTGTCGAAGAACGGCGACTGCGGAACGCCTTCCAGTACTTACAAAGGGCAAACGCCGAGCCGGGAGAACTTGATTTGGCAGAGCAGCGACACGTCCAATCCCTATCAAAACGAATGGGATTCCTTGATCTCGGCGATCCGCGAAAATCGGCCCTACAGTGAAGTCAAACGTGGCGTCGATGCCAGCGTCGCGACCTCGATGGGCCGCATGGCCGCGCACACGGCGCAGGAGATCACTTGGGATGACATGCTCAATTGTCCGGATGTCTTCGCGCCCGGCGTGGAAAAGCTCACCCTGGACAGCCCCGCCTTCCTCCCCGCCGATGCCGACGGCAAATATCCCGTCCCCCAGCCGGGCATCCTCAAGACGAGCGAATACGCCATCCCGAAGCACGGCTAGGATTTCTTTCGGATGATTATCCCGCTGTTGGCGGGGCACGCCGGGTTCTTTGCCGGCGGGTTCAATGGAGTTGCTCCGCATGCGCTTTCACCTCGGTCCCATCCCTGATGAGTTTGTGCCTGACAGTTCTTGGCGGCCGATTCGCGAGCCCGGGCCAGTCCTCCTGCAGTTCCTCGCCCTGCCCATCGGCCTGGGCGGCGCTTGGGGAGTAGCGTTTTGCTGGCAGCGTCTCGGGGTGCCTGCACTCCATCTGCCCGGTTCCCAAGAAATCCTGCTGGCGATTGCTGTATTCCTCTCCCTCCCGGTACTGATCGTTGTGCATGAATTGCTCCACGCCGTCGTCCATCCCGGCTTTGGACGCTCGCCCGCCACGGTCCTGGGCGCGTGGCCACGGCGTTTGCTGTTTTACGCCCACTATTCGGGGCCGCTCACGCGCGAGCGATTCTTGCTCGTGTTTGCCACGCCGTTTCTCGGCATCACGGCTTTGCCGCTGGCCTTCGCCTCGGTGGGTGGCATCCCGCCCTACTGGACGCTGGCGGCAGCGTGGTTTTCCACTTGGAACGCGCTGTTTGCGTGTGGCGACTGCTTTGGCTTCGCCTTGATCCTCTGCCAGGTGCCGCGAGGGGCCAGCGTTCAGAACCAAGGCTGGCGCACCTACTGGAAATAGTCGGCGGGGACGGAAAAAGGCCACCCGGGACAGAGCCCTATCGCAGCGCGGCCCAGACGCGGTGGACGTCGTCGTGCTCGTCGAGTTCGTGCAGGAACTCGCCGGCCTCGGCGCGCTGCTCATCAGTCAGGTCGGGAAAGTTTTTCGCGGTGTAGCCCAGCTCGCTGGTGACGACGGTCCAGCCGTTTTGCGCGAGCCATTTCGAGACCGCCGCGGTGGCTGTGCGCTCAGTAATGAAACGCGCCCCGGCAGTGCCAGCGGGGATGTCGTCGTTCTGCTCGTGGGTGAGCGGCTCGACTTCGTTGCTGCCGGCTTCGATGGCGGCGGTCTCGAGGTCCGTGGCGGGATCCGGGTGGTGCGCTTCGACGAGGCCCACATGGTCGAAGAGGAATTTGTTCGAGCCGGGCGCGCCGAGTTGGCCGCGCTTGAAGAGCAGGCGCATCTCGGGGGCGGTGCGGTTGTTGTTGTCGGTCATCACTTCCACGATGACGGGCACTTTGTGCGGTGTGTAGCCCTCGAAGACGATGTGGTCGAGGGTCAGCTTCTCGTCGCCGATGCCTGCGCCTTTCTTGATCGCCCGCTCGATGACGTCGCGGGTGACGCTGGCCCGGCGGGCTTTCTCGCAGGCGGCGAAAAGGCGGGCGTTGCCGTCGGGATCGGGGCCGCCCATTTTCGAGGCGACCATGATTTCTTTGACGAGTTTGCCGACCATCTGGCCTTTTTTCAGGCCGGCGACTTCGCGTTTAGCGTGGAGCCATTGGCGTCCCATGTGATGTGAGTGGGTGAGGGGTTGCGGGTGGAAAGTGGGCGCGCAGCATCGCGCAGCCCCGCAGCGCGGTGCAACTCCGAATCAGCCGGCGCGGGTGAAACCACTGATGGACACTCACAAGTGCAGGCCAGACATTCCATTTGCCTCGCGGAATGGGCGTGCCGATACTGCGCGCCCTATGACTTTGACCGAAAAAATCCTGGCCCGCGCGAGTGGCAAGGCGCACGCGACTGCGGGCGACAATGTGTGGGTGAATGTGGACATCCTGATGACGCACGATGTGTGCGGGCCGGGGACGATCGGGGTTTTTAAGCGGGAGTTTGGACAGGATGCGAAGGTCTGGGACCGGCGGAAACTGGTCATCATCCCGGACCACTACATTTTTACGGCGGACTCGATGTCGAACCGCAACGTGGACATCCTCCGCGACTTTGCGCGCGAGCAGGGGCTGCCATATTTCTACGACGTGATCGATGATCCAAATGGGCACTGGCATTTCGACGCTTCGCGCGGACAGCTCAAGCAGCAGTACGGCAAGAACTACACGGGCGTCTGCCACACCACGCTGCCGTGGAAGGGCCACACGCGGCCGGGCGAAATCCTCTTCGGCACGGACTCGCACACCTGCATGGCGGGGGCGTTCAACCAGTTCGCGACGGGCATCGGCAACACCGACGCCGGCTTCATTCTCGGCACGGGCAAGTTGCTCCTCAAGGTGCCGGAATCGATGCGCTTTTACCTCGAAGGCGCGATGCGCCCCGGGGTTATGGCGAAGGACGTGATCCTGCACGTCATCGGCGACATCGGCTTTGACGGCGCGACCTATCGCGCGATGCAGTGGGAAGGGCCCGGCGTCCACGCGCTGAACATGGACGACCGCATGACCATCGCGAACATGGCGATCGAAGCCGGCGGGAAAAACGCGATGTTTCCCTACGACGAAAAGACTGGCGATTACGTGCGCGAGCGCACGGCGGAAAACGGCACGAAGGCGGACTTCGAGCCCGTCGAGTTGGATAAGGAACAGCGCTTCATCTACGACAAGGTTTTCGACCTCGATCAGCTCGAACCCACCGTGGCCTGTCACCCGGACCCAGGCCAGCGCAAGCTCGCCAAGGAGATGAATGTGAGCCTCGACCGCGCCTACATCGGCTCCTGCACCGGCGGGAAAACGAGCGATTTCCTGGCCTTCGCGCACGTCGTGCAGGGCAAGACCGTGAAGATCGACACCTTTGGTGTGCCGGCGACGACGAAGGTGGTGCAGGAGTTGAAGGATACGCTTTGGGGCGGGATCAGCGTCTGGTCGATCCTCGAAAGCGCCGGCGTGCGCATGACGGAAAACGCTTCCTGCGCCGCCTGCCTCGGCGGGCCGGTCGATACCTTTGGCCGTCTAAACACGCCGATGAAGTGCATCTCGGCAACGAACCGCAATTTCCCCGGCCGCATGGGCAACAAGGAGTCGCAGGTCTTCCTCGCATCGCCCTATACCGTGGCGGCGAGCGCGCTGACGGGGCGGATTACCGACCCGCGTGAATACATGAGTTGAACGCCCGGTCTCAGCACTCTGTCGCACTCCAGGCGACACCGCCACTTGTTGATCATGCCCTTTGCTCGCGCGTTCCTTTTACTGCCGCTGCTCCTCCTGCTCACGGCGGTCAGCGGTTGCGCGACGAAGCCGATGTCGGCGGGCGGGCGCTACGTCATCACCGCACCCAAATCTGCGCTCTACAAATACGGGCCGGCACAGAGTTTCGGTGCAGACTTGACGCTGTCGCAGGGCACCATCGTCACGATGCTGCAGAGCACCTGGGGTTTCAGCCATGTGATGACCGAGACCGGTGTGAGCGGCTATGTTTCCACCGACGATCTCAAGCCCGCGCCGCCCGCTCCCGCCACTCCAAAGCCCGTGCTCGTCAGCACTACGGGTTCGCCACAATTCTATTCTGGCCGGCCCAAACAAAACACCATTCGCCCCACGCCCGGCGGGCCGCTTTTCGACGTGAACGACGTGCCCATGCCAACTGGCGCAACGGACCTCCCGCCACCGCTCCCAAAACCTAAATTCCGCTACTAGAATTCGCTATGCCGAACATCATCACCAGTCCCGTCTTTGTCTGCAAAGACAACATCGACACCGACCAGATCATCCCAGCCCAATATCTGACGCTCGTGCCGACCATCGCCGAGGAATACGAGAAGCTCGGCAGTTACGCGCTGATCGGCCTGCCGGATGACCAATATCCGGTGAAGTTCATCGCCGCCAGTGAGTTGAAAACGCCCTATCAGATCGTCATCGCCGGACGAAATTTCGGCTGTGGCAGTTCGCGCGAGCACGCGCCCATTGCGATGGGTGCGGCGGGCGTGCAGGTCGTAGTTGCAGAAAGTTTCGCCCGCATCTTCTTCCGCAACTGCGTGGCCACAGGCGAACTCTATCCCTACGATGCCGCGGAGCGACTGTGCGACAAAGTGCAGACCGGCGACCTGGCCACGCTCGACTTTGACGCCGACACCCTGACCGTCGGCGGCACCACTTATCAGCTCAAACCGCTCGGCGAAGTGCGCCCCGTCATCGACGCCGGCGGCATCTTCAACTACGCCCGCCAGAGCGGCATGATCGCGGCGAAGGCGTAGCTCACTTCACCGCAAACCCGTCCTTCAGCGCCTCGACGAATTCCTTGTGCGCGGGCGAGCGGTTGCGGCTGCGCTTCGTCAGCACGCCGAGCGGGCGGGACATCTTCGGCCCGTCAATCGCCATCGCGCAGAGCGCACCGCTGGCCACTTCCTGCCGCACCGTATTGCCCGGCACGATCGAGACGCCACTCTCAATTTCGACCGCGCGTTTGACCGTCTCGATGTTATCGAATTCCATGGCGTGCTCGATATGCACCGCGTGTTCGCGCAGACGGCGGTCGATGACCTTGCGCGTCGGCAGATCGGGCTCAAAGGCAATGAATTTTTCGCCGGTCAACTCCTCGAGTGCGATCCGCTCTCGCCCGGCCAGCGCGTGGTTCGGATGGCAGATGACGACGAGCTCGTCTTCGCTGAAAACCTCCGTCTGCAGTCCGTTGCGCTTCGCCGGGTAGGCCACGAGCCCAAAGTCCACATCCCCATTCGCCACCTGGGCATAAACCTGATGCGACCGCCGGTATTCCACATGCACCTCCACCTCCGGATATTTCCCGCGGAAGGATTTCAAAAACGGCGGCAGCTCGTGCAAGCCGATGCTGTAGATCGAAGCGATTCGCAACTGGCCCGCGACAACGTTGCGCAGTTCATGCAGCCGGTGGTCGAGGTTGTCATAAACTTCAAGGATTTCGCGGCTGGCAGAAAGAAAGGCGCTGCCCTCTGCCGTAAGCGAAAAATTTCGCCGCCCGCGCTCGACGAGCCGCACGTGGAACTTATCTTCGACCGCGCGAATCTGCTGGCTCACGGCGCTCTGCGTGATCCCGTTGACCAGCGCGGCCTTGGAAAAGCTGCCGGTTTCCGCGAGATCACAGAAAACTTTGAACATTGCGATATACATAAAACTCCGCAGTCGCAGTAAGGCCCGCTAATTCCTGTGTCAACCGCCATGACTTGCTCAAATGTCTTCCCTCTCTGATCGTCTCGCTGCCGTCCGCACGCAGATCGCCGACTCGGCCGCGCGCGCCGGTCGCCGCGCGGACGACATCGAACTCATCGCCGTCTCGAAAACGCATCCGCCCGAGACGCTCCACGAGGCGCTCGACGCCGGGCAGACCGTCTTTGGCGAAAACCGCGTCCAAGAGGCGCGGGCAAAAATCCCGCTGCTGCCGGGCCGCGCCCGCTGGCACCTGATCGGGCATTTGCAGAAAAACAAGATCCGCCACGCGCTCGCTCTCGGCTTCGAGCTTTACCATGGCATCGACTCGCTGGAGCTGGCGCGCGATCTCGACCGCATTGCGGACGAAGCGGGCGTGTTTCCGCGCGTGCTGCTCGAGGTAAATGTCGCCGCAGAGGCGAGCAAGTTTGGCTTTTCTCCGGAAAAATTGCGCGCCGATCTGGAGCCGCTGCTTTCGCTCCGCCGTCTGCAAATCGAGGGCCTGATGACCATCCCGCCGTTCGCCCTGGAAGCGGAAAGTTCACGGTCGTTTTTCGTCGCGCTGCGCGAGTTGCGCGAGGAGTTGCAGACCGCGTTCCGCGTCCCGCTACCGCGGCTCTCGATGGGTATGAGTGGGGATTTCGCCGTGGCGGTGGAGGAAGGCGCAACGCTCGTGCGCGTGGGCACGGCGATTTTCGGATCCCGCACCGGGAAAGCTTGGAAACCGGCCGAAGACCCCGCATCCTTCGACGACTGACCTTATGGCGACCCGGCTCACCCCGACCAGCATCCAGCCCTTTGGCACTGAACTCGCCATCGCCTGGAACGACGGCACGGAATCCTATCTCCCGCTGGAAGCTCTGCGCTGCGCCTGCCCGTGCGCGGCCTGCGGCGGCGAGCCGGACGTGCTCGGCCACGTCGTCCGCCCGCAGGTCACCTACACGCCGCAGAGTTTCGTGCTCCAGGGTTTCCAAGTCATCGGCAGCTACGCGCTCCAGCCCGCTTGGGCGGACGGTCACGGAACCGGGCTCTACACTTTCCCCTACCTCCGCCGCCTCGCCGCCGAAACCGCCTCGGGCCAGCCTTCATGAGCCGCATTGCCAAAATCATCCTTCTGGCCGGTCTCCTCGCGGTCTGCATTGCGGGCGCGCTGCTCCAAAACCAGATCGAACGCCGCAGCCAGACCGCGCCGCCCAGTGCGCTCTACGCCGTCGTCTGGAAACAGATCGCCGCCTTTCGCGAAGACGACTACGCCAGCGCCTACCAGCAGGTTTCCACGGGCTTTCAGGAGCGGTTCAACATCGAGGCCTTCGCCGACCTCGCGCGCACCGAGTATCCCAGCTTGCGCCACGCGCAGCGCGTGGAATTCGGGCCGGTGCGCTTCCAAGGCCGTCACGCCATCATCCCCGCCTACCTCATCCTGCCTGATGGCGACGTCATCCCCTGCATCTACAGCCTCGTCCACGAAGACGACACTTGGAAGATCGACGGCGCCCGCGTCCTCCGCCGCTGGCCTGCCGGGCGGCGATTGGGCGGGATGCGCTCGTAGAAGAACAACGCGGGCATCGCTCAAAGGTCCATGCCTGAGGATTTCCCATACGACGTCGTCCTAAGCCACAGCGCGAAGGACAAGGCGGTGGTGCGCCCGCTGGCGGAGCGGTTGCGGGCAGACCGGGTGAAGGTGTGGTTCGATGAATGGGTGCTCAATCCCGGCGACAGCATCGAATCATTCCAGTCGAAGACTGCGAAGATCGAGGAAGGGCTGGCACTCTTCCGTTTCGGATTTTCGCGGCCCTTCATGTCGGCGTATGCTTTCGGCTCGGACTGGGCACAGTTGGAGTCAGGCACGTTAAGAACAGGTCAACGACCCTTTCGCGACCCGCTGAACAAGGAGCGCCGCTTCCTTCCCCTGCGGCTCGACGACGCCCCCATCAAAGGCTCCCTGGCGCGAAGGAACTCGCCCCCGCTCAATCCGATGACATACTTCCGCATATGAATTGGCGCGAACACATCCTGAGCGATCCACAGATCCTCCGTGGCAAACCTTGCATCAAAGATACCCGGATTCCCGTGGCGCTGATCCTGGGCTACTTGGCTGCAGGACGCGACGCCGCCACCATCCAGCGGGAGTTCCCAGACCTCACGGAGACCGACGTGGCGGCGTGTCTGGACTACGCCCGCGACCTTGCCGATTTTGAAGCCGCGCCTGCATGAGCTTACAGGTCTTCAGCGACCAATGCGTGCCGGCGGAGATCACCGAGACGCTGCGCCGGCACGGACATCGAATCACTCTCCTCCGCGAAGTCCTGCCCATTCGCTCGCTCGACCCGGCAGTCATCGCCAAAGCTCAGGAGCGCGGCGAAATTCTCCTCTCCCTCAACGGCGATTTCGGGGACATCGTCGCCTATCCGCCGGCCAACTTCCTCGGCATCGTAGCCATTCAATTGCACAACCACCCGGAAATCATCCCGCCACTCATGGAGCGGCTGCTGGCATTTCTGGACCTTCATCCGGCGCAGGAGTTCTATCACGGCAAGCTGTTTCTCGTGGAGGCGCATCGGGTGCGAATCTGGTACTGAGCCTTTGGGAATCCGAAGAAAGAAACCATGCCCGACGGGTTCCAGTTCGACGTCTTCCTCAGCCACAGCGCGAAGGACAAGGCGGTGGTGCGCACGCTGGCCGAGCGGCTGCGGGCGGACGGGGTGAAGGTGTGGTTCGATGAATGGGTATCAAGCCCGGCGACAGCATCGAATCACCCCAGTCGAAGACTGCGAAGATCGAGGAAGGGCTGGAGCGCCCGCGCGTGCTGGTGCTCTGCATGTCGGCGAATGCGTTCGGCTCGGACTGGGCGCAGTTGGAGGCCGGCACATTTAGAACGGGTCAACGACCCTTTCGCGACCCGCTGAACAAGGAGCGCCGCTTCCTTTCCCTGCGCCTCGACGATTGATCTAACCTAAACCGAATATGCCCTCATACGATAAAACTGCGCTGTGGCAGCAAGCATTAGCCCCAAAGATTGACGATTCGCATTCGAGCGAGCGCGAGCGGCTGCGGGTCGCCTACGAAAACGTCCGAAAGCGCGCGCAGCCAATTGCGGAAACGATCGCGAAAGACCTCCCTGACTTCACGGTTCATGACATTACACATTCTGATGCGTTATGGGAATATGCGGACCTGCTCGCTGGTTCACACTACGCCCTGAATCCCTGTGAGGCATTCGTCCTCGGTTGTGCGTTTCTGGTGCATGATTTGGGGATGGGATTGGCGGCGTATCCGGAGGGATTGCCTGGCTTAAAGAAGCTCGTTCTATGGAAGGACACGGTTGCCGATCAATTGCGGCAAACAGGAATGGAGGAGATCACCGACCATGCGATAGAGCATCTAAGCGTGGATGTCGAAAAGCGGGTGATTGCGGAAACACTTCGCCGATTGCATGCTGAGCGCGCAGACAAGTTGGGCTTGATTCACTGGACAAGTCCGTGTGGCGACCAGCGATTTTACCTGATTGAAGATCCCGAACTTAGAGATGCCTTCGGCCCTATCATAGGTCGAATAGCGTTCTCGCACTGGTGGCCCATCGACCAAGTCGGCAGGGAATTCTCTGCAATAATGGGAGCGCCAGCAGACTTTCCGCAAAACTGGACCGTGGACCCACTCAAACTTGCGTGCATCCTACGCTGCGCCGACTACTCACATATTGACGAACGCCGCGCTCCACTTTTTCTTCGCGCATTGCGTAGGCCGGAAGGATCAGCCGACGAGCATTGGAAGTTTCAAGGGAAGCTTTACCAACCGCGCCTCGAAGGAGATCGACTGATTTTCACCGCAAAAAGCGCCTTCACTATCGATGAGGCGGCAGCGTGGTGGCTGTGCTTCGACACGCTAACCGGCATTGACGCCGAACTCCGAAAAACAGATTCGCTGCTCGCTGACACTCGCAGAGAACGGCTCTCAGCCCGAGGTGTCTCGCAAGCCGAGGAACCCTCCAGACTCGCGAAACTCATTAAGACCGATGGTTGGCAGCCCGTAGATACCCGTATCCGCGTCTCTGATGTCGCTGACTTGGTGGCGAAGCTCGGTGGAAAAGACCTCTACGGCGACTCGGTAACGCCTCCGCTTCGCGAAATGATCCAAAACGGGGCGGATGCTGTGCGCGCCCGGAGACTTATTGACAGTCGAGCCCCGGATTGGGGTGAGATTCGGGTTAGCTCTGGAACGGACGGCACAGATACTTGGATACAGGTTGAAGACACCGGAGTTGGCATGTCGGAAACCGTTTTGACCGGTCCTCTCCTGGATTTCGGCACAAGCTTTTGGAGATCACCGATGATGCACGATCAGCTTCCCGGTTTGGCGGCTAAAGGATTTCAGGCAACAGGCCGTTATGGAATCGGCTTTTTCTCCGTCTTCATGTGGGGCAAACGGGTTGAAGTTGTCACGCAACGATTCGACAAAGGTCGCTCTGACACGTTGGTCTTGTCGTTTAGAAAGGGCCTTCAGGAGCGCCCACTCCTGCGCCAAGCTCGCCCGGAGGAGTATATCCCCGATGGCGGGACACGAGTTAAGATTTGGCTTTCAAATTCAAAAACGCTCGAACGGTTGGCATCTGCTCCTGACGAGGATCAAAAGCTCACATTCGCTCAGGTTTGCGCGCGAATGGCGCCTTGCTCCGATGTTACGATTCGAGCCAGTGATGCGGCGGGGTCTGTAGAGACAGCAGCTACCGCGAGCGACTGGCTGGTTATATCCGACGAAGCACTGCTTGATCGAGTATCGCCGCTGAAGCGACCAAAGACGAGGAGGTCACGGGATAACTACTTTGAGACGGCAGCGTTTCCCAAACTGCAGATTTTGAAAACTCCTGAAGGGCGCGTAGTTGGTCGGGCTGCGATATGGGATTGGCAGGGTGTCTACTCACGAGACAGCGGTGGGGTTGTAACAGTCGGTGGCCTTAGTGCATGTGGCCTTGCCGGAGTAATTGGTGTATTCGTCGGCAAACCGCAACGAGCCGCACGGGACGCCGCGGAACCTATCATCCCAATTCCTGTTCTCAAAGAGTGGGCGCAGCGAGAACGTGATGCGCGAGCGGGAGAAGGCCATCCACCGGAAGCATTACACTCAATCGCTCAGATTCTTGTCAGTTTGGGTGTTGCAACTGGCGAGCTACCGATTGCACGGAGCGAATCAGGATGGCTTACCGCTCGCGCAATCGAAGCCTTGGCGAAGGAGGTCGATGAGGTGCTTTTGGTTTCACCCTATTCCGTTGATGTCGGAGGTGGCCACGGATTGGCGGTGGAACTTCAAAAAGGCGTATTGCTCGTGGAGAACAGTTCAATGTCAATCGTGGGATTTGACCGAAGGTGGTGGTTTGAATGGCCTCCATTGGACGGAGCCAAAATTTGGGGAGAGCATGAATTTTACGCACGTGCCGTCCAAGGAGCAGTCATCCGCGCTCTCGCGACCGGATGGGGTTGTTCACTGGAACAAGTTCTCGAACAAAGTTTTTTGGACTCAGATGATGAAACTTTCCAAAGAGAGATCGGAACACTTGCTGGCAAGCCGTTTATTGAAGACAACGTGACCATCATTCGCCGTCCGACCGCATCGAGTTGAGTTGCTGCAATCCTGATGTGCCCCCCCATTTTGTCGTTTTTGAGGGAGACGCAGATAAAGGGCCGGCCACAGAGGCCGGAGGCGGCGAGCACTTTCAAGCTCCCAAAGAAGAAAGAGGAGACGCCGAGCATCGTCTGCTTGGGCTACGAGCAGCGGGTGCCGTTCTGGGATGAGATGGAGCAGTGCTTCGTCAGCCCGGAGATTGCCGCCAGTGTCATGCATCAAAGTGGGCGGCTTACTCCGTTTCAGCAGCGGGTGCGCGACATGCAGGAGGAGTCCGCCATCGAGTTGATCAACCAGAGCAAGGAACGCGCGCTGGTGGGCGAGGTCATTTGATGCTCCCTGCCGGTCGCACCCTTCGGGCACGTCGCTTCGCTCCTGTCCATCTCGCTCCGCTCGGTTCCACCGTGGCGCTCGCGGACCAGATCAGCCGGGAGTTCAATGTGAGCGATCAGGGCATCGACATGGAGATTGAGTTCAATGACGACGCGCACCAGGCCACGGGCGCGAAGCTCTGCCTGCAACTCAAGTCGGGCGATTCCTACACGCGCAAGCGCCGAAGCGACGGCGTGGAAATCTTCACGCTCAAGAAGCAGCGTCCCGCGGAATACTGGATGGCGCAGGCGTTCCCCGTGCTGCTGGTGATCCGCAAATTCCGAGGGCGAAGTCCGCTGGATGGAAGTGCGCGACTGGCTGAAGCGCGCGAGCGACCACGGGAGGAAGCCGGTGAAGCAGATCTTTTTCGAGGGGGAGCGGTTCGACGTGATGAGCGTGCGGACTCGCCCGTCCACCCGCCTCCTCTATTCCCCTCCGCCTCCTCGGCGGTGGCGGGAGCGGGTGCTTGGGAAGTGATTTGCCTGCGGTCAGCCTTGCCCCGGCACCGTCGTGCGCAGGACACAGGCTCCAGGTTCGAGTGGTTCGATGGTGCGGTCCACGGCATTGGACGGCAGGAGAAAAAAAGCGCCGCGCGCGAATTCACATCCGCCGCAGCGGACGCGGCCCGCGACCACCGTGAAGATGGCGAAGCCTTTGCCGGTGCTGGTCCGCGGCTGATCCAGCATCCACCTTTCCACGCGGAAAAACTCGCACTCCACGAGCGTCTCGCCCTGCGGCTGGGCGAGCGGCGGCTCGGCGTCGGCAAAGTCGATGGACTCTAGCGACTCGGCCTCATGCAGCGCGCGCGGCGCGCCGTCGAGGCCGAGGCGGTTCCAGTCGAAGACGCGGTAGGTCGTGTCGCTGTTCTGCTGCACTTCGATGATCAAATTGCCCGCCCCGATGGCGTGAATGCGTCCGCTCGGGATGAACATCGTGTCGCCCGCCTGGATCGGGAAACCATGAATCTGCTCCGCCACGCGGCCCTCGTGCAGCGCCTTCTCGAAGACCTCGCGCGTGACGCCGCGTTTCAGCCCGGCGTAGAGATCGCTATCGAGGAGCGCCTCGAGGATGAACCACATCTCCGTCTTCGCCTCGCCGCCCAGACGCGCGGCCACGGCCGCCGGCGGATGCACCTGCACCGAGAGGCGGTCCTGCGCGTCGAGGATTTTGCAGAGCAGCGGAAAGCGCGGCGTGTCTGGTAGCCCCGGCCCGAAAATCGTTTCGCGCTGTCCCGTCCACAGTTCATTCAATGTCAGCCCCCGCAACTGCCCCTCATGGACCACACTCTGCGCGTCCTCGCGATCCACGATCTCCCAAGACTCCCCGATCCGCACCCCGGTCTCGAGCTTTTTGCCCAGCATGGTTTCGAGGCGGCGGCCACCCCACACGCGTTCCATGAAAAGCGGTTCGAAGACGAGAGGCGGAGTCATGGGGCTGGAGTGGGAGTGACGTTGCTGTGGAAAAATCGAGCGCCAAAGTCGGGTGGCGTCTCGCAACACTCAACTCTCAACTTTCCCTTCCCCGCGATCCCGCTAACGTCCCGCCCGATGGCGCGCGCCCAAGCCCAACCCACCCACTCCTTTCACGAAGTCCTCAGCCTCGTCCTGCTCGGCGCGGGCACGCTGCTTTTCCTCGCGCTCATTTCCTACACGCCGGCGGATGTGCCGAGCTGGTTTCCGCTGAGCAGCGTCGCCGCCGCGCGCGGGCCGATGCTGAATTTCATCGGCAGCCTCGGGGCCATCGCGGCTTGCTGCTGCTATGCCTTTCTCGGCGCCGCCTCCTATCTCGTGGCTGCGCTGCTCCTCGGCTACGGCGGAGCCAAGCTGCTCAATCCCGAGTTGCGACTGACCACCCGGGCGTCGTGGAGCATCGCCTTCATCGTCTCCGGCGCGAGCCTCGCCCACCTGATGCCCTTCCGCCTCATCGACGCGCCGCGGTTGAACATCGTCAGCGAGGGCGGCTGGGTCGGCAAAGTCATTGGTGGCGTGCTCTTCGACAACCTGCTGGGCAGCGTCGGCTCGATCATCGTCCTCGTCCTGCTGTATGTCGCCAGCCTCATCCTGCTCACCGGCATCCATCCCATCGCCGCCGGGCGCGAGCTGGCCGCGCTGCCGGGCGTGTGGTTGGAAAAATGGCGCGCCCACAAACTGGCGAACGCCGAGGATCAGGAGCGGCTCCAGCTCGAAGCCGAGCGCCTCGACCGCGAGCGGCGGAAACTCGAAAAGACGCTCGCCAAACGCGGCCTCACCAAGTCCGGCGAACCGGCACCCGCACTCGTCGAACAACCGACGCTTTTCACCGAAGAAGAAAGCGCGCGGCCCGCTCCTCAGATCATCGACAGCACGCTCCCGCCGCCGCCGAAACGCGACCGCGCGAAGCAGGACAAGTTCCCCCCACTCACACCCGTCTCCTGCGAGGACTACGATCTGCCCTCGTTCGAGCTCCTCGACCCGCCAGACCTCTCCGCACACGAAACCGCCGATCCCAACGAACTCGCCGGCATCCGCCAGACCATCATCAATACGCTCGCCGAATTCGGCATCGCGGTTTCCCCAGGCGACATCACCCGCGGCCCGACCATCACCCGCTACGAGGTTTATCCGGCCAATGGCGTGCGGGTGGACAAGATCACCGCACTCGAGCGCGACATCGCCCGCGCCACCCGCGCCGAGCGCATCAATATCCTCGCGCCCATTCCCGGCAAGGACACCGTCGGCATCGAAATCGCGAACTCGAAAAAACAAAAGGTCACCCTCCGCGAGCTGCTCGAGAGCGATGATTTCCGGCTGAGCAAAGCGAAAATCCCGCTCGCCCTTGGCAAGGACGTGTACGGCAAAACGATCATCGCCGATCTTGCCGCCATGCCGCACGGACTCGTCGCCGGCACCACCGGCTCGGGCAAAAGCGTGTGCATCAATTCGATCATCGCGAGCATCCTCTACAAGTTCACCCCGACCGATCTGCGCTTCATCATGATCGACCCGAAAGTCGTCGAGATGCAGATCTACAACACCCTGCCGCACCTCGTCATGCCAGTCGTCACCGACCCGAAAAAGGTGCTCCTCGCGATGCGCTGGGCGATCGACGAGATGGAGAAGCGCTACGCCATTTTCGCCAAGACCGGCGTGCGCAACATCGCCACTTTCAACGAACGTCCGCTCCCGAAAACCCAGGCCGAGCTCGACGCCCTCGCCGCGGCGAAAGAAGCCGAACTGCCGCTCGACGCGACCCCGCTCGAAGGTGACAGCTTCCTCGAAAACAACGCTGCGTCCGATGCGCCCATCGATCCCGAGTCCCTGACCAGTCAGGAGCGGATCGAGAAGATGACCACCGTGAAAAACATCCGCGATACCGACCTCATCATCCCGGATCGCATGCCCTTCATCGTCATCATCGTGGACGAGCTCGCCGACCTCATGCAGACCGCGCCCGCCGATGTCGAAAGCGCCATCGCCCGCATCACGCAGAAGGCGCGAGCCGCCGGCATCCACATGATCATCGCCACACAGACCCCGCGCGCCGATGTCATCACCGGCGTCATCAAAGCGAACGTCCCCTGCCGCATCGCCTTCCAAGTGGCTTCGGGCCTTGATTCGCGCGTCATCCTCGATGAAAATGGTGCCGAGCGGCTGCTTGGCCAGGGCGACATGATGTACCGCCCGCCCGGCACCTCGCGGATGATCCGCGCGCAGGGCGTGCTCGTCACCGATGAGGAGATTCGCAAAGTCGTCGAACACGCCTCCGCGCAGAGCGAGCCGTCGTTCGAAAGCTCCATCGTCAAGCGCCTCGAAGCCGGCGACGGCGGCGACGAGGAGGAGGAAGTCAGCGATGAGGACGAGGATCTCGTGGACAAGTGCATCGAAGTCATGCGCCAGGAAAAGAAGGCCAGCACTTCGCTTTTCCAACGCCGCCTCCGCCTCGGCTACACGCGGGCCGCGCGCATCCTCGATATCCTCGAAGCCCGCGGCTACGTCGCTCCCGGCGAAGGCGCCAAACCGCGCGACATCCTCGTCGATCTCGACGCGATGGAGTAATCTTCGGCCAACACGGCCCACGGATTTTTTTCCCGAAGGCGCGGCTGTCAGCGCCGCACATTCGTGCTATTCATCCTCCCGCGCTGCCCACCATTCCAGACATGTCCGAATCCGTAGGAAAAAAACTCGCCCAAGCCCGCCTCAAACGCGGTCTTTCGCTTGATGAAGCGGCGCACGCCATCAAACTGCGCCCCGAGAAAATCCTCGCGCTGGAAAACGACGACCTCGCCAGCTTCCCGAGCAACGCCTACGCCAAGGGCTTCCTCAAAAATTACGCCCGCTACCTCGGCGTCGATGTCGAGGCTTTTGTCCGGACCATCGACAGCACCTTCCCGATCACCGTCGCCGAGTACCAGTATCTGACCAACGCCCCCGAGCAGCCGGCCGATCACGCCTCAGGACGCCGCGAGCGTCGCCCTCCCTCCATCCTCCCGCTGGCCGTCGCCGCCGCCCTCCTCTTCTTCGCCATCCTCGGCTTTTGGATTTACGCCAATGCCCAGCGCATCTTTGGCGAGCCTTCGCCGCAGGCCAAAGCCACAGCCACCGAGCGAATCGGCCCCGCGCCCACGCTTCCTGCCGTCGCGCCCGACATCGCCCTCCCCGCCTCTCTTTCACTCGAGCCCGCACCACCCACGCCCGAACCCACCGCCGAGGCCACCGATGACCGCGCCATGATCAAACCCACCGTCACCACGGATCCTGCCGATCACGACGTCGTCACCCCGCTCATCGTCCCCACCGCGGATGCGCCTCTGCCCAGCAGCGTCAATGAAGTCCTCGTCGCCTCCGTGAAAAAGACCTGGATCACCGTGCGCCGCGACGACCCGAAGGCCCCACCCATCTTCGCGGACTTCGTCTATCCCGGCACCCGCCCGCTCAAGCTCCGCGGCACCCGCCTCTTCATCGAGGCCCGCGACCCCGGAGCTGTGCAGATCACCAAAAACGGCCTGCCCATCGCGTATCAGGCTCCCGGTGTTCCGATTCAGTAAAAGTATGAAATATGAAGGATCAGGTAGGAGGTGAAAACCCCGCCACCATCTTCCATACCTCATCCTTAATATCTCATAACTCACTCCTGCCTCATCCCGTGCCCACAAATACGCTTCCATCTCCCGCCGTGAAAAAGAAGGTCGGCATGATCTCCCTCGGTTGCGCGAAAAATCTCGTCGATGCCGAACTCATGCTCGGCGGCATTCTCGCGCGCGGCATGGAGATCACCAGCGATGCCGATGAAGCCGACGTGCTCATCGTCAATACCTGCGCCTTCATCGACACCGCGAAAGAGGAGTCCATCGAAGCCATCCTCGAGGCCCATCAGTCGCGCGGTTTGAAAAAGCGCGCCGGGCAAAAGCTCATCGTCTCCGGCTGCATGGCCCAGCGCTTCTCCACCCAGCTCGCCACCGAGATGCCCGAGGTCGATGCCTTCATCGGCCTCGACCAGGTCGCCGACGCCGCCTCCATCATCGACCGAGTCTTCGCCCGCCCGTGCATTGGTGGGCAAACGCCCCGCTTGCCGGGTGCCGCGCCCACGCTGGCAAGCGGAGCGCTTGCCCTCCAATCCTCCCCGCTCACCGACGAGCAATGGGCACCGCTCAACCTCGTCACCCGCAAGCCCGTTTACATCCCCGACTTCGACACCCCCCGCTTCCGCCTCACCCCCGCGCACACCGCTTTCACCAAAATCGCCGAAGGCTGCAACCACCCGTGCAGCTTCTGCGTCATCCCGCAGATGCGCGGGCGGCACCGTTCACGCACCATCGAGAGCGTCGTCGCCGAAGTCCGCGCGCTCGTCGCCGAGGGCGTGAAAGAGATCAACCTCATCTCGCAGGACACCACCTACTTCGGCATGGACCTCTGGGCGGAAAAAGCCGGTCCGCGCCAGCAGGTCGATTCCACCAAAGGCCCCACCCTCACCCGCCTCATCCAGGCCCTCGACAAGATCGACGGCGAATTCTGGCTCCGCCTCCTCTACACCCACCCCGCCCATTGGAGCGACGAACTTATCGCCGCCATCGCCGCCTCCCGCCACGTCTGTCGCTACATCGACATCCCCCTCCAGCACATCCATCCCCGCATGCTCCAGCTCATGCGCCGCGAGACCACCAGCGAGCACATCGAGACCCTCATCGCCCGCATCCGCGCCGGCATCCCCGGCATCGCCATCCGCACCACCTTCATCGTCGGCTTCCCCGGCGAGACCGAGGAGGAATTTGAATACCTCCTCGACTTCATCCGCCGCACCCGCTTCGAGCGGCTCGGCGTCTTCTGCTACTC
>JBBQCM010000035.1:0-55981 GCA_038318725.1 Chthoniobacterales bacterium
TCGTCCGGCCAGCGGTAGCTGAGGGTGTCGCGCGAATCGTCGGTCCATTCGATGATTTCGATCAGTTCGCCTTTGATGAAGTCCATGAGGCCCATAGAAGTGTGTTCTTTCTGTTGAAGGGTTGAGAGTGACGGCGGGACGCTAAAAACAAAATGCCCGGCGTTCAAGGAGGGATACGCACCATTTGGGGCCTGCCCTTTCGTGGAAAAATGCGCGGCGGGACGCTCTCCACTCGACGCCTTCCCAGCCGCGCCACTAGAAACCGCGCATGTCCGACGCGCCTGCTCCTTCTTCCTCTGCGGCCCGGCTGCTCTCGCTGGATGCGCTCCGCGGCTTCGACATGTTTTGGATCCTCGGAAGCGGCGGGTTGCTGAAAGCGTTCCGCGCCTTTGGGCCGGTCGAACCGGGAGCGGCGGTCGTGGCACAGCAGCTCGATCACGCCGTGTGGGAAGGGTTTCATTTCGAGGATTTGATTTTCCCGCTCTTCGTTTTCATCGCCGGGGTGTCGCTGGTTTTTGCCCTGCCGCGGGCCGTGGAGCGGGACGGGCGCGCGAAGACGGTGCGGCGCGTGATGCTGCGGGCGCTGGTGCTCTTTGGGCTCGGGCTATTCTATTACGGTGGCCTGACGAATGGGCTCGAAGCCGTGCGCTGGGGCGGTGTGCTCCAAAGGATCGCGCTGGCCTATCTCGGCGCGGGGCTGCTTTTCCTCTGGCTGAAACCGCGCGGTCTGGCGCTGGCCTGCGCGGCCATCCTGGCGGGGTATGCGGCCCTGCTGACGTTCGCGCCGATTTATGAAATCGACGGCGAACACCGCGCCGACGAGACGCAGCGTTTTGCCGAACGGATTAATGTCTGTGACGCGTGCGACCGGCAGTATCTGCCGGGGAGAAAAATCGGCGGCGATCACGACCCGGAAGGGTTGCTCAGCAATCTGCCCGCCGTCGCCACATGCCTGCTCGGGGTGGGTGCGGGGCTGGTGCTGCGCCGAGACTCCGCCGGTTCGCGCAAGGTGCTGGTGCTCGCGGCGGCGGGCGCGGTCTGTCTCGCGGCCGGTTGGGCGTGGTCGCCATGGATGCCGGTGATCAAAAAGATCTGGACGCCGAGCTACGTGCTCGTCGCCGGCGGTTGGAGCGCGCTGTTTTTGGCGGCGTTTTACTGGTTGATCGATGTGCGCGGCTGGCAGCGTTGGGCGCAGCCTTTCGTGTGGATCGGCGTGAACCCGATCACGCTCTACCTGTTGGTCAGTTTCATCGACTTCACGAAACTCGGCGCGCGCTTCACTGGCGGTGAGACGCAGCGTTGGCTCAATGCCACGGTCCATGCCGGGACCGGCGAACTGCTCAATGCGCTGGCCGGGCTCACGCTCTGCGTGCTCCTCGCGCGCTGGCTGTACACGCGAAAGATTTTCCTGCGGGTGTAGGCGGGTTTATTTCCCCACACAGTACAGCGCCTGCGTGGTACGGAGAAAGAGCTGGCCACCGCTGACCACGATGCTGGCGCGGGTGCCTTCGGCGTCGCCCATGGGGATGGTCGCGAGGAGCTTGAATTCCTCGCCGGCGCCACAGACGAAGACGGTGCCTTTTTCATTGACGATATAGACCTTGCCGTCGGCCACCGTCGGGCTGCTGCGGATGACCATGCGGTCGGGCAGTTCGCCGGACCATTTCTTTTCGCCGGTCTTCGGATCGAGGCAGGAGAGGGTGCGTCCATCGCCGTCGAGGACGAAGAGTTTGCCATCGGCGGCGGCGGGCGTGCAAACATCGGGCGTGGTGTTGCGCTCTTGGTTTTTCCAAGCGAGGCCCGTCGTGGTTACGTCGCCTTTTCCATCAGTGCGAAAGGCGAGGAGCGGTTCCTTTTTCGGCCCGGCGGCGACGGCGAGGCCGGCGACGCTGACCGGCGAGGCGACGATGCGCATCCATTCGCCGTCCTTTGGGTTCAAGCCGTTGCCCCGCCACAGTTCCGCGCCGGTGGCCGGGTCGTGACCGGTAACGCAATTGCCGCCGACGACGAGGAGCTGCGCTTTGCCGTCCGCGCCGACGGCCGGTGTCGGGGTGGCGTAGCTTTCCAGCGATTCCATGCGGGCGTTGCTCGGGCGGACCTGTTTCCACAACGTCTTGCCGGTCGCGGGATCGAGCGCGAGGAGGTAGCTGTCGCGTGTGGGATCGCCACCGGCCATGCCGGGATAGTCATTCGGCGCGGGCGTGCGCTGGAGGACCTGGACGTAAAGCCGCCCGTCGAAGAGCAGGGGGCTGGAACCGTAGATCCACATGATGGCAAAGCGCCCGTAATCCGCGCCGAGATTGCGCTGCCACTTGATGTTGCCGTCGAAATCGAGCGCCGCGAGGTCGCCGGTGCCAAAGAGGACATAGACGAGCGTGCCGTCCGTGACAGGTGAGGGCGAAGCCATGTTGCCCCTGCCCTTGTTGATGTCGCCGGTGGCGAGCTGCTTTTGCCACCGGACCTTCCCGTCTTTGCGGTCGAGGCAGAGGAGCAGGAGGTTTTTCTGCGCGTCGGGGCTGGTGACGAAGATGGAGTCGCCCCAAACCGCGGGCGTCGCCCCGCTCGGGCCGGGGAGCGGTGCGGTCCATTTCACAGTTTCCTTCGTCCAAGTCTCGGGGAGGTTTTTTTCCGGCGAGGAACCATTGAAAGCGGGGCCGCGCCATTGCGGCCAGTTCTCGGCGTGGGCGGAAAGGGTGAGGGTGAAAGCGGCGAGGGTGAAGAACGGGAGGCGCATGGGGTTCGGTGAGTGTGGGGATATGACCTGCCAGAGCGGGGTTTCGTTGGCAATTCCCGCGGGGAGTTTCCTGGCGAGGTGGTAGTGGAAAAAAGCCTGGCATCCTGAGCGGAGTTTCGGCGGGCTGAGAAGCCGTTAGTTTTGGCAACTGCCTCCGCTCAGGAAAAGAGGGAGTTCCTTCGACTGCCTCCGCCAAGCCTCCGCTCCGCTCAGGATGACAGTGTTTGGACTGTTACCGCACTCCCCGGCGTTGATCCAGCCGCGAGACTTCCACGAAAGCACACGTCCACAGATACCCGAGAAAAAGCCCGCTTCCCGAGGCCGGCCGGTGACCTTGTGAGGAGGAACCGCACTTCCTATGCTCGTCCCGGAGATTGAAATCATCGTCCGCAAGGACGGTTCGGAAATATCCCGCGCGACCTTCCAGCCGGGGGGGCCTGCTCGGGGGCCATGTATTGCGGCGTGCCCATGACCGCGCCGGCGAGGACCGCAAAGGTGTGGGATGCGTCCAGCGGAAAGGAGTTGGTGGTGCTCGCTGGTCACCGAGGCGTGGTATTGAGCGCGCAATACAGCCCGAACGGAGCACGGATCGTCACCACCTAGTATGACAAAACCGCAAAGGTGTGGGAGGCGGCAATCGGGAAAGCCTGAAAGGAAATGGGCGCTTGACGGCTGGCCCGTATTTCTCTAGTCACGCAAACGGCAGGCGCTGCTAGGCCCCCGGTTGCGTGGCTGCCATCACATCAACCCAGAACAGAAAGCATCAGTACCTATGAAAAGAATCCTCGCGATCCTCACCCTTACTGCCTTGACCGCCATTCCGGCGAGCATTGCCGCACCGAAGAAAGAAGCTACCGCGCCCGCTGCCACCCCGGCGGCAAAACCGGCGGAACCCGCCAAAGCCCCCGCTGCCGCCCCAAAGGCGATGCCCATGTATGCCAAGGTCGATGCCATCGACGCCAAGGCGAAGACCTTTTCGCACAACAACAAGGACGGCACTGTGGTCACGTTCATGGTCACTGAGACTACGGAAATTAAAAACGGAGAGGCCGACGCGAAGCTGGACGACATCAAGGTCGGCGATACCGTGAGCGGTTCGCGGATCAAAAAAAGCGCGACCGAATACGAAGTGGTGAAGATCACCAAGTTCGGCGCGGCCGTGCCCAAGGAGAAAAAGGCGGACGCTCCCGAAAAACCCGCTCCAAAGAAGGAGTAACCGCATTTCCTGCGCAGTTTCCACGAAGCCGGCACCCGCACCCGCGGGTGCCGGTTTTAGTTTGGCACCGCCGCGCACGGCATCGCACACAACAAATTCCCCACCGCCGGGTTATTCTCGCAGCCGCGCTTGCCGTTTCCCATTTCGCGCCAATACTCACCACCCATGCCGACGACCTCGCCCCTGCCCGTGGCCCCCATTTCCTTCCCCCGCGCCGTGCCACAGCAGAAGATCCGGCCGCCGAAAAAGAACATCCCCCAGACGCCGATCCAGCGGCAGCACATCCTCGAGCGCGTGCGCGCTTATGTCGCCGAGCACCAGCCAGTGCCGCCGATGCCGACGGAGGAGTTGAAAGTCCACGCCGACCGCCTCGTCGCGCAGCTCGGCTGCGAGTCCATTTACCGCGACTACATCGGGGTGCTGCTGAACAACGAAATGTGGCGCGAGCCGCTCGCCGCCGTCCCCTTCGAGCGACGCCTCCTGCTGCTCCCGAAATGTCTGCGCGTGGAAAACAAGTGCCCCGCGCCGTTCGATGAATTTGGGCTGCTTTGCAAACAGTGCGGGCTTTGCACGATCCAGGATTTGCAGGCCGAAGCTGAGCGGCTCGGCTACGCGGTGCTCGTGGCGGAAGGTAGCGCCATCGTCATGTCGCTCATCCAAACGGGAAAGATCGAGGCCATCGTCGGCGTCTCGTGCCTGAGCGTGTTGGAGCGCGCCTTTCCCTACATGGAAGCCGCGGCCATCCCCGGCGTCGCCGTGCCGCTGCTCCAGGACGACTGCATCGACACGAACGTGGATCTCGACTGGGTCTGGGACTACATTCACCTGACCAGCGACGACCAGACGCGCCGCCTCGACCTCGGCCAGCTCCGCGATGAAATCGACTTCTGGTTCACCCCGCTGAGCCTCGACACGATCATGGGCCCGGCGCAGGGCGAGACGGAAAAAATCGGTCGCGCCTGGCTCGCCCGCGCGGGCAAGCGATGGCGTCCGTTCCTGACGGTGGCTTGTTTCCAGGCCCTCCGCGCCACGCCCGGCGCTGCGCTGCCCGACGATTTGCGCAAGGTCGCCGTCGCCATCGAATGCTTTCACAAAGCGTCGCTGATCCACGACGACATCGAGGACGGCGACGCCCAGCGTTACGGGGAGAAGACCCTGCACGAAGAGCACGGTGTGGCCGTCGCGCTAAATGTCGGCGATCTGCTCATCGGCGAAGGCTACCGCCTCCTCGCCACTTGCCGCGCGAGCGCGGAGCAGAAAGCCGGGATGCTCCGCATCGCCGCCGAAGGTCAGCGCGAACTCTGCCGCGGTCAGGGCGCGGAACTCGTCTGGGCCCGTCATCCGCAGCCGCTCAGCTCGCTCGAAGTCATCGACATCTTCCGCAAAAAAACCGCGCCCGCCTTTTCCGTCGCGCTGCAACTCGGCGCGATCTACGCGGGGCAGTTTGAGGAAAATGAAGACGTGCTCGCCGCTTACAGCGAAGCGCTCGGCATCGCTTACCAGATCCGCGACGACCTTAGCGACCTCGGCGCGAGCGGCGAGACCAATGACATCGCCGGCCTCCGCCCCAGCCTGCTCCTCGCCACCGCCTTCGAGCGCGCCGCTCTCGAAGCCAATGGAGCGGACAAAGCCCTCGCCGAAACCCGCACCGCACAAAAGCTCGCGCTCGAAGCCCAATGGCGTCGCCTCTCCACCGCCGCCCCCGCTGAAGTCGAGGCGCTTTACCTTTCTCTCCACGCCGACGAACGCTGCCGAACGCTGCTCGAAAGCTACAAGGAGGAAGCCATTCGCAGCCTCCGCGACGTGGACAACGCCAACCTCAAGGGCCTTCTCCGCCGCGTTCTCGGCAAGATTTACAACGACACCGAAAACACAGTCTGGAGCAAGGAATTCGTGGTGAAGACCCTCGCCGCCCCCGCCCTCGGGGTGTGATTGCGCGCGCCTTTCGGCGCAGCCAACTTTCGGTTTGACTCACTTCCGACCGACGCCGAGACTCCGCGCCCTTTCTCCATGCGCCACACCATTTCCGTCCTCGTTGAAAACAAGTTCGGCGTGCTCACGCGCATCGCCGGCATGTTCAGCGGACGCGGTTTCAATATCGACTCCTTAAACGTCGGCCCGACGCTCGATCCCGCCACTTCGCGCATGACCATCGTGGTCAAAGGTGACGACACCACGCTCGAGCAGGTCACCAAGCAGCTCAACAAGCTCATCGACGTGATCAAGATCGAGGACTTCCACGACGACGAAGTGGTCGAGCGCGAACTCGTAATGATGCGCGTGAGTGTGAACTCCGAAACGCGCGCCGAGGTCATGCAGATCGGCGACATTTTTCGCGCGAAGATCATCGACGTGCAGATCAACAACCTCGCCATCGAGATCACCGGCAACGAGTCGAAGATCGACAAGTTTCTCATGCTCATGGGCAAGTTTGGCATCACCGAACTCACCCGCACCGGCCGCGTCGCCCTCGCTCGCAAGTCGCAATAATTCCTCCACTCACCGCTCAACACTCAACCTCCTTCCCCGTGAAAGTATATACCGACAAAGACGCCGATCTCTCCGTTCTCAAAGGCAAAACCTGCGCCGTGCTCGGCTTTGGTTCCCAAGGCCACGCGCACGCGCTGAACCTCAAAGAGTCGGGCGTGAAAGTCATCATCGGCCTCTACCCAGGATCGAAGTCGCGCGCCGTCGCCGCGGAAAAAGGCTTCGAGGTTTTCGACACCGGCGAAGCCGTGAAAAAGGCGGACGTGATCTTCGTGGCGATCCCCGACACGAAACAGCCGACGGCTTTTGAAAAGGACATCCGCCCGAACCTCGCCAAGGGCAAGACCCTCGTCTTCAGCCATGGTTTCTCGATCCATTTCAAAACGCTCGTCCCGCCGACGGATGTGGACGTCATCATGATCGCGCCGAAAGGCCCCGGCCACATCGTCCGCCGCCAGTACACGGAGGGCAAAGGCGTGCCGACCCTCATCGCCATCTATCAAAACCCCAGCAAGAAGGCCAAGAAGGTCGCGCTCGCCTGGGCCAAAGGCATCGGCGGCACCCGCGGCGGTGTCATCGAGACGACCTTCAAGGAAGAAACCGAGACCGATCTTTTCGGTGAGCAGACCGTCCTCTGCGGCGGCGCGAGCGCGCTGGTGCAGGCGGGTTTCGAGGTACTGACCGAGGCCGGCTACGCCCCCGAGATGGCCTACTTCGAGTGCCTCCACGAACTGAAGCTCATCGTCGATCTGATGAACGAGGCGGGCATCGCTGGCATGCGTTTCTCCATCTCCGAGACGGCCAAGTGGGGCGACGTGAGCGTCGGTCCGAAAATCATCGACGCCAGCGTGAAGAAGCGCATGAAAGCCGCGCTCAAGGACATTCAATCGGGTAAGTTCGCCAAAGACTGGGTCAACGAATACAAAGGCGGCTACAAGAAATACAACGCCCTCCTCAAGGCCGGCGAAAAGCACCCCATCGAAAAGACCGGCGCCAAGCTCCGCGCGTTGATGCCTTGGATTCAGAAGAAGAATCTCAAAGGCGCGCAGGCCGCCTACTAAGGCCGTCCGCCGCCCAAATCCACGAGTCATCACCCTCGTAGGAATTCAGCACCTCGGTCCGTGTCCAGCGCTGGAAAAGGCCAAGACTGTCCGCGGGCTGGAATGGCAGGACATCGGAGTAACCGGGGACGATCACCTGCGCCACCGGGAAGCCGAACTCCGGGTCGGTCAGATCGACGGCGATGTAGTCTTTTCCCAACGCCTCGCAGATCTCGCGGGCGTGCGCGATGTCATCGAGGCAGTCGGTGTATTGCGGGCCTTTCTCGAACGGCACCATCTCTCCTGCGCGGAGGAAATCGGCGTTCCGATACGGCACGAATCCGAACATGAATGACGACAGAAAATTGTCGCAGTCGTCCGGTTGGGTGCGGAGGCTGCGAAAGTCGTGCGCGAGCAGGCGCGTAAGTTCGCGTTCTCGGTCCTCGGTCTCCGCGGTGATGAACTCATGCTGCCTGCGGCCCTGCGCGTATTCGGTGAAGGTCCGCAGCAGCGCCTCCTCGCGGTCGAATGACGCGCCCACTTTGAAGAAGTGCCGGAACTGATATTCCTCGGGGATATTGTGATCCACGAAGTAGGCGGCGAGACACGGCAGCACCCCGCCGAAGGACAGATCCTTCAGGATGATCTCGATCCCCTTGCTCTGGAAAAAAGCCATCTGCTCGCGCACGATCGGGTGAGCGACGGTGCCGGGATCGATCGTCGGCAGCACCATCCGATTGCGCAGCGCGGTGATGTGCGCGCGCCGCTCGAAGACCTCGTGGGTCGCGTGGACGATTGCCTCCTCGATATTGTTCCCCGTCGCCTTGCCATTCGGCCCGCTGATCAGGTGCGCGTATTCGAGCGGTACTTTCAGCGTCCGCTCTTCGACGAGCGAAAAGCCATCGACCCAATGAAACGCTTCGTCGAGCGCACGCACGCGCCTCAGGACGGGCGGCGTCGCCGTGGCGATGTGGCTGAGTAGTGATTCGATGGGCAGCGCATCAGGCACTTCGTGTTCGCGCGCGCCGAGGTAGCCGGGGAGCGCGCCCGTCTCCCGCGACGTGAGCCACTCCGCGCCCTCGGCCAGCGCTCCGGCGGTGCTGGAGGCGAGGTCGGTGCCTTTGCCCATGGAGCGAAAGTCGATGCCGTCGATGAACATCGCCGTCCAGTGCAGATGCTCCGCGACGGTTTCCTCGTGCAGCCAGAAGTCGTGATGCGGACGGATCAGGGCTTCCAGCCGCGCGATGGTCTCGGCGGGTGGGACGCAGCGGCCATGCGCAAGCTTTCGCCGGGATTGGAGTTTCATGGGATAATGTCGCGGTGAATGGCGGCGGCGGCGGCAAGGCCCTCGGCCACGCAATGGCTGACGGACGCGCCTCCGTTGGTCAACGCGCCGGCGGAATAGATGCGCTCCGTTTCGCTCGCGAGCGCCGCCCGAACGGAGTCCGTGGCCTGCAACTCCATCGCCTCGATGACGAGATCCGCGGGCAGCACGCTCTCCACATCCATCTCCGCATGGCGCAGCCGCACGCCGCACACGCGACCGCCGCGATCCGTCTCAAAGCCGAGCGGCTGCCAGTTCATCATCGCCCGCACGCCGGGCTTTGCGAACCAGCCTTCCGGCATGTGCCAGTGCAGCGCGGAGCGGGGCCCGCCGAAGATGATGAAGATCTCCTTCGCGCCGCGGCTCTGTACCGCGCGCGCGGCGTCCATCGCAGCGTCACCGCCTGCGAGCACCGCGACGCGCTCCGGCACCGCGTGGTCGGAGGATTCGAGAAAAGTGAGCGCGCTGACCACTCCCGCCGCTACGCCGAGAGAACGCTCCTGCCAAAGCCCCGTGGCGACGAGGACGGCATGGTGATCGACGCGCAGTTCATCGAGCCGGATGTCCTTTCCCAGCGCGACTCCGAAGTGAAGTCGAAGCCGCCCGGCCGTGATCGCCGGTCGCAGAACCGCGTCGATTTCCTCGCGCGGGCTGAACTTCCGGTGCGCAGAAAGGACGCGCTCTGGAACACCACCGAGGCGGTCTGTCTGATCGTAGAGATCGACGGTGTGGCCGAGTTCCACGAGGCGAATGGCCGCGGCAATTCCAGTGGGACCGGCACCGACAATGGCCACGCGTTTGCCCGTCGTCTCCGTCGGGACACGCGCGCCGGTTTCACCGCGATCCCGTGCCCGCCAGGCGATCGCATATTGCAAATCGAGGATCGGCACCGGCGTTCCGGTGAGAGTTGTTTCGATGCACGCGCCCTCGCTTTCCATCCACGCGGGCGAAAGGCGGGCAGTTAGCTCGGGTAGCGGATCGCGCTCGCGGATGATCTCGTATGCGCGGCTCTCGTCGCCGTTCCGATAGGCGTGGATGAAAGCCGGGATGTCCGTTCGCGGCGGCGACGCGGTCACGCACGGAGCGGCCTCGCACAGGTGGCAGCGCGCCGCGCCCGCCAGCAGTTGATCGGCATCGAAGCGGCGCATCTGCCGATAGACCGGTCCGTACACTGCGGGATCGCGGAGCACGCAGCCGACGGTCTCGCCCTCCGCGCGGAGCTGCGAACAGGCAAAGCAGACCATGCACGCAGAACCCGCTTCAAGCCGGCCCTGCGCGAAGATTTCCGCCGGTGCAGACGGATGTGCGAGCGCGGCGCGGCCAAGGCCGGCGAAGTCGATCAACCCGTCGCGGAGCGCGCCCGCCGCGACCTCGGGCACGAATTGGCGCAGCCAGCTGAAGCCGCTCCCCACGACCGGCAAACCCGGCACGGCTTCGCGCAGAGCGCGTGCGAGACTGAGCTGGCGGTCGAGAGTCATCAGCGGATGCTCGTCCGGGCTTTCCGAATCGCGCCGCGCCTCGACGCCGCGCTCGGGGCCGCGCAGACGCGGACTCGCCGCCGTGACGTTCAGCAGCGCGAGCCCGCTCTCGCGCAGACGTTTCACAAAGCGGATCGGCTCCGTCAGGTCGGGCTTGCGAAAGTCGGCGGGCGAAACTCCGAAGCCGCCGCGTACGGCGTCGTAAACGCACAGTCGGGCCGTGAGCAGGAGGGCGGGCGCGCGTTCTCCCACGCCAGCCAGCGCATCCGGGAGCGCGTCGCGCCCGCATTGCAGATCGACGCCATCGAAGCCCGCCTCCGCCGCGAGCCTGGCGGCATGGATGAGGGCGTCCAGCGGCGCGGACGCGAGCTGAATGATGATCGTGGGATGGTCCGCCGCGGATGCGCGCATCTCCTCCACCATGCCGCGGAATGCCGCGAGCGTGGTTTCATTCAAGCAGAGTTGTCCCGGCTTTTCCACCGAACCGGCGGCGGTGATCTCCACCCAGATCAGCCCGAAGCCACCTTCCGCGTAGCGCCGATAGCGCCGGCGGGTCAGTTCTCCCGGCGCGCTGTCCGGCCCCGCGTCGCCGCCGGAGATCGGTTGCGCGCACAGCCGGTTCGGAATTTTTTTCCCTCCGATGACACACGGCTGCGCGAGCCGCGTGAGGTCGTCGTCCGCCGGAATCTCCAGCCCGAGCCGCGCGATCTCCGCGCGCAGATCCGCGAGGGAGCCGAGGTAGAATGGCTGGTAGCCGGGAATCTCCATGTCGGGTCAGTCCGCTTTTGGTTTCCCCACGCAGGCCACGTAGATCGCAAACTCCTCGCGACCATCCACGCCAAGCAATTCGTCCACGCCTGGCTGATGGTAGGACAGCGCCGCACAGCAGCCGGTGCCGCATGATTGCGCCGCGAGATAGAGATTCTCGCAGATGTGCCCCGCCTCCATCGCGATCATGCGATGCGCGAGGTAGGTGTACTTCCACTCGGTCCGATACGGCACCGCGGCCCAGATGAAAACGACGGCGGCACCTCCGACGGCGGGCGTGCCGTAGCAGGCCGCCTGTAGCTTGCTGGAAATCTGCGCGTCTTCGCGGACGAGGACGAGCTGGTGATCCGCCGGCAGGAAGCGATAGACGCCGGGGGCCAGACCTGCCACGCGGCTGATCGCGAGATAGGTCTCGATCGGATAGCGGGCACCGGCGGACGGTGCGGCGCGAAACCGCTGAACGATCGCTCCCGCCTCGTCACGCTGCACGGCGGTGATGCCTTGGGTTGCCCAAAGCAAAAAGCTCAGTTCCTCCAGTGACAGGGCCGCATCCGTGAAATCGCGCGTGCTGCGACGCGCGGCGATCGCCTCCCGCACGGGCATGTCGCCGAGATGGATCTCCGAGAGCGGAACGAGCGCGATGCGTTTGGCCCCGGCCGACACCGGCTTCTCCGCGGGCGGCTCGGGCTGCTCGTGGCTGCGATCGCTGTCGGGCCGCCATTCGCCGGGGAAGCCTTTGAGCAGAGCCCGCAACTGCGGCATCGGGATTTCATTCAGCTCCCGGATTTTCTCCGCCTCGCGTGGCGGATGTGAATCGCAACCTGAAGGCCCGACGGTCAGCAGAAGCCAGCCTGCCGAGGCGAGAAGGACGGGCGCTTTAGAGCGCGCCATTGAGCGCTTTGTAATACTCGGCGACTTTGTCCCGGTATTTCGGCGGCGCCTGGTCCGGGCCGCTTTCGATCACGTTGTCGAGCGCGCCCGTGGAGCCTTTCGCTTCCATCGCACCGGTCGGTCCTTCGGAGAGCTTCGCTTCGGCGCGGGTGAGTGAGGTGATGGCCATTTTCCGGAACTCCCGCACCTGCCCGATGTCGCCTTTTGCGACCGCATCCTCCGCCTGCCGGAGTTGATGGGCCGCGTCTTTCAGCGAATCGACGCGCACGTTTTTCATCGAGGCTTTCGCATACATTGCTTCCGCCTGGCGGGCCATTAGCGCGGCCATGCCTTCCGACGAACCGGCTTCCTTGGAATCCATGCGCGCGGCGCCGCCGCCCATGCCCATGGCGTCGGCCTTGCCGGTGCCGAGTTTGCCGCCGCCGGTGGCCTTGGTGTCGGCTTTGCCGGCGAGGTCAATCTTCCCGCTCTGCGTGGGATCCTGCGTGCGGCGGGCTTCGATGTCCTTGTCGCCCTCACCGATGGTGCCGGAGCCCGAGGCGGTTTCGCCGTTGGCCATGCCCTGCCGGCCCACATTGGAGCGACCGTCCTGCTCCTTGTGGTCGGGCTTTTGGTTGCCGGATTTGCCCTGTGCTCCAAAGGAGGCGATGTCGCCTTCCATCACGTCCCAGCCGGAGGGAAAGTCAGGCATTGCATGGTTCGTCGCGCTGTCGTCGGCTTCCTTCGCGGTCTTTTCCTCCTCCTTCATCAGATCGCCGATCAGATCCTGCGCCGCCGCCGCGAGCTCTGCGAGCGCGATGCCCGATTCCGGCATTTCCGCTTTGTCGTGCGCTTCCGTCGTCACTTTGTCCTGGTCCGGTTTTTCGACGAGCCACATTTCGGTGGCATCCAGCCGCTTGGAAGCTTCGCCCATGATGGCCAGCAGTTCGTCCTCTTTGGCAAAGCCCAGATCGTTGACCTTGTCGGGCTTGTCCTTCTCGGTGCCGGCCTTCTGCTCGATCTCCTGGAAGACGGAGAAAACGTCCTCCACGAGGTCATTGGCCACATTCAGGTCGGTGAAAATGTGCAGGTCCGTCGGCACCTGGAGCAGCGCCTCCATGGTGTTTTTCTGCATCTCGATGAAGGCCTCCTCCATCTCGTCCACGGCCGTGTCGTCCTTGTTCTTCTGCCCTTTCACCTGCTCCATCGCCTCGAGCATTTTTTTGTTGAGCGCCTCGAGTTTCGCGATCTTCTCTTTAGCCTGCTTCACGGCGTCGAGCATCGCGGCGCGATCCCCGGCCTCTTCCTTGAGCTTGATCTGATCGAGCATCGCCTGGAGCGATTTCAGGTTCGCGATGGCACGCTCCTGGAGCGGGACGGCTTCCGAGGCCTTGTTCTGGTCGAGCCGCTCGGCAGCCACCACCATGTCGGTGCGAATCTTCAGATCGCCGGCGCGCGTCAGCATCTTGCTGATCGTGTCGCCGAGCGCCGGGTCGGTCTGCGCCGCCGCCGCGGACTCATCTTTGCAAGCCGTCAGGAAGGCCGCCATATCGGCTCCCAGCCGGTCCTGCGCGTCCACGACGGGACGTCCGGGCTTGGCCTTGCTCTCGACGAAAGTGCGGGTCTGCCCGAGCACGCTCGTCTGGTCGCGCAGCAGCGACTCGATCATCGCGCTGAGCCCCGCGACGCTCCTGTCGATCTTCGCCTCACCCGCCGCCGCCATGGCAAAGCTGAGCTGCTTGAGGATTTTGCTTTCGAGCGCCACCGCCTCCGCAGCCAGCGTCGCCTTGCGGGCGGGCTCGGCGGCAGGGATCGACTGGAGCGAATCGACCGCCAGCACCATCTCATTCACGTAGAGCTTCTGCGCCGCCGCGGTGAGCCCGCCGAGCGGCTTCAGCGGGTTCGACAGCAGGTCGTGCATGAGCGTGCGGACTTCCTTCTGCCGCTCTGCCGCGCCGGTCCACTGCGCATCGGTCGCTTCCTTCAACGCTTCCTGGAGATGCGTGGTGTCGGCGAGGTTGCGCTTCTGGAGGTCGATGATTTTTTGCAGGTTCGCTAGGGCTGCCTTTTCCAGTTCGCCGCGCTGCTTCGCCACGTCTCCCAGCGAGGGCGTTTTGAAAATGACGTTTCCCGAGACGGATTCGTTGGGCTGATCGGGCCGGTTGTCGCGAGCCACGATGCGGTAGGCTACTTCGCCGCCGCTGCGCGCCGGGGAAATCTCGCTCTTCCAGACGCGGCGGAGATCGCGGACACCGTCCACTTTCCAGCTCTTCACCTCGATGCCTTTGTCCTCGCGCGTGGCGTTTGCCGCCACCTCCTCGATCACGATCTCCGAAATGCCGAAGTCATCCGCGACCTGAAACTCGATCTGCGGGCGCTCCCCCGGCGGCAGGATCGCGGCGCCGTTCGGCGAAAGGATCTCGATGCCCGGCGTCTTGTCCGGATCCAGCGCGAAGGGGACTTCCTCCTCGACGGTGCTGCCGAAGGCGTCTTCCGCTTTGAAAAGCAGCGCTGTGCCGGAAGTAAGTGTCGCCTTTCCCTGCCATGAAGTCGGCTTTCCGGGCGCGACAAAATCGATCGTGTCGCGGCCGGCCCCACGAAGGCGGAAGTGCGCGAGCGGCGTGTTGGAAGTCACAAGAATCCTCAGCTCCGAACCCGCGGGCACCGTGAGCCGCCCGTCGCGGGCGTTCACGATCCGCGGCGGGAGTTTCGTGTAAGCCGGCGGAGCGATGACCATCGAGATGGCGGTAAAGGCGGGCGGCGGGCGGGTGGCGATGGTGAACCAGGCCGAAGTCGGCGCGTCGCCCGCGCGGAAGCGGTAGCGCAGGCCGGTCGTGAGCTTCGGAATCCGGTAGCTGAATTCCTGCGTCTCGCTCCCTTTGATTCGACCGATGGAATAGGCGCTCTTTTTCGCGTCGCCGGGCTCGATTTCCACCTGCACTTCATGCCCGTCAAAACCTTTGACCGTGCAACTGAGCACCAGCGGCTCGCCTTGCAGCGCTGTGGACTGGCCCGGCTGGACCTGGAGGATTTTTGTGAGGCTCGGCGGCTCCACGGCGGAAAAAGGATTCACCGTTCGCCACACCGCCACGGCCCAGGCCTGGCCAAAAAACAGCGCGGGGAGCAGCAGCAGTGCCGCCGCCACGGACAGCGCGATTCGGCTGCGGCGATGCGCCTTTTCATCGCGCATCTTGCGGAAATCGAGGTTCTGCCACTGGGGCGCGCCGGCACGGATATAGGCGGCTTTGAAGGGGTCGCCCTCGGGATTGCGCGCAAACTGGAGGATGTTGATGAGGTGGTTGTCGAGCTGCGGAAACGTCTTCTCCACCGAGGCCGCGACCGCCTCCGGGGTGAACCGCAGCCGCAGCGCCCCCCGCACCAGCCAGAGCGTGCCGCCGACGAGAGCGAGGAGGATGGTCCAAGTCAACAGTCGATCCGTCCGGTCGAGCCGCAGCCAAAGATCGACCAGCCCCAGCGCCCAGACCCAGCCGGCGATCACCGACAGACCCAGCGTCAGTTTCAACTCCGCCTTCCAGCGGATCAGGCTCTTTCCAATCTGATCGAGTTTGGCGAGATATTGAGGAGGCATGGTGTGGGTGGGATTAGAGGTTCATCGCCGGATCCGCGACCTTCGTCAGGCTGACATTATCCAAAGTGCCGGGTTTTAACATCCAGATATAGACCGTCAGATAGCGCACTTTCTTAAGATGCGTTTTGGCCGCATCCGAGAGCGCGACGCCCGGCAGTTCGATCTTCTCCTTCTTCCACGCGTCGCTCGATCCCACGGCCGCCTTGCTCTGGTAAACCATCCGCAGCTCGCTGAGTTCGGGGTTGTCGTGCGGGCGCACGCCGGGGGCCCACTGGTAACCCGCGAAGTAAATGCGATAGGCACCGCTCTTGATGTCGAGGTTGGCGATGTATTTGAAGCCAGGTTCCAGCGGGAAAGCCCGCGTCTCCATTTTCACCCCGCCATCGCCCGCGTCGGCGAATTTCACGACATTCTTGCGCGCGCCCTCGGTCGAGATCGAGAGGCGTTCCTTGTTCCCAACGTAAAAGCTGTTCCCCGTAAATGCGTAATCGGTCACCCAGCCTTTGAAAGGGTCGGTCGGATTGTCAAAATCCCCGTTCTCGAGGAGCGACTGGCCATGGGCACCGGGGATCGCGAAGATGGCCGCGGCTAAGAGCAGTATGGTGGAGGGGATGGAACGCATAGGACGCACGGAACTGATGTAAGACACAAAACGGGAAAAAATCACGGCATGTTGCGGAATTTTCGCATGCCCCACGACGCGCCGAGCATGGCAATGAGGCCGATGACGACGGGCCATTCGCGCCAGAGCGAGTGGTACTCGGCGCTCTTCTCCTGGGTGGCGTTGAGCTTGAGGGAGGAAAGGCCGGTGTTCAGGGCGTCGAGGTTTTCAAAGAACTGGCCGTTGCTGACTTTCGAGATGGCCTGGAGGACTTCGACTTTCGCGGGACGCGGGACGGTTTCGGGTGAGTAGGGTTTCACAAAAAAACTGTAAGGCTCGCTGGTCACGGTCTGGTCTTTCAGCTTCGCGGCGGCGACGACGCTGTAGAGGCCCGGCTCCTGTGCGGTGAAGGGGAGGGCGTGGCCGGGAAAAGTTTTGCCGGATGGAAGCGTGACCATCTGCGGGGCCATGCGGTAGGGGACTTCGCGTTTGTCAGGCAGGGTCATGCGCGCATCGACGGATTCGATCTTCGGCGGGTTCTCGCCGCCGAGCCGCGCGTGGAGTTCCAGCGACTCGCCGAGATAGAGCTGGTCGCGGTCGGCGAAAACCTCGAGGCGCAGTTTGTCGAGCGACTCCTCGCGCGGGAGGAGCCAGGAGATCATCTGTTTCCAGAAACGGTCGTACGGTTTCGCCTGGCCGGCCTCGGGCCCGAGCTGCCAGCGCCAGAGCGAATCGGTGAGGATGGCCGTCACCTTTCCCTGGCCAAAGCGCTGCGCCACGACCACGGGCTGCACGCCCTGCGGCGTCTCGGCGGTGATGAGCGTCTCCGCGGCGGGCGAGAGCGTGAAGCCCGTGAAGACTGAGAGCACCGGCGGGATGATCTGCCAAAGCGCCGGGTCGCCGGCGAAGGCGGGATGCCCGCGCGCGGCGTCGCCGAGCCGCACGGGATACGGCTTGTCGCCGCCCTCGATCGTTTTCACCTCGGTGCTGCGGACGGGCAGCGTCTTGCCGAGATCGGTTTCCACGAGTCCGCCGGCGGACCACGCCTTGGTGCCGCCGAGCAGGATGAGGCTGCCGCCGTCCTCGACAAATTTCACCAGGGCTTTCGCTCGTTCCGGGCCGAGTTCCTTGGCGTCGATGTTCCCGAGCATCACGATTTTGAAATAGGCGAGCTGCTGCGGCGTCATGTCGGCGGTGACGTTGCCGACGGGCGTGCCGCCGTGTGGCGCGCCATCCGCGCCGGTGAAAAAAATCACCGGCGTGATCTGCGGCTCGGCGAGCAGCGTGCGGCGCAGGAATTTGTATTCCCAGCGTGGAATCCCCTCGACGTAGAGCAGCCGACTGCGCGCATCCACGACCTCCACATTCACCGCGTAATCGTTGTCGTCCTTGTTCTTCTCGCCGGCCAGCGGCGGCACCAGCACGCGATAGGCGGACACGCCGATCTTCGGATGCTCGAACTCGAAAACCATCTCCCGCTCGCCGCCTTCGTCGGGAATCTGCGTCGGCTTCTCCGCGCGCAGTTCGCCATTTTCAAAGACCTGCACGGTGACCGGCGCGCCGCGGGTGCCCTGCCCGGAAATCTTCACCTTCAGCTCCGATTTCCAGCCGACGGTGACGCGCCGCGAAGTCGTGACCGCGTCGATGCGCAGGTCGGGGTCCTGCTGCCAGCCGCCCGGCGGTTCGAGGCGCAGCGTGTAAACGGGGAAAGGCCGTTCCGCGCCGGCCCAGTCGTCGAGCGCCTCGCGCGTGTCCGCGCCGTCGCTGAGCAGGAGCATGCCGGCGACGTTCAGCCCGGCCGAGCGCTCGGCGATTTTTTTTAAAGTATCGCGCAGCCGCGTGGCGGTGCCCTCCGGCTTGAGTGCGGTCACTGCCGCGAGCGGCTGGTTTTCCGCCACCTCCGTGGAAAAGGGGTAAATCTCGATTTCGCACTCGCCGCCCACGGTTTTGAGCCAGGGTTTTGCGAGCGCATCCTGCGCCGTCGTCCAGCGGCTCGGCACGTCTTTGGAAGGCGTGAGCGCCATGCTCTGGGAGGTATCCAGCGCGATGATGAAGCGCGGCTTGCGCAACTGCGTGACCGCGCTTTTGCGCCCCGGCATGAGGAGGCACCAGGCCATCGCGAGGATCACCGCCGCGTAGAGCGCGAAGAGGCCCGCGTTCAGCGGCTTCCGCGGGAGGAAAAGCCACGCCGAAAGCCCGCCGGCCGCCAGCGCCGCGGTCATTACCACGACGATCAGCCAGACGGGAAACGTGTGTTCGTAAACGATCATCGGGGCGGTTTCATTTGGCGTCCGCGAAGGATTTTGCCAGTGGACACAATGAGGTGGCGTCCAGCGAATCGAAAGGTTGGAACCTCCGCGCGAAGCGGTCGAAAAAACCGGCCGTCATCCTGAACGGAGTCCCTGGCGGGCGAAGGCGGGCGGGGACGCCGTGAAGGATCGCCGAAAGTAACGGGCGGAGGCGGTCTGGCGAAATGGGTGCCCTTTCTCCCACCGCCTCCGCCCGCGTTTCAGTCAGCGATCCTTCACTGCGTTTCGCCCTCCGCCTTCGCCCGCAGGGCGAAACTCCGTTCAGGATGACGGGTTGGTTTTTTTCGTGCGGGGAGGACGCGATCATGCTTCGGCGGTGGCGTGCGCGTGGATGTCCACGTGGCCCGCAGCGTCCACGCTCACTTTTTCCGCGCCGGCTTTGGTGCCGCGCATGAGCGCGTTCGCGTAGATGAACTCGATCGCGGTGAGCAGAAACGCGATCCACAGAAGATGCTCGCCGTAGGTCCGCCCGACGCGATGCTCCTCGATCAGCCGCTTTAGCGTCGCGAGGTCCGGCGCGACGTTTGCCTTATCCACGGCGAGCCGTTTCGGGATCTCTTTGTCGTCGATCGGCGCGAGGTCCGACTCTTCGCGCGGGAGGTTCACCGCGAGCGCCGGCTTTGCCTCGGGCTGCTCTGCCGAGGAGATCATGTAGATGCCGGGCACGGTCACGTTTTCGGCATTCAGCACCGTCTTGCCCTGCACCGTGGCGCTGCGGATCGACACCGCTTTTCCATCCGGCCCCGCGAGAGTCGGCGTGCCTTTCAGCTCGGGAAAGCGGTCGCTGATCGACAGCGAATCGGTGGACGACACGAACGGCGCTTTCGCGCCCACGCCCGCGCCGTAGTCCGCGCACTGGAGCAGCAGCGGGAGAAAAAACGGCGACAGCGGGAAGTCGCTCCACGTCCGGTCGGCGGAGACGGCAAACATCAGCACGCGCCCGTCGCCGAACGGGCGCTCCAGCAGGAAGGGCTGATTCGCGCCCATCGAGATGAGCCGCTGCGCGGCCTCGTGCATTTTTTCCCACGCCAGCCGCCGCCGGATCGCCAGCGCCGGCACGGCCACGCCTTCGCGCAGCGAGCGCACCAGCAGATGCTGCGGCTGATCCCAGGTGAGCGTGCGGTTGCGCTGCGAGAGCGGCAATTCTTCGACCGCGCTCGGAATTCCCGGCAGGCAATTCCACGTCTGGTAGGCATCGGGCTTCGCGGCCATGCCCGGAAAGATCACCAGCACGCCGCCGGTTTTCACATAGTCCTCCAGCGCCGCAATCGCCTGGCCGGAGAGCGGCAGCGCATTGCAGAGAAACACGCACGCATAAGGCGACAGCGGCTTGTCGGTGATTTGCGCGGGCGTCATTGCGACCACCGCATTCGGCCGCCCAAAGCCCGTCCGCAGCGCCGTCCGTAGAAACAGCGTCTCACTTTCACTCCCCACCGCCAGCGACGGCATCTGATCCTGCACCCGGATCAGAAAATGAAACGCATCGTCGATGACCAGATTGTCATCCGGCGTCTGGATGCGCGCGGTGTGCAGGCCGACCTCCAGCGGCGGCAGCGTGAAACTCGGCGCCGCCGCCTCGGGATCGCCCGCCTTGATCGAACGCCGCCCGGCTTCTTTCTCATCGAGAAAAAGGATCGCCACCGTGTCTGCCGCGGTGCCCGAGCGCAGCATCTTCGCGGTGACTTTCACCTCCGCGCCCTTGCGCGCCACGGGCGGCTGGAGTTCCACCGAGGCCACGCCCGCATTCTCCGGCGCGGGCACGCCGAGCAGCGAGACAAAGACCGCCGTCTTCTTGTCGATCTCCACTTTCTCCGAAGTCAGGCTCTGCCACGGCACCGCCTGATTGTCCGTGACGATGTGGATCTCCCGCTCGCGCTGCGCATCAGCCTTGAGCAGCGCTTTCATCGCGCTCGCGATCGCCGGTCCGAGCCGTGAGGTACCCTGCCCAGGCTGCAACGCGCGCAGCCGGCTCAGCCCCTCCGTCTTGTTGGCGACCGGCTCCGCGATCAGCGCTTCCGGCTGCTCGCGCGCCAGGTAAATGCAGAAGCGATCCTTGTCGGTCAGCCCCTCGATGATCGCCGCGGAAGCCTCGATGGCTTTGTCCCAAACCGCGCCGCGTTCCGTGCGGTAGCTCATGCTGTAGGAGGCATCGAGCACGATGGCCACATCGCGCGGCGCATCGCCCAGCCAAGCCAGCCCGCTGCGGCGGATCATCGGCATCGCAAAAGCCATCCCGAGCAGCGCCATGATGAGCGTCCGCAGAAACCAGAGCAGGAAATTTTCCAGCCGCATTTTCCGCGAGGAGTGCTTCTCCGCCAGCTTGAGGAAGCGGATGGTGGGGAAGGGGAGCTGCTCCTTCCGCTTGTTCTGCATGAGATGCAGCAGCAGCGGCACCGACGCGCCGAGGCCGGCAGCGATGAGGAACAGCGGAGTGAGAAACATGGCGCGGCTTTATCGGGAGCAGCGGCGGCGCTCTTCGAGGTAGGCGCGAACGAAGGATTCGAGCGGCTGATCAGTCCGGACGAGGCGGTAGTCGATATTCATCCCGGCGCACGCCTTTTGGTACTGCTCCAAAAACGCGCCGAAGACGCGGCGGTATTCATCGGCGAGGCCGCGCGGATTTACCGAGAGGCGCTCGCCGGTTTCGAGGTCGCGGAGTTCGCAGGCTTTTTTGAAAGAGAGGTCGATCTCCGCGGGGTCGAGCGTTTGGAAAACGAGGACGTCGTGCCGCTGCTTGCGGAGATGCGCGAGCGCTTTGACCACCGCGGCCTCGTCGCCGAGCAGGTCGGAGATGACGATCACGAGCGCGCGGCGGCGGACGGAGGCGGCGATTTCATGCAGGGTCTGGGCGATGCCGGAGCCGCCGCCGCTGCCGGGCGGATTCGACTGGACGTGCTTGAGCATGTTGTTGAGGTGCTGGAAGGAATTCCCCGCGTCCATGCGGACATCCACTTTGTCGGCGTAAAGGTAGAGGCCCACGGAATCGCGCGCCTTGACGATGACGTAGCCGAGCGCGGCGGCGAGGTGGCAGGCGAACTGGAATTTCGTCGGCCCGCCGCTGGAGGTGTAGGCCATCGAGGCGCTGCGATCGAGGGCGACATAGACACGCAGGTTGGTTTCGTCCTCGTAGCGCTTGATGAAATACTTGTCGGTGCGCGCGAGGACGCGCCAGTCGATATGTTTAATTTCGTCGCCGTGGCCGTAGGATTTGTGGTCGGCAAACTCCGAGCTGGGACCGCGGAGTGGGCTGCGATGCGCGCCGGCGAGATTCCCCTCGACCGTGTAGCGCGAGAGCAGCACCATTCGGCCGAGCTTGTGCATCTCGGCGGGATTCAGATACGCGGAGATGCCTTCCTTTTCGGGCGTCTTCGCGCGGACTTGCGCTTTCGGTTTTGGGGCGGCAGCCATCAGGGACGCGGGAGGATTTTCCAGTGCGTGTAATCGCACACGACCAAAATGCGCGCGCCGACGAAGGCGAGAAAAAGATCGCCCCCGGCCTGGCCAACGCCGACCACGGCGGGGCTTTTTCCCATGTTGAATTTCACCGCCTGCGCGCCTCCCGGCAACGCTAAGACCTGCATCGGAACCGCGGCGATGCGCGTGCCGTAGGGCAGTTTCAGCGCGGCCTTGAAGTCCGACGTGTCGCCGAGCAGCACGCTCTGGAGCACGTACTTCTGATCGGTGAAACCGGGCACTTTCGCAAAGCCCGTGAGCTGGTAACTCCACAGCTTGCCAAACCGGTCGCTGAGCGGCGGGCGCGATTCCGCGGGCAGTTGTTCGAGCGTTTTCGGATAGGCGACCTGCTTGCGATAATAGGCCTGGAGCGCGGCGGCGACCTGGTCGCGATCCTCCCGCGTGAGCCAACCCTGCGCCAGAAGGCGCGCGCCACCGGTCACTGGACCCGCCGGAGCGGTGAGATCGACCGCCAACATTTTCAGCACGTCCGACCGGCGGCCGGTGCGCAGGAGATGCCACTCCTCCAGCCCGCGGACCATCGGCACGAGCGGATCATCCGCGTGTGCCGCCGCAAAATCCCGGCACGCCTTGAGCACCGCCTCGTGATCGTCCGGCGTCGCCAGATGCTGCTTCCAGATTGCCTCGACCGCTTCCTCCTCCGCCGCGCGCGCGGCGGCGCTCCACACACAGACCGCCCAAACGAGCAGCAGGAAACGCGAGCGCCCCAGCTGCCGCCGACCGTTCAACGCGGCCCGCCCTCCTTCGCTGCCGCCGCTCGCGCCGTTTTCCGTTTCGCGATCTCCGTCTCCAGAAATGCCGCCCACGCTTTCGGCCCGCCTTCCGCCAGAATGCGGTCGCGATTGGTGAGCAGATCGCGGTCGCGCGCCTCGACATGAATCGGCCGCGGTCCTTCCGTGTAACTGTAAACAGTCGCGCTGGGGTTTGTGTCGGCCAGCATTTCGTTCCCCTTGCCCGGTGCCAGGCGGTCTTTCTGCCGGATGATCGGCGTCTCCAGCAGAATGGCGTTTTTCCCCGGCTCGATTCCCACGAAGCGGCCGGTCACCGCGATGCCGTCGCCCACCTTCGAGGCAGGTTCCTCTTTCAACAGGGAAAGCGAAACCGGCATCACGACCGTGAATTTCACATTCAGCAGAGAGCTGGGCTCGGAGGCCGTGATCTTCACGCCGGGACGTCCCTCCTCGGTCACTGGCAGCATTTCCTTGATCTGCAGATACCGGAAAAAATGTGGGCGCCCCTGCGCATCGTCTGCGACCGCCTTTTTCGCCGCAGGAGTTTTCGCCTCCGCGAAAGCCAGCGCGAAGTCGTTGCCATTGGAAGTCGCCGCGAGGGCGCCGGCGGAGAGCGCCAGACCAAGCGTAGCCGAAAGCAGTGCGTACCGGATCATCGCCACACTCAGTGGGTCACGGCCTGCATCAACACGTTCTGCCCCATCTGGATCGCGCTCACGTCATTGAGCCCGCGCGCGTAGGGCGACTGGCTCATCTCCCATCCGCCAGCCAGGCCGAATGGGCTGTAGATCACCCCGTAGTTTCCATTGATCTCGATCCCAAAAAGCACCGGCTCCGTGCGGGCCTGCGTGAACTCCTGCATGAGCGCCGGCGTCACGCCGACTGCGGCGATGTTATTCGGCTCCTTGAAAATGGGCGCCGTCACCGGGATTTGCGCCAACGGTTTGTCCGGCAGCACCGAGCGGATCATCTCCCGGAAGGAAAGGTCGAATCCTTTGCGCCCGCAGCAGGCTTCGCCGAAAAGGAATCCGCCGTTTTCGAGATACTTTTTCAGCGCCGCCTTTTCAGCCGGCGAAAGCTGAAACGCCTCATGCCCGGTCATGTAAATCACCGGCGAACTGAAGATCGCCGGATCGGTCAGCCGCAGTTCTTTCAGTCCGAATTTCACCGGAATGCCCGTGCGCGCATTGAAGGTCTGGAGCATGACCGAGAGACCGGCGTGCCGCGTTTTCCAGACGCCGTCATACATCACCTGCCCGACTGAGACCGTGTCCGAATACGACTGGAGCTTGTCCACGAACGTCATTGCCTGCGCCGCGTTTTTCGCCCAGGCGCGCATGGCGGAGGCGTAGGTCATGATATTCACTCCGAGCCGGAACGCAGACTCCGGCTTGTAGGCCTGCCACTCGTCTTTCACCTCGCCCTGCCAGCCTACGGCCATGCCCCAGCGCGAAACCAGCGCGACGACGCGGCAGTTCACCTCAACCGCGTCGAACCACGGCTCATTCCCGCGATAGCCCGACGCCGCCACCGCCGGGGAGTATTCGACGCGATCCACATCGTACTGCGAATGGAAAATGGGATGATCCGGCGCGAGCTTTTGCACCGGCTGCTCGGGGAAAATCAGCTTCAGCTCCGCCATCACCGACTCGTAGAAAGGCTTCGATCCGAGGCCCGTGTTGTAAATGATCATGCCGCCGGAGAGCAGGTATTTGCGCAGCTTGGCGCGCTCCGCTGGCGTGTAGGAAAAGCGATAGTGCCCCGAGCGGTAGAGCACCGGATTTTTTTCCGGATCCTCGCTGACCTCGCCGAGCGTGCGGATGTCCATTTGGAAATTGGCATCCGTCTGCTGCTTCATCCCTTTCAGCAGATTGTTCACGTCATTGGGCGTCGCGTTCCAGTAAACGTCCGGCCCGTAAAGGTCCTTTCCGCTTTGCGCCCCGACCGGCTGGGTCACAATCGCCGCGAAAAGCAGCGAGAACGCGGCGCATAGGGCCTTCGATTGAGGGAGGGAACGTCGCATGGAAATTTGTTTGCTTCGGGGGGCGGTCGGGAGGAAATCTACCGTCTGCGGAAATAGCAGCGCCGCATTCCCCAAGCAAGAGCTTCCAGAACCATCCCTCTCAACGCATGAAGAATCCGACCGCCAGAAAAATCATGAGTTCGGCCCTCGCGGCGACGCTCTGCACGGGCACACTTCTCGGAGGTGACGGCACGGGCGAGGCGGGCTTCGTTCCTCCTCCTCGCGAGTTGAAGAAACCCCCCGCACCCCCGCGCGTCGCGTCCTCCGCCGAAACCGTCCTCGCGTGCTGCTGCTGCCCGGTCACTCCGATGTCGCGGACCGAGGCGAAAAAGCCGCCGCAACCGCCTGTCCTGATCACCAAAATCAGGGAAGAAAGCGCCGGCACCAAGTAGAGGGCCGATTGCGCCGACTCCCCCACATGGTCGGACACCCCCCCGCCCATCGCGCGCTCGCGTGGCTCAGCGTTTGCCTGTTCATGGCGGGGCCGCGGCTCCACGCCGCCGGAGAGTGGCAGCTTCCCGACGCTCCGCTCCGCTACAAGGTGGAGCTCACCGGAAAGCCCACGCATCCGAGCGCCGGCTATTACGTCCATCTGCCAGACGGCGGCATCCTTCGCGGCACGACCCCATCCACGGTCGTCATGACGGAGGATGGCAAGACCATCCCCAGCTACCTTCTCTGGCAGAATCCCGAGAGCGGCTTCTCGATTGTCTTCGCCGATCCCGGTGCTCAGGGCCGGTCGGTTTACGTTTACGTCCAGTCCGGCCGCGCGCCTCAGCCCTGGAAGCCCGAGAGCGGCCTCACCCCGAGCGCCATCCTCTGCACGCTACCCGGCCGCGACAGTCTCCCCGCCGCTCTGGCCCTCGCCAAGCTCGGCCGAGTCGAGCCGTCCGTTCATTCCATGAACCATGGCGGCATCCCGAAGGCGCCTTTCAGCATCGGTGGCGACCTGACCGGACGCCCGCGTCCCGCCTCCTTCTATCTGCTCACTTACGTCGAGGCCGATGAGGCGGGCAGCTACTGGATCGCGCCTTTCATCCGCGAGGGCCAAAGCGAAATACTAATCGACGGTACCAAGCTCAATCCCAAGGAGCGCTCGAAGCAATGGGGCGGCACCGGCGCATCCGTCGAACTCACCAAGGGGCTGCACCGCGTGGAGGTATTCCAGACCGCCGGGGGCACCGGCCCTTATTCATCCAATCAAAACGACGGTGGCCTCATGTATCTGACATGGCGTGGCCCGAAAGAGGAACTCAAGCAGGTCGAGTCCCGCGTTTTCAAACCGACCGAGATCGTGCACTCCGGCGGCTGCAATCTCACCGCCATCGAAGCCAAGGATGGCGCGCCGGTCGCGGCCGCCACTGTCCGGCCCGGACTCACCTATTGGTTTGAAAATGAGGAGCCGCTGCTGATTTATGACCTCAGTGCCATGACCGTCGGTCAGCCTGCTGGCGCGACTTATACGTGGACTTTCCCCGAGGGCGCGACCGTCGAGGGCACCAAAGTCCAGTGGCTGTTCCCCGGTTTCCGCGAGAGCAAGGTCAAGCTGACCGTCAAATCCGACAAAGGCGTCTCGGCCTGCGTCGTCCCATTCTTCGGCTTCAGCATGCAGCAGACGAGCCTTGAAAAGGCCGCGCACCGCGAAGCTTACCGCAAGGTCCTGGCCGCGATGCTCAAATCATTCCCGCGCAACCCGGACCCCGTCGCGACATGGGGCGACGCCTGGTGGAACAACCTCCTGCGCACCGTCGAGGGCGGCGAAGGTTACCCGCTCCTCCTCCAGCTTTTCACCGATCATCTCGACGCCACCCGCAAGAAACTCTCCCCCGGCCAGCTCTACTCCTTGCAGGATCTCCTCCTCGATTTATCGCAGCGCCAGAACCCCCGCGAGACGCTCCAATGGCTCGCGAAATTCCAAGCCGACGCCACCTCCGTCCCGCGCCAGAGCGAGTTGAAAATGCGCGAAGGCGAACTCCAGATGTATTACCTCGGCGACCGCAAGCTCGCCGAAAAGATCTTCACCGCACTCGCCGCCATCCCCGGCGAATCCGGCGAGCGCGCCAAGGTCCGCCTCGGCGACCTCGCCTTGCTCGGTGGCGACCTCAACAAAGCGACCAGCTTTTATTCCGACATCCAAAGCCGCGCCCGCACCCGGCGCAATGCCGCTCCCGCCACGGACAGCCTCGTCGCCAGCCAACTCCTCCAGGGCGGACCCGCCCGGCCCGGAGCCCCCGATTGGCGCAACTCCCCGCTCGCCCTCCAGCCGAAGACCGCCGCCGGCCCCGAGCAAAAGCGCGGCGCGCTCCAGGAGGTTTCCCTGTCCGAAAACGTCCGCACGCTGACCGACGGCGACTTCCTCCTCGAAGCCCGGCAGGCGCTCCTCGTCTGGGAGCTGGAATTTCCCCTCAGTAAAATCAGCGGCGACTACATCCTCCGCGAGTCCGCCCTCTCCATGAAAATGGAGGACTGGAAACGCGCCCGACCCATGCTCGAAGCGTACTGCCGCGAGATCGACGCCTCCAGCTTCCTCCCGGACGCCGCATCGATGCTCATCACCTGCGTGAAAAACGCGAAGGAACCACCAGCCTCGATTCGCGAGCTGATCGAGAAAGTAAAAGGCCGCCTAAAATACCACCCGGTCGCCGCCGAGCTCGACCGCTTCCTTTCTACTGCCGGAAAGCCGACCCCGTGAGTCCTGCCATGATCCTTCGCCTCCTCGCTCTCGCCCTTCTGATGACCGCTACCGCGTTCGCTGAAGAGCCGCCCGAACGCACCCGGCTTTATACCAAGCCCGATCCCGCCAATGTCGGCGGCCTCAAAGGCCGCATCGCCAAACCCGAGCTGCCTATCGAGCAGATCCTCGCGATGCCCGCCGAGAACCCCGAGGAACTTTACGCCGGCGAAATCACCGGCCCGAAGCGCGACACCTTCGAGTTCAAAAACCTCCCCGTCGGCAAATACGACCTCATCGTCATCTACGACCTCGCTTTTTACGAAGGCTTCCAGCTCCACCGCGACGCGAACACGCTGACCCCCGACGATCTCAAGAAAATCGAAGCCACCATTCAGAAGTCCGAGCCGTTCTTCCCGAAAAAGTTCATCCATCGCGTTGAGGGTCAGACCGGCCGCGCCAGCGCCGCGCGTTGCGTCTGCACCTTCTTCCGCGACCACGCTTCGGAACTCCTGCTTCAGCAGTTCGAGGGAAAGTCCAACCGTCCGGATTTTCGTCGTACCTACAAACTCGTGGTCCTGAAAGATGTCGGCCCCGGCTGGCAGATCGTCCGCGCCCGCGACCTCTACCCCGTTTGGATGAACCCAAAGCACGCGCTGCCCACCCATCATTTCAGCACCTCGCTCCAGCAAATCCGCGTCGCCGATCAGCTCAAAGATCTCGGCGACCTCGACCTTACCAAATAGAAGCCGGTCTCTCTCAGCACCCCTCTTTTTTCCTATGCCCGACATTGAATTCCAAGAAGGACCCCTGACCGGAAGCCGCGTGACTCTTTCCGCCGCGAGCTACTCCCTCGGACGCCGCCCCGATATGGATCTGCGCCTCGACGACGGCATGACGTCCGGTGCCCATGCCGAACTCCGCGCTGGCAATGGAGGATGGGAAATTGTCGATCTCGGCAGCTCCAACGGCACGCTACTCAACGGCACCCGCATCACCTCCGCCCGCCTCACTGCCGGCGATCTCGTCCAGATAGGTGGCAGCCGCTTCGTCTTCGACGCCGCATCTGCTCCGGCGACAGCAGGATCCGCGGCCCCGATCCCGGCGTCCGTCGCCAGCGCCGATGAGCTCGCTCTCGTCGAAAAAATGCGCGTGCTCACCGAGCGCATCCGCAACGAAGTCGGCAAAGTCATCGTCGGCCAGCGCGACGTGCTCGACCAGATCCTCATGTGCATCCTGGCCAATGGCCACGCCCTGCTCATCGGCCTGCCCGGCATGGCCAAGACGCTCACCGTCCGCACCATCGCCCAGGTCCTGAATCTGAAGTTCAAGCGCGTGCAGTTCACGCCCGACCTCATGCCGGGCGACATCATCGGCACCGACGTGCTGGAAACCAATTCCGCCACCGGCGAGAAAGAGTTCCGGTTCATCCGCGGCCCCATCTTTTGCAATCTGCTACTCGCCGACGAGATCAACCGCACCCCGCCGAAAACGCAGGCCGCGCTCCTCGAAGCGATGCAGGAGAAAATGGTCACCGCCGGCAACACCTCCTACACGCTCGAAGAACCGTTCTTCGTGCTGGCGACCCAAAACCCGATCGAGCAGGAAGGCACTTACCCGCTCCCCGAGGCCCAGCTCGACCGCTTCATGTTCAATATCTGGGTGGACTACCCGCTCCCGCACGAGGAGGAGGAGATCCTCCGCGCCACCACCGGCGGCAAGCGCGTCGAGCCTCAGCCGGTCCTCAGCCAGGCCGAGGTCCTCCACCTCCAGGCCGTCGTCCGAAAAGTCCCCGTCTCGGACCACGTCATCAAATACGTCACCCGGCTCGTCGGTGCCACCCGCCCGCAAAGCGAGGCCGCTCCGCAGCTGACGAAAACTTACGTCAGCACGGGCGCCGGCCCGCGCGCCGGGCAGTACCTTATCCTTGCCGCCAAAGCCATGGCCATCCTCGAAGGCCGCATCCACGTGAGCTGCGCCGACATCAAGCGCGCTGCCCCGCCCGTGCTGCGCCACCGCATCCTCACAAATTTCGCCGCCGATTCCGAAGGCCTCACTCCGCTTTCCATCGTCAGAAAACTCCTCGAAGAAGTCCCCGAACCCGGCGCCGAAGCCTACGCCGAGCCCGGAGCGGCAGATGCCCGGAAAAAGCCGGTCCGCGTCGGATAGAGCACCTTTGTCATGCACCTTGTCGCGAACCAGACATGAGCACCAAAGGTGCGCAAACAAGCCAGCCCAGGGCAACGACGTGGGAAAGCCATCTAATCGCGATCCAGCCCTGAAAGGGCGAAACAAGGGATGTCCCGGCCCTTCAGGGCTTGGGAGGTTATTCCCGTCCTACCCAGGCCGTTGCCTTGGGCTGGCTTGTCTCCGGGCCTTTGGCCCTGCATGCAGCAAAAGGTGCATGACCGGCTCTATGCGCTGATTCCCGCATGGCCAAGCGGGGCGGGGCTTCCGCCGAAGTCCCCGTTTTACTCCGCGCGCCGCGCTGCTAAACTCGCGGCGTGATCGAAGATCGCTATCCCATTCCGGGCCTGCCGGTGTGGCAGAATCCCGAGCGCATGAGCGGCGCGCTGTGCTTCGCGCACACACGGCTGCCGGTGAGCACACTGTTCGATTACCGCGAACAAGGCTCCACGCTCGACGAATTCCTGGATTGCTTCGAAGGCGTCACTCGTGAGCAAGCCGTTGCGGTGCTGAATTTCGGCCGGCAATCCGTCCTCGATTCGGCGCGGCTCGCATCGGCGGCGTGAAGTCTTTTCGACGCCAATGTTCCGCGTCCGCTGCGGCGCGAACTCGCAGGACAGAATATCGTCACGGCTCAAAGCATGGGCTGGGGCGAACTCCGCAACGGCGACCTGCTCCGCGCTGCGGAAGAAGCGGGCTTCGACGTGCTGATGACCGCCGATCAGAATCTCCGCTACCAGCAGAACCTCGCCGCAAGGAAAATGGCGCTCCTGATCCCCCCCTCGAATCATCGGTCGGTGTTGAGGCCGCTCGTACCAGCGATCCTATGCACACTCGCCACGATTCAGCCGGGCGCATTATACCAAACACAGTTGAAAACCGACACCTTCCAAAGTCCGAGAACCGAAGGAAATCGCGCAACGCACCGATTCGTATCGTCCAGTCTTCAACTGAGTTTGGTATTAGTGGAAATTCCCCGCCCGTGATTCACAGACTGATCCGAACTCAGCCGAACGATGAAACGCCAGCCCCTATGTGAGTTGACGGCGCTCCTTCGTCGATGCCGAAAACCACCGCCGTATTCTATGTGATTCGTATTACCTGGCCGGCTTCTTCGCCTCGAAGGTTCCCTGCACACCGAGTCGCTGCGCGAAGCCGCCGTCCATCAGCCACGCCCGCGCGGACGCGTCGCTTTTCAGCCACGCGTCCCAGAACGCGGTGCTCCCCGCGCAGATCAGGCTTTGGAATACTGCGTCTTGCTGTTTGCGTTCCGCGTCCGGCTGAAGGCGGCCGGAAAAGATCATGTGATCGCCGTCTTTGAAGATCACCAGGCAGGTTTCCGACGCGGTCATTTTGTCAAAAGGGATGCGCCGCTCCCCGGCCTTGGTCTCGCCGACGGGACTGTCGTCCTTCGTTCCGGTCATATGGAAAACGGGCGTGATGATTTTCGCGTAGGCCCGGTCACGCGTGGCGGGCCGCGCGACAGGCGCGCTCATCTGGATCGCCGCGATCACGCGGGGATCGGCCCATTGCACCGGTCCGAACTCCTGCCCGGCGATGGCCATAGTAGTGAAACCACCGAAGGAATGTCCCGCTACGCCGATCCGCTTTAGATCGAGCCGTCCCTTGAGCGGCGAGGTCGGGTCAGCGTTCAGCGCGCTGAGCCGGTCGATGGCAAAGCTCACGTCCTTCGGGCGATTGGCAATGGCCGCGGGATTCATCGTCGCCCTGACCATCGCGCCCATCTTGTCGAGTTCCTCCGCATCCTTCCAGACGCGGTCATCGCTGCCCGCATGCTGGAGATGCACTGAGACATACCCGCAACCCGCCCAGTGCCGTCCGAGGTATTCGTAATTCTCCCGAGAGCCGCCGAGACCGTGCGAAAAAATGACGATGGGCAGCGGCTCGGTGCCGTCCTTCGGAAAGTAAATCTTCACCGGCACGGTGCGCGTTCTCGTCGCATCGCGCCACTCATCGCGGACGCTTCCGACTTCGCGGGAGGACGACGGCGGTTCATAGGCGCGCGGTGTTTCCGCCGCGAGCGAGACGAGGCCGAGCAGGGCGGTGCAGAGTGAAATCCAGAGGAGCTTCATGTGCGGGAGAGACGGGCCGTGGCGGACGGCGGTCACTTTGACCAAAGAAGACGCGCCGCCGGAAAAATCCAGCGGCGCGTTGGGGAAGTGGACCGCAGGTCGTGCCTACAACGTCTTGCAGAATTCCTCGAAGCGATCGAGGCCCTTCTTGATGATGTCGAGGCTGGTCGCATAGCTCAGGCGCACGGTGGCGTCATTGCCAAAGGCGACGCCGGGGACTACCGCGACGTGGTGCTTGCTGAGCAGGCGGTCGGCGAAGTTCGACGAACTCAGCCCGAGTTTGCCGATATTCACGAGAACGTAAAAAGCGCCCTGCGGTTTCACGACGCTGACCCCGGGAATCCCCGCGAGGCGGTTGATCATATAGTTGCGGCGCATGTCGAACTCCTCGCGCATGTCGGCCACCGGCTGCTGATCGCCCTTGAGCGCGGCAAGCGCCCCCTTTTGCGCAAAGGAGCAGGGGTTCGAGGTGCTGTGGCTCTGGATGGCGTCGATCGCCTTGGCGATCGGCTCGGGTGCTCCAAGGTAGCCAAGCCGCCAGCCGGTCATGGAGTAGGCTTTGGAGAAGCCGTTGACGGTGATCGTGAGATCGTAGGCGGCTTGTGAGAGGCTGGCCACGCTGACGTGCTCGGCACCATCGTAGGTCAGCTTTTCGTAGATTTCATCCGAGAGGATGAGGATTTCCTCGTCGATGCAAACTTCAACGATGGGTTCCAGTTCGGCGCGGGTATAGACGGCGCCGGTTGGATTGCCCGGCGAGTTGAGGATGACCAGCTTGGTGCGCGGAGTCATCGCGTCCTGGAATTCCTCGGCGGTCATTTTCCAGCCGTTCGCTTCGGTGGTCTGGACGAAAACCGGCTCGGCTCCGGCGAGGCGCACCATCTCGGGATAGCTCAGCCAGTACGGCGAGGGGATGATCACTTCGTCGCCCGGCTGGCAGGTCGCGAGGATGGCGTTGTAGCAGGAGTGCTTTGCGCCGTTGCTGACGATGATTTGGCTCGGCTTGTAGCTGAGCTGGTTGTCGGCGAGGAATTTGTCGGCGAGCGCCTGGCGCAGTTCGGGCGTTCCGGAGCTGGGCGTGTATTTGGTGAAGCCCATCTCAAGTGCGGCCTGGGCGGCGGCCTTGATGTGCTCGGGCGTGTCGAAGTCTGGCTCGCCAGCTCCGAAACCGCAGACATCAAGCCCTTCGGCCTTCATCGCCTTGGCTTTCGAGTCGATGCTGAGGGTCAGCGAAGGGGTGAGAATGGTGGCGCGTTGGGAGAGTTCCATGGTCATGTGTTGGTTGGATTTTGGGTGGAGGAGAAAGCGGCGGCTATTGGCCAAACCAGCTTTCGATCAGCGGCTTGAAGTTGTTCTCTTTGATCTGCACGATGCCCATCTCGCGCTGGGCGTTTTCCGGCGAGTCGCTGGCGTGCGCGGCATTGACCATGATGGTCTGCCCAAACTCGCGCCGGATGGTGCCGGGAGGCGCTTTTGAAGGATCGGTCGGCCCGAGCACCTCGCGGATTTTCCGCACGGCGTCGATGCCCTGGTAGCAGAGCGCGATGCACTTCTCCGTCCCTGGCTCGTGCCGCCGGTCCGCCGGGCACTCGCTGGGCTTGAGGCCCGCCATAAACTTCACGATCTGCTCCCAGTTTTCGCGCCCGGTGATTGGCCCGAGCAGGTCGCCGAGCTTCGTCTGCACTTCATCGCCGAGGGAGAGCGAAAACTCCTTTTCGAGCAGCGTCCGGGCGGTTTCACCGGCCCGGCCGCGGAGCTTGTCTTGCAAAACCTCGAGCACCGGCCCGTAAAATTCCTCGGCCTGCGCAACGCTCATGCGATGCACTTTGCACGCGATGATATAAAGCCCGGTGCGGGAAAACAGATCGATCACGCCGCCGGGCCGGGCGTTGGGAAAGCGGAAGTTGTCTGGCTTGATGAGCACCAGCGTCTTCTCGACCTTCGTGCCCGTGGGAAAGGTGATGGCGTCTTCGAGTAGGCCGCCGTCGCTGTCGGAGTAGGCCGCCCATAGTTTCAGGTCCGTCTCCGCGCTCGCCGCGTCCGGCGGAGCGAGCACGCCCGGCTCGAAATAGGTCACGTCACCGTTTCCATTCACATGGTAGTCGCCATACGTGTCGCGGATCGTCTCTCCGCTGGTCCGCTCATTGACGATGTGTCCGACGGTCGAGCGCAGTTTGTTGACCGCGTCTTCGCCTTTGAAAACCAGCAGCAGCACGCGCGGGCGAACGCCGGTCCCCGGACCGAAATGCTCCACGACATACTTCCTGATCAACTCCTGCGTGGCGCGATGCCGTGGCTCGGGATCGTTGACGATCGTTGCCGCGTATTTTTCCACCAGTTCCGCACTCGGCGCGAACATCCGCGCCGCCACCACCTCCAGCCCCGTGCGCGAGATCAGCCGCGCCAGAATTCCCCCGGTCCGCGACTTGCGAATCGAGTAAGGCGTGACGAGCACGTAGGAAAGTTCTTCGGCCATAGATAAAAAGTGCCCGCGCGGCCCGTCGGAAAATCAGCATTTTGCGGCGAGGAACCCACGCAGGCAGGGGTTTTGATGGAAAATGTTTCTTTTTTTGTGGGCGGGCAAGCTATCGGCGGGCCGCGCGGGGCGTCAACGGATTTTTCCCGCCAGCCCGCTCACCCACTTCCCCTTCCGCACCACACGGTCGATCCGCAGGCCAGCGCGGCGAAACGCGGCCACCACTTCCGCCTCCTGCACGCGCAGCACGCCGGAGAAAACCAGCCGTCCACCCGGTGCAAGGGCCGCCGCAATCTTCGGCGCGACCTCCACGAGCAGGCCGCTGAAAAGATTCGCCGCGACTACCGGCCACGTCCGCGCTGGCGTCCACGCGCGCGCGTCCAGCTTTTTCACCTTCACGCCGGTCACCTCATTGAGCTTCACGTTCTCCTTCGCCGTTCGCACCGCATGCGGGTCGAAGTCGCCCGCCTCCACCCGCCGCGCCCCGAGCATCCTCGCGGCGATGGCGAGAACCCCGCTCCCGCAGCCGAGATCGAGCATCTCCCAGGGCTCGCCCGCCAACTCGCCGCTCACATCCGCGAGAAAGCGCAGGCACGTCGAAGTCGTCGCGTGATCGCCCGTGCCGAAAGCCATCCCAGCCGGAATGACGAGCACTTGGGCCGCCCCACTCACCTTCATTAAAACCATCCGCTCGGTTTCGCTCCCCACTATGAGCAGCTTCCCTCTTATCCGAATCGGCGCGCGCCCGGCCTCGCTCACCGCACGCGGCACCTTCTGCACGCACACCGAACCGCCGAACGCCACGCGCAACCGCTCGGCTTGCGCCTTGGTCAGTTGGAAGGCTTCCAGCCGGATCGTCTTCGCGCCCGCCAGGGCCGTCACCGCCAGTCGGTCGCGCACCCCCGCCAGTCGGTCCCACCACGCATCCTCCCACTGCGCCCCGCTCAGTTTCCGCCAGACATAAGACGGTGCTTTGGAAATCTTCGAACGGGTCGCAGAGCGGGGGAGCATCGCAGAGTTGTAGTCGGCGCGGAGGAAATGTCCCCGCGAAAATCGGCCATCGATTGAAGTCGGGGCGCCAGTTGCCTGGCAGCCAGACGCGCCCGTCGGCGGGCCGCCATCGACGCCCCGTTTTTACAGTGGTTCGATGGTCATCGCGCCGGTGGTGATGGTCCAGGCGTCGGCGGCGGGCATGCGCTTGAGTTCGTTGCCTGCGCCCCAGGAATCGGAGTAGAGGATTTCCTCGGTCTTCAGGTTGTAGCCGATGATCAGCCGCATGTGGCCGCCGGCGGTCTGTGGGATGTCGCGCTCTTTGGTCAGGCCGAGCATGACGGTCCAAAGCAGCGGAACGCCCTGGTCGATGTGGGCCTGGACTTGGCGTTGAAAGCGGCTGAGGTCGGATTTGTTTTTCGTCCGCACGTCCTTGAGCACGTCGGCCTTCATGGCGCTGTAAACCTCTCCCATGTCGATCATGTTTCCCTGGTCGGGAATTTCCGGAGCCCCCGCTTTTTTGGCTGCGCGGTTGTAGTCGGCGATGAGCTTGAGGATGTCTCGGATCGATTCCCTTTCCTGGACTTCCCGCACGCGCACCTTGAGCCGCGCGCTTAATTTTTTGAGCGCCTCGAACATCGCATTCGCGCTCGTGCCCCCTGAGGTCGAGGTATTGGCGATCTGCGCGATCTCATTGGCATCGACAGCATTGCCGTAGTAGCGCATGACCCGCTCGGCGCTGGCGACCACGCAATAGCCTTTGTCGCCTTGATCGACCATCGGCACGTCGCCGATCCAGACATCGCCGGTGGCCGCGTCCTTTTTCACATGCGCGGGGCCAGAAAACTTCGCGCGCTGGGAACCCGCGGCGCCCGCCAGCAGACTGGCTTTTTTCTCCGGCGCTGAGACCTCGAGCCGGACAAATTCCGCGCGGAAGGGAATGTCGCGCGATTTGACCTCCTTGGTCTTGCTGAATTCGAGAAGGTAGCGCGCTTTGTCCGTCGGCCAAAGCAGACCTTCGGCTTTTACCGCGCTCGTGGGATCTTTGCCACGCGCGACGAATTTCACACCGGTCGCCTTCGTGACCGCCTCCGCGGTGCTGCGCACGAGCGCATCGAATTTATCCTCCGACCAATCGCCTGCATCTCCGCGGGCATAGAGCGTCACGGTGATTTCTTTCAAGGCTTCGCCCTCGAAACGCGCGACGCTCTCCACCGCGGGCTGGCCGAAGACGGTGATGTCCGGGCGGGCGACGCGCGCGGAGTCGCGCGCATTCGAGGTCCACTGGTAGCCGAGCCGGCCGGCCACGGCCATGAAATCGTTTTGCTTCATCGTCCAGAGATTCTCCGCGGAAAAAAGCGGGTCGAGCGGCGCGGCGAAGGCTGGCGCGACGAGCGCGGCGAAAGCCAGGGAAAGAACGGTGCGGGGGAACATGGCGGGAGGTGTGGGTGGATGAGTGGATTATTGGATGGATGGAAATCGAAGGCAACGCACCAATCCCATGATCCATCAAACCGCGCTTTCAGGCGCTAGACTAAACGCCGAGGCGGGGTTGCTGCTGTGTGAGGCAATGGAAGGCACCGAGCCCCCAGATGAGTTCGCGGCAATCGATCGGAACGATCTGTCGTTTTGGAAAGGCTTTCTGCAACACCGCGCAAGCCCATTTGTCACAGGCGTCGGCGAAGACGGGGAGGAGCACGACTTCGTTCCCGATGTAAAAATTCGCGTAACTCGCGGGCAGGCGCTGGCCCTCGCGGACGATCTTGCGCGGCATGGGCAGGGTGTGGACCTCAAGCGGGGTGCCGTCCTCGGCGTTCATGATGCGGAGGGCTTCGAGATTGGCTTGGAGCGGATCGTGGTTGGCGTCGTTTTCGTCCTCCTCGACGACGGTGACGACGGAAGTGCGGCTGACGAAACGCGTGAGGTCGTCGATGTGGCCATCAGTGTCGTCCCCTTCGATGCCGTCGCCGAGCCAGAGGATATGCCTGACGCCGAGGAAATCGCGGAGCCGTTGCTCAATGTCCTTTTGCGTGAGGTCGGGGTTGCGGTTCGGGTTGAGCAGGCAGGACTTGGTGGTCAGGAGGGAGCCCGCGCCGTTGACGTCGATGGAGCCGCCTTCGAGGACCATCTTCGGAAAATAAATCGGGAGGTTTTGCTGCTCGGCGATGCGCTTGGGCACGTCGTCGTCGAAGTCGAACGGCGGGTATTTCCAGCCCCAGGCGTTGTAGTCCCAATCGACGATCGCCAGGCCCGGTTCGGCGGCGCGGGTGAGGTAGATCGGGCCGTGATCGCGGCACCAGGGTTCGTTGGTCGGGATGTGAAAATAGGTGACGTGTTCGGTCGTCGCCCCGGCCTGTGCGAGGTGCCCGCGGACGAGCGCCTCGTGCCCGGCGTCGCAGACGTTGATGCAAACTTTCTCCGAACCGGCGAGAGCGTGGACCATCGCCGCAAGCGCGGGGGTGATGCGCTCGTAGGAATCGGGAAAGCTGATGCCGTCCGGCCGTGGCCAGGAGAGCCAGGTGGCCTCGTGCGGCTCCCACTCGGCGGGCATGCGGTAGCCGAGCGTGGCCGGGGTCGGCGTTTCGGCGGCGGGAAGATTCTCAGTCGGAGCGGTCATCTGTCAGTCGATGTATCGCTTCTGGAGGTCGCCATAAGCGTCGATTCTACGGTCGCGGAAAAAGGGCCAGTGCGTGCGCTGGGTGTCGAGCGCGTCGAGGTCGGCTTCGACGATGAGGATTTCCTCCTCGCCCGCTGCAGCCTTGGCGACGATTTGTCCCGCCGGGTCGGCCACGAAACTCTGACCCCAGAATTCGATGCCGTCGCCGCCGTCGGGGGCTTCGTGGCCGACGCGGTTGGGCACGGCGACGTAGCAGCCATTGGCGATCGCGTGGGAGCGCTGGATCGTTTCCCAAGAGTTGTGCTGCCGCTCGCCGTACTGCGCTTTCTCGCCAGGGTGCCAGCCGATGGCCGTGGGGAAAAAAAGAATCTGCGCGCCCGCGAGCGCGGTCAGCCGCGCGGATTCGGGATACCACTGATCCCAGCACACGCAGACACCGATCTTCGCATACTTCGTCTGCCACGCGCGGAAGCCGAGATCGCCGGGCGTAAAGTAGAATTTCTCGTAGAAGAGCGGGTCGTCCGGAATGTGCATCTTCCGATACTTGCCGAGATACGAGCCGTCGGCGTCGATGATCGCGGCGGTGTTGTGGTAAAGGCCAGGACCGCGCTTTTCAAAAAGCGAGGCGATGATGACGATGCCCCGCTCTTTCGCGAGCTGGCCCAGTGCCGCGGTGCTCGGTCCGGGGATCTCTTCGGCGAGCTTGAAGTATTTGTGGTCCTCGACCTGGCAGAAGTATTGCGAGGTGAAGAGTTCCTGCAGACAGACGATCTGCGCGCCGCGCGCCGCCGCCTCGGCGATTTTGGCCAGCGCCCTCGCGAGGTTTTCCTGCGGCTCCGCGGAGCAGCGCATCTGGACCAGACCGAGGATGACTTTGTGGGCAGTGGACGACATGCGGAGAAGAGAGTGCGTCGCGCCTCGTGCGGCGAAGCGCTGATTCGTAAAAAAATGGGCGGTGGGCGGTGCGGCAGCAATCCGCGAAAACCACCGCGCGCCCGCAGAAGCCGCTTGGTTACTTGATCGAGTCGGCGGCGACGACCTTGACGCTTTCGACCACCACGCGCTCCTTCGGCTTGCTCGGTTCGCCGCTCGCGCTCGCGCTGACCGGAGTTTCACCGAGTTTTGTCAGCACGTCCTCGCCTTTGATGAGTTTGCCAAACGCGGTGTATTTGCCGTCGAGTTGAGGGGTGGGCCCGAGGCAGAGGAAAAACTGGCTGCTGGCGGAATCGGCATTCGCCGAGCGCGCCATCGAGATTACGCCGAGCTCATGTTTGCGGTCGTTGAACTCGGCTTTTATTTTCTCGTCCGCGCCGCCCGTGCCCCACAAGGCTTCCTTGCTCGGGTCTTTGGAAAGCGGGTCGCCACCCTGAATCATGAAGCCTTTGATGATGCGGTGAAACGCGGTGCCGTCGTAGAAGCCGCTTTTGGCGAGCTTGAGGAAATTCGCGACCGTCTTAGGCGCGACCTCCGGCCAGAACTCGACGACCATCTCGCCCGCGCTTGTCTTGATGACGGCAACTTCTTTTGCGGCCTTTTCATCGGCGGCGCGCGAGGCGGGAGTGAGGACGAGGGCGGCTGTGGTGAGGAAAGAGAGGAGGTGAGTTTTCATATCGGGGGCAGCTTTGCCACGCGACTGCGGCGCTGTCACGCGGAGAAAACACTTCATCTGCGCGGTTGATGGGGATTGGGAATTGTCCGCGGCGCCCAGCGCGGTATCGTCCGCGCGTGTCATTTTCGCTCTACAAGGAAATTGTCCGCCCGTTTCTCTTTCTCGCCGATCCCGAAGCTGTGCATCATGTGGCGATGGCCGCGCTGAACGCGGCGGGACCGCTGCTCGCGCAGTTCGCGGCGAAGCATGATCCGCGGCTGGCGCGCACGGTTTTCGGCGTGACCTTTCCCAATCCCGTCGGGCTCGCCGCGGGCTTCGACAAAAACGCCGTGGCGCTGCCGGCGTGGGCGGCGCTGGGCTTCGGCTTTGCGGAAGTCGGGACGATCACTGCACGGGGACAGCCAGGCAATCCGAAGCCGCGCATTTTCCGCGTCCCGGAGTGCAGCGCGATCATCAATCGGCTCGGCTTTAATAACGACGGTTGCGACGCGGTGGCGTCGCGGCTGCAACGGCTGCGGGAGTCGGGGCGCTGGCCACGCATCCCTGTGGGCATCAACCTCGGCAAATCTAAGGTCGCGCCGCTGCAGGAGGCGACGGCGGATTATCTGCTCTCCTTTGAGCGATTGAAAAATCTGGGTGATTATTTCGTTCTGAACGTCAGTTCGCCCAACACGCCGGGGCTTCGGCAACTTCAGGATCGCGCGGCGCTCAATGAGCTGCTGGGCACGATTCAAGGCCGCAATACGGGCCGGCGTCCGCTGCTGTTGAAGATCGCGCCGGATCTGGAATGGGTTGCGATTGAGGAGATTCTCGCCCTCGTCGAGGAGCACGAGCTGGCGGGGATTATCGCGACAAATACGACGATCGATCACTCGAGTGTCCCGGCGAACCGGTCGCCGCAGCAGGGCGGACTGAGCGGGTGGCCGTTGCAGCAGCGCTCCACGGACATCGTGCGCTTCATCGCGGAGCGGACGGAGGTGCCGGTGATCGCGGTCGGCGGGATTTTCGATGCGGCGTCGGCACAGGCAAAGTTCGACGCCGGCGCGGCGCTGGTGCAGCTCTACACAGGATTCATTTACGAAGGTCCCGGGCTGGTCGGAAAAATCTGCCGGGCGCTGCTCGCGGGGTAAGCGAGTGTTTTGTCCGCGCGCTGGACGCGGAACCAAGCGTGCGTTTAATGCCACACATGCCTGCAATTCTCGAAGACGCCCTGATCGATAAAGTGCTCGACGGCGAACGCATCACGGCGGAGGACGCGCGCGCTCTCTACCGACTGCCGCTCGTGGAGCTGGGCGAGCTGGCGAACCGGCGGCGCAATCTAGCCAAGGGCGCGGCCTATGGCGGGCGCGGCGAGGAGATCGTGACCTACATCATCGACCGGAACATCAACTACACGAACGTCTGCAACGTCTATTGCAAGTTCTGCGCGTTTTACCGGACGGAAAAGGACGGCGACCATTACGTCCTCACGCACGAGCAGCTCGACCAAAAGCTTGACGAACTCAGCGCCATCGGCGGCATCCAAATTCTGCTGCAAGGCGGCCACCATCCGAAGCTCGGGCTTGACTGGTATCTGGCGATGCTTTCGCACATCCGTGAAAAGTACCCGCGCATCAATATCCACGGCTTCTCGCCGCCGGAATTCAACCATTTCGCCGAGGTCTTCGGGATGCCACTGCGCGACGTTATCTCACGGTTCAAGGACGCCGGGCTCGGGTCGATCCCTGGCGGCGGCGGGGAGATCCTCGTCGATAGCGTGCGCAACCGGATCGCGCCGCTGAAATGCAACAGCGACCAGTGGCTGAAGGTCATGGAGATCGCGCATGAGCTGGGATTGAAATCGAGCGCGACGATGATGTTCGGCCACGTCGAGACGCTCGATGACCGGATCGAGCATCTCCAGCGGCTGCGCGATCAGCAGGATGCGACGGGCGGCTTCACGGCCTTCATCTGCTGGACCTTCCAACCCGAGCACACCAAGCTGCGCGCCGAGCCGGTGGGTAGCGGCGAGTATCTGCGCATGCAGGCGCTTTCCCGCATCTATCTCGACAATATCGACAACCTGCAAAGCTCATGGGTGACGCAGGGTCCGAAGATCGGCCAGATCGCGCTCAAGTACGGCGCGAACGATTTCGGCTCGGTGATGATGGAAGAAAACGTGGTCAGCAGCGCGGGAACGAGCTTCCGCCTGGCGAAGGAGCAGATCGAGGAGCTAATCGGCGACGCGGGCTACGAGGCGCATCGGCGGGACAATTGGTACCGGCTGGTGGATTGAGTGGAGTTTCGGAGCCGGATCGCGGCAAAAGCCTGCTTGACGCTCTCCGCGGCAGTCCGTCTTATACGCGGGTTTTCCGCCGGGAGAGTGCTTCCGTGCGGCGTTCACAGCCCACCTCGCCCATGAATTTTCGCACCCTTTTCCCGGCCGTCCTCGCGCTGACCGCCGTCCTCGCCGGACCCATCGCCAGTCAGGCGCAACTGCTGCCACCTCCGGGCCTCATGCCCAATCAGGCTCCGGGCCCGGTTTCGGCTCCGATTGTGCGGTCGATCGACGTGCAGTACGCCGGCGCCAGCACGGTGAGCAAGGAGAAGATCCTCGCGAACATGCGCACGCGGGTGGGCAAGCCATATTCGGAACAGGTCGTGGAGGAGGACATCCGCAACCTTTTCAACACGGGCAATATCTCCAACGTCCGCATTTTCGGCGAACCGACGACGGACGGGGTGAAAGTGATCGTCGTCGTGCAGTCGAAGGCGCAGATCACCGAGGTGCTGCTGGTCGGCGTGGAGCAGCTCAAGCAGAACCGCATCCGCAAGGAAATCAGCGCCAAGCCCGGCGACGCGCTGAACGAGGCGACGCTCCAGGCGGACAAGGAGAAGGTTTCCAAATACTACGCGGACAAGGGCTTCACTGAAGCAGAGGTGAGTTATAAAACCGACATTAACGAAAAGCTCGGCACAGCGCGGGTTACCTTCACGGTCAACGAAGGCGGGAAGACGGTGATCCGGACGGTGAAGATCGAGGGCAACAGCGCGATCAAGACGAAGGACATCAAAAAGGTCGTGAAGACCCAGCCGAAGGGGCTGCTGAATATCTTTACGAGTGGCGCGGGGCGGTTGAATTCCGAGCTGCTCGAAGCGGACGTGGCGGTGATTCGCGATCTCTACCAGAGCCGGGGCTACATGGATGTGAAGATCGCGCCGCCGCAGATCATTCGCGATGGCAGCAAGGTCGATGTGGTTTTCAACATCATTGAGGGCGAGCAGTATCATGTGGGCAAGGTGACCTACATCGGGGCGAAGGTTTTCACGCGCGACGAGATCACCGCGCTCGCGAAAATGAAGACGGGGGAAATCTATTCGCCGCAGGGGGTGCGGGCTGATGTGAAATCGCTCCAGGATCTCTATGGCACCCGCGGATACATCGACTTCCAGGCGGGCGCAAACACCACGCCGGGCCCGGGCAAGACCATCGACGTGACCTTCAACATCGACGAAGGCGTGCAGAGCTATCTCGAGCACATCAATATTTCGGGCAACACGCGGACGAAGGACAAGGTCATCCGCCGCGAGCTGCCGCTGACGCCGGGCGAACTTTTCAACACGGTGCGCGTGGACGCGGGCAAGCAGCGGCTGATGAACCTGAATTACTTCTCGAAAGTGGACACCTATCCGGCGGACACGCTGGTCCCGGGGCGCAAGGATCTGAATGTGCTGGTGGAGGAAAAGCGCACTGGTTCCTTCAACTTCGGAGTCGGCTTCAGCTCGATCGATAACTTGCTCGGCTTCGCCGAAATCACCCAGGGCAATTTCGACATCACGCGCTGGCCTTACTTCACCGGCGGCGGCCAGAAGTTCCGCATGCGTCTGCAATACGGCACCCAGCGCAAGGACTTCGTCCTTTCGCTCACCGAGCCGTATTTCCTCGATCGGGAGATCGCCGTCGGCGGCGAACTCTTCTACCGCGAGGCCTCCTTCGTTTCGACCGTATATAACGAGCGCCGCTACGGTTTCGACATTTCGGCGCGCAAACGGCTCGGGGAATTTCTTACCGGGCGCGTCAACTACACGCTCCAGAACATCGACATTTTCGATGTCGATAGCAATGCCTCGGAACAGATCAAAAGCCAGGAAGGCAGCCAGGTGGAGAGCTCCATCTCAGCGGGGCTGACGCATGACACTCGCGATTCGCTCTTCCTCACGCGGCGCGGTCACCGCGTCGATGTTTCGGCCTTCGTGGCGGGCGGCTTCCTTGGCGGAACCACGGACGACTACGGTTTCGGCCTTGAAGGTGCGCAGTACTTTTCGCTGCCCTACGACACCATCCTGACCTTCATCGGGCAGCTCGGTTTCGTCAGCCCTTGGAACGGCAGTGCCGAGGTCCCGATCTACAACCGGCTCTACCTGGGCGGTGCCAACAACCTGCGCGGCTTCAAATTCCGCGATGTCGGTCCGAAGGACTCCAACGGCGACCCCATTGGCGGCCAGTCTCTCTGGCGAGCCACCGTCGAGGTCACTGTGCCCGTGGTGGACAAAGTCCGCGCGGCCATCTTCTTCGATATCGGCTCGGTGGACGCGGCCGCTTACAATCTGTTCGGCTCCACGAACAGCGACGTCGGCCTCGGCGTGCGGCTCGACCTGCCCATCGGCCCGGTGCGCATCGACTACGGCATTCCGGTCCAGAAGGACGAGTTCACCAGCAGCAGCGGCCGGTTCAATTTCAACATTGGCTACCAATTTTGAACGAACTCGCCGGTCGCGAGTCTCAGCCAGTCCATTTTACCCAAATCCAACCCTACATGAAAAAATACCTCGTTCTGTCACTCCTCGCCGCGCTGCTCGGTTCGGCCAGCGCCTCCGCGCAAAACATCAAGATCGGCACGGTGGACATGAAGAAAGTCTTCGAGTCCTACTACAAGACCAAGGACGCCGAGGCGAAGATCAACGAAGCCCGCAACAACGCCAAAAAGGAGCTCGAAGATCGCATGGATGTGGCCAAAAAGACGCTCGATGAAGTGAAGAAACTCGACGAGGAAATCTCCAAACCAGAGCTCAGCAAAGATGCCAAAGAACAGAAGGCCAAGATTCGCGGCGAGAAGGCCGCCGAGCTCCAGAACATGGACCGCGAGATCCGGGAGTTTCAGCAATCCCGAGAAAAGCAGCTCCAGGAGCAGTCCGTCCGCATGCGCGCCGGCATCGTCGATGACATCAACAAGATTGTCGCCGACAAGGTGAAGGCGGAGAACTTCGACGTGGTCCTCGACAAGTCCGGGCCGAGCCTCAACGGAGTGCCGATCGTCCTTTACTCGCGGGACAGCTATGAATTCACGGACACTGTGGTCACCGCCCTCAACAAGAACAAGGGCAAGGAAGCTCCCGCCGACACGACCAAGCCGACGACCGGCGACAAACCGAAGAAAATCACCCCGTAATATTTAGACCGTGCCACAATTCACGGTGCAGGAACTGGCCGCCCTCGTGGGCGGCCAGTTTGTTTCCGAGGCCGACGCGGAGAAACCGATCCGTGGAGCCGCCGTCATTGCCGACGCCGACGAAGGACACATCGTCTTTTTCGGCAACGCCAAGTATCTCCCCCAGCTCAAAGCCTCGCGCGCCACGGCGGCCCTCGTGCCGCTGGATTTCAACGAGCCGATTTCGCCCATCGCGATCCGTGTGGAAAATCCGTCGCTCGCCTTCGCGCAGTTGCTGGGAAAATTCGCGCCTGCGCCCATTCGCTTCGCCCCCGGCGTACATCCCACCGTCGTCCTCGGAGCCGGCGTGGTGCTCGGTGAAAACGTCTCCATCCAGCCCTTTGTCGTGATCGAGGACGGCGCGCGCATTGGCGCGGACTGCGTCCTTGGCGCACACAGCTACATCGGCCACCACGCCAGCTTGGGAGCAAGATGCCAGCTTGCACCCCGCGTGACCATCGGGGCGCGTTGCGTCGTGGGCAGCCGGGTCATCATCCACAGCGGCGCGGTCTTGGGCAGCGATGGCTTCGGCTTCGAATTCTCCGGCGGACGCCACGTCAAGATCCCACAGACCGGCATCGTTCAGATCGATGACGACGTCGAAATCGGTGCGAACGTGACCATCGACCGCGCCCGCTTTGGCCGAACGTGGATTCAGGAAGGGACGAAAGTCGACAATCTTGTCCAGATAGCCCACAACGTCGTTATCGGAAAGCATTGCATCCTCGTCGCGCAAACCGGCATCGCCGGCAGCAGCCGACTGGGCGAATACGTCACTCTGGCCGGCCAGTGTGGTGTCGTGGGGCATATCGAGATCGGCGATCGCGTCATCGCCGGTGCCAAAACCGGCATCAGCAAGAGTATCCCGGCCGGCGAAGTCATCTGGGGCGTCCCCTCCCAGCCGATGAAGGAGGCCAAGGAACAAATCATCCTCGTCCGCCGCCTCCCGAAGCTCCTGGAACGCCTCAAAAAACTGGAGCAGATCATGGGCATTTCAGGGAATTCTTCACCCACGGAAAGCTAATTCTTGTGGCCGCAGCCGGAGGCTCCTAACGTCCCGTCGCACTCGCTGTCCAACTCCGCGCCATGGCCATTCGCAAACGCCCAGTTCATCGCCTCAAATCCAAGGCCAAGGCCCGGCGTACCCCCGTTAAATCCCCCAAGCGGAAGGCCTGCACCCCCCGCTATCCACTCCAGCGGCAGTTCGACTTCGACGAAGCCCAAGGCCGCTGGTTCAACCTCCGCGCTATCTTTGACAAGATAAACGCCCGCTACTTCCGCAACCGCATCAAAAGCTACCGCATCGTCTGGGGCCGCAAACGAAGCCTGCGCCCGCGGGAGACCGTGGTCTTCGGCACTATCCAGGAATACGACCGCCTCATCCGCATCCACCCGCTGCTCGACCGCAGTTTCGTTCCCACCTGGTTCCTCGAATACGTCGTCTATCACGAGATGCTCCACTCCGTTGTTGCAGATCTTTACGACGAGCAGGGTCGGCGGGTCGTGCATCACGATCGTTTTCTGGAAAGGGAGCGCCGTTTCCACTGGTTCCGTCGCGCCAAGGCCTGGGAGCAGGAAAATCTCGCCCGGTTTCTCCAGTAAGCGCGTCTCAGAGGGTGTTCTGAAAATCAGTCGGAGCCGTCGTCCGAGCGGGAACGCAGCGGTGGCTCTGACTAAAGTGCGGCAGACTTGGGCGTGCCGGCTTTGAGTGTTTCGTAGGCGGCGCGGCGTTTTTCGGCTTCCACCTTGGCGGCTTCCACGTCGCGGGCGGCGAGTTGGGCGTCGCGTTCGGCCTGCGCTTTGGCGGCTTGGGCAGTCTTTTCGATGACGGGGATTTCCTTGCGGAGTTTCGCGGCGAGCTGGGTCGCGTCGTCCGCTTCCTTGTGCAGCGCGGCGAGCGCTTTTTCCGCGGCGGCGAGCTTCACGGCGACCGGTTTGGCGTCGGTCCGCGCCGCGTTGAGCGCTTCCTTGGCTTTGGCAACTTCGGCCTGGGCGGGTTTGAGGTCGGGAGCGGCGGGCGTGCCGCCTTTCGCGGCGGCGAGCGCCGCCTCGGCGGCGGCGAGCGCGGGCTTGATGCCTTGGACTTTTTCGTTGGCAGCTTTGTGTTCGGGCGTGCCGGCGGTCTTGCTCGCGCGTTCTTCCCGAAGCTTTACATTCTCGGCTTGCAGGTCGGCGAGCTTCTTGGCCTGTGCTTCGATATTCGCAGCTCCGGTCGGTTTCGGTGCGGCGGTCAATGCCTTGAGGGCCTTTTCCTTTTCCGCGAACGCGGTCTGGGCGGCTTCGACTGCGGCTTTTTGCGTGGCGTCGGCCTGCTGGGCCTGGGCGATGAGTGTCTCCTTTTCCTTGAGCTTCGCCGGGGCTTCGGCGGTGGTTTTTTCTGCGGCGGCGAGATCACCACGAGCACGCTCGATGGCGAGCGGGGCGTCTTTCACCGCCTGGACGAGACTGTCGTGCCGGGCCTGCTTGTCGGCGAGGAGTCGGCGGGCGTTATGGACATTTTGCAGAACTTGCGCGCTTTGCCATTTGCTTAGCTCGGCCTGCGCTGCGGCAATCTGTGCGTTGGCTTGGTCGATTGCGGTTTTCGCTTTCGCGATCTCTTGGGCGGCGGGTGAATCCGCAGGCGCGGCAGGCGGCGTGGCCGGAGCCTGCTGGAGCGCGGTGATCTGCGCGGCGATGTCCTGCACAGCTTTCTCGGCGGCGGCAATCTTGCCTGCCTGCTCGGTTTTTGCCTGGGCAATGGCGGACTCGGCCTGCGCGACTTCCGCTTTCTTCGCATCGACGAGCTGCTGTGCGGCGTCGCGCGCGGCGGTGCGGATAGAGACTTCCTTTTTCGCCTGATCGAGTTCGGTGGGGACGGCGTTCTGCGTCAGCTTGAAAGCGAGAATCTTCGCCGCGGCTTCGGCCACACTGGCGGCGGAATCGCGCGCGGCCCGAAGGGCGGATCGCGCTGCGTGGCCGTCGGCGATACGCTTTTCCATCTGCTGCGGTGCGGTCTTGGCGGCATCGACGGCGGCGAGCGCTTCCTTGCGCTTGGTTTCTGCGGCAGCGATGTCCGCGGCCTTCTTCACCTCCGCCGCGGTCATCTCGGCTTTCCGTTTCTCTTCGTTGCCAGCCTGCTCGACTTGGATTTTTGCCTGGGCGTCGGCGATCTGCTTTTGCAGCGCGGGCACGGCGACCTGCGCGTCGGCAATCTGTTTCGTGGCATCAGCGAGACGCTCGGCAATAGTCGGCGGATTCGGGTTCAGCTCTCCGACGCGCTTGCCATCAAGAGACCACACGCGGACCTGTCCGCTCCAATCGCCCGCGATCACGCGCTCGCCGGCCATCTCGGCGCGGAGGGCGATGTCACCAAAAGCCTCGCTGGCCATGAGTTGCTTGCCGGTCTGATCCCAGACTTTGGCCAGCTTATCGCGCCCGCAGGAGACCAGCCGGCCATCGGGCGTGAAGCTCACGCTTTCCACGCCGCCGGGATGCGCCGACCAGCTTTTGATCTCTTTCCCTTCCTTCACGTCCCACAGCTTTATTGTGGCGTCCTCGCTCGCGGAAGCCACCACGCCGGTCATAAATGATAGTCCGGTGACCGCGCCTTTGTGTCCGGCGAGGATGTTGTATTCCTTGCCCTTGTCGGCTTCCCAGACGATGACGCCGCCGTTGCGGTCGCCACTGGCGACGAGTTTACCGTCGGGCGAGTAGGAAATCGCGGTGACCCAATCGGTGTGCTTTTTGATCGAGTGAACGAGGCGTCCGTCCTTCGTCGCGTAGATCTTCACCAGCTTCGCCGGGCCGCCGAGCGCGACGAACTGCTGGTCCGCGCTGATGTCCGCGGCGAGCACCTGGTCGAACTCATTGCCGACGGTGGCGATGCGTTCGCCTGTCTGGACGTTCCAGATGACGACCTTGCCCGATTTTCCACCGCGTCCGCCGCCGGTCAGGATGAGCTGCCCATTGCGGCTGAAACGTATGATCGTGGGGAAGCCTTCGAGGAAAGGCAGGACACCGAGCGGTTCGAGCGTCTCGGTGTTGTAGAGGAGGATTTGCTTCTGCCCGCCGAGCGCGACGAGCGGTGCCCAAGGGCTCGCGCCCAGCGCGGTGAGAGAGTTCGCCTTCGCAGTGTGGACGACGGGGTCGAGCGGCAGCTCACGCGGCATCGGCGGCGGGCCGTCGGGCCGGGTGAGAGAAACGACAGCCACCTGGACGTTGTTGGCCGCGGCGGCGATGGCCTTGCCCCCGGCAGTTTCGAGGAGCTGACCGTCAATCCATTTTTTGATGACCGCGATTTCGCTGTCGGAAAGCCGGTCGCCTTTCGGCGGCATCTTCGGGTCGCCGTCCGGCCCCACGCACTTGATGAGCAGGCTGCCCGCGCCGTCGCCGGATTTGAGCACCTTGCCGTTCTCACTGCCTTGGAGCGCGTTTTGGAAAGTTGAGAGATCGAGGCCGGCCTTTTTCTTGTCGGGATTGTGACAGTTCAGGCAGGAGTTGCGGAAGATGGGAAGGACGTGATCGTTGTAGTTGACCTTGTCCGGCACCTGGCCCCGTGCGGCGATGGAGGCGGCAAGGAGAGCTGAAAGTGACGCGAGCTTTTTCACCGCGGCTCAGTGGTTGAACATGAATTCCTTCGCGTTCAGCAGCGCCCAGAAGACGTCGTTGAACACGGCGGGCTGCTGCTCGGTCACGCCCCACATCGGCTCGAGTTTGCGGAGTTCGTCCTCGCTCGGCTGGCGGCCAAAGCAGCGGACGTAAAGCTCTTGCGTGATCTCGCGCGGCGTTTTGTTTTCCCCCTGCAACTTCTTGATGACTCCGCCGTCGCCGATCTTTTTCTCGATCGTGTCGCCGTTGATCAAATGCAGCGCCTGCGAGAGCGTCGGGCCGACTTCCTCGCGGGAACAAATGTTCTCGCGGGTCGTGCGGCCGAAGGTCGTGAGAAAGTAGTTCGAGGTGCGCCCGTCGGCGATCTCGACGGCGTGCGCGCCGGTGGCCAGGCCCTTGTATTTTTCCTTGGTTTCGGTGACTTGCGAGATGCAGTCGAGGAGTACTTCGGCGCGCATCCGGCGGATGGTGCCGTGAGCGAAATTACGTTGGTCGGACAGGTTCGTGTCGTTCTGCCGCGTGCTCGTCTGGTAGGTGCGCGAGTTGCAGATGTCGCGGACGAATTTCCGCATGTCGTAGTTGTATTCGACGAGTTTCTTGGTCAGCGCGGCGAGGAGTTCGGGATTCGACGCGGGGTTGGAAATGCGCCCGTCATCGACCGGCTCGATGATCCCGCGGCCCATGTATTGCGCCCACATGAGGTTCGCCATGTGCCGCGCAAAGTAAGGATTCTCCGGGGCTGCGAGCCAGTCGGCGAGCAGCGCGCGGCGGTCCTTCGTTTTCGCGTCGGGCGCATCGCCACCGAGGAATTTCGGCGGCACCACGCGGTCGCCGACGGGGTGCTTTGATTCGCCGTCGTGCCGGTCAAAAATGATTTTCTCGCGCGGGTCTTCGCCGGGCTTGCGTCCGATTTGGGTGAAAAAGGCGACGAAGCCGCGGTAGTCGTCCATCGTCCAGCGGTCGAAGGGATGGTTGTGGCACTGCGCGCACTGGATGCGGATGCCCATGAAGGCCTGCGCGGTGTCCTCGGCGAGCTTCAGCGGATCGGTTTCGATCTGGTAATAATTGGCCGCCGGGTTTTCGAGATTGCTCCCGCTCGCGGCGATGAGCTGCGCGGCGACTTGGTTGATCGGGACGTTCTTTTCGAGCTGGTCGTGAATCCAGTTGTAATAGTTGAGGGTGGCCTTGTAGCCACCGTTGTTTTGCTCGGTGCGGATTTGCAGCAGCTCGCTCCATTTCAGCGCCCAGAGGTCGGTGAACTCATTTTTTGCGAGCAGCTCGTCCACCTTTTTCTCGCGCTTCTGCGGGTCGGGATCGGCGGCGAATTTTTCGACCTCGGCACTCGTGGCGAGGACACCGGTGATGTCGATGTGCGCGCGGCGGAGAAAGGTCTCGTCGTTGCAAACCTCGGACGGCGTGATGCGCAGGTCGCGCAGTTTGTTATCGACGAGCGTGTCGATGTAGTTGCGTTCGGCGACCTGCGGCCACTCGAATTTCAAGTCCTTCGGAATGACGATGACCTGCGAGCCGACAGTATGCGTGGCGAAGCGCGCCATGACGAAAGCCTCGCCGCGCTGGCCGGTGGTGATGAGCCCGTCCTTGGAGATTTTCGCCGAGCCTTCATTGCTCGTGAGGAAGAGTGCGAGGTTCGTGACGTCGCGCTGTGTGCCGTCGGAATATTGCGCGCGCACGGTGATGCGATGCGTCTGGCCGGGACTTTCGAGGACCAGGCGTTTTGGCAGAATCTCGACGCTGGTGCATGTTGGTTCGGACGGCGGGTCGTTCGGTGCGCCGGCTTCGAGCCAGCGGATCAGCGTCTTCGCGTACTCGCTGTCCTTCTCAAAGAGCTTGCCGCCGGTGTGCGGCGCGTCGCCCACGCATTTCGTGATGAGCATGGAATCGCCGGGCAGCGCGAGGTTGATGCGGCGTCCGGCGAGTTCGCGCGTGAGGCGGAAGTGGTCGCCCTCGGGATCGTAGCCGAAGAGCGAAAGGCAGAAGCCGTCCTGCCCGCGCGCCGAGCCGTGGCAACCGCCGGAGTTGCAGCCGGAGCGGAGGAAAACCGGCATGACATCGCGGCGGAAGGAAACCGCGGGATCGGTCTGCACGTCGGCCACTTTCACCGGCACGTCAATGGACTGCCCGGAGTAGGCCACCTTGAGGCTGGTGTCGCCGTCAGCGAGCGGGGCGACGACGCCCTTCTCGATCTTCGCTTTCGCGGGATCAGCGAAAGTGAACGCCGCCTGCGCCGTGACATCGCGCTGGACGCCGCTCTGCTCGGTAATGCGGACCACGACCGATTGCAGGGCGCGCTTCGTCTTAAGATTCACATCGCCGGGAAAAACCTCGAGCGTGAACGGGCCGGTCGGCGGGGCTGGCGGCGCGGTGTCCACGGAGCCGGGATCAGCAGTCAACTCGGCCCGCGCGCTGGTGGGTGCCGAGGTGAGAAGGCTGACGATGCCGGCACCGGTGAGCGCGGTGGCGACGCACGCGCCGAGCACCCATTTTACCTGCGCGGCACCGGAAGACGAGGCTTTGGAATGGCGGGATTTCGATTTCATTTTTTCTCCTCTTTCACATCGGCTTTGGCGACCGAGGCGGGGTCAATGCGCAGGATTCCGCCCTGCGCGAAGGTCTGCAAAATCGTCTCACCGTTTTGCGGCACGGCGACTTGGCAGAAAAGCGAGCCGTGGCGCGCGACCGGACTGGTCTTGTCGGCCTGCACTTCAAACTTCACCTCGGTGTCGTCCTTGGTGATTTCGCATTCGGCGGCGGTGACTTTGTTTGGCAGGCCGAGGAGTTGGATTTTCGCTTTCCCCTCGAACGGCGCCTTCTGCTGCAGCTTCACCGTCACGACCGTCTTGTCGCCCTGATCGACAAAGGTGCGGACGATTTTCCCGCCGACGAAAGGCGGGATGATTTCGAGGTCGGAGAGCTGTGTGGAAACCCAGACCGGGCCTTTGCCGGTGTCCGCCGACCCGACGACGGTGATCTTCCATTTCTTAGTCTGCGCATCGCCGTTCGCGCTGAGCGCCACAACACCTTCGTTTTCGTTTTCCTTGATCTCCGCCGAACCCGCGGTGCCGATGCCGGGTGGGGCGTAGAGCAACGCGAGGTTGATCTTGCCTTTGAACTCCGGCTTGCGCTCGGCGATGACCTTGAGGTTCATCGAGCCGCTTTGCGCGACGGGGACTTTCGGTTCGACGAGCTTGATTTTGAAAGCCGCTTCCTCGGCGACGGCGACGGCGAGCTTGTCTGCGACGATGCGGTAGTAAGGCTGGTTGTTGCCGTTATCGACGATGTTGATCGGATGCGCGACGCGGCTTTCGAGCGGCTTGCCGTCGGCGGGTTTCGCGATCAGCGCGAAAGTGCGCGCCGCCACCGGGGCGTCACCCGCGGCTTCAAAAACGACAGGGATGGTATCGACATTGCCCGGTACGGAACCCGCGTTCATGGCGACGCCTGTGGGCAGTTCGCTCGGCGTGAGCGTCACGTCGCCGCCGAAATTGTCGCGTTTTATTTTGACGAGCGAGGCGTAGCGGTTGCCCTTGGGCACGACGATGGTCTGCCGCTCCTGGGTGTTCTGCTGCATCTCCGGCAGCCACACGGCGACCTCGGGCTTCGTTGGCGCGATTTCGATCCGATAGGTGAAGGTGCTCCCGCCGCGATTGAGTTGGTCGCGGATGCCGAGGAAGAATTCCCCGTCCGCCGGCACTTTCCATCGCATGTAACTGTCCGGCCCGCCGCTGTCATCGTTGGTCGCCAGCCGGTTGCCTTTGAGGTCGTAGATTTCGAGCACCGCGTCGAGCGGCGAACGCAGCCTGCGCGCAAAGACGTTCACGTCAAACTCGTCGCCCTTCTTCGCGGTGAATTTGAAGCAGTCGGTATCGCCCGCTTTCTCAATGATGCCGTTGAAGGCAAGCGGCAGCGCCTTGTCCGTGGGCGTGGCCTTGGTGATGTCGTCGTTCGGCTCGGCCTCGAGGACGTTGGCGAAAGTGGAAACGCGCAGCCAGTTCGGCGACGGCGCGATCTGGCCGTTTTGCTCAGCGAAAGCGGGGAAGCGATTGTCGGGCTGCGCGGGTAGTTTGAGCGTCGCGGGTAGCGGGCCTGCGGCGTCGCCGAGGTAGGTGATTTTCAACTGTTCGCCGACCTGTCCGCCGGCCGGATAAACCGTGAGGGGGCGCGGAAAGGAGCCGACGTGCAGCAGGTAGCGTCCCTGTCCGGGCGCGGTGTTGGTGCTGTCTTTGAGCGCGAGAAAATATTTACCGTCTTCCGGGGCGACAAAGCTAATCACGGGATCTTGCTGCACGAGCGAGTTGTCGTCGTTTTCCGCGAGCACAGTGCCGTCGGCTTTCGTGAGTGTGAGCAGCGAGTCGAAAATCTCGCGCGGTTGCAGTCGCACACCGACAACTTCCGCCGAGATGCGCTGCCCTTTTTTCGCCTCGATGACGAAACGATCCACATCCTCGCCCTGAATTTGCCCCCAGACCGTGGAGCCCAGCGCGATGGGCTGAGGTTCGTCCTTTTTCCCTGCGTCTTTAGCCTCGTCAGCTTCCTTAACCAGCGGGTACGGCGAGACGTAAAAGGTGCGCAGATCGCCGACTCCGGTTGCCGTCCAAACTCGGACGCTGTGTTCCCCGAGTTGGGCGTCAGGGGCGATTTTGATCTTCGCCTTGAACTTGCCGCCCGCCGCTTCCGAGACGCCGGTTATTTCAAAACCGCGCGTGTAGAAAAGCAGCCCCTTGGCATCTTCGAGCCGCGCGCCTTCACAGATGACCTCGACCTCGGTCCCACGTTGTCCGCCTCCCGGAACAAGGTGCGAAAGAGTCGGCGATGCCGCCTGCGCGGACATAGCCAGCGCGTAACCGGCGACCGCGGCAGCGCGCGCCGTAGCGAATTTGCGTCGCACGTCGGCGCAGGGGTTAGGCCAGCAGCTCGGAAACGACAGTGCCATTGCGGACGATGTCGATCGGACGATTGCCCGGAGCGATAAGTTTCTTCTCCGGCGCGATGCCGAGCTGGTGATAGACCGTCGCGGCCATGTTTTCGACCGTGAGCGGATCCTGATCCGGCTCCGAACCGGTCGGGTCCGACGTGCCATAGACCTGGCCGCGTTTAAACCCGCCACCGGCGAAGACAATGTTGAACACGCGCGGCCAATGGTCGCGGCCTGCGTCCTTGTTGATCTTCGGCGTGCGGCCAAACTCGGAGGTGACCATGACGATCGTTTCGTCGAGTTTGCCGCGCTCGTCGAGATCGTTAATGAGCGCCGCGTAAGCCTTGTCGAAGGGCGGGAGCGACTTGGTGATGCCGTCCTGAATCTTCGCGTGCATGTCCCAGCCGCCGTAGGTCATCGAAACGAAACGGACGCCCGCTTCCACGAGTCGGCGTGCCATGAGCATGCGCTGGCCAGCTTCATTCCGGCCGTATTTCTCGCGCATCGCCTCGGATTCCTCGTTGAGATTAAACGCCTCGCGCGCTGATTCCGAAGAAACCAGCGAGTAGGCCGCCTGATAAAAGCTGTCCATCGCGTCGAGCGAATCGCTCTTTTCCAGAGTGCGAAAATGCTCATCGACGGTGGAGAGGATATTGCGCCGACGGTCAAAGCGTTCCGGGGTGATGCCGGCATGCATGTTCAAATCGCGAACCGCAAAACCTTTGTTCGCAGGGTCGCCGCCGAGGCTGAATGGGCCGTGCGCCGTCGAGAGATAGCCGCTCCCGGCAAATTCGTTCGGCATGTTCGGCACGCAGACGTAGGGCGGCAGGTTGTTGCGCGAGCCGAGTTCGTGCGAGACGACCGAGCCCATCGAAGGAAACTGCAGCGCGGGCGACGGCCGGTAGCCGGTGAACATATTGTGCGTGCCGCGCTCATGCGCCGCTTCGCCGTGGGTCATTGAGCGGACGACCGTGATCTTGTCCGCGATCTTGGCCGTCTCCTTGAGGTGCTCGGAGAAGCGGACGCCGTCGAGCTTCGTGTCGATCGAGCCGAGCGGGCCGCGGTATTCGATCGGCGCGTACGGTTTCGGATCAAACGTCTCCTGCGCCGCCCAGCCGCCGGGCATGAAGATGTGGATGAGCGATTTCGCCACCTGCGGCGGGGACACGATACCAGGCGTCGAAGTCTGCGCGGCGCGGAGTTTGAAAAAATCCCCCAGCGTCAGGCCGAGGCCGCCGACCAGGCCGGCGTAAAGGAATTCGCGGCGGGACGGCTTGCGGAAGTGCGCGGGATCGTCGAACCAAGTGACGGGTTTGATATCGCTCATAAGTGTTCTGTTTGGTGTGTTTTTGCTAGGGACGGGGGTGGCGGCAGCGGCGCAACTTACGGTCGCTCAGGTCAAAATCAAACCCGTGGATCGCCGGAAAGAATTTACCCTTTCCGGCGAATGCGCGGGCTGCCCTCGACGCTGCTTCGGAGGTGTGACCGGGGGAGGATTGCTTCCTTAGAAAGATTTGCGCCGCTTTTGCCGGAGGTTCCGCGGCGAAACCGGACCGGCCTGTTAGATGTGAAGTTTCAGGACGTTGTTCATGTGGCGGAGATTTGGGAAGGTGGGGTTGTGAAATCAACACCAACCCAAAATCCGCCACCACATGAACATCCACAGTAAGGCCAAGACGACGGCCCAAAGTCGAGCCGAGATGGTC
>JBBQCM010000036.1:0-54846 GCA_038318725.1 Chthoniobacterales bacterium
TCGCGAAGAAGGAGCGATAGACGTAGTAGTGGCCGTCGATGAGGAGGAGTTTCACGAATCACGAATGACGGATGACGGACGACGAACGAAGCCAGAAATCCGCAGCAGACGCGCCGGCCATTTAAGTCTCCCCATCCAGATCCAAATGGAGCTGCGACGGAGGGATGCGGCGCGCGCGCGCGCGGGCGCGAAATTGGCGGCGGTGGAGCCAGGCGAAGAGCGCGCAGACGAGGGAGAGTTCGACGAGCAGACCGAGCATGGGCGGGCCGGTGGAAGGTCAGTGGCGGAACTTGCGGATGAGGGCGACCATCACGCCTTGGATGAGCAGTTCGCGGACGGGGAGGAGATCGGGAAAGCGCGGGTTCTCGGCTTTCAGACAAGGCTTCCCCTGATGCAGGACGTAGCGTTTAAGCGTGGTCTCGCCGTCGATGAGCGCGGCCACGATCGCGTCCGGTCGCGGCGCACGGTTTTCGAGGATGACGAGGTCGCCGTCGTGGATGTCGGCGCCGATCATGGAATCGCCGCGCACTTTCAAGGCGAACACGCGCTTGCCTTTGGTCACGCCGAGGCTGGCGGCGTCGATGGAAACGATGCCGTCATTGTCCTGTTCGATGGTCTCCGCATAACCGGCGGCGATCTGACCGTAGATCGGCACGTCAATAATCGTCTCTCGCTCGAGATGGACGGTGAGGGCGAGCGCGCGCGCCTTGCCGGGGGAACGCTGGATGACGCCTTTCCTTTCCAAGGCGCGGAGGTGGTTCACCGCCGCGGTCTGGCTGGCGAAGCCGAAGTGCTGCTGGATTTCGCGCGTCGAAGGCACAAATCCGGACTGCGTTTGCGACTCGGAAAGGAAGTCGAGAATCTCCTGCTGGCGGTGGGTGAGGGTCGGCATGTTCTTGCGAACACTGAGATATGGAGAGTAAGAGTGAAAGTGGAAAGTACATGGGGCGAGAACTTTTTTTTCAGATGCCGAATGCGGAGTGCTTCCCATTCCACCGCACTTTCCACTTTTACTTTCACGCTCCACTCGGCAGAAACCCGCACCGCATGAACATCCTCATCCTCGCCGCCGGCTACGCCACGCGCCTCCATCCGCTGACACTGACGAAAGCCAAGCCGCTGCTCGCGGTGGCCGGCAAACCGATGATGGAATGGGTGATCGACAACCTCGCGCCGATCGCCGGCCTCGAGAAAGTCTATGTGGTTACGAACGACAAATTCGCCGCGGATTTCCAGACGTGGGCGGACGGCTACAACCGCTCTCACGCAAAGCTCGCCTTCGAAATCGTGAACGATGGCTCGACGTGCGACGCGGACAAACTCGGCGCGATCGGCGATCTGAATTTCGTCATCGAGAAATGCGGCATCGCCACGAGCGACCTCCTCGTCGTTGCGGGCGACAACCTTTTCAATCAGAGCCTCGAGGGTTTCGGCACCTTTTGCCGGGCGAAGAATCAGCCAGTGCTCGGCGTCTATGATGTCGGCTCGCTGGAGGAAGCGAAAAAGTACGGCGTGGTCGCGATCGATGGCTCGGGGACGATCACGCAGTTTGTGGAAAAACCCGCCGAACCGCCGAGCACGCTGATCGGCATCGCGCTGTATTTCTATCCGGCAGCGACGGTGCAGCTCATCGCGCAGTATCTCGCGGAGGGAAACAACCCGGACCAGCCGGGCCGTTTCGTGCAATGGCTCTACCCGCGCACGCCGGTGCAGACGTGGAGCGTACCGGGGACGTGGTTCGACGTGGGGAGCAAGGAAACGCTGGAGGAGGCGAACCGGATTTTTGCGGAGTTTGTGCAGTAAGCGCCTAAAACTCCCCGTCGCCGTTGCGCTGTTTGACCTGTTCCAGAACGGCGTGGGTGCGGTCGAGCGGGCGCTTGAGGGCGCTGGTGGCGGCGGGTGCGGCGGGCTCTCGCGGGCCGGTGGTGAGCGGGGCGGCTTCGCTGGCGGTGACGGCTTCCTGCACCGCCGTGACCGGGGTGTTTCGCGCGAGGACGAAATAGACGACCGCGACGACCGCGAGGAGGAAGAGGTATTTCATGCTTGCGAAGGGAGCAGTGGCCGGGCCAAACCCGGTGGCTTGAAAATCGCGCTCGTGCATTACACCTACTCGCCGGTGATCGGCGGGGTGGAGATCGTGATCGCGGAGCAGGCGCGGCTTTTCGCGGAGCACGGGCACGAGGTGACGGTGCTTTGCGACCAGGGAGCAAGCCGCGATCCCCGCATCCGGGTGCAACTGCTGCCGGGCACGCAGGACGCCGCGGACTTGGCCCGCGCGCTGGAAGGCTGGCTCGCGAATCAGGACGTGGTGTTTCTGCACAACGTCACGACCATGCCTTTTCATCTCGCGCTCACCGCGGCGCTGTGGCGCGTGGCGGAACGGCTGACGGGCGTGCGCTTCATCGCGTGGATTCACGACATCGCGGCGTGCAATCCCGACTACGACGCGGCGGCGCGCACCGAAGCGCAGTGGACGCTGCTCAGCCGCGCGCATCCGCGCTACGGGTTTGTGGCGGTGTCGGATCTGCGCCGGCGGCAGTGGGAAGAACTGACGGGAGCGCCAAGCCGCGTCATCTCGAATGGGCTCGACCCTTCGCGCCTGCTCGGGCTGACCGAGTCGGTGGCGGCACTGGCGCGGCAGCATCACCTGCTGGAACGTGAGATCGTGCTGCTGCACCCGACGCGCCTGCTGCGGCGGAAAAATGTGGAACTGGGCCTGCGCGTGGCAGCGGCGCTAAAGTCGGCCGGGCGTTCGTGCGCGTATATGGTGACGGGGCCGCCGGACGCGCACAACGCCGTCTCACGCGACTACGCGGCGGAGCTTCTGGCGCTGCGCGCGGAGTTGGATCTGGAGGGCGACGCGCTTTTCCTGCATGACGAAGCCCCGGTCGAGGAACGCGACCTGGCGAGTCTCTTCGCGGTTGCCGACGCGCTTTTTTTCCCGAGCCGGCAGGAAGGTTTTGGGCTGCCGGTCCTCGAAGCCGCGCTCCACCGGCTGCCGATTTTCTGCGCGGCCATCGAGCCCCTGGACGCGCTCCTCACCCATGGCGTGACGCACTTCCAACTCGACGCCAAACCCGCGCAAATCGCGCTCAAGATCGCCGCCCGGCTCGGCACGCTCGATTCGTGGCAGGCGCGCAATCAAGTGCGGAGGCAGTACGCGTGGCCGGCGGTTTATCGAAATTTCCTCGCTCCCCTGCTCGCGGAAAACCAAGCTGCGCCAGCCCTCTGACCTTATGAAAATCACTTCGTCCATCCCCACGATCGAAGACGGCGCCTTGCACGCCATCCTCGGTGCCTATCATGGCGATCCCTTTGCCGTGCTCGGCATGCAGGAAGCCGGCGGGCAGCTCGTGGTGCGCGTCTTCCGGCCGGACGCGCGCGCGGTGGCGGTGCGCAACGTGGCGACCGCGGGCTGGGTTTATCCCGCGCTGCAAATTCATCCCGACGGATTTTTTGAAGCGGTGCTCGAAGGCGCGCAGGAACGCTTTTCCTACGTGCTCGATTTCACCGGACACGATGGCGGCATCTGGTCGGAGCATGATCCGTATTCCTTTGGCATTCAGCTCGGCGAAGTCGATCTGCACCTGTTTGGCGAGGGCCAGCACTGGCGGCTCTACGACAAACTCGGCGCGCATCTCACCGAGGTCGATGGCGTGCGCGGCACCGCGTTTCATGTGTGGGCGCCGAATGCCCGGAGGGTCAGCGTGGTCGGCGAATTCAACGCCTGGGACGGACGGCGCAATCCGATGCGCAAGCTGCTCGGCTGCGGCGTGTGGGAAATCTTCATGCCCGGCGTCGGCGAGGGCGCTCACTACAAATTCGAGGTCCAGCAATCGCATGGCGGCATCGTCCTGAAGGGCGATCCGTTCGCCTTTTTCGGCCAGCATGGGACGGCGACTTCCTCGCTCGTTTTCGACCTGAAGCGCTACGCCTGGAGCGACGCCGATTGGATGGCGGCGCGGCGCGCGAAGGAATGGCATCGCTCGCCGATGAGCATCTATGAGGTGCATCTCGGCTCCTGGCAGCGCAAAGCGGACGAAGGCAGCCGCTTTCTCAGTTACCGTGAACTCGCCGACACCCTCCTGCCCTACGTCGTGGAAATGGGCTACACGCATCTCGAACTCATGCCGGTCGCCGAGCATCCTTTCGAGGGTTCGTGGGGCTATCAGGTCACGGGCTATTTCGCGCCGACTTCGCGCTTTGGAAACCCCGACGAGTTTCGCTACTTCGTCGATCGCTGCCACCAGGCGGGCATCGGTGTCATCCTCGACTGGGTGCCCGGCCATTTCCCGAAAGACGTCCACGGGCTCGCGGAATTTGACGGCACCGATCTCTACGAACACTCCGATCCGCGCATCGGCGAGCACAAGGAATGGGGCACGCTGATTTTCAACTACGGCCGCAACGAAGTGCGCAATTTCCTCATCGCCAACGCCCTTTTCTGGCTCGACGAATATCACATTGATGGCCTGCGCGTGGATGCGGTCGCCTCAATGCTCTACCTCGACTACTCGCGCGAAGCTGGGGAGTGGATTCCCAACATTTATGGCGGGCGCGAAAACCTCGACGCCATCTACTTCCTGAAACGTTTCAACGAAGTCTGCTACGAGCGCTTTCCCGGCATCGTCACCATCGCTGAGGAAAGCACCGCCTGGCCCGGCGTCTCGCGCCCCACCTATCTCGGCGGCCTCGGCTTTGGCCTGAAATGGAACATGGGCTGGATGCACGATTTTCTCAGCTACATGCAGAAGGAGCCGGTCCACCGCCGCTTCCATCAGGGCGACATCACCTTTTCGCTGATCTACGCTTTTCACGAACACTTCGTCCTCGTCCTCAGTCACGATGAAGTCGTCCACGGCAAAGGTGCCCTGCTCGACAAGATGCCCGGGGACGTGTGGCAGAAGTTCGCCAACCTCCGCATGTTCTACGCGTGGATGTACGCGCATCCGGGAAAAAAGCTGCTCTTCATGGGCGGCGAATTCGGCCAGTGGCGTGAGTGGAATCACGACCGCTCGCTCGACTGGCACCTCTGCGAGCGTCCCGAACATGACGGTCTCAAGCGCCTCGTCCAGCACTTGAACTGGGTCTATCAAAGCGAGCCTGCCCTTTTCGATCAGGACGACAGCTTTGAAGGCTTCGAGTGGATCGACTTCCGGGACAGCGACAACTCCGTCATCGCCTTCCTGCGCAAATCGCGCAGCGGAGTCGCCATCGCCTTCGTCATCAACGCCACGCCTATCGTCCGCGAAGCCTATCGGGTCGGGGTGAACGGTGCGGGTTGGTGGGAAGAGATCATCAATACCGACGCCGCCACCTATGGCGGGAGTAACGTCGGCAACTTCGGGGGCCAGCAGGCGGAAGCCATTCCCTGGCAGGACAAATCGCATTCCCTGCTCCTGCGGCTGCCTCCGCTCGCCGTCGTCGGCTTCAAGTGCCATCCTCCACAACTGACGGCACTGCCGGCCGGAAATAATCCACCCACCGGCGCGTCTCCAAAACGGCACGCGAAAGTCACTTAGGCAGGCCCATCTCCACGGACATCCGGCGTGATCGAAAAATCTGTTGCCCTTTCAGTCAGCGTCGGTAGCGTCGAAAAAGTTTATCTCCACCAACTAACCATGAACAGAACATCCCAATCCGCAGCCTTCACCCTGATCGAACTCCTTGTCGTGATCTCGATCATCGCCATCCTCGCCGGCATCACCCTCCCGGTCTTTGGCGAAGTGAAAGTCAAAGGGGACCAGACCAAGGCCCTATCCAACGCCAAGCAGATCGGCACCGCCTGCAAGATTTTTGCCAGCGATAACAACGGTCTCTATCCCCGCAACACGGACTACCCACCCGGGGAGGCCGCCACCCCCGTCGAGGCGGTCGGCGCAGACTCATCAAACAAAGTTCTCCGAACTCTGATCCCCGATTATCTCCCAGATCGCAGCATTTTCGTGCTCCAAAAATCCGCGTTCTATAGCGCCAGCGCCGTTGGCACAAAATCAGATCCTTTGCCGGCGGGAGCGAACCATTGGGCCTACGTCAGCGGTCTTAACGATACTTCAAATTCCCGCTGGCCCCTTTTGGCTGACGGTTTTGATCCCACTACCTCGACGAATCCTGCGTATGTGACCATTGAAGCCCGGCCTGGTGGTTTGTGGAAGGGCAAGAAAGCGATCGTCATCCGTTGCGATGGCAGCGGCAATGTTGAGACCTTGCTTTCCTCCACACACACGATCAAGCGGACTGATGATGACAAGGAAAACGCCCTCAAAGGAAGCACTGGGACAACATCGGATGGAAAAATTCCGTGGTTCGAGACGGGAGCGACCACCAAAATTTATGTCCTCAACGCGGCTGTGCCCTAGAGCCAACTAACTTCAGCCTTTAGCCCGACAGGCCCCGAAGCAATTCGGGGCCTGTTTTTTTGCGGGGATGAAGTCCCGCCTCAGCCTTCGACTTTCGAGCGCAGTTCTCCGTCAGAAACCCGCGTGATCAGGCGCATTCCTGTATGCACGCTGGCCACGGAACCGACCACCGTGCCATCGGGCTTCATCGTAATGCTATAGCCTCTCGCCAAGGTCGCTTCCGGTGCCAGCAGACGCAGCATCTCCGCCAGTCGCCCAAACCTCATCCTCTGGTCTCTCAGACTCTGGCGAAAGTGCGCCTCAAACTGCCCGCGCAAGCCTCCGAAATGCTGGCGTCGCAGAGCCAGAAACTGATCCGGACGATGCTGCCGCAGGAGGCTCAGTCTGGCCGCCAAATCCTGTCGCGCTTCGTTGACGCGCTCGCGCATCACCCGTCGCAACACCTCCCCCGCAAGATCGGTGCGCTGCGCCGCCTCCGCCAATCGCCTCTCCGGTTCACGGAAAAATGCACTCCGCATCAGCAGTTCCACCTGGCTGCGACAAATGGCCATACCGGCGAGCATTTGCCGCCGGGCCTGCGTCGCCAACTGCGCCAGCCGCCGCAGGAGATCTGCCGCGTCCGGCACGATCAGTTCCGCAGCCGCGCTCGGCGTGGGTGCCCGCAAATCCGCCACGAAATCAGCAATTGTGAAATCGATCTCGTGCCCCACTGCCGAAACCACCGGCGCTGCCGAGCCTGCCAGCGCCCGCGCCACGACCTCATCATTGAACGCCCACAAATCCTCCACACTTCCTCCACCCCGGGCGATCACGATGACCTCCACCCCGGAGAGCCGGTTCAGCGCGGCAATTCCCTCGGCAATCTCCGCCGCGGCCCCCTCCCCTTGCACCCGCGCCGGACTCACCACCACCCGCACCCACGGCGCGCGACGCGCCAGCACATTGAGCATATCCCGCAGCGCCGCTCCCGTCGGCGAAGTGACAATTCCAATCACCGCCGGAAACTCCGGCAGCGCCCGCTTCCGGGCCGCGGCGAACAAACCCTCCGCATCCAGCTTCCGCTTCAGAGCCTCAAACTTCGCCTGCAGCAATCCCGCGCCACCCGGCTGCACCACCTGCACATTGAGCTGATACTGCCCGCGCGCCTCATACACCGTCAGCGCCCCCCGCACCTGTACCTGCATGCCATCGGCCAGCGCCACCTGCTTCAGCCGCGCGCCACCCCGCGCAAACCACACGCACGCGAGCTGCGCCTGCGCATCCTTCAGCGTGAAATACTGATGCCCGCTCGCCTGCTTCCGGTAGTTGCTCACCTCGCCCTCGACCCACACCGTCCCGATCCCGTCCTCCAAAACCGCACGCACTGTCCGCGTGATTTCGCTCACGGAAAAAACGTGCGGCTCTTCGCGGGCCGGCTCCGGTGTGCCAAAAAGATCGGCGGTCATGGCTCCAGTTTCTCCTCTCGATAAGCGCGCGCGAGCAGTGTCACCGGATGCACGATTTCCAACTCCAGCCCGCGCTCCCGCGCCCCGGCAGCCAGTTGCACGTTGCATCCAGGATTGGCCGACGCGACCACCTGCGCCCCGGTTTTCTCGATGTTCGCCAGCTTCCGCGCGAGCAGTTTCCGCGACATCTCCGGTTGCGTGATGTTGTAAATCCCCGCACTCCCGCAGCACCACGTCGCCTCCGGCATTTCCGTCAGCTTCAGCCCCGGAACCTGCGCCAGCACTTGCCTCGGTGCATTGCTGATCTTCTGCCCGTGGCAAAGGTGACAGGCCTCGTGATAGGTGACCGGCGACTGTAGGGCGGGCGTTCCGCCTGCCCGTGGTGGCGTGATCCCAATCTCGACCAGCCACTCATGCACATCGCACACCTTCGCCGACCAAATTTTTGCCCGCTCGGCGTAGCGGGGATCATCCGCGAGAAGCTGGTCGTAGTTTTTCAAATGCGATCCGCAGCCCGCCGCATTCGTGATGATCGCGTCCACCTCCTCGAGATCAAACGCGTCAATATTCCGCCGCGCCATCGCCCGCGCCAGCGCCAGCTCCCCATTGTGCGCGTGCAGCGAACCGCAGCAGTGCTGCCGCGCCGGCGTCTCCACCTCGCAACCGTTGGCCAGCAGCACATCCACGGTGTCGCGGTTCACGTCGGGATACACCAAGTCCTGCACGCACCCCGTCAGCATCCCCACGCGATGCCGCGGCTCGTCCGGCGACTCCACCGCGCCAATCAGCATATCGGAAAACTCCCGCTGCACCCGCGGCGTGAGGGGCTCCAGCTCCCGCAGATCGCGCGGCAGCAGCGCCGTCAGCCCGAGTCGGCGCACCAGCCACTCCGCCCCGCTGGCCTGATACCACCGCAGCACCCGCCCCAGTGCCCGCAGCACCAGCGGCCGGGCAAAGACCAGCCGCAGCGCCAGCGCCCGCACCACATTGCGCTGCCCATTTTGCAAAACGCCCGCCTGCTCGATGTCCGCCCGCGCCTCCTCAAACATCCGCGCGTAATCCACGCCCGCCGGACACGCCGTCTCGCACGCCAGGCAGCCCAGGCAGAAATACATCTCCTCCCCAAACGCCCGCGTCACTTCGAGCGCGCCATCGGCGATACTCCGCATCAGCGCGATCCGCCCGCGCGGGCTATTCCGCTCCAGCTTCGTCTCGTCATACGTCGGGCAAGTCGGCAGACACATCCCGCAGTGCATGCACTGCTGGAGCACCGAGTAGTCGAGGTGTGCGAGGTGGAGCGGTTTGGTCACAAAGTTGGGGTGCGACCATGCGGTTGAAAGCCTCGCCCTGGCAAGGCGCGCGGAGCGCAGCCGCACTTTCGGTGCGTGTGAAATAAGCCGGCGGCGAGCCGCGTCCCATCGGGACGCTCGACGGTAGCCGTGGGCTTCAGCCCACGGATGAGGTGGGAATCCGCGCCGTCGCGTAGCGACGTTTGAAAAGCCTTCAACTGTCCCTACGCGACAGGGCCATCCTTGCCGCGTGGCCCTTGGGCTGAAGCCCACGGCTACGATCATTGGTCCCGATGGGACGGCCTATTTCACCGTCTCTTGAACATCCGCGTCGCCATAAAACCCAGCCACGATCCGCTGCCACTGCGCTTTCGCCCGCGCCGGATCGGCTTCGTCCACCATCCGCTGCGCCGCCTCGCCCAACTCCTCCGGCGTCCACATCCGCCCCGGCTCCAGCATGTGGATAAAGCGCGCCACCTGCGCCTGCTCGTCCGGTGACAGCTTCTCGATGGCCGATGCTATTTCAGCGACAGTGCTCCTGCCAGGCAGGCTACAACATCGCGTTTGCTGCTCAAGCCCGCCGCCGCCGGAGCAGCAGCCCCGCGCCCGCCCCGGCCAGGAGTAGCGCGGAGGAGGGCTCGGGGGCGAGCGTGGCCAACTTCAGCGTCTCGGAGAACGAGTCGTTGTAGCTGATCCAAGGGTTGCCCGCGCTGTCGACAAAGCCCGCGGTGTCCACCGTCGAGAGCGACCATGCCGTGCCGTCGTAGGTCGCATATTTCAGGTCGCCGTTGGTCGAGTCGTAGAAGCTGATGCGCGGCAGCCCCGCGCTGTCCAGCCGCAGGGAGGTGTAACTGCCGACATTGCCCGCACTGTCCAGCGTGGTGATATTCCACTGGGCGCGGGCGGGTGCGGCGGCGAGGAGGACGGCGGTGAGGGAGAGGACGTGGGGAACTGTGGGAGCTTCATGGTAAGCGGGTGGGCGAATGGGTAGCGTTAATGATGCAGAAAACCTGCGGATCTCCCCCCCGCTCCCCACCCAGCGGCGGGAACGGCCGGCGGCGGAGCGCGGCTCACGCGGGGTCGAAGATTTTGCCGGGGTTGAGGATACCTTGGGGGTCGAGGGTGGCTTTCAACTGGCGCAGGAGGCCGAGGCTGGCGTCGCCGAGCTGCTGGGGGAGGAAGGTCTTCTTGGCGAGGCCGACGCCGTGCTCGCCGGTGATGGTGCCGCCGAGGGCGAGGGCGTAGTCGAAGATCTCGCGCATGGCGAGTTCCACGCGGGCCATTTCGGGGGCGTTGCGCTCGTCGGTGAGGAAGGTGGGGTGGAGGTTGCCGTCGCCCATGTGGCCGAAGGTGCCGATGCGGAGCTGGTGGCGCGCGCCGACCGCCTGGATGAAACGGATCATTTTCGTCAGCTCGCTGCGCGGGACGGTGGCGTCTTCGAGGATCGTGGTGGGGGCGACGCGGGCGAGCGCGGAAAAGGCGGAGCGGCGGGCGGTGGCCAGACGCGCGGCTTCCTCGGCGGTGGCGGCGAGCTGCACATTCACCGCGCCGCAGCGCCGGGCAATTTCCTCCATCTGCCGCGCCTGATCTTCGACCACGGCGGGGTGGCCGTCGGTCTCCATGAGCAGGATGGCTTCGGCGTCGAGGGGGAGGCCTATTTTGGCGAAATCCTCGACACACTGGATGGTGATGCGGTCGAGGAACTCGAGGGTGCAGGGGATGATCTTCGCCGCGATGATGGCGGAGACGGTGTCGGCGGCGGCGTCCATCTGCGCGAAGGTGGCGAGCAGCGTCTGCTTCGCGGCGGGCTTCGGCACGAGCTTGAGCAAAACTTTCGTGATGATCCCGAGCGTGCCCTCGCTGCCGATGAAGACGTCCTTCATCGAATAGCCGGCCACGTCTTTCACGCACTTGTTGCCGAGCTGCACGATGTCGCCGCTGGCGAGCACGACCTCCAGGCCCATCACGTAATCGCGGGTGACGCCGTACTTCAGCCCGCGCAGGCCGCCGGAGTTTTCGGCGACGTTTCCCCCGATGGTCGAAATTTTCATCGAGCCGGGATCGGGCGGATAAAGCAGGCCGACGGCGTCCGCGGCCTCGGCGATCTTGAGGGTAATCGCGCCGGCCTCGGCGTGGGCGGTGAGGTTGCGCTCGTCCACTTCGAGGATGCGATCCATCCGCACGAGGCAGAGCACGATGGCGTCCGCCGTGGGCACGCTGCCGCCGCTCAACCCAGTGCCGGAGCCGCGCGAGACGATGGGCACTTTTTTCTCCGCCGCATAACGCACCACCGCCGCGACCTCTTCCACCGTCTCCGGCAGGACGACCACACCAGCCTCGCCTTTCAGCGCAGCGGTTCCGTCAAAGCCATACGTCAGCAAATCCTCCCGTTCCGTGAGCACCCGTGCCGGATCGAGAATCGCGGTGAGAGCGGCAGCGTGCGGACTCACAGCTTTTCTTCGGACTGCGGCGCTTGTGCCGAAAACCACGCGTCGCCGCAGAACAGAATCTTTCCCGACCGTCCGCCCCTCCCCGCATGGCCGAGCGCAGCTCCAGCTTCCGCCAGCGGATAGATGCGTTCAACCGGGGTGCGCAGAACACCGCTTTTCATGAGCGCGAAAAGTTCAGCGAACATCTTCTCGCACGCTTCTGGCGGCGCGTTCCGATACCACTGCGAGATCCAAAATCCGCGCCAGCGAATGTCCTGAAAAATGAGCAGCCCATTCGGAACGCGCAGCGGCTGGCGACCCATCGCGCCATACGTCACAATCGTCCCGCCCGGCGAAAGCGCCTTGGCCAGCCGCACCGCACTGTCGCCACCGACGGCGTTGAGAGCGAGGGGCAGCGGCGCGCCACCGGTTGCCGCGCTGATCTGCCCGGACAGATCCTCCGCCTCCACCAGCACCGCGTCCGCACCTTCGGCTTTCAATTCTCCGGTCAACTCCGCCCGGCGCACCACATTCACCGTCCGCAAACCGCTGGCGTGCGCGAACTGGATCACCGCGCGTCCCACCGCCGAGTTGGCGGCGTTTTGCAAAACCCAGTCGCCCGGCTGCAACTCCGCGAAATCCCGTACCATTCGCAGGGCCGTCGCCGGATTGATCCTCAGCATCGCCGCCTGCTCCGAGGCGATGCTCGGCGGCACGACGCTCAGGCCGGCCCCTTTCACCACACCCGCCTCGCGCCAGGTGCCATAGCCTTGCGGCAAGAGGACGCGGTCGCCCACGCGCACGCCCAGCACCTCCTCGCCCACGGCCTCCACCACACCAACCCCTTCCACGCCCGGCACTCCCGGCAGCGCTGGGCGGATCGGGTATTTTCCCTCGATCACATTCAGGTCAGCGGGGTTGATGGGCGCAGCAAGCAGCCGCACCTGCACTTCATCCGCGGCCGGCTCCGCCATCTCGATCTCCTCCACCTGCGCGACTTCCGCCGGTGCGCCGTGCGCGTGAAAAACAATGGCCATGACTTTCGACATCATGCCCCTACCATGCCGCGCCGTGGCCGATTCCACAAAACCATTCAGCGAAATCGCTGGCGCGTCCGCCCGGCGTGTGGCCGGCTATCGCACCGGCGCGCGCCTGGCGCTCGTCGGCGTGGCCGTCAATTTCCTCCTCGCGTTCGTCAAAATCACCACGGGGGTTCTGGGCAATTGCTACGCGCTCATCGCCGACGGCATCGAGTCCACGCTCGATATCTTTGGCTCCCTGGCCATCTGGTTTGGGCTCAAAGTCGCCGCCGAACCGCCCGATGAAGCGCATCCCTACGGCCACGGCAAAGCCGAACCCCTCGCTTCCATCGTCGTCGCCTTCGCCGTCATCGCCGCCGCCATCGGTCTCGCCCTCGCCAGCGTCCGTGAGATCATCACCCCGCATCACGCACCCGCGGCCTTCACCCTTGCCGTGCTCGTCCTCGTCATCCTCGTGAAAGAAACGCTCTTTCGCAAAGTCGCCGGTGCCGCCGAGCGACTCGGCAGCAGCGCCGTGAAAACCGATGCCTGGCATCACCGCTCCGACGCCATCACCTCCGCCGGGGCCTTCATCGGCATCTCCATTGCCCTCCTTAAAGGCCCCGGCTGGGAGGCCGCCGACGACTGGGCCGCCCTCTTCACCTGCGGCATCATCGGTTTCAATGGCTGGCGCCTCCTCCAGCCGGCCCTCCTCGAAGTCATGGACACCGCGCCACCGAGAGAGCTCAAGGATGGCGTCCGCCAAGTGGCCTCCCGCGTCCCCGGCGTTATCGACGTGGAAAAATGTCACCTGCGCAAAATGGGCATCGAATTCTACGTGGACATTCACATCGGGGTGGACGCCGGCATCACCGTCCGCGACGGGCACCGCATCGCCCACGAGGTCAAGGATGCCATCCGCGCCGCCAATCCCGCCGCCGCCGATGTCCTCGTTCATATCGAACCCATCGAGCCCTAGCGCAAAGCCGCCTGGGCACCAGCGCGGATCCACCCATTTTGGACTAAAGTCCAAGCTCCGGTCCTACGCCCCCGCCGCGCGCAGGCGGTTGAGGAAAACTTTCACGACACTCTTCATCCGCGTGAGGATGTAATAGACGGTCTGCGAGCGGATGCGGACGAGTTGGCCGCCGACGATCTTGGGCACAAAGTCGGCGGGCAGTTCCATGATTTCGTCGAGCGTGGTGCCGTCGAGGCCGCGACAGAGGATGGCGGTCATCGCCTTGGTCAGCGTCTGCACCTGAGGCCCGAGCGTGATGCGAAAGTGCGCCCGCTTATCTCCATCCACCCGCAGGAAAACGCCGACCGTGTCCGTGCATTCCTCGTCCTTGCGCACGTCTTCGAGGTCGAAGGTTTCGCCCGCCTTGGGCTCATGCTTTTTCGCCTGCTCGGAATACGCGATGAGATTCTCGCGCTTTTCCTCCTCGGGAAGCGACTCGAAGAGGGAGATGATGGCGGTGAGATTCGGTGGGTAGGACATGCAAAAGCCTTGATCGTAACATACCTCGCGTCTTCCGGGGGCTACTTTACTCGAATGTAGATGGTATAGGCTTTCGGGGCTGCCGGAGGATAATTGGTCTGAACGATGACTTCGGCCAGCTCCCGCTGTGCGGTGTCCACGGGCTGGATAGTGACCGCGTATTTTTCGCCTTCCTTCACAGGCAACAGCGTGGCCGCGACGCGGGGATTGCTGGAGGTCACCGCGACGATTTTTACTTTGCCACCCTGTCCGAGGGTGAGATCGACCTGCTTCGGTTTGGCAGCCTCTCCCACGCGCCACCAGACGAGCGCTTGCGAGAGCGACACCGAGTCATCGAGGATGAAGCACTTGAACTCGAGCTGTGTCGTCTTCTGGTCGTCCGTGGTGACGACGATGGACTTGACCTGCGGGCCGCGCCGTCCGCCAAAAACAAACTTCGCCGGCAGTTCTCCCGACTCGCCGGGCTGATAAGTTTTCTTCGCCAGTTCTGCCGTGGTACAGCCGCAAGAAGTCGTGACCTTGGTAATGGTGACAGGCGTTCGGCCGCCATTCCGAAACGCGAAACTCACAGCCAACTCGCGGTCCTCTCCAATCCGCTGAAATTCCTGCTCAGGATTCTCCCAGACTAGTTCCGCCTTCGCGACCATCGCTCCAATAACGAAAGCTATCGCAAATAGGCGCGCCATCTCGGCTCAATCGAACACTACGGGGTGGAGGCGCCCTTGCTGCCTTCTTCAGTCCACCACTTCCGCCACTTCAGGACATCTTCATCCGTATAGAATTTCTTGAGTGGACCGATCGGTGGAACTGGTGGATTACGCACAATTTGCGCCAGTTTCATCGCCGCGACAATCCTTGGTGGAAGAAATGCATGATCGCGGGTATATCGGCCTCCGTTGTTCGGATCGAACAACATGCCTGCCAGGCGCGCTATCGCCTCGCCGTCCGCAAGCGCCGCTACATCTTCCAGCGCATTTGATTGCTCGGCCAAATCGCCACTCTGCATCGCGGCAAAAATCTCTGCGCGGCATTTCGTGTCTCCACGTTTCGCCAATTCAACACGGTATTGCCGGAGTAGTGCCCGATTCTGCGGGGCGGATTCGTCTGGTTCGCGAAGCTTGGCCAAATCAGATTGAAGCTGTTTTGTCGAAAGACTCCCCAGGGTTGAGTTATTCGCCATGGATGTGGGCAGCGGCGGCTCCGCAGCTAACTGTGTCAAAAGGCAAACCGCAAAGGCGATTCCCCAGACGATTTTGGCAGGATTGCGGATATTCATGGTGGTGTTACGGATTGACCGCATCCCAATCAACTTTCAGGACCCGACATGGATTCGCACTAACACCGAATTTGTACATCACATCCTCGACATTATTGCTTTCACTGCTTCGACCTAACGCGTGGCCGACCTCGTGTGCGGTATGGTTCACGATGGAATTTGCCCCTCTTCCCTCGGTGAAAATCTCATCAGCAATCGTCAGCCCAATCGGGAATTCGTAAGATTTCACGTAATAGATATTGTAGTTAACTGATGTGTCCTTGGCTCCGCGCACGACATTCAACTCTGAAAAATCGTTAGGAACCTTGGGAGTTCCGGGCGGACCTTCGTAGGGATCGTCGAGCTTCCCGTCACGGTCCAAATCGTAATTCACCGTCGAACTCGATTCCGTCACGGTAAAAAAGACGTTGGCCTGCAATCCCCAAATGGTGCCGTTAAGGTATTGTTGGAGGGCTGCCTTCGTGGGAGCGTTTGCGGGAACAAGGTTGGTTGCGTTTGCGGTGGTGTTGGCAATCCCATCAGGTCCCGTATCAATTGAGGTGCCGTTGACAACGTCATCTCCGGAAGGAATCGTGTCCCGGAAGTTGTTGGCCCCTTTTGTAACACAGATCACATTTAACTTGCCCTTTCCTACGGCAATCAACTGAACATCATCGCCACCCTTTGCCGAATTGCAGATGCCATCGGGGCCGGTGGTGATGTTTGTTGATACGATCGTGTCGTCCCCCGCTGGAGTGCTATTGAGAACCCCATTCGCTCCTGCGGTAATGCAAATCTGATCCGGCTGACCTTTACCAACCGGAATCACTTGTACGTCGTCGTTCTCTTCCGTTATTTTGTTAATAACGACTGTCTTGTTGAGGCGCATCTTCGCAGACACCTTCAGAACGGCGCAGATAGTAGTCCCGCCAGCAATCTTCGCCCTGATTTCCGTTTCGCCTTTTGCCACGCCCGCGACAGTGACGGCCTCGGGCGAAGCGCTCGCGTTAGCCGGTGAGACAGTCGCTTTGGAAGAATCCACAGTTTCAAAATCAATCGCACTGGCGGCGGTCGCCGGGGTGATTACACATTTGGCCTTATTTGTCCCACTAACCGGCGCCATGATCCACGGAGGAGTTAAGGTGTCATCGAATCCAGCGCAATCCTTGTCTTTTTTGAACTCTACTTTGACTATCGTGATTTTTCTCATGCACTGGCTGGAACCAAGCGCCGATACGGTCAGCGTGTAATCTCCCGGCCCAAATGAGGGATTGTCAGCGATGCCTTTGGCGCTGGAGGTCGTTTGGAATTTCCACGGCACGTCGCTCATGCTCCCGTCTTTGCAAGTAATGTGGAGTGTGACTTCAAACTTGAGCGGATTGGTGTCCGTTGCACCGAAGACGGCACCGGCCGCGGGTGAATCGGCTGAAGGCTTATTCACCTCGCAAGTCACGCTCGTTGCCGCGCAGGACAGCGCCTTGCTCCACGTCTGAACCACTGTCGCCCCCCCGTTGGTCGATACGCCGCTGCCAATGCCACCACTTATAATGTATCCTGCCGCGCCGGTGGTCGGAGTCAGGTCGATATAACCGGTGCCCGACCAATTGGTCACCGTAATCGGGGTGCGTGGAATAATGACGACATGGCCTTGGGCAAGCGCCGCGTTGATGGCGCTGACGACGCTCGCAGGCTGGCTGAGTCCCGGTGCGTCCGCAGCAATGCTTGTCACGATACGGTAAACTGGAATGCCTTGATCGCTGGCGAGTTCCAGAATCTTGACGGTGGAGACGGCTGGCTGGTCGTAGGTATCCTCAAACAGGCGGTTCTCCATGATCGAGCCGTCGTATCCGGTAAGGAGCATGTACGGAATTTCTTTCGAATGATCCCCATTGACCTGAAACGGTCCGACAATGCGCCGATCGGCGTCCACGATGAGGCCCGTCGCCGAAAACGTCACGGGAACCCCAAAGGAAGTCGTGACCGCGACCGCACTCTCGACAATCGCCTCACTGACGTCCTGTGTGGAGACCATCCGCAGCAGGGCTTCCGCTTTCTCCTGACCGCGGTCCACCCGGTTGAGATAGGTGACGGCGTTGCTGAAGAGAAGAGACTCGAGCAATGAAGTGCCGGACGTGCCGAAGAGCGTCGCATCATTTGCATCGAGAAAGGTGTCGAAGCCGATGGCCTGGGTATTGCCGGCGGTGATGCTGTTCTGGACGAGCGGCTGGACGTTGCTCGCGCCGGTCGGTTGGGTAAAGCGCAGGTCGGAACTGTGCGTCCGGCCCATGCCGATGGAGTTCGTCGAGGTCACCAGCACTGCACCATCGAGCTTCAGACGTGGCTTTAGGTTCACCAGATTGGGCGGTGTCTCGAAGATGCCCCCGTGGGCGTCGATGACGGCCTGATCGACGGGGGTGGCGCCGATGTAATCGATATTCACCCGATGACCGGCGATCTGAGAGAGGTTGGTCGAATAATCGATGAAGCTGGTGGCGCCGTTGTAGAGCTGGAAACTTACTTTGTAGCGTTTGCTGTCCTCGAGTTCGGAGAAGCGGCTACTCACAGTGCGCACGTCGAACGGCAGACTGGCGGGCAGTAGTCCCAGGCTTTGCGGACTCAGTGCGGCAAGTCGCTCGACCTGCTGCTCGGTTGTGCCGGGTTGGTTGGCGCTCAGCCAAGTCTGGATGTCCGCGACCAGTTTCTCGATCGGGCTGAGGGAGTGAAATGTCGAGATGTAATTGGCAAGGAAGACGTCGTTGTTATAACCCATTGCGGCGAGAACATCCTGTCCTGGAGTTACCGCGGTCTGCTTGAAGGCGGGATCGAGCGGCACCCACGCGTTGCCTGTGGATTCGTTGGGCACGCCGCGGTAATTTGAGTAGGGAACGTAGGCCTCCACCCACACGCGCGTGCAGCGGATCGCAGTGACGGCGGCTCCGCTAATGATGTTCACGCCGTCCATCCCTGCGGTGGTCAGGATGCTTCCGGCGGTTGCTGCGTCGTCCACACCGAGCCAGCTTTTCGCCCTTTCAGGCGTCATTTCCACCGTGCCGCGGACATAACGGGAGGGAATGCCTGCGGCACGCAGCAAAGCGAGAAGCAGCGACGCCTGGTCGGTGTCGTTGCCGTGCAGTTGATGAAGGGTCTCGACTCCGCCTTTACGAGAGCCGAGGTAGGGCTGGAAGGCGACGCTATTGCGGACGAACTCATAGATGGCCCGCGGTGAGTTACCCAGCGCGGCGGCTTTGCTGACTATCTCGGCGGTCAGTTGCACCTCTACGGTCGCGGCGAGATCGCCGGGGCCGGGCAAGGAGGCGGGTGCCACCGCCAGCGCGCCCGGCGCCTTTGCGGCCGCTGCGAGGCCCGAGGTCTTCGCGAGCAGCGCATCAGCTTGTTCGCGCGTCAGCGCGGGAGCCTGTTGAAGATCCCGTTGCAGGGTTGGTGGAAGCCTCGTGAGGTCGGGCTGATTCGCCGGCACCATCTGGTCCGCAACGGATAGCACCTCGTCCAATGCCTTCTTGTTACCCGCGATTAGTTGCCGAAGGGAACTTACTAGGCGTTGGTGGCCTTCCTCAATGGCATCCACGGTCTTGTCGTGGCGCTCCAATATGATGGGATCGAGCCGGGCCGAGAGAATGCGCACTTCGGCTCGCGTGAGCGCCTGCTGAACGTCGGCATGTGCATCGGTCAACTCGCGCTCGAGTCGGCGCAGTTTTTGGCGCACGGCGTCCTGGTCGGCAGGCTTGCGGGCTTTGACTTCTCTCAGGAACTCCCGCAGTTCGACGGCTGTCTTTGCCGCGCGCGCAAGAGCTGCATTGCGCTCCTTGGTCTGCTCGGAAAGTTCCGCGCCCTGCACCTTGGCCGCGCTTTCCCTGGCCTTGCCTTTGGCAATCGCCACCGGGTCGCCCGCCGCCGCGCGCGCCTGTTCTACCGGGTCGGGCAACTCGATCGGAGCGGCGAATTCTTCAACGAGTTTTCCATCCTTGTAGAGACCGACACCGAACCCTGCTCCAAAGCTGCGAGCGGCAGGCCCAAAGAGCGCGAGGGCTGCCAGCAGCATCGTTAAGCCGATACAAATTCTAATGTGCCGTGCTTGTGCGAACATGGTCACGGCGTCACTTGAATTGTGAAGTTGAAGACGTTCCCATTGAGAGGAGTAAGGGAAGCGCTGCTGGAGTTGAGCAGGCCGTAAGTGATCTGAAACTGCGGGTAGCCGACGGCGGCTCCGGCACCAACGCCAATCTGGAAACCCACCTGCATTTCCGTCGCTGAAATGCGCCCTAAGCTGGTCGTGGTGTAGGTCACACCCGCGGGGAGACCGTTCTGCTGTTCCGTGTAAAACGCGACCTGGTCGAGCAGTGCTGAGGCAGCCGTGAAGATGCGGGTGCCGGTGACCGAGTTGCCGTGGGCGATGGTGTAATCCACGGCGACCACGGCAACGGTAAATGAAGCCGCTGTGGAGGCGGAGAAGCCGTCCGGGTCCGTTGCGGTAAAGGTCAGCTGCTCGGTGACGTTCGCACCCGGAGGATAGGTAATGGTCGCTACCCGGTTGACTATGCTGACACCCAATACGGTGTTGCCGGTGACCGTCCAGGTGATCTGGTTATCCGCGTGGTCAGGGTCGGCAACGTAGTTATCCAGATTGATGGACGCGAACAAGGCGGGCGAAATAACGCTTTGCGCTGGGATCGGGCTGACCGCGGGCGGCAGCCGCAGCGCCTGCACGGCGAGGGCGGTCTGCAGCGGGTCATTGTTCCAGCTTCCATTGTAGAGCTGCTTGGTGCGGAGGTAGCCTGCCGCACTGGCGAGCGAACCGGTTGACTGGGCCGCCCGGAGCGCGAGAATGGCCAGGCTGCTTTCGTGAGGGTTGCTCGTGGGGGGATCGGAACTGAATCCGCCGTCGGCATTCTGCCGGGCAAAGACCCACGCCGAGGCGCTGGAAAACACCGATGGCGCCACAAAAGAGCTCCCGCACGCGGCGAGTCCGCGGACGACTTCGGTGGTAATCATCAGGTGACTGGCTTCGCCGGAGAGCAGGCTCCAGCCGCCGTCGGCATTTTGCCTCGCCCCGAGCCAACTGAGGGCTGCGGTGACGCGGCCAAAATCGAACCCGTCGCTCCCGACAAAGGCGACATCCGCGGAGTGCGTGCCGGCGCTGGCGGATTGATTGAGCACAGTGAGGGTCACAGTTCCCGTGGCGATGGGGAAATTGATGGTCGTGGGCGTGGTGCCCGCGGCCAAATCGACGAAAGTGCTACCGCCGCCGCTGGGATACGTGAGCGTGTAGCGCACCGGGATTGAGCGCTGCCGCGCCAGAAGCCGGAAATTCGTGGCCCCAGCGGGAACGATGATGGGCCGGGCGGGCGAAGTCGCCGAACCCGCAAGCATTTCCTCCACAATCGCGAGACCGCTGATTTTTCCGGCGGAAGAAAGGGCGCGCAGCGCGAGGGCTGTGTCGATCGTGCCATTGCCAAAACCGGCAGCGAGCCCCCAGCCGCCTCCCGGATAATCAAGACTGGCGATGTCCTGCGTTGCTGCATTCTCGGCAGCCTGCAAACTCCCAACGCCGCTAGTCACGTCGCGGGCAGCAGCCGCCAGCGAGATGGTCTGCCGGGAAAGCTCGTCGTTGTTGCGGGGCGCGAAGGCGGCAAGGGCGGCAAGACCACTGGAGACAGTCGAATCGTCGCGCCCGAAAGCCTTCAACGCATCAATCGCTGCCGCCGTGTCGCGAACCGGAGTGCCGGCAGCGTCTCCCCAGGCACCATAGGCGTTCTGGCTGTCGTAGAGGAAATTCAGGCCACCCAGAGTGCCGGAGGTTACCTGCTGATGGAGGCGAAAGAAGTAGCTGATCGAGCCCGACGGCAGGGCGAGGGTGAGCGAAAAGTTTCCGCCTGCCAGCGAGGGCGAGTAGAGCACGGTCTTCCAAGAATCAGAATCCGTAAGGGTGGGCGTGCCCTGCACCACCCAGTCGCGGTCGGCCGAAGGCCATGTGAGTTGCGCGTTATCCGGTGCCGGTCGCTGGAGACTGAGGACGGGTGCCGCTATCGCCACTCCCGGCACGGCAACGGCAAGAACCAAAGCCGCAATTCGCATTAACGGGGAACCTCCGATCATTCGGAGGAGGAGGGACAACCGCGCCGTGCTTGCTGCGTTCATCTCAATGGGTCGCAGTTAGTCGGAACGGCGAAATTCTCGCAAGAATTTTTCCGATATACTTTCCATACCCAACCGGGCAGAGTGGTGGTTGCAGGAAGCTTTCTCGGGGCGGGAAACACCATGGCCGGATTCGGGTTTAGGACGCGTTCAGAAAACTACGGATTAGCCGCTAGCTTCGTTCGATGGGCGCGCGCACCCGGTTCCCCCACTCCGTCCAGGAGCCGTCGTAGTTGCGCACCTTTTCGTAGCCGAGCAGATACGTCAGCACGAACCACGTATGGCTGGAGCGCTCGCCGATGCGGCAGTAGGCGATGATGTCCTCGCCCGATTTGAGGCCGCACCCGGCGGCGTAAATCTCATACAGCTCTTTCGCTGATTTGAAGGTCGCGTCGTCGTTCACCGCCGTCTTCCACGGCACGCTGTGCGCGCCGGGGATGTGTCCGCCGCGCAGCACTCCTTCCTGCGGATACTCGGGCATGTGCGTGACTTCGCCTTTGAACTCACCCGGCGAGCGCACATCGATGAGCGGCAGTCCGTCTTGGCTCTGCGCCAGCGCGTCGTCGTAAAACGCGCGGACGTCCGCGTCGAAGCGCTTCGCCGGCACGGGATATTCCGCCGGCGCGGGCTGCGGCTTTTCCTTGGTCAGCGCGCGCCCTTCCTTCACCCACTTGTCGCGCCCGCCATCGACGAGTTGCACTTTCGTGTGGCCGAAAAGACGGAACGCCCAGAGCGCGTAGCACGCCCACCAGTTCGATTTGTCGCCGTAGAAAATGACCGTCGTCTCGGGGCCGATTCCGTTTTTTGCGCAGAGCGCGGCAAAGGCCTCCGGCTGGATGTAGTCGCGCACCAGCGGATCCTGGAGGTCGTCGCGCCAGTCGATATGCACCGCGCCGGGGATGTGGCCGGTGGAGTAAAGGAGCACGTCCTCATTGCTCTCGACGATGCGGGTGTCGGGGTCATCCAGATGCGCGGCCAGCCACTCGGTGGTCACGAGCGCTTCGGGATGGGCGTAGGCGTAAGTCGTTTCGCTCATAGGGACGGGCAGAATAGCGCGGGCCACGAGCGCCGCTCAAGCGATGATTCCACGGGCTCACGCGGCTGTCGTCGGCTTCCGGCTTTCACGCACTGACCCGATGATGAAGCAGCCCGTCGCGAGGAAGATGCAGCTATCCGCGACGTTGAACGCGGGCCACGGATTGGCGAAACGCACATGCAGATCAAAGAGTAGAAAATCCACGACATGCTGGAAGCGCAGCCGGTCGGTGAGATTGCCCAGAATACCCGCGACGAGCAGCGCCACGCCGACGCGCGAGAGCAAATCGCGGAATGCGCCGCGCACGGAGAAAACCAGCAGACCGGCAAGCGTCAGCGCAGAGAGCACAACGAAGAACCAGTTCTTCCCCGTGCCGATGCTGAACGCCGCGCCGGTGTTCTGCCAGTGGCAGAGGTAGAAGAAATTGTCGATCACCGGGCGCGGGGCGTCATACGGCGAGAAGTGCGTGACCACCCACCATTTCGTGAGCTGATCAAGCGCGAAAAGCGGGAGCGCGATGGCGAGGAGGAGTTTCATTTCAAATCACGCTCGCCTCATTGCGCAGCCACCCACAACCGTCATCCTGAACGAAGCCTTTGGAGGCTTTGCGACAATGGCGCAGTGAAGGATCACTGACTGTAAAAGGGCGGAGGAGGCAGGCGGGAACGCGCGTCGTCACTCCCACCGCCTCCGCCCACATTACTGTCAGCGATCCTTCGACTCCGTTCCGGTCGCAAAGCCTCCCGGAACCTCGCTCAGGATGACGCCGTTGTGGGGTTCTCTTCGCGCGGTGCATCGCGTCAGACATGGGCCGCGACGACCTCCGCACAGCGCTCGCACAAGTCGGGATGCGCAGCATTCTCCCCAACGCTCGCCCGGTGCCGCCAGCAGCGAGCGCACTTCCGGTGTGCCGTCGGAACGATGCTCGCCTTGGTCTCTGCTCCCGCCGTGAGCGTGAGGTCGCTGAGGATGAAGAACTCTTCCAAATCCGCCTCACTCCCGCGCAGCAAGCCGAGCAACGCCTCATCCGCAAGCGCGAGCGTGACCGCGCCTTCGAGCGCATTGCCGATCTGCTTCGCCTGCCGCGCCGGTTCGACGGCCTGCGCGATGACGCCGCGCAGTGCGAGCAGCTTTTCCACACGCTCTTCCAGCGCCTTGTCGATCAGCGCCGCATCGGCTTCGGGGAAGCGTTCGAGATGCACTGAGGTCGCCTTGCCGGAGAATTCCCACGCTTCATCCGCGGTGAAAACGAGCACTGGCGCGAGCAACCGCGCGAGCGCATCGAAGACGCGCGCCATCACCGCCTGCGTCGCCCGGCGGCGCGGGGAGTTCGCGGCGTCGCAGTACATGCGGTCCTTGGTGATGTCCACGTAGAGCGCGCTGATCTCCACGGTCACAAACTGGTTCAGCGTCTGGAAGACTTTGCGGAAATCGTACTCCGCATACGCCTCGCGGCACGTCGCGATAACCTCCTGCAACCGCGACAGCACCCAACGGTCGATGAGCGTCCCCGCAAAATCGGAGCCAAGCGCTCCCGCGCGCACCGGAAGCGCTCCTGCGCTCATCTCATCACCTCCCTGGCGCGCAGGAGCGCTTGGCTCCGGGTAATCCGACAAATTCGCCAGCAGGATGCGCAGAATGTTGCGGAAGCTGCGGTACGACTCCGCCAGTCCCTTGAAGCTCTCCTCGGAAAACGGCACCTCATTCTGGTAATCCACGCTCGAAGCCCACAGCCGCACGATGTCCGCGCCGTATTTCCCGACGAAATGCTCCGCGTTCATCGGCTTCGCGTAAGTCCCCTGCTCCGACTTCGAGACCTTCTTGCGCGTGTCCTTGTCCACGACAAAGCCGTGCGTGATGACCGTCCGGTACGGCGCGCGGCCATACATCGCGATGCTCGTCATCAGCGACGACTGGAACCACCCGCGATGCTGATCCGTCGCCTCGATAAACACGTCGGCGACGCTCGTACCCCCGAGTTCCGGCCGCTTCGCCACGACCGCGGTGTGGGAAACGCCGGAGTCGATCCATACATCGAGCGTGTCATTGCGCCGCGTCGTGCCCGCCGGCAAACCAAGCATGGCAGCCCATTCCTCGTCGTTCTTCTCAAACCAAAGATTCGTCCCGTGCTCGTCCACGAGGTCGGCGACCTTGCGCGCATTCGCGGGATCGAGCAGCGCCTTGCCATCGGGGTCGTAGAAAACCGGCAGCGGCACGCCCCACGTCCGCTGGCGTGAAATGCACCAGTCTGGCCGCGACTCCACGGTGCCGTAAATGCGGTTGCGCGCCCAATGCGGCAGCCACGTCACACCGTCAATCGCCGCCAGCGCCTCCGCACGGAAGGCGTCGATTTTGATGAAAAACTGCTCCACCGCGCGGAAGACGATGGGTGTCTTCGACCGCCAGCAGTGCGGATAGCTGTGGGTGTAAGCCTGCTCGGCCAGCAATGCGCCTCGCTCCCGCAGCATCTCGACGATCAAAGGGTTGGCTTTGAAAACGTACTGGCCGGTCAGTTCGGGAACGCCCGCCTCTTCGGTAAGACAGCCGCGGTCATCCACGGGTGAAAGAATCGGCAGCCCATTTTGCCGACCCGCGAGATAGTCGTCTGCGCCATGACCTGGCGCGATGTGAACCTGCCCGGTACCCGTGTCCATCGTAACGAAATCGGCGGTAATGATCTTCGAGGTGCGGGGAAGAAAGGGATGTTGAGCAACTAGCGCCGTTAGTTTGCTACCGACTACACGATAACCATCAACGCAACGCCCTGGAGTGAAGATGCCTTCGCGAGTGAATCCTAAATTATTTTCCGTCCGCTTCCGCTCCCAAGCATCCGCCTCCTCAGGCATCCGATTCGATTCAACCAATGTAAAACCCGTAGCGCTTTCAAACCCTGCGAGTATCACCGGGGCATCTGCGACGATGAATCGCTCAATGATTCCAGTTTCTTTGTGCCGGAAGTCTGCGATCCAGTATTCCTGATTCGGGTGAACTGCGATTGCGAGATTCGCAGGAAGCGTCCACGGCGTTGTAGTCCAGATCACGAACGAGGCTGGAGTTTTTAGTGGAAACGATAGGGATGATTCCTCGGTGAGCTTGAACTTCACATACACCGCCGGATCGGTGCGCTCCGCGTATTCCACTTCCGCCTCCGCGAGCGCGGTCTGAGCGCCTGTGCTCCACAGCACCGGCTTCTTTGCCTGATAGACCAAGCCCTTTTCCACAAAGACCGCGAACGCGCGGATGATCTCCGCCTCGTAGCCGGGCGCGAGCGTGAGATACGGATTCGCCCAGTCACCAAACACGCCGAGTCGCTTGAACTGCCCGCGCTGGATGTCGATGAACTTGCGAGCCAACGCCTCGCTTTTCTGCCGCACTTCCACGGGCGAGAGGCCGCGCGATTCCTTCACCACCTTGAACTCGATGGGCAGCCCGTGGCAGTCCCAACCCGGCACGAACGGCGCGCGGAAACCGGCCATCGTTTTCGATTTTACGATGAGATCCTTGAGCACCTTGTTCAGCGCCGTGCCCATGTGGACATCGCCATTCGCGAACGGCGGGCCGTCGTGCAGCACGAAAAGCGGCGCCTTTTTTCGCGCCTCCTGGATGCGTTCGTAAAGGCCCGCACCCTCCCACTGCGCCAGCCGCGCCGGCTCGCGGGCAATGAGGTCCGCCTTCATCGGGAAATCCGTCTTCGGCAGGAGCAGGGTGTCTTTGTAATTCATCGCGCGGTCAGGTTTTTGGAAAAGGGCGGCGAGCCTACGCGCCACCGCGGGTGGGGTCAAACATGTGGCGCTGCTCCCACGAACCAACCACTCTTCGTTGAGGCTCTGTGACCCGTCTCCCCCACTTGTCCATGTCCGTACCTTCGCTTTCCGCGGTGAAGTCGGTTCAGGGCGCTGCCTAGCGTTGATAGATCGGGAGAAAGTGGTTCTTCACCGCGAGACTGAGGATCGCCATGGAGGTCGCATAGACCTTTCCTCCCTGCCGCTCCTCGCCATTCATCCCTTCCCACCAGCCCTCCCTCGATTGCAACGGCATCAGCAATTCGGAGACGACTTTTTTTCCCTCCTCCGCATGCTTCCCGCCGCGCTGATACATGCCCTGCGCGTAGTAGTAGGTGGTGTAGAAAAACCAGCGGTCGCCCTGCTTCACGCCCTCCTTGAGCAGTCGCTCCGCGGCACCGATGGTTTCCTCCGCATCGTATTCGCCGCAGACCTGCATGGCCAGCAAGCCCTCCGCGGTCGTGGAAGTTTCGCGGCCCGCCCCTTGGTAGCCAAAGCCCCCGGGACGGTTCCGGCCTTTCTTGTCACCATCGGGCGAGTAGAGCCCCTTCATATATTTCACGGCGTCATCGATGGCCTGCCGCGGCACGTCGATTCCCGCGTTCTTCGCGGCGCGCAGAGCCATGGTCTGCCACACGGTCACAGACATGTCCGAGTCGCCCGCATCCGGCGAGTAGCGCCAGCCGCCGGCGTTGGCGTCGTTCTTGCGCACTTTCTGCGCCCGCAAAATCAGCTCCAGCGCGCGCCGGCATTTCTCGCGGATGAGTTCATCCTGTTGCACGTCAACTCCCATGCCGAGCATCTCCGCGACCATGAGCGTGGTAATCCCATGTCCGTACATGCGCGAGCCGTCCGCCTGTCCGAAATACCCGTCCGCTGTCTGCCCTTCGGGACGGAGCACAAAGGCGAGCGCCTTGCGCATCGCCTGCCCCTCCGGCGTCGGATCGGCCGGCTGATGCCCGCACGAAGCCAGCGCCAGGATGGCGAGTGAAGTCATCGCCGTTTCGTTGCGCTGCTTGTTGTGAATCCCGCCAGTCGTGTCCTGCTGCGTGAGCAGATAACCGGTCGCCTTTTTCAAAGCCTCATCCGTCCTGTCCTGCGCGCGCAACCTCCCGCCGCCGACCGCAAACAGCGCGCACAAACCAAGGTTGAGCGCCACCCGCAAGCCGCGCGCTCCACCTGACACCCGACACCTGACACCTGGCACCTTCTTCATGGCTTCTTCGATTTTTCGGCGATAACGCGATAATACGTCTCGATCTGGTTGCGGTATTCGCCGGCCACGCCTTCGCGCTGCCCCTGTGTGAGTTGCTCGGCCATTTGCTTCGGCAACTTGCCCCACTCGCCGGTTTTGTTTTTAGCGTCCGCCAGCGCGGAGTGAGAAAGCGCACCCGCCTGCGCCTTCGCGCCGCCTTTCGACACGGCCTGCTGGCCGCCCTGCGCCATCGGCCCGCCGGGCTGCTCGGAGGCTTGCTCGGAGCGGCCCGCTTTCATCGAAGCCGCCGCCGCCTGCGCCGCCGCAGCCATCGCGGACTGGGCCGCGCTCTTGGCGTCGCCCTGGCCGGGTTGCTGGCCTTGTCCGGGCTGCTGGCCCGGCTGTTGCCCTTGTCCCGGCTGCTGGCCCTGCTGCCCCGGTTGACCCGGCTGGCCTTGGGAAGGTTCCGCGCCGCTCTGTGCGGTTTGCGCATTGAGCGCCGCGTCGAGCGCATCGAGCGTGCGGGCCATCCACACCTGCTCCTGCGGTGAAGCCGGAGCCGCACCCTGCTCGCCCGGCGGCTGGCCGCTTGGGGGCGCGGCTTGGGGCCCGCTTTGCTGACTTGCCGGCTGCTGGCTGGACGGTCCTTGCTGGCCGCTTTGCGCTGCGGGCTGTTGCCCGGCTGGCGGACTTTGTTGCGCTGCTTGCTGCCCGGAATTTTGCGCCGCCGCGAGTTGGCCGAGTTCGTTCTTCAACTCTGCGTTCGCCGCGTTCACCGCGCCCTGCGCTTGTGCGGCCTGCTGGGCCTGCGCGAGCGCCTGCTGCGCCGCCGGCACCTGCTGCTGCGCGGTCTGCTGCACGGCTCCGCCGAGTTGCTGAAGTTGCTCTCCTGCGGCCATGTTTTGCAGACGCTCCTCATGCCGGCCCGCGCGAGAGATTTCACTCCCTGCCTCACCCGCGGCCTGCGCGATCTGCGGCTGCGCTTGCGCGGCCTGCGAGAGCTGCGGATTCGCCGCCGGTTGCTCACCGGCCGGTTGCGCGGGCTGCTGACCGGCGTTCTGCGCCATCTGCGGCTGCTGCGCCATCGCCGCCGCCTGTTGTGCCGCGGCCTGCGCAGTTTGGGCGGCTTGCGCCGCCTGTTGCGCGGCCTGCTGCGCCGCTGCCGACTGCTTCGCACTTTCCTGATTCTGCGCCTGCGGCTGGCCGGCCTGCTGGGCCGATTGCTGCGCCGTCGCCTGCGCTTTTTGCGCGGACTGCGCGGCTTGCTGCGCTTGGGCCGCAGCTTCGCCCGCCTTTTGCGCAGCCTGCTTCGCACTCTCCGCCATCTGCTGTGGCTGCCCCGCTTGCTGTGCGGCCTGTTCCGCCGACTGCGCCGCCTGCTGCGCGCTCTGCGCCGCCTGTTCGGCCTGCGTCCGCGCCTGGCGACCCTGATCGGCTGCCGTCGGGTTGTTCGCTGCTTTCGCCGCCTGCACCGCGTTGTTCGCCGCTACCTTCGCCGTCTGCGCGGCCTGCACCGCCTGTTTCGCGGCCTCGGCGGCCTTCTCGGCGGCCTGCTTGGCAGACTGCGGTGCATTGGGATTTGCGGCTTGGTTCACCTGCTGAGCCACCGCGTTTTCCTGGGTGCTCGCCTGCTGCAGTTTCTCCGTCGCATCTTTCAGTTCATTCTGCGAAATCGCGCTCAATTCCTTCGACATCTGTGGATTCTGCGGCAGCGCTTTTTCGAGCTGCGCGAGCATTTCCTGCGGCGACTGCTGCGCCATCTGTGCGAGCTGCTCGGCCTTGGCAAACTGCGCATCGAGATCGGCCTTGATGCCATTCGGCTCCTCCGTCGCGCGCAGCGCCGTCCGCGTCTCGTCGGCCTTGCCCTTCTCCAGATTCCCATAGTGCTGCGCGAGTTGGTTCAGCGCGTCGGCCAGCTTCTGCTGCTGGTCAGCCGCCTGCGTCAGGGCCTGCTGCTGCGCCGCCGGCTGCTCGCTTTGTGCGGCGCGCTGGAGATCTTCCGCGGCCCGAGGCGGCGGCTCCTTGAGCATCGCCAGCGCGTCGTCCGCATCGCGCGCCCGCTCCCGCGAATCCTTCTGCATCACGTCCTGCTTGTTCGCATCGGCGCGGATCACATCCTTCAGCACATCCACTTTTTCATTCAGCTTCTGCTGCTCGGCGAGCGCGTGCTTTGCCTCCGCCTTGGCCTCGTTCCGCTGCTTGTCGTTTGCCGTCTCGGCCTGCTCCACCGTCTCCTTTTTCAGCTCCTCCGTCTCCTTCGCGAGCTGCGCCAGCATCTCCGCGAGCGTCGGTGCCATCTGCGCGATCTCTTTCCGCGCCTCGTCCATCGGCTTGCGCAAAAGGTCGAGCGCCTGTCGCATCATCGCCGCCAGCCGGATCGCATCCTTCGACGCGCTCAGCGGCGGACGCTCCATCTTGAAGCGTTGCTCCATCTCCTGCGTCGTCCGCGTCGCCGCGGGGTCGCTCAGCGCCTTCCAAAGAATCCCCTGCACCAAGCCCACCGTGGATTTCAACTCCGGCGTCGTCAGCGCCTTGCCGATTGTCTCCGGTAGCGCGTGCATCCGCGACTCGACCCATTTCCAATCATGGGGATTCGCCGTGCGCGCCTTGGGGTTGAAAATCTCCCACTTCTCCACGGTCGCGAGATGATTCAGCGCCTCACACGCTTCCGCCACGTCGTGTCCGTTTTCGAGCAGCCGGAAATTCCGATCCAGCGCCGCAAGCTGCTTCCCCGTCTCCTCGGGTGAAAGCGTCGCGCGCTTGTCGCGCAGACCGCCCAGCGCGAGCGAGGTCGTCCGCACGTCGTTCACAAAATAGCTGTCCGAATCCGGCCGCGTCTCCTCCGCGTCGCCATGCGCCTTGAGCAACGCGGCCTTCGCTTCCCAGCGCCCGTCGATCAGCGTCGCCTTCGCCTCGGCGGGGAGTTTTTCATTTCGCGACAGCACCTCCGACTCTTCCCGCAGCTTCGCAAAATTCGCATACGTCGGCTCCGTGTCGGCAAGCAAATCCTTATAGTGCTTCGCGGGTTCCCATTGCAGCCCGGAGCGAAATTCCAGCGCCGTGCGCGCGCGATCCGTCATCGTCTTCGTCAGGTTCAGCACCGGCGTGAGCAGCGCCTTGCCGGGCTCTTTACCCGTCATCGCCTTTTCCAAAGCGATACGCTGCTTGTTCAACTCCTTTTGCACCGTCCGCAGCCGATCCGGCAAATTGAGCGCCGCATGCTCAGCACTCGCACCCATCAGGTCTTCCAGCCCGCGGACTTCGGTCAAAACTACGCGCATGCGGTTGGCGAGTTGCGCCCATTTCGCCGCGCTGTCGCCGCTGTTCTTCGCCAGCTCTGCGAGCCGCTCCTGCTCCCGCGCTACGACGTAAAAGTTCTCGTTGAGCACGTCAATGTCCTCCGCCGTGAGAAACACCCGGTAGCTTTCCAACGCCAGCCGCGACCGCTGTTCCGCGCGGGCTCCCGCATCCGCGGCCTCGCGCATCAGTTCACGCGCGGTCGGTATCGCCGGATTCCCTGCGACGGTGTCGAAAATCACCCGCGCATTCTGCGCCACACCCGCGTTGGCCCGCGCCACCGAGCGCGCCAGCAGCACGAGATCAGCCGACTGATGCCCCGGAGTCGCCTCGCGCAAAGTCGCGCCAAGCTGCGCCACCACCGCCGCGTTCTTCGCCTCGAACTCCGCCATCGCCGTCGTCGCCGTGACCAGCGCCTGTTTGCGTCCGGCATCGCCGTCCGGCAGCCGCTCAAACTGCTCGCGCGCCTCCCCTGCCCGCTTTGCCAGTGCCTCCGCCGCCACCTGCTGCGCCCGCAGCGCCTCGAACAGTGCCCGCTGCGCTTCCAGCGATGACAACCGCTTCGCCTCAAAACCCGAGGCCGTGATCGTCACCTGCAACGGCCGCGACTCGCCGCGGTTCCCTTTCAAATCCACGGCCAGCAGTTTCATCGTCACCAGATCGCCCGGCTTCACCCCCGTCTCGTACAAATCCCAGCGCCGCTCGACCTTCATCTTCGCTCCCGCATTCGCCGCCAGCGGCACTTCCTTCCACCCGCCGTCGTTGATCTTGATGAGCTGTGAGACCTTTGCCAAAGCGAGGTCGTCGGTCGCCGTCCCCTGTACATCCACGATCTCATTCACCGGCAGGATCAGGTCCTGCCTCGGCAATTCCAGCTCCACCTGCGGCACGAGATCGACCTCCGCGCGCAACTCGTATTCCGGGCTGAACTTGTTTTCAAAACCGCTCTCCGCCCCGACCAACCGCACGCGATAAATCCCCGACGCCATCAACGGCACCTTCGCCACGAGCTGCCCGCCATCCACCGTCAGCGGAACCACCGTGCTCTTCTTCCCCTGCTCCACCCGCAGTTCACCGTCCTTCACTTTCTGATTCGTCGTCAGCCGCAGCTCCACTTCCGTGCCCTCGATGGCCGCGAGATCGCCATTCTCCTCCGTCACCCGCTTTGCCGCCAATTGCGTGTATTCAGGATACACGTAGGTCTTGTGAAACTGCACCACCGCCGGCCGCGCCACGCTTTCGAGCTGATACTTCCGCGTGATCGCATCGCCTGCCCGCACGCGATACTGCACATCTTCCCGCGCCACCTGGATCGTGGCGGAAAAGCGGTCGCCGCCCAGCGGGTTCATCTGCACCAGCTCGCGTCCGCCGGTCTTGGTGAAAGTTTCGAGCATCGCCTTGTTCGCCCGCTGCCCGGAAATCTGCACGACCAGCGGCACCGTATCGCCCTGCGGCACGCGCATCTCGGCGGGCGTGGGCTCGACGATCTTCACCTGCACTTTGGAAACGCGCCCGAGATTCGCCATCGGCAGCAGCGCCCGCATCATCAGCGTGCCGAACTGGAAGCCCGTCAGCGCAAACGCCACCACGCACGCCACCGCGATCCCCGCGGCGACCACCGTATAACGCCGGACCAAATTCGCTGGCAGCAGTCGCTCCACATCCAGCCCTTCCATGCGCGCCGCCACATCACTTTGCACCAGCGCGCGAAACTGCTCGGAATCGAACATCGCATCCGACCGCGCATCCCCCAGTTCGACGGCGGAGAGCAAATCCTCGCGCAGCTTCGGCTCCGCGTGCTCGACCAGCCGCGCCAGGCGCTTCGGCCCCGGCGCATGCATCAGCAGCCGCAAACACGAGCGCCATTCCACCACGATCACCGCCAAATAAGACGCCAGGCTCAACCCCCACCGCACGCCATCCGGCAGCACGAAAATCCAATCGATGAAGGCGATCAGCATCATCGTCGCCAGCAGCGTCGCCAGCGCCGCGCAGAGGCCGCGGAAGATGATCAGCTTGCGCCGCCGCTGGCTGAAGGCCTGGAGCTTTTGCAGAATGACCGGATCGATTTGATGGCTCATGAGTTTGGTTCTGCGGGTAATTCGAGTTCGGCGAGAATTTTACGGACGGCGTCGCGGTAGGCGGGTAGATGATTTTCCGTCACCGCCCAGACGATTTCGGCATCCACGCTGGAATAATCGTGGATGAGGAAATCCCTTAGCCCGGAGGCCTTCCTCCAGGGAACCCCGGGAAAACGCGCGCGGGTCGCCTCGGAAATGCGCTTCGTCGCCTCGCCGACGATTTCCAACTGCCGAATGACCGCGTCTTGCCGCAGACTTTCCCGCGCAAAAGCCTCCCATCCCGGTGCCGCGTATTCCTCGATCTTCGCGATTGCATCGAGGATGTGCCGGAAATAAAGCGCCTCGTTTTTCACAAAGCCACCGCCTCTCGGACGATGGACTCCCGCACATACCGGCTAACACCCGCTTCAGTCATCACTTCGACTCGGCAGCCGACCAAATCCTCAAGATCCTGCTTCAGCCCGATTATGTCGAAGAGACTGCGTCCTTTCTCCAAATCCACGAGCAAATCCAGATCGCTATCCGGCCCCGCCTCGCCCCGCGCCACTGAGCCAAAGACCCGGATGCGGCGCGCACCGTGATGCTGCGCGAGTCGCAGAATCTCATCGCGGTTTTGTCGATATGCGTCCTGCGGATTCATCCGTTTGCGAGGTTACAGCATCCCCACCCGTTTGCGAACAATCCACTCCACCGTCAGCAACAGGATGATCGGCACAAACCACCACCAGCTTTGCCACAGCACCGTGTCGCTCTCGATCACCTTCCCTTGGCTCATTGGCGCGAGCAGTTCGCTCAGCCGGTCGATGTTTTCCTCGCGCAAATATTCCCCACCCGTCGCCGCCGAGACCTGCCGCAGCAAATCTTCATTGAGGCTGAGCTGGATCAGTTCGCCCGTCTCGCGCGGCTCGACTTTGAATTCCGTCCGCGCCTTCGCATCCCGCTCGGCGATGGCTGCGGACTCCACCGCGACCTCGTAGTTCCCCGGCTCCAGCCCCGCGGTCTTGCCGCGAAAAAGTCCGCCTGCATTGTCGTCGGGTGCGAGCCGGATGGTCGCGATTTTTTTTCCGTCGCGAGAAAGCACCGCGTCCACGCCCGCGTTCGTCACCGGCTTGCCCTCGCCGTCGCGCAGCCGCACGCGGATTTCCGCCGACTCCCCGGGCCGATACGTGATCCCACCCGCGTCGAGCGACACGAACTTGTCCCGCACCGCGAACGGGATTTCCGCGATCCAGTTGGCGACCTGATTCCAGTACTTCACATGGTTCAGATCGGCGACCTCGTAACGCCAGCGCCATGAGTCATCGAAGGCCTGATACATCACCTTGCCCGCGCCATAAGGCCGCGCGACCACCGCCGGAATCTTCTGCCCGCCGGCCTCCGCCTCGACCAGCACCTCAGCACCTGGCAGCACGGTTCCGCCGGACAGCCAGTGCGGCGGCGGCAGCTTGCTCCAGACTTCCGCGTTCTGCGTCTTCTCCGGCGCGAGGGACAGTGCGGCCAGCCCGGCGCCGCGCTCCGTCAGCGCGATTTTCGTGATGCCCTCGCGCACGCCCGCGCCCTTCCATTCGACCGGGAAAAGCGGCGCGATCGGCGTGTCCGCGTATTCCTTGAATCGCTGCCGAGCGCCGTCGATGAAGGCCACCGCCCCACCGCGATTCGCCACGAAATCCCTGATCCACTGCAACTCGTCGCCCTTGAAAATTGCGCGCGGGATTTCACCGAAGATGATGAGGTCGAAATTCTGGAGCAACGCTGGATCGTTCGGAAACTGCCCCGGTTTTTCGCCCCGCGGAAAGCCCTGCTCACCCGCGTTCGTTCCCGCGATAACCGTGCTCACCTCCCACTGTTCATCGCGCTCAAACATGTTCCGCAGATAGCGCGTCTCCCAGCGCGGACGGCCGTCGAGCAGCAGAATGTGCCGCCGCTGGGTCACCGCACGGAAGCGCAGGCCGGCTTCGTTGTTCGACAGCTCGCGGTCGCCTTCCGCAGGCGAAATGCGGACCTGCAAATCCATCGGCACGGACGAGACCGCCACGTCGGCCTTCTTGTTTTTCATCCGCTCCTTGACCTGCTCGCTGATCGGGAAATCGAACGCCACCTTGCGCACGTTGCTGCCATCGGTGATGAGCTGCTGCTGCCACAGCACCTTTTCGCCATCCGCCACACTGACCGTGAACGGCAGGCCCGCGGGCATGTCGTCCTTGAGCGTGATCGTGCCGCGGATGCGGTCCTCGAGAAAGACCGACTCTGGTCCGTCCACTCGCATCACCGCGAGATCGCGCGGCTTGAGCTGGCTGCCAAAACCGACCGTAAAAACCGTCATGCCGCGCCCGGCGAGCAGCTTGGCCGCTTCGACCGGCGACTCGCCCTCGTTGTGCTGCCCGTCGCTAAAAATCACCACCGCACCACGCTCCTCCTTCTGCTGCTCGCCGCCGCTGTTTTTAAGCCCGGCGGAGAGGTTCGTGATCTCACCCTCCGGCTTCGGCAGCGCCAGCGGCAGCGCGGAATCCCGCGCCGTCGGTTGCCAGATTTTTTTCGCCTCCGCGCCTTCGATGTCGAGCAGTTGCACAGCGTAGTTTTCGCCAAACCGCGCGAGCAGCTTCTGCTTCTCGCCCTCCAGCAGCAGCGACTGTAACCGCAGCGTCCGCGGCAGCGCGTCGAACTTCGCAAGGGCCGCGCGCAGCGGCGAGTTCTCGCCCGCCGCCAGCTCGCCGACCGTCTTGTCGAAACGCTCGCGCAGTTCCGTCTGCCAGCGACCCGCCACTTCGCCGAGCCGCACCAAGTCCGCCATCGCGCGTCCGCGGTCATCAAGCTTTTTCGAGTCGCGCCCCGCAAGTTCCCGCGCCGGCTCCGCGAGCTCCTTCGTCAAGGCATCGAGCCGCGCCGGATCGCCGCCCGCCTTGCCCAGCGCCTCGCGCGCTGCCCCAGCCTTTGCCGCAACATCCTGCGTCAACTTTTTCCAATCCTCCGCCGGTGCGGCCTGCATCGTCTTCGCCTTGATCGCGAGTGACTGCGCATCGGCGAGCGCGGTGCCGGCCTGCGGCAGATCGAGCGCAATCACGCCCTCGCGCAGCAGCCCGAGCCGCTGGCAGATGAGAATCTTCCGACCGGCATCCATCGACGGATCGGCCAGCCCCATGCTCTTCGAACCATCGACGAAGAGGAGCAGCCGCGAAAGCTGACCGATGACCTTGCGATGATGCAGCACCGGCCCCGCGAGCATCAGCACGAGCATGATGATGGCCAGCGCCCGCAGCGTCGGCAGCAGCCAGTTCACCCAACGGTTGATCGGCCGCGTTTCCCGCCGGTAGAAAACCCACGCGACTGCGCCCAGCACCAGCGCCAGCCCCACGCCCAGCCACCAAGGCCAGTCGCCCACGAAACGGAGCGAGGTTTCGATGCGCTCCGTGGTCATGGCGTGAAGCGCGCAGCGCGCCCGTCGTCTGTCACCTTCGCAACGCGCTGGCGGTCGAAAAAACCGCCGTCATTCTGAACGGAGCCATGGGAGGCTTTGCGACAATGCCGGAGTGAAGAATCGCTGACTGTAACGGGCGGAGGCGGTGGGAGTGATGACGCACCCATCCCACCGGACCGCCTCCGCCCACGGAGAGTCAGCGATCCTTCACTCCGTCCGGGTCGCAGACTCCCGGAACTCCGTTCAGGATGACGGCAATGGGTGACTCGCGCAGCAAGGCGGACACAAGGTTTGAGGAGCATTGGGGTGTTCATCAGGCCGTTACTTTTGGAGCCGCCACCGCCACACCCGCCGCCGGCCGGCTGCGCACGCGCGCGAATTTCTGCTGCAAGAAAAGCTCGATGAAAACGAGTGCGAGGATCGCCCAAAGCAGCGGACGCCACATCTCGAAGCCGTAGCGACGCGTGTGCTCGAGTTGCTTGTATTCCGCGCCGCTATGCACGAGCGAGACGCCGTGGGTTTTCGCGAAGTCCGCGATCTCTTTGTCCGTCAGCTTTTGCAGGTCGGACTCGCGGCGCGAGGCGTTGACGACGTAATAAACCGGAGACGCTCCGGGCGGGTTCAGCGTGTAAAGTCCGGATCGCTGCGTCTTTCCAAACTCGACCACGCCGCGCTCGCCTTTCTTCACGATCAGCACTTCCGTCGGAGTGCCGTCCGGCGCGATGACCGTCGCCTTTTTCCCCGCATCCGACACGGGCAGAAACGCGACGAGCGGCTTGCCCACGTCGAGATTGCGCGGCGGATAAACCGTGGACGCCAGATAGACCGAGAGCCGCTGGAGCAGCGGGAGGTAAAATGGACGCATCGGCAGGTTGCTCCACTCCGCATCGACCGGCACCGCGCATTCGATGACGCGGCCATCGCCGAACTGCTTTTCGACGAGAAACGGATCGCCGCTGTCGAGCCGCGCGAGCGTCGTGGAAGGAACCGTCGCCGATGATTGTTCCGCCTGCTCCTTCATGCGAAACCAAAGTTTGATTCCGGCGTCCGTGAGCGTGCCGTTGCGCGGGTCATTAAAGATGTCGAGCGCCGCGTGCTCGAAGCGCTGCGAGACGATGCCGACCGACGGTGCGCCGTCTTTCAAATCGCCCGCGAGCGAGCCGAGCGCGAGCGGCAGCAGGCCCTTGCCGTCCTTGAGCAGCGCGCTGTTGTACCAGGCGGTGTCGCTGCGGTTGCCGGGAAAGATGAGCAGACCGCCGCCGCCGCGGACGAAGTCCTCCAGCGCGCGGAGCTGATCGTCATTGAGTTTGCGGACGTTGGCCAGAATCACGACCGCGGAATCCGTGATCGCCTTTGCACTCAGGTCGTCAGCCTTCGTGACCTTCGTGGCGATGAGGTCGGCCAGTTCCACTCGCCCGGCGCCGTACGGCTGGAGCGCGATCTCGGCGAAATCGACTTCGCCCTTGAGCGGCTCATTGCTCGGGTCGCCATCGACGAGCAGCACCGGGACCTTGTCGCGCACCGGGATGCTCGCGAGATAGCTGTTGTCGGCCTTGAGCGCATCCGCGTCCGCAACGACTTCGACGACATGCGAGCCCGGCGTGTCAAAGGCGTGCGAGAAAAGCACCTGCCCTTTTTCGTGCGGCCCGAGACGGATCTGCGACACGGATTTTTCCTTGCCGTCGGCTTTGAAATAGACGCGCAAATCCTGATATGGAACGTCGCCGAAATTGCGCAGGTTGGCGCGGATCTGAATCTTCTGCCCGACGCCAACCGTGAGCCGCGAAAACTCCAGCGACTCGACGGCGACGTTATCCTTCACCTCGCTGCCCACGTCGAAAAAGGTGATCTCCGGCGCAATCGGCAGCGCCTTCAGCCGCGCGATCATCTGGCCGACCTGCGCATCCTCGGTGGCCTCGAAACTGATGCGCTGAAAATCGGTCATCACCACGAGATTGCGGCTCGACTCACGCATCTGGCCGAAGACGCCCGCCGCGTAATCCAGCGCCGCCGGCACCGTTGCCGCGCCGAAGCCGGCGTCTGCTTTTTGCAACGCCTGGCTGAGCCGCGCGAGATCGTAGGTCGGCTCATCGAGCAGCGGCGCGCCGCCTTCGCCCATGAGCACGACCTGCGCGTCGGAGCCCAGCTTGAGTTCGTTCACAATCCGCGCCGACTCATCGCGGGCGAGGGAAAAATTCGTCGCTCCCGCGCGTCCCCCTTCCATCGAGTAGCTGTTGTCGAGCAGCACGACGGTCGAGGTCTTCGCTTCGCCCATGAGCTTCTGAGCGCCTTTCCACACCGGCCGCGCCATGCACAGCGCGAGGATCGCCGGGATCGCCGCGCGGATGATGAGCAGGATGATCTGCTCGATGCGGATGCGCCGCTGGTTCGTGCGGATGACCGCTTCCAGCAGATGCATCGCGCCCCATTTCACCACTTGGAAACGGCTCTTGTGGAAGAGATGGATGATGATCGGAATCGCCAGCGCGGCGACTCCGGCGAGGAGAGCGGCGTTGAGGAAGGTCATGCCTCCACCTCCGCGAAGGTTTTTTTTTCAACGCAGAGACGCAGAGGCGCAGAGGTCGCGGAGATTTCGAATTGCCGATGTTCAACTCTGCGTCCTTTGCGCCTCTGCGTCTCTGCGTTGGGAAAAAACCCCTGCGCCGTCATCCGCGTGCCCTCCGCCGACTGACGTAAGCCGCGAGCGCCTCGGCATACGGCTGGTCCGTCGTAAAAGGAACCAGATCGATCTTGTGCCTGCGACAGCCTTTGACGAGTTCGGCACGGAATTTTTCGAGGTTCGCGAGATAGGCTTCGCGGAGGAGCACCGGGTCGAGCAGATGTTTCACGCCGACGGTTTCGAGCGAGTCGAACTGCGTCCAGCCTTTAAAGGGAAACTCCAGTTCGTCGCGGTCCCAGATTTGGAAAATCAGAATTTCGTGATGCGCGTGGCGGAAGTGCGCGAGCGCTTTGAGCAGCGACGGCACATCGCCAAAACAGTCTGAGATGATGATGAGCAGGCCGCGCCGGTGCAGCTTCGGGACGAGGTCGTGGAAGACGTCGCCAAGTTCCGTTTCGCCGCCGGGTTCGCTGCGCTGGAGTTCGTCGATGAGCACGCGCAGATGCGAGACCCGCGAGCGCGGCGGGATGTATTTCCGGATCTTCGTGTCAAACGTGACCATGCCCACGCTGTCCTGCTGGCCGATCATCAGGTAGGCGAGACAGGCCGCGAGCCGCTTGGCGTAATCATACTTCGAGACGCCTTTGCGCCCGTAGCTCATGGAGCCGCTGAGATCGAGAAGGAGCGTGGCGCGGAGGTTCGTCTCTTCCTCGTATTCGCGGATATAAAAGCGGTCGCTGCGGCCATAGACGCGCCAGTCGATGTGGCGGATTTCATCCCCCGGCACATACTGCCGGTGCTGCTTGAACTCCACGCTGAACCCCTTGTGCGGCGACCGGTGCATCCCCGAACAAAAGCCCTCGACCACCTGTTTGGCGACCACTTGGAGGCTGCTGATCTTTTGGAGATCCGCGGGAGTGAGAAAATCGCTAACGTGAGCCATGGGGAATGACAAATGACGGAATGACTGAATAACGAATGACGGGAGGCGCGGGTGCCGTTCTCGTCATTCCGTCATTCTCCATTCGTCATTTCAAAGTGACCGCTTGGCCTCTCCGCGTGGCACGGTCTTCACGATCCGGGCGATGATGTCGTCCACTTTGATGCCTTCGGCCTCGGCGTTAAAGGTCGGGACAATACGGTGGCGGAGGACCGGGAGCGCGAGGGCAGCGATGTCATCGTCGGTGACGTGGAATCGCCCGCGCAGAACGGCGCGCACTTTCGCCGTGAGAACGAGGTTTTGGCAGGCACGCGGGCCGGCCCCCCATTCGACAAGGTCTTTCACCCACACGGGCGACTCGGGATTCCCCGGACGGGTGAAGCGCACAAGATCGAGGACGAAGTCCATGACGTGGTCGGGCACGGGAACTTTGCGGACGACTTTCTGGAGCATCTGAATCTGCGCGCCGGTGATGACCGGCTGAAGGTCGGCGACGAAAGTGCCGGTGGTGCGCGCGACGATCTGCCGCTCATGTTCGCGGTCGGGGTAGTCAACCTTCACCAAAAAAATGAACCGGTCCTTCTGCGCCTCGGGCAGCGGGTAGGTGCCTTCCTGCTCGATCGGGTTTTGCGTCGCGAGAACGAAGAACGGTTCCTCGAGTTTCAGCGTGTGACCACCGACGGTGACGCTGTGCTCCTGCATCGCCTCGAGAAGCGCGGCTTGCGTCTTCGGCGGCGTGCGATTGATTTCATCGGCGAGCAGCATCTGCGTGAAGATCGGGCCCTTTTGGAAAACGAAGCGGCGATGACCGGTCGTTTGATCCTCCTGAATGATGTCGGTTCCGGTAATGTCGGCCGGCATCAGATCCGGGGTGAACTGGATTCTGCGAAACGACAAATCCATGGTGCGCGAGAGCGAGCGGATCATCGCGGTCTTGGCAAGGCCGGGCACGCCTTCGAGCAGGCAGTGTCCGCCCGCGAGCACCGCGATGACGAGTTGCTCGATGACCTCCTGCTGGCCGACGATGAACTTGCCCATCTCCTCGGTAATTTTCTGAAAAGCCTCGACCAGCATGGTGGCGGCAGCTTGGTCATCAATGAGATCGGCGGCGGACGCGACTGCATCTGCGGGGGCGGTGTTGGAGGCTGCGTGAGTGGGCATGGATTGGGTGTAGGGGAAAAGCGGGTTGGTGGAAAACAGAAACGCCGTTCGGCAAACGGCTGCGAACGGCGTCGGAAGAGCGGGCCTAGCTGGGTGCGGACATTACGGCATGAGACTGTCGATAGACCCGCGCGGGGTCGTGTCGAAGTTCATCACCGGGACCGGGCTGGTCCCACCGGGCAGCGTCGAGAACCATTTCCGCAGGAACGGATCGTCGGTCAATTGTCGAAACTGTTTGAGCTGAGTCACAAAGTCGGTCTCCCTGATCACGGCACTGGCCTGCATGCCGGACTGCGCGGCGGCACCAGCGGTCGCAGTCGCCTGCGGCAGGTGCAGGCGCGGCATCCACGCATCGCGCTGGACGAAGGCAAAAGCCACGCAGGCCGCCGCCGCCAGCACGGCGGCGCTGTTCCGCAGAAAAATATTCGGTCCCTGCACGCGCATCAGCGCCCGGCGCTGCTCCAGCGTGAGCACCGCCGGTTCGCTGCTCTGCTGCTTCTCGAAGCCCTTATCGAGCATCATCGCGAGGTCGATCATCTGATAGACATCCTCGCGCGCCTCCTCGGAGCCACCGAGCATCGTCTCGACATAGATGCGTTCCTCCGGCCCGAGTTCATTGAGCGCGTAGTCGGTGAGATCCTGTTCGCAAACTTTCGCTTTCATAATTAAGCGACCCCTTTCTTGAGGTAGATGATTTTTTCGTCTTTATCGTCGCGCTCCATCATCCCGCGGAGGTTGCGCATCGCCGCATTCAGGAGAAAGCCCACGTTCCCCACGCTGAGCCCAGTGATTTCGGAAATTTCCTGGTAGGAATGATGTCCGTGGAAGCGCAGCCGCACGACCTCGTGCTGGTTTTTCGGCAGCCGCTTCACCAATTCCATGACCCGCTCGGTGCGCTCCTTGCGCTCCAGTTCCGCGGCGGGCGTCAGGTTTTCGCAGCGCTTCTGCTCAAACTCCTGCGCCTCGACGTAAATGTAGCGCTCCTCCTTCTTCAAAGACTTGAGCGCACAGTTCCGGCAGACGGTGAAAAGCCACTGTGAAAGGTGTCCTTCGATGGCCTCCTGCTCCTGCTTGTGCAGCCGCATGAAGGTCTCCTGCACCACATCCCGCGCGCGGTCGAGCGACTGGACGATGCTGATCGAGTACTGCAGCAGCGGGCGCTCGTAGCGCTCCAGCGCACTTTGCACCCAGGCGGCTTTCTTTTTTTCTTTTTTGCCAAACATGAGGGTCGGTTTCTTAACGGTTTCGGGTGAGTTAACCCGTGGCGTTTTACTTTGCTGTAAAAAAGTTGCGCGAATTTTCGGAGGCCACGCGACTGCGTTTCATCTCCCGCACGGCGGCGGCGAATTCACTCGAGTCGCGCCGCGCCACCGCGTCGCCCGCCTTGATGAACAGCTCCAGCCAGCGCCGCTGCATGAACTGCGGCGACCGCCCTTCCAGTTCACGCGCCCGCGCCACCTGCTCCTGCCAGTTGCCGGCCGTGCCCACGGCGTCTTTCGGCGAATAGATCGTCACCCAGTTTTCCTCGATGGCATTGAAAGCCTTCGTCACCACCAACCCGCCCGGCCCGCGCTTCTCGGGCTTGTCGCGGAAGGAGCCGATCGACGCGGCCTGCGTCCAGGCTTCGAGGCTGACTTCGTTCGCGAGCGTCTCGATCTCCGCGTCCGTCACCGGCGCCAGAGCCGCGGGTTCCGTCGCGGCGGGCGCTTCCGTTTTTGGTTCCAGCCTCGCTTCCGCCTGAGGCACGTAACGGCGCTGCACTTCCGGTGGGAGCAGCGCGAAAGCGACCTTCCTTTCGCCAGCGTTTGTCTTGATCGTCACCTCGCTCGGGGCGCCGAGCGTCCCGGCCAGAAACGTCCCGTCAGTGAGCTTGAATACCTCCGCGGATAAGTTCAGCGCACCCACGGTGAGAAACATCGCGGTCGTTAGCAAATGAGTTGATTTCATCGTGCCGTGAAAACCTGCCACCGCCCGCCGGCTTAGTAAAAATCAGCATCCGCGGGCGACGCGGCATTTCGTTGGACTCACCCGCCTAAGTAGCTAGCTTGGGTCACGGCTCTGTTTCTCACGTCCTCTTCAGTCGTAATCCCCAACAAAATTCCACGATGAAATCCCGCATCATACTCATGCTGTTTTCGGCCATTGTCTTCGCCTTCGAAATACCTGCGACGAGCGCGCGAGCCGACGACAAACCCGCCGCGGCGCACGTCCCCTTCCGCATGCTCTTCAACGGCTACGACGGCGTCCCGAAGAAGGACGCGCCCGAAAAGTTTGAATTTCAAATCAACACCATCGATCTCAAGCAGCCATCGCAGTTCCTCAAATTGGGAAACAGCATCGCCAAAACAAAATGGAAGTTGACGAAGTTCGAATACAAGACGCGTCCCAATCCGCAAACGGGCGAGTTGGAAGACGTCTCGGAACTGACGGTCGTGAACATTGAACCCAAGCAGGAGGTCGTCCTCATCCTCAACCGCGTGACCGACGTGGCTGTGCCCGCGCCGAAGAAATAGCGGTTGGCATTTCCCCGCCCGCGCACGAATCTCGCCGCGGCTGGCAGATGATCGCTGCGGAAAAGGCGCGAGCTTTTTTCGCAGAGGAAAGTCCGAACACCACAAGGCAGCATGCCGCGCAAAACGCGCGGGGGCGTACGGCGAAAGCCAGGCGCGACGGAAAGTGTCACAGAAAACAAACCGCCCGCGATTTTCCGAAAGGAGAGCCGCGGGTCAGGGTGAAAAGGCGGGGTAAGAGCCCACCGCCCGGCGCGCAAGCACCGGGGCACGACAAACCCCATGCGGTGCAAGACATAACAGGGAGCACGGGCCGCCTGCCCGCCGCGCGCAAGCGTGGCAGCTTCCGGGTAATAGTCGCATCAGCGCTCCGCGAGGGGCGCGGCAGTCCGCTCCGGCGGGCTGAGAGAAATGATCATCACCCGGCGCGGGCGACCGCACCGGGACAGAATTCGGCTTATCGCCAGCCACTGAAGGAAGGCGCTCTCCGCGAGGAGGGCGCCTTCGCTTTTTTGCACTTGCGCCCATGCGGCGTTGCGGCTGACTCGGCGCATGAGCAAGACCGCGCAATTCTGGATGGTGAAGCAGGAACCAACCGCCTACTCGTGGGCCGATTTCGTGAAGGACGGACGCACCGCATGGACGGGCGTGCGGAGCTTTCCCGCGCGGCTCGCTCTGCGCGCGATGCGCAAAGGCGACGCGGTGCTTTTTTACCACAGCGTGGAGGGGAAAGAGGTCGTCGGCATAGCCAAAGTCGCCGCCGAGGCGTATCCCGATTCGACGGCGACGGAAGGAGACTGGTCGTGCGTCGATCTCGTGCCGGTGCGGGCGCTGAAACGGCCCGTGACGCTGGAGGAAATCAAGAGCCACCCAACACTGTGCGAGATCAAGCTGGTCCGGCAATCACGGCTCTCCGTGCTGCCGGTGACGGCAGGTCAATATGCGGAAATAGTCCGTCTGTCCGAAACGGCGCGAGGCGACTCTTGACAGCGCGTTGCCGGTGACGAAACGTCGCCGCGTATATGAAAGAACTGGCGGCATTTACCTTCCTGATCGTTTTGGTCTGGGTTGGCTGGAACCAACCCTACGGGGCGCACTTCACCAGCGTCGTCGGAGATCCTCCGAGCGTTCCTGCCCCATCGCCGGAGCAAACCATACCGGTCGCGACAGTTTCGCGGCAGGCAACCGAAACCGGAGTTTCTCAACCCACCCCGAATCCAGACAAAGGGTGGATGTGGAAAAAGACGACCATGGACGCGCCCTACAAAAGCAAAGGGGACAAGTAGCAATGGCCGGCAAAGTCGTCGGCTGGCTGATCTACTTTGCGGTCCTCGCGATCGTCACTTTTGTCGGATGGCGGGAGCCCTTGCGTTACCGGTTTCTTTCGCGCGCGGAAATCCACGCCATCGAGCACCCCGCACCACCGCCCTCACCAACAACTCCACCGCCGCCGAAACCCGGCGAGTGGATGAACGACCCTAAACGACCCACGAAGCTGGATGACGGGCCGCGCGACAATCAGCGCACCACGTATCGCCCCCCAGGCACGCCTCATCCCGTCCCGGCCCGCTAGCGCTTGCGAGAGCGGTAAATTTTCCGCATTCCCATGGTTCGCGCGGATAAGTACAAATCCCTTCCGTCGGAGTTCACCGTCGCCCGCTGGGTCTTCTCCCGAGCCTTGAGTGCGGTTTTTTTCTGCGCGTTTGCCTCGCTGCTATCCCAGGTCCGCGGGCTGATCGGTGTGCACGGCGTCGTCCCGGCGCAGGCCTTTCTTGAAGCAGTATGGAAACACTTCGGGGCGGTGGCCCTCTGGCACCTGCCGACGCTCTGCTGGCTTGGCGCGAGCGATGGGGTTCTCGTGGGTCTGTGCGTCGCGGGCCTCGTGATTTCACTCGTCATGCTGGCGGGGTTCGCGCCCGGCGGTTGCGCACTGGCGCTGTGGACTCTGTATCTTTCGCTCGCCTCCGTGAGCAGTCCGTTCCTCGATTTCCAATGGGATGGGCTCCTCCTTGAGACGGCGCTCCTCGCCGCGCTGGCGCTGCCTTGGAACTGGCGGGCGCAGTGGGAAAACCACGGGCCGATGCCGCGCTTGGCCCGACTGCTGCTCTGGTGGCTGCTCTTTCGACTGATGTTCGAGTCCGGCGTGGTGAAACTTGCCAGCGGCGACGCCTCCTGGCGCAGTCTGACCGCGCTGGATTTCCATTTTGCGACCCAGCCGCTGCCCCTGTGGACGGCGTGGTATGCACATCATGCCCCGCGCTGGGTGCTGCACGGGACCGTGCTGATCCTGTTCGCCTTCGAGCTGGTCGTGCCTTTCCTGATCTTCGCCCCGCGCCGCTGGCGGCACGCCGGCGCATGGGCGCTCATCGCGCTCCAGCTCGGCATCCTCCTCACCGGGAACTACGCCTTTTTCAACCTCCTCACCATCGCACTTTGCCTCCTCCTCTTCGACGACGCCGCCTGGCCGTGCAGCCTGCGCAAACGCGTCGCCCCCGCCGCACCTTCGCCCCCGGCACCGCCCCGGTGGCGCGTCCGCCTTTGCGCCGGCTTCGCTGCGGTGCTGGCGCTGCTCTCGCTGCCGCCGCTCTTGCAAACTTGCGGCCTGCTCTCGTCGTGGCCGAATCCGCTGGCCGCGCTGCGCAGCTTCAACGGCTACGGCCTTTTCGCCGTGATGACCACGCGGCGGCCGGAGATCATCATCGAGGGCAGCAATGACGCGATCATCTGGCAGGCCTATGAGTTCTCGTGGAAGCCCGGCGATCCTTATACCCGGCCCCGCTGGGTCGCTCCCCATCAGCCGCGACTCGACTGGCAGATGTGGTTCGCCGCGCTCGGCAGTCCGGAGCAGAATCCATGGTTTGGCCGTTTCCTCGGGCATGTCCTTGCCGGTACGCCGGAGGTGCTCGCACTGCTCGAGACGAATCCATTTCCCCGACACCCGCCGCGCTACCTGCGCGCAGTGCTCTACGAATACCGCTTTGCCGGACCGGATGACGGCGGGGCCTGGTGGCGGCGGGAGGCCAAGGGACTCTACTTCCCGCCGGTATCGCTTTCGCCGAAATGAGCGCTTGCGTGGCGGGCAAAAGCGGAAAACTTCTTGTGAAGAAATCACCGCCCATCCGCGTCTTTCATCTCGAATCCCTACTACCATGAAATCACTGACTTCACTTTGCACCCTCATCATCGCTGGCCTCACCCTCGCCGCCCCCGCCAGCGTCTTCGCGGGACACCACAGCCACTCGTCCGGTAATTACTGTCACTCCGGCGGAGGCGTTTACATTTCCGGCGCCCGCGGCTTTTACGGCGGCGGCTATGGCGGCTACGTCGGCGGCTATGGCGGCTACGGCGGTGGCTACGGGTATCGTCCTTACTGCGCGCCGGTGGCGTACCGTCCCTATTGTGCGCCCAGCTACTATGGTGGTTCAGCGATCAGCATTGGATTTTCCACCGCACCCGCATATTACGGCGGCGATTACGGCTCCGGGTCATACTACGATTCCTACCCGACCCGCGCCGTTTATCGCGGCGTGCCCGTGTCTGGCTACGGCTACCGCGAAAGGGCGCGCTATGACGGGGATCTCGCCGTCGATGTGCAGCGGGCGCTCGCCCGGCGCGGCTTCTATCGCGGCGGGATCGATGGCGATGTCGGCCCCGGCACTCGCGCGGCCATCCGCTCCTATCAATACAGCCGTGGCTTTGAAGTCACGGGGCGCATCGATGGGAGCCTGCTGCGGTCGCTCAGCCTGAGTTAGGCTCACCACCAATATTCGCCGCCTTCCGAACCCGCCGCAGTCTCCTGCGGCGGGTTCATTTTTTCTCAACCTGAGCCGAAGCCAAGCCCCGTGGATTGACAGCCCGGCAGGCGTCTCCATTATTCCCGTCCAGTGTTGTTGCGCTTTTTGCCCGCCGCCGCCGCGGTGCTCTTTTTTTCACCTCATCTCCCGGCCGCTGAGCAGCAGTCCCCGCGAGCGGTGCCCGCCAACTCCGTCATTTTCGCGGCCACGGATTCCCTCGCGCTCGAACAGCTCGAGGAAAACCCCGCCGTCACCCGGAGAATGGTCGATGCCCTCCTGCTCGCCATCACCCAGCAGGCCGATGTGGCCCGCGCCTGGCGCTCGCTCGTCTCGCCGACAGATCGTGTGGGCATCAAGATCTGCGCTGCTGGCGGCCGCTACTTCGCTTCGCATCGCGGGATCGTTGAGGCCATCGTTGCGGGCTTGGAGGAATCTGGCGTGCCGCCGATGCGCATCATTGTCTGGGATCGCGAGGCCGCCGATTTGCGAGCCGCCGGTTTCATCGCGAAAAAGGGCGGCTACCAGGTGCGCGGCATCGCCCCCACCACCGGCTACGATCGCGAAGCTCCGATCACCGCACCCACCCTCGGCAAACTCATCTGGGGCGACCTGCTTTTTCAAGATCCCCGCAGACACGGCGGTCAGCGCCTCGCGGAATCCGAGCAGCTCAGTTCCACCAGCCATGTCGCCAGCGTCGTCAGCCGGGAGATCACCAAGATCATCAATGTCCCCGTGCTCTCCGACGAGAGCGGCTGCGGCGTCGCTGGCGCCCTCTACAATATGACCGTGCCAAACGTGGACAACTGGCGCCGCTTCACCCAAATGGAAAGCGGCTCCGACTCCATCTCCGACCTCTACGCCGACGAGCACCTCGGCCCCAAAGTCGTCCTTACCATCATGGACGCCCTGCACCCGCAATACGCCAGCGGCCCGCGCTTCAATCCGAACTACGCCTTTTCCTGGCACACCATCTACGCGAGCAAAGATCCCGTCGCCCTCGACGCCCATGTCCTCCGGCTCCTCGAAGGCTGGCGCAAAGAAGCCAGGCTCCCTCCGCTCGGCAAACGCGCCCAGTGGATCGAAACCGCCGCGCAGGCCGGTCTCGGGAATTACGCCGAGGAAAAGATCGTTCTCCGTCCAGTCGAGCCGCGCTAACGGGGGTCCGCTCACCCCGCTTTCGCCAGCATCTCCCAGATCTTCCGCTCTTCAGGAGTGAGGGTTGTGGGAATGGTCACGGAAAGCTCCGCGTAGAAGTCTCCGCGCGCACTGGGCCCCGTCGGAAGACCGCGGCCTTTGAGCCGAAACTTGCGTCCGGGCTGCGTTGCGGGCGGCACCTTCAAAAGGATCGAGCCATCGGGCGTCGGGAGATGGGTCTCCCCACCCAGCACGGCCATCCAGGCGGGGACGGAGAGATCGTAATACACATCCGCACCCTCGAGCCGGTAGTCGGGATGCTTTTCAAACCGGACGACCAAATACAGATCGCCTGCCGGTCCGCGGCGACCCGCGGCCTGTCCCTGCCCGGCGAGGCGGATCTTCTGCCCCTCCCGCACCCCTTTCGGTATGACCACCTCGTACGTCTCTACCGATGCGTGCGGATTGCGCCGGAAGGAGATCTTCTTCTTCCCCCCATGCAGCGCCTCCTCGATGGTCACGAGCAAATCCGCCTCGATGTCCCCACCCCGCGCCGGTTCCGCGGCCGCCCCGAAGGGAGTTCCCCGACCGCGCGCCGCGCCGCCGCTAAAGAATTGCTCAAAAAAATCGCTGAAGCCGGTGCCTTCAAACCCCGCAGGCATCCCACCACCCGGACGCCCCCCCGGCCCCCAGCCCGGCGGTGGCCGATGGCTGCCGCCATGCTCCCAATCCGCCCCGAGTTCGTCGTAGCGCTTCCGTTTGTCCGCGTCGCCCAGCACCTCGTAGGCTTCGTTGATCTCCTTAAACTTCGCCTCCGCGCCCTTTTTGTCCTTGGCTACGTCCGGGTGGTGTTTGCGGGCGAGCTGGCGAAAAGCCTTCTTGATCTCCTCAGGCGAAGCCGTTTTCGAGACACCGAGGGTGGCGTAGTAATCCTTGTACTGAACAGACATAGTTTTGGCCACGCCACTGTAACCATCCCTCTCCCGCCTGCCAGACTTGGTTTGCGTGAACCGAGGAGTAAATGCGACGATCGCTCAACGCGGTGAGAACTGCTTCGTCGCGACGACCCGATACCGATAGAAAGCGTCCACCTTGTCGGTCGTCTCGTTGTAGTCTTTCAGGTTCGGATCGTTCGGGTCGATGAAACGCTCAACAATCGCCGAGCCGCGGTATTCGCCGACCACCTGATCCCGAGCCGGATCAAACTTATTCGGGGGACTGCTGGGGGTCTTTTTGATCGCCTGGCAGCGCATATGCACGGTATAGACGTTCGATTTCGTGGTCAGCCGCGGAAAGATATGCGCGTAGGGTCGTTCCCGCATGTTATCGCCGGTTTGCGCATAGTTATCCCAGAATCCCCCCCACGAAGCCGTCATCGTCAAATCCTGCGGAAACAGATCGACTGTGCAAATCTCCGACGCCGAACGAAACAGATTCATCGACCGAGAAGCGATTGACTCATTCTGGTCATTTTGGCGCGTTTCCATCTCTTCAATGGTCTTGTCCAGGTTGATGGGATGACGCAGTTGATTGGTCGTCGAGGTCGCCATCAGTGTGGTGGGATTTTCCACATGCGCAGCGGAAGCAAACCCCGACGGCACAGCCAGCATCCAGGTGGATTTGAGCACCCCCCGCAGCGCGGTATCCCGGCGCAAATAGGAACGGTTCATCTGGCTCGAACCGACTTTGCCGCTGCCGCCCTTGGCATAGCCAAAAGGCGCGATGACAAAGTTCATGTTGACCTTTCCCGCCGTGGAAAACGGTTCGCTGATGGCGTACGGCTCGACCACTGGAAGTTGAAACAAATCGAGCAGCAAATGATCCTCCGGAAGACTGGCTCCTGGATGGGTTTTACTGGTTTCACGATCCGGGCGGAAGAGGAGGGTCTGCCAGGGTTTCGGCGGATTCGCCTTCACCCCCGTGGGCAATGAACCGAACATGACTGCCGAAGGCAACTGCCGGTTCGGCGTGAAGAAGGTCTGGCCCGTCTCTTCGATGTTCCGTCCGTGGAAATAGGGAAGTTTATAAGCGGGGGTTCCCTCGCCGTAGGCAAACCGCACATTTCCCTCGTCCACCTTGTTGCCCATGGCTCCATCCATATGCTTGGAAAGTCCCCGGTCCCAGTCTCCCGGACCATTGTCCGACCGGCGCACTCCGCTGGCCTGCGGCACCTTTGGAATCATCGGCGCCTTGTTATTATTCTGGCCATTCATCGCCAAGTACCCATCTCCGGTATGGCCGTCCACCTTGTCCCCATGCGGACCGTTCAATCCATGAATCACGCGAGAGGTACCGCCATACGCCGCCGCAGTATCCCGTGGCGTAAAAAATTCCTTCGGCACATCCTTTCGGGCCATCGCGAGTCGCATATCACCCTGCTGCGCCACGATAGTGCTCCCGCAGGTCAGTTCGATGCTCCGGACAAAGTCCGTCCCGGGCCTGATCCAGTCGCTATTGTGGCCTTCAATCGTGCCATCCAATCGATTCGCAAAAGACAACTGACCGTTCTGGGCGGGGAGTTGGATATTTTTCGGGCCGGCCGGAAAGCTCAGATGCACCGTCTGCACCAGGACCGCCCGGTCTGCGCCTTTACTGGGGCCCGAGCGGTACTTGTCTTCCGGAGACTCGCCGGACCAGATCTCGACATCCAGATCACACTCCGTAAATGTGAAAGCGGTGTCGGCCGGCAGGATGGCGAACTCCTTGGTCACATAGGGATAAACGGTCACCGTTTGGAACCGCTTATAATTCACACTCGAGGGATCGGCATTGGTAAATTTTTTCACTCCTGCGCGATCTGTGCCGGTGACCGCAAAGCTGTTTTCCCGGTTTGGATCAGTCCTTGGATCGACGTACGCGGTCGGATCGGTAGGGCCCTTGTGCTCTTTGAAGTACTGGAGCGCGGCCACGGCTCCGATAATCGGCATAAAACCGCGTCCCTGATTCAGTTCGTGATTCGAGATATTGCAAATATTGATCAGCTTGTCTCTGCAAAGATCAGCGTCCTGCGCACCACCGGTCCCCACGGTGACTTGCATTTGCTTGGTCGCGATGATTTTCGTGAAATAGGTCGGACGAATAGAAGGATAGCCGGCCATGGGGGTTGCCATCTCGAGCAGCAAGACGCCCTGGAATTTTGACTGTTTGCTTCCGGGGCCATCATTCGGTCCGACTCGGAGAAAGACCAAGGCCGCCTCGCTGATTGTAGGAAACCGGCCCAAGCCCATGGTGTCGCCAATCTTCAACGGAGTAACCTGCCCGGACCAATCCATGGAACGAGCTTTCCGGGAATAATCTTCAACGACTCCCGGCGGGAAGGTGTAAAACTTTGGCGTGTAGGGCAGAAAAGTTTTGGTGCTCCGCGAAGCGGTGCCGGTATCGACGAGATTGACGGTGCGAATGTAATCGAAAATCTCCGTGAGAATCTGATCGCGATCGTCTCCGTACTTGGATTTGAAATTGTCCCCAAAGCCCGGCACCGGCTTGGCGGTCAGCGCCTGGAGATATTCATACATCTTTTTGTTCTGAGGCGTGTAGTCCGCCACATCGCTTTTGGCATCGAAGCGGGTCAGATTATACCGCTTGTCCCGCTTTTCATCTCCAGAAGGGTCTTTGGCGATCGTCGAGGTAAAGGCAAAGAGTTCATCAAACGACGTCCGCAGATCGGGACTATCGTGGATGGGCCAAATGGTAACCCTGGGACGGCTGTAGAGATTGAGTTCGGGGGCCCGGCTCGTCGCGGAAAGAAAGAACCGCATTTTCTCCAAGGCGCTCGGAGTGACTTTGGCGTTGGGCAATGATTTATCGGTCCCGGCCTTCAAACGCTCCGACGTGAACATGATTTCATCCACATTGGCGTAGATATGCTTGGTCTCGACGTTCAGCCTGGGAGGCGTGCTGGGCGCATCCGTGTTTCCCGTTCCTCCTTTGGAAGTTCCGGGTCCGTTTGGGGTAAATGCAGTGATCTGGTAAATGGCCTCTTTGAAGGCTTTGTAGAGCGGCTCCTGAGGCAGAAGACTGGTCGTCGGAGTGACACCCCAAAGCCAGCCAAAAACCGGGCTCAGGCAGGTCGTCGCGGGATGCCCCGGATACCGCTGATATTCAAACCGGGCCGGCTGGGAGGCCGCGAGGCTCAAGCTCTTATTGCTGGATGTGATCGAGCCGGAATCATTGACGATTTGACCGGACTCCTGCTCCACGCTGACGACCGGGGTATCCCAGAACGTCCCTTCAGACGCGGTATTGATATTGAGTTTGCAGGTTTCATCGTCCGTCCAAAACGCGGTCCTGCCCACAATCGGATTGGTCGCCGTGCCCAGCTTGGCATCCCCGATCGTCCCATCCTTCAGCACGTAGAGCCATTTCACAGGCATCGGAAGATAGGGAACTTTCTCACTCGAGACACTGCCATCGTCCCCGACCATCTTGAGGGTTTTGTCCTCGGTGATTTTGGCGTCAAAACCTTCGACGATGCCGGGCGCGCCAGTGGTGATCTCCTTTCCCGCCTTATCAAATTTGGCCCTTGGATCAATGATCGGGTAGCGCGGCTCGACCGTGTTGCCAGTATCATCCAAATCCAGTCGTGCGCTCAGAAAGGGCTGGTTCAAATCCACATAATCTTCCTCTGGTGCTGTCGGATCCCAATTTTCAATGACCTTGACTTCGTCCGGCAAATCCGAGGTAGCGTAATCGCTGGACTTCGGTCGCAGTTGGGTTGCCGAATACAGCTTGTAAACATAGTCCTCCGATCCCGCCGAATAGTCATAGTAATATGCTCCCGAGGGTCCGCCGCTGGCTTTGATTTGATTTTTCGTCGTTGAGACCGTTCCACTAAAGGTCCGGATCGCCCCCGGTTGCGACGCCCAGGTCACATTCTCTGCGGGTTGCGTGGTGGCATCGCGGATTTGCGCCATGACGAGGTTTAAAGTGCTGTCCGCGATCTGCCTGGTCGCCGCCCCGGAATTGCTGGCCTGGGAGGCCGCTCGCTCGTTGGTCGCACTCGCCATAAACGCGATCAAGACCGCTGAGAGGAGGACGAGCATCGTCAGGACGATGACAAGGGCGACCCCCTGCGGCTTCGGTTGCTTACGAAATGTCGGTGGTGTGAGAGGGAGAATCATTTTCATGGCTATTGATGTTATTTTGGATCGCGACTCCATTTCGAGCCTCGGATAACGATGTCGGCGGTGAAGATGCGGTAGTTGGGTTTGACCGGGTCTTCGTTGAGTCGTTGCTCCAGTGTCTGGATATCTGTGGTATAATCGCTCACTTTTTTCGCCTGCTTGAAGAGGTTGTCCGTCCATGAGGGGATTTTCGATTCGGTAGGGCCAAACCGCGTGATCGCCTTCTCATCCACAGCCACCATCGTCACCTGCATAATCGGCGGCAGCAGGTTATCGCGCGCCGTCTCATCCAGACTGATCTTGTTGACGGAGTCATATTCCGTTCTACCCGCGAGAATGCGCCAACTGTCGAATTCGTAGTAGGGTGCGAGTTCCAGTTGCGTCGGGTCCGTGCGATCCTTTTCGGCCAGCTTTGGCAGGATCACGAGAGCGATGACGTTCTCCGCTCGGACATGAGCGTAGGTGAAGCGACTCTGCCCACCTGAACCACCGACGGATTCGCGCACGAAGGCCTCTTTCATCCAACGGGGGCGGATCCAACTCGATTGCGGATTCCGACCGGTGTCCACCATGCCCGCGTAATAGTTATTCTTTTCGTCAAAGGTCCGGGGATCGTTGAAACCGAGATCATCCTTGGGTCGCAAAAAAGTGGTCAAACGCTCGGTTGGAATGGTCATCTCCATCAACCGGTGCCGGTACCTGTCCGGCATCTTGGGAGTGAGCTTTTCGAGAAATGGGGGGCGATCCGGATCCGCTGCGTACTCGATGAAATAGCCACAACTCGAGAGGAGGCTGTCGAGATTCCGATAGTAGGGTAGTTCGGTGCCGCTGCCCGCAAGGGGCTCTTCCGTGTAGCCGATGGGGGCATGGAAAAACATGGCATGGGTCGGATAGGCCTTGTCCAACGGTTTGGAGAGATCCGCTACCTCGGGCGAGGCGCCAAAGAACCTTTCGGTCGGACCGCTGATAAACTGCAACTCCGACTGGCGGCGAAATTTGAAGGAAACACTGGCCGCACTCCGGTCCGTATCGTGAGCTCTCCAATAGGCATTCAGGGTCGCCTGGCTGAGCCGGCGGGTCATCGACTCAAAGGCACTGCGGGCGGATTGAAATTCGACCACTTTTTCGGTCGTCCGAACCCACACTTTCTGCGTTTGATCTATAGTAGCGACAAGAAAGTACATCAAACCCGCGATCACGACCGTCGAGAGGAGGAGTTCGATGAGTGTAAATCCCGCTCCAGTGAGGTTTGAGATGCGTGCTTTAGAGTTCATAAAGAAGAAAAAATAAGTGGCGAACCCCTATTTCTCG
>JBBQCM010000037.1:0-54170 GCA_038318725.1 Chthoniobacterales bacterium
CTGCTGTTGACGGCAGAAGATGGTGCCCATGCGTCCGCCTTCAAACTCGTAGCCCACCGCAAAATGGTCGAAGACGTGCCCGAACTCCGGCTCCACGCGCTGCTGCCGCCCGGCCAGCGACCACGCGCGGACGGGCGTCGCGTCGTTGAAGGCCCACAGCATTTTGTCCACCGAATGGATGGCCTGCTCGACAAGGTGGTCGCCTGAAAGCCAGGTGAAGTAGAGCCAGTTGCGCATCTGAAATTCGAGATCGGTCCAGCCTTCCTTGCGCGCCTTCACCCACGGCGAGCTGCCCATGTAGTCGCCATAGACCGCGCGCACATCTCCTATCTCGCCGGCTTGGATGCGCTTAAAAAACTCGCGCTCCCCGCTGGCGAAGCGGTAGCAGAAGCCAGAAAGCAAGCCGAGGTTCTTTTTCTTCGCCTCGGCGGCGGCGGCAAGGAAGCGCTTGACGCCGGGTGCGTCGGTCGCGCAGGGCTTTTCGCAAAAGGTGTGCTTGCCGGCATCCACACATTTTTGCAGATGCTCCGGGCGGAAGCCGGGCGGTGTGGTTAGCAGGACGACGTCGATGTCTTTCAGTGCGCAGATTTTGTCGATCGCGTCGAAACCGATGAACTTCTGGGCGTCGGGCACATCGACGCGTCCGCCGGATTCGCCAGCCTTCAGATTCTTGTACGCGGTTTCCAAGCGGTCCGGGAAGACGTCGCCCATCGCCGCAAGCTGCACGTAGTTGTCCGCGCCGAGCGCCTGGCCCGCCGCGCCCGAACCGCGTCCGCCACAGCCGACGAGGGCGATCTTGAGCGTCTTGGGTGCGACATCAGAGCGTCCGATCATCGGGAAGCCTGCGACCGAAGTCGCGGCGAGCGCGGCGGCGGAGCGGGAGAGGAAAAGGCGGCGGTTGAGCGTGGAGTCGTCGGGTGGGTTCATGGTGGGTTGAGGTTAGAGTTTTTTGATGAGGACGTTGCGGAAGGCGACGGGATCATTGTGCCCCGCAAAGCCGAAGAAGCCGCTCGGGCGATCCTTGCCCGGATGCGGATGCGCGGCCATGAACATCTCGGGTGTGATCTTGCTCACGTCCGCGTCGTTGATGACCGTGCCGTTCAACTCCACACGGATCGTCGGCCCCTTGACCGTGACTTCGTAAAAATTCCACTCGCCCGCCGGCCGCACGTAGCCGCGCTGCGCTGCGACCTGCCCATAGACCGACCCGCAGTATTGCCGCGGGTCGAGCTTGGCGTATTGGGCGGCGTCATCGTCGAGCACCTGCAACTCGCACATGCCCGCGTAGGCGGTATCGCCCTCGCCGGGATAGCGGATGGCGAGGCCGTTGTTGCCGCCCGGCGGCAGCTTGAATTCCACGCGCGCCACGAAATCGCTGAGCTCATCCTTCGCATAAATCGTTCCGCCTTTCCCTGGCTGGCAGACGATCGCGCCATCCTTGATCTCATACTGATCCACCGGCCCGCCCCAGCCCTCGAAATCCTTCCCATTCCACACCGCTTTGAAACCCTCGCCGCCCTTGCTCGTGAGAATCTTGTTCGCCTCCTCCGCCCCGATTTCGCGCAGGAAAATATTCCGCCAGCGAATCTCCCCGCCGTGCGTCTGCAATTCGATCGGCCCCTTGCTCGGGATCGGCGTCTTGCGGTCGTAATAGTTCTCCATGATCGCGTGATCCACCACCTGCCGGTCATTCAGCCACACGCTCACCCGCGAACCCACCATCACGATCCGCAGCTTGTTCCATTCGCCGAAAGGCTTGTCCGCCAGGACGAGCGGATCCTTGCCCGGCGCACCCGGCGAATTGTTCCAAAGCCCGCCCGAGCCTTTGTCCGCGCCGAGCGCAGCTTTCGCCTTCTCCGTCGAATCCCAGATCTGCACCTGCGGAACCCCGCGCAGATAAATGCCCGAGTCCGCCAGCGGCACCGTTTTGTATTCCACGAGCAACTCGAAATCGCCGAAGTCCTTCTCCGTCGTCGCATACGCGCCAAAGCCATCATTCACCAACACGCCATCCTCCACCGACCAGTGCGGCTTCCCGGTCTTCGCGCTCACCTCCCGCATCGACTTCGTCCACTTGTCCAAAATCGCCGCCCGCATCTCCGGCGTCGCCTCCAGCACCTTGCGATGATCAAACGTATCGCCGCCCCGCCAGCCCGTGAGATCCTTCCCGTTGAAAAGCGTCGTGAACCCCGCCGGCGGGGCCGTCTGCGCATGGGCGGCGGCAAGAGAGAGCAGGGCGAGGGCGCAGGCATGGAGGGAGATTTTCATGGAGGAAAAGGAGCTAATCGCTTTCGTTAAATCCGTCAACCGTGGTGCGCGAAGTGGCGCGATATTCTGCCCGCCACCTCCGGTCCGATGTGAATGAACTGAGCCGGCGATGAGCATGCCGGTGGGTGCCTTGTGTCGGGCCCATGTCTTGGTTTGCGCCGTTGCGGTAGGTTTGGCTTTCTTCCAAACAGGCCGCAAAACCGCCGCCAAAATCAGGCCCGGCGGCGGCGTCCGAGGAAGCCGAGCGCGCCGACCATCAGCAAGGCGATCGAACCGGGCTCGGGCACCACGGCGGATGAAGCTGCGTCACCCATTCCGTCATCCGCGACAAACGGGGCAAACATTCCGTCATCCGCAACAAACGGCGCACCCATTCCGTCGTCCGCCACAATCGGCGCAAACGGGACCGTCCCGATGTTCAGCGCCGTCAGGTTCTGGCTCACGCCGAAGTTCGTCGTCGAGTTCGCGTTGACGGTCGCGTCGGTCGCGTTGCTGTTGATATTCAGCGTGCCGGCGTCGACCCTGATCGTCCAGACGTTCAGCGCCCCGTCGAGGGTCAATTCGCCCGCACCGGCCTTGGTGATGGCGCTGCCGACGATCTCACCGGAGTAAGTCGTCGTCGCCGTCGAGTTCACGGTCAGCGTGCTGACTGGCCCCAGCGCGATGGCGCTGCCGGCGGCACCGGTCAGGTTTTGAATCGTCTCGCTGGTATTAAATGTGTCGAGATCCAGCAGGCCGCTGCTGGCGAGGACGACATCGGCGGTGTCGGAGATCTGGTTCGAGTTGCGGACGATGACTTGGTCGGCCTTGGAGCCGCCGATACCGTCGCCGATGGTGAGAGTGCCGGTGGGAATGGCGTTGACGTTCACGCTCTTGAAGAGCAGCAGAGCGCCTTCGTTGACGGTCGTGCCGCCGGTGTAGCTGTTGGCGGTGCCGCCGCCCTGGAGCTGCATGGTGCCGGGGCCGCTCTTGACGAGGCCTCCCACGGCGACGGGCGAGGTGCTGTTGCGCACCACGGAACTGAGCATGAAGTCCATGCCCGCCGGGCCGTCGGCGATGGTGAAGGTGCGGGTGCCGTTGAGATCGACGAAGGTGTCGCTATCGGTGGAGTTGCCGAGGTTCGACGGGTGAATCGAGGCGAGCGTGGTGACGTCGCTGCTCAGCCGGACGGTGTTGGGACCGGCACCGTTGTTTTGCGAGAGCAGAGCGCCGGTCAGTTCGAGTCCGCCATTGACGTTGAGGAAGCCGCCGGCCTGGCCTTCGGAGAGATGGATGCGGCCGAAGGTGCCGATCGAAATCAATCCGTTGACGGTCACGGTCGAGTTATTGCCGATGGAGAAACCCGTCGCCACCAAGGCACCATTGACGGGCTCGCCGGCCATGTCGTCGAGACCGGTGACGCTGAGGTTGCCGGCGATCGTGAGGCTATTGGTGGTCGCGGCCCCGGTGAGTGGGTTCGTGACCAACTCGCCGCCACGCATGTCGATCGACGCGAGGGTCTGGCTGGTGGCTGTAAAGTTCACAATGCCGCGGTTGAGGACGAGATTCGTGGTGGGTCCGAACTGATTATTCGCCAACGTGCGCAGGTAGGCACCGTTCATCTCGATATCACCGGGAATGGCGACGGTGTCGGCGGCCTTGTTTAGTTCGATAATGTTGGTTTCCGTGAACGTGCCCTGAAGGGTGGTGAGCTTGCCGGTGAAGGTGTTCGCAGCCGTATCGCCCGCGCCGCCACCGATCTGGAGGATGGCCGAGGTATTGTCCACGTTGCCCGTCGAGGTCACATAGAAGCCCGACCCGGTGATCGCGCCGTTGAGGGTGACGACGGATGCGGTGGCGGCGGTGGTCGGATTGCTGCCGCTGCCGGCCTGCACCATGTCAAAGGTGGGCGTGCCAGAGAGGACGTGCGTGCCGATGAAGCTGACATCCATGCTGTCGAAACCGCGAACGCCGAGGGTGTAAGGCCCGTTGATCGAAAGCGCGCCGAAGGCGTAGTCGTTGTCGATCCCCGCGAGCGCGCCGTTATCCGCGATGATGAGGGCATTGCCCCGGACATTGACTGCATGGCCGAAACCGCCGAGTCCGCCGATGGTGCCGGCGTTGGCGACGTTCAGTTGGAGCGTGCCGCCGTCGAGGAAGAGCGGATTGGTGAAGAGACCGAAGGCGCTGTTTGTGGTCGTATTGAGCGTGCCACTGTGGAGGTAGGTGCCGCCGCTGTAAGTATTGGCGGAAAGGTTGCCCATGCTCAACGTGCCGGTGCCGGTCTTGACGAGCGCCACGGACTGGCCGCTGGCGGCGTTGTTGCCGATGGTCGCGTTGATGTTCAAGGTGTTGTTGCCGCCGATGAACAGTTCGGCAACGCCGGCAGTCGCAACGCTCTTGCCAGCGGTGAGACCCACGGCCGCCGTACCGTTGATGGTCGAAGCGGCGCCCACCGCGAGGATACCGCCGCTCTCGATGCGCAAATTGTTCACGCCGAGGTTCACGGTCATGGCCGCTTCGATCTTCCACGCGTCCAGCGCCCGGCTTGCCGTCGGGGTCAGCGTGGCTCCCGTGCCGGAGCGCAGGATGATGCCGTCGTTCCAACTGGTTTCCACAAGATCGTTGGAGTAATTCGAGGGCGCATTGACTGTTCCAGGATTGCGCATATCGCGGACGCCGAGCGCCACGCCGGCGTCGATAGTCGTGCCGTCATACTGGATGAAGTCCAGGTTGTTGTTTCCGAGGAATCCAGGGATGGTCTGGGTGGTATCCGCCTGGCCGGGAATGAGGATGCGCGAGGAGACGCGCGAGCTGCCCAAGCTGGTCGCACCCAGAGTAGTGAAGTCCGCCTGGAACTGCACGACCGCCCCCGTCGCCCGGGTAAAGCCGTTCAACGTCAGCGCGCTGGTGATTGTCTCGCTAATCAAATTGTAGGCGACCTGCGTGGTGCCGGAGTCTGCCGTCACGTTGCCGATCGCTTCGGGGCCAGTGATGCGGAGCGCACCGCCGCCGAGGGAGATGGGCGCCGAGTTGTTGATACGGTCCGGTTTGACGGCGCTGCTGTTATCCACGCGCAGTTCGCCGCCACGAAGCTGAATGGCGCTGGTATTCGGGAGCGCACCGCCGGCTCCCTGCAGGATGAGGAAGCCGCCCTGAACGATCGTCGGGCCGGTGTGGTCCGCAGCACCGTGCAGGACGATCGACGCCGTGCCACGCTTGTCGAGCGTGTCGGCACCACCGGCGAAGTTGATGCCGCTGTCGAAGAGGACGCCGGCACCGCCGGTCACGTTGAGGATGGTGTTCGAGTTCATCGTGGCCGTGCCCGCGACGCGGGTAGTGTAGGCGTTGCCGCCGCCGAATGTGAGGATGCCGTCGGCCGGCGTGTTGATCGACACATCGTTGATGCTCAGATACTGGCTGCCGCCGCCGGCGAAGCCCGCCATGCGGTCAGAGTTGATCTCCGTGCCTTGGGCGTTCACGGTCACGTCGGCTCGGTAGTCGCCGTTCTGCCAATGACGGATCAGGAAGCGTGAGTTTGCGCCGTTGAGGTTGACGGTGACATCGCCATTATTCTGTCCGAGTGAGCCGGGCATGCGCGCTTCGAGCACCGTATTGGCGTTCAGGTTGATGTTACCGGTGAGGTCGTTCAAGCCGCTCGCGAGATAGACCGGCGTCGTGTTGACGATGCCAAACACGTTGAGCGTCACGCCCGTGCCGGAGACCCGCCCGTTAAAGACGGCCTGCCGCTCGGTCGGGAGCGAGTCGCGCTCCATCAAAGCGATCGTGTTCGTGCCGGTGATCTGCACGTCGCCGTTGAAGGCGCGGTTGCCGCCGATCAAGTACACTTCGGTTCCGCCCTGGAGCACGAGGTTGTTCGGGAGACCATTCTGGCCAAGCCCGGTGGCGGCGCCGTTGATGAGCGCGCTGTTCGGCCGCAGGGTGATCGTCTGGTCCTGGCGGCCGCCGATCGTCTCATTGTCGCCGACCATCAGGATGCCGCCGTCCACGGTGACCTTTCCCGTGAAGCCGGTGAACCGCGGCGTGCCGGCTTGCATCCGGAAACGGCTGCCACCCGTAAAGGTGATGTCACCCGAACCGTCGAACTGGTTTAGATCGTTGAGTGAGATCTGCGCGCCGAGCACCGTGCGAATGGTGCCGCTGGCCGGGCCCACCACGACCTGCAGCGTCCCCGCACCGGGATCGTAGTCGTTGCCGACGACTTGGAAGGTTCCGCCGTTGATGTTCATCGTGTGAAAGGAACTGCCGAGCGCGGGCGAAGCAGCCGTGCCGCCGGGGCCGACGATCGATAGCGTGCCGGCGTTGATGTTGATGGGACCGCTGAAGGTGTTGCTGCCGCTGAGGATGAGGGTGCCGCTGCCCGCCTTGGTCAGGCCCCCACCACCAAAGATTCCGACAATCGGCGCCGCGATGTCGAGCGGTGCGCCCGAGTTCGTGATGATGAGTTCGGCATCCGAGTCAATTCCGGTGAGATAGCCAGTGCCGGCGATCCCGCTGGCCAACGGGCTGGTGTGCAACAGGCCGCCGGCCGTGAGGACGAAGTCATTGGCCCCAAGATCAAGGCCGCTGCCCCCAGTCACCTTCAGGGTGTTGCGTGTCGTCGCCGCCGTCATCAGCAGATAATTGGCGGTGCTGGCATTGTCCGTGACCGCGGCGGAGGTGGCGGCAAAGTTCACGTAGCCCGAATAGGCGACGACGTTGGAGCTCCCGTTCACGGTCGCCCAGTTGGTGCCGACCGTGCCATACGCCCCGAGGATGCCGGTGGGATCATTCGGCGTGCCGACAGCGATCACCTTGCCAGTGAAGGTCGCCGTGGCTCCGGCAGTCCGCCCGATCACGCCGACCGCCAGGCCGCTGACTCCGCCGTTCACCGTTCCCCCACCCGCGAGCAAGTTTAGGCCGTTGGTCGCCTGAACCCCGCCGCTGTTCGTGAAGTTTCCTCCGCCCATATTCAAAGCCGAACTGGAATCGAGAACCGCCGAGGTGGAAGCCGTGACCAGCGTGCCGCCGTTCACGGCGGTCGTGCCGATGTAAGTGCCGCTCCCCGTGAGCGTCCATGTGCCGGAGCCCGTCTTGAGGAGCGCGTCCGCGCCCGTGACCGTGCCCAGATTGAGCGCGCCGGCGATGGCCCCGTTGCCCGCCCCGGAGAGGGTCAGGGAGCTGCCGAGCGCCGTGACCGATGCCGTGGCCCCGAGATTCAGCGAACCTGCTTTCGAGTACAGCGCGGTGTTGGCACCGAGCTGAATGGCCCCCGTGAGCGTGTTGACTCCGCTGACGTTGATGATCGCGCCGTTGAATACTGAATCGTCTGTGCGGGAAATGCTCAGCGGTTCGGCAAGGAAGATGCCGCCGGCCAATTCGAGCGCACCGCCGTAGATCGTCGTTCCCGTGGTGGCCGAGCCCAAGGCTCCGCCGTTCGCGACGCGCACCGTGCCCGCGGTGATGGTCGTCTGCCCCGAATAGCTGCTCGCACCGGAGATGGTCCAGCGACCGGCGCCGTCTTTCACCACGGCGCTCGCGCCGGTGTGGATGCCATTGACGATGACTCCATCTCCGTGGCCTGAAAGGGTCAATGTCCCGGTGCCAGTGACGCCGCCGACGCCCTCGATGGAGAGCACGCCGGTGCGGTACGGAGACCCGCCCGCGCCCGGCACGACCGAGGGCTCGACGAAGGTATCCCCCGCCAGCGTGGCGTTCCCGGCGAGGATGACCGCACCGGTGAGATGGTTGAGGCCGCTCACGGCGATGAGCGCACCGGGCTCACGGGCCTGCACCCCGCCCGGAATCAGTGCGCCGGGGCCGCTGACCGTGAAGGAGTCGTTATAGGTATAGCCGGTATCGAGCTTGATCGTGCCGCCATTCGCGACCGTGATGCTGCTTGCGCCAATGCCGAAGGCATTATCGCCCTTGGCCTGGAGGACACCGCTGTTCACCACGATCGGTCCGGTGAAAGTGCTGTCCACGTAAGGCTCGAGCACCAGTGCGCCGCCACCGTTTTTGATCAGGCCGCCGTTTGCGAGCGGTGCGGTGATGGTGAAAACGACGTCGGAGTCGATGTTGAAGGCGCGGTTGCCGACGGCGAGATCCACGAAGCTATTGCCGAGTTCGCGGAAGCTGCTGCCGGTCTGGACGTAGATGCCTTTGCGGCCATAGGAACCGCCGAGCAGGTCGCTTCCCACCACGGTCACATTGCCGCCGAGCTTCAGGACGCCACCGGAACCGGCCACGTTGCCGTTGCTCCCCGTGCCGACGATAATGTTCTGGCCGGTCAGGGAAACTCCGCCTTCGCCGATCTCGAGCACGGACTGCGCGCCGGTCGGGATCCCTGTGGTGACGTTCATATCCGGCGCGCCTGGCAGCAGATTCAGCGTGGTCACTTTCAAGGTGCCGCCGCGATCGATGTTCACTGCGCCCCCGGAGATATTCGCGGTCGTTACCTCCATCGTCCCGAGACCTATGTTGAACGTGCCATTCTTCTGGATCAACGTGCCGAACGTCTCGTTGTTGATACGGTCGGCTTCCCCGAGCGTGCCGATCAGCAGCGTGATCGCCGCAGTATCCGCGATCTGGTTCATGCCGGCATTCTTGATCGCCACCGGAGACAACGGTGTAATGCCCAACGCGACGCCGCCATTGGTGAGGTTGACGCTATTGGTCGTGGCGAGGTCGCCGTGCTGACCAGTGCCCCAGGCCAGCGTGCCGCCGTTGATGATGACGTCTTCCGCCGCCGCGCTGTCGGTGATGGCGGTGAAACCGTTCGCCTTGTTCAATCGCAGGGTGCCCGCATAAACCGTCACCGCCCCGCTATAGGTGTTGTTCGTTAGGTCGGTCTGCGTGCCGCCGAGTTCGAGCACCGAGGAGCCGTTGTAGCCGACCATATCGAAACCGCTTCCCGCAAGGACTCCGCTGATGATCGCCGTGGCGTTGGCATTGCCGCGGCCGATGCCGGTGTTGATCGTCGCTTTCCCGTTAAACGTAGCCCCACCCATGAAGGCGATGTCCTGTTCGCTGAAGGAACTGATCCCGAGCGTCGAACCGTTATTGATGGTCAGCGAGCCGAGCAGCACGCCGGCGCGGTCACCGGTATTGGCGTCCGCAGATTCGCCGTTGTCATCGCCGCCGACGGAAGCATTGCCGTTGACGATGATGTTGTTGCCCCATCCCGGGATGAGCGTGTCCGCATTCGCGTTGGAGACAGGTTCGTTGATCTCCAGATGACCGCCGTTCAGCACCACCGGGCGTCCACCGAGGAATTGCCCGCGATGCACTTCGAGGCGCCCATCGTTGATGATCCAGCTTCCGGTCAGCGTGCTCGCCCATGGCGTTTCCGTGAACGGATTGACGGCCGTGGCCCCAGTGCCAACGGCGAGATTCTGATGGATCAGGCGCACTGTGCTGGTGCCGCTCTTGACGAAATCGATCGCACCGGTGATCGGGGTCCGAATGTCGAGTTGGGCGTTGGCGTGGACGTAAAGTTGTCCGGTGGCAGAGGTGATGCCTGCGGTTCCGCTCGGCACGGCAGCCGTCGCGCCGTCGGTAATGCCCTGCGTTGCCGCAGAACTCAGAATGCCACCTTGATCGAGGGTGAGAACGAAACCCGCCAGGTCGATTCCCTGATTGGCGGCCATCTGCAGGTTTATTGTTTCAGTGTTCGTGTTCGCCGCAAGCACTGAGAACGGGGTGCCGGTGAGCTTCGTATGCACGCCAGGGACCGGTACTCCCGGTCCCGCCACGACCGTGTAGTCGCCAGCCGCAAACGGCGTCACGCCAAACACGATGCCCGTGGCGCCATCGACCGTCGCGTCATACTTCGCCCACTCATTGCCCTGATGATACTGGCTGCCCATGAAGGTGGGAACCACGCCACCCGCTGGCACGAAGCCGGGGATGATTATCCGCGAACTGTTCCCGCCCGCGGTCGCCAGCCCGGTACCCGTGAAATTCACCGTCGGCTGGGTGCCGGTCAGGTTCAGCGTGTTGAGAGTGAGAATGACCGGAGCCACGGGCGCGCCGTTCTTGACGATGTCGAACAGCGCGTGACCGCTCACGTTCGTCGTGCCGATAAACTCCGACGTCGCTGAATTGCTCTGCGAGATGAGCCGGAGCACGGAGTTGGACCGCATGTTCAAGATCGCGCTATCGTCGATACGGTTATTGTTCTCCCCTGCGCCGAACACCACGGCGGCGGCGACGCTGGCGCTGGTCCCGTTGCTGTCGAGACTCAGCACGCCGAAGGTCGGGTTGGAATTGGTGAAACTGGCGCCGCCATTGACCGTAATGACCGGGGCCGCACCGCCGAAGCCCGTGGTAATAGCACCGTCGGCTCCGCGAAGGGCGAGGGTGCCGGTGGAAACTTCGAGGTTCGAGATGCTGATCGCGCCTCCCACCACCACGTCGCGGATCGTGGTCGCACTCCCAACACCCGTTTTAATCAATTTGAGGCTTCGCCCCGGGGCATCTTCCGAGATCGCGGCCGCATTTGAAAAGACGAGCGTCGAGTTGTCCGACCGCATTTCGATGACGGCATTGCCGGTGATACTGGCGGTGTCCGCAAACCCGGTCTGATAGCTGTTGTTGCCGGCGATGGCGAGGCGATGGTCGCCCATCGTGAGCGTGCCGAAATTGAACAAGTGGCCGGTGCCGGTGGCGGCGGTCGCGCGAACGGGCGCGATGATGTTCAGCGCACCAATCTGTCCGGTCGTCACCGTGATTTCGTTGGACGTGTAATCGAGGACCGACGCAGCGGCCGGGTTGCTGTCGCGTATATCGAGCGTGCCCGCGAAGCCGGCAAACTCGACATCACCGTCAGCGAGGAGCTTACCCGTATCCACGACCGTGCCGGTGCCGCCGACGACCGCCAAATTGAAGCGGGGATTGGCTTCGAGCGAGGTGTTTTCCAAAAGCCGGAATGTGCCCGTGAAAGTGGACCCCGGCGTATTGCGCTCAATCACGACGCGCGGAGTGCCGCCTGCGTTCGTGTTTCCGAGCAACTGCAGCGTGCCGGTTCCATCCAACTGCGTGCGCAGGCGCGGGAACCGCTGGGTCTGCACCCCGAAGAGGTCGCGGGTGAGCAAAGTGGAAGTACCAGTGACGTTCAAGGAGCTGGTGCCGAACGCAGTCAACGTCGCGTAGCCGATGATGTGATCCTGACCAGTCACGGCGAGGATCGAGCCGTCGTTCAGGTTGATCGTCTCCAGGTCGAGAGTTGCCTGCGTGCCGTTATTGATCATCAACGTGCCGCCGCTGTTGATATTCAGCGTCGAGCCCGTGGGCGCGATGCCGCTGAAACGCACGTAAGTATTCGCTCCGACCGTCGTATTTGCCGTCGTAGAGAGATCCAGCATACCACCATTGATATTTACGATTCCAGCCAGCGGGTTTCCACCCGTAAAATTGGGAGCCGTCCCCGTACCGTTAGCCATCGTGCCGGAAATAGTAAGCCGCCCCTTGCCCGTCTTCGTAAATGCCTCGGTCGTGACGCCAATCTGGCCGATGTCATCCAGATTTTGCACGATATAACCCGCCGCGAGGTTCAGGGTGCCGCCCCCGGAGCCAATGACGATGTTTTTGTACCCGCCCTCGGAGTTGTTGCCGGCGTTGATGATCCGGTACTCGCCGCCGTTGCTGAGCACGATGTTCCTCACCGAGCGCTGCACACCAAGGCTCAACTGATCAAAGCGGCCAAATTCCTGCGCGGCATTGATGCCGCTGTACTGAATCGTCGGTCCCTCCTGACGATGGACCAGCGTCGTGCCCGCACCATCGACGAAAATGTCGCCGCTGAAGGTCGGCCCGGGATGATTGAGATAGAGCATGCCGCCACCGGTCAGATTGAGGCCCGCACTCCCGCCGTACGACGCGTTAATCGTCGCAAAATCACCCGTGTTGACGATCACCGAACCGCCCGCGTTCGTGAGCACTTGGTTCGTGCCATAGGCGCCGATGGTAAAGCTTTCCGTAAACTCCAGCGAGCCGACCGATTGGTTGCCAGCCAACAGTAGCCTCGCCGCCGGTGGAACACTGGCGAAAATCACATCTTCAAACGACGCCGGAATGCCATCCGGCGACCAATTCAGCAGATCGGTCCAAAGGACGCCATCCCCACCCCCGTCCCAAATCACGGCGGCATGAGAAGACTGCACGGCGGCCAGGAGCGTGGCGGCAACCGCGGCGGCAGAACGAAGACGCGCCAGGGAAATGCCCAGCGGTTGGAGTTTGGAAGCAGCTTTTTTGTTGGTGGAACGCATAGGTGGGGAGTTGAGGCGGAGTTGGAGTAATTTTCTGCGAAACGTGCGTGCACCAACGTCGGAGCGGTACGCTGGGGGGCGGGAACGACGAAAGAAGCGCGGGGGTATTTCGGGAGTGAGACTTAGCTACGCCTCCTCCCTGAGATCGTCGAAAGGAAATTTATTATACACGTAACCATACCCATTCGCGGCTCCCTTCCATCCGGGCCCGGCCAAAAGCCGTCCCCGCCAAGCGCGGAATGAATCAATCTCAGATTGATGTTTTTTCTGCGCTGGATTCTGGCGGGCTTGCTAGCGCTAAATGAGCTTGCCGCTTCCCGCGCCACCCCCCGTCGTGCCATCCGGCCCTCCTTTTCACCATGACTCTCCCCTCCCTGCTCAGCCTCGCGGTTTTCACGGCGCAGGCGGCCGGCTTTCTCACCGCGATCAAGGCCATCATGGAGACGCGCACCGCGCAGGGGGCGGTGGCCTGGGCGGTGTCGCTGATCGCCCTGCCGTATGTGGCGGTCCCGGCCTACTGGGTTTTTGGACGGACGAAATTTACCGGCTACGTCACCAAGCGACGCGCGGAACTGCTGAAGACCAGCGCCGTGGCGCGCCGGCTGGCCGAGGAATTCGACCGGCAACGGATGCAGACCAAGGCGGGCCGGCGCGAGGAACTGCTGCTCGAGCGGCTGGCCAAGCTGCCTTTCACGGCGCACAACCGCGCCGGGTTGCTGATCGACGGAGAGGCGACGTTCGCGGCGATTTTTGCGAGCATCGCCGAGGCGCGGGAGTACGTGCTGGTCCAGTTTTACATCATCCACGACGATGGCTTGGGCCGCCGGCTGCGCGACGCGCTCATCGCTCGCGCCCAAGCCGGCGTGCGCTGCATGGTGCTCTTCGACGAAATGGGCAGCGGACGTCTCCGCGGCTATTGCGCCGCGCTCCGCGCGGGTGGAGTGCAGATCGCGCCTTTCGATACGACGAAGGGCCCGGCGAACCGTTTCCAACTCAACTTTCGCAACCACCGGAAGATCGTGGTGGTGGATGGGCGGACGGCGTTCGTCGGCGGGCTCAATGTGGGCGACGAATACTTGGGCCTCGATCCCAAGGTCGGTCCCTGGCGCGACACCCATGTGCAGGTGGAAGGCCCGGTGGTGCAATGCGTGCAGGTGGCGTGGCTCGAGGACTGGCTCTGGGCTACCGGCGAGACGCCGTCCCATCTGAACTGGAAGCCCGCGGGGGCGCGCGGCGGCTGTGTGGGGGCGCTCTGCCTGCCGAGCGGTCCCGCGGATGAGTTGGAGACGGCGACGCTCTTTTTCCTCCACGCGATCCACTCGGCAAAGGAGCGGCTTTGGATCGCCAGCCCGTATTTTGTGCCGGATGAGCAGTTCATCTCGGCACTCCAACTCGCGGCGCTCCGCGGGGTGGATGTGCGCATCCTCATCCCGCTCAAACCGGACAATGAGCTGGTGCGCCTCTCGGGCTTTTCCTACCTGCGCGAGACCGAGGCCGTGGGCATCAAATGGTTCCGCCACCGGCGCGGCTTCATGCACCAGAAGGTGCTGCTCGTGGACGACGACTACTCCGCGATTGGCACGGCGAATTTCGACAACCGCTCGTTCCGCCTGAACTTCGAGATCACCATGGTTTTCTACGAGCACGCCTTTGCCCAGCAGGTCGCGGTGATGCTCGAACGCGACTTCGCCGCCAGCACGCCCGCCACCGCCCGCGAGCTATTCGAGGCGAGTTTCTGGTTCCGACTAAAAGTGCGCGTCGCGCGGCTAATGGCTCCCGTACAGTGAGCGGAGTCGGACCCCGGTTGGCCGCGGAAAATTTACATCCGATCGCGGCACGATGCCTGCACCACTGAGAGCTGCGAGCCGGGAAGCACCCATAAAAATTTACCATCTTGAGTCATCGTCTCCCGGCGTCTGCAGCGCGATCCGTAACACGGTCGCGCTTTTTTTCCGCTCCTGCCGAATCACGCGGAGCTCTTGCTGGCATCCGCGCTGCTCATGCAAGACTGCGAGATGAAACGCCATCAAACGACTCAACGCCGCCGGCGATGGCCGCGCGAAAAACGAGGCGAACTCCACGGGCTTCCCCGGCTCTCTCGTCAGTAGCCGTCAAACCACCCTTCTTCCATGCCTCCGCCTGCGCCTCACGATCTTGATTCCGCTCCAACCGCGGCCCTGGACGCCCCCCCGGTTCGCGACTACAAAAAACACCCGCTCAAAGTGCTGCTCCTCGATGACCAGGAGGACTTCCGCGATATCATTCGCGAATACCTTGTCACCCGCCTTTTCGTCGTGACCGAGGCCAGCAATGGCGCGGAGGGGCTGCGGGCGATTCTGCGCGAAGCCTTTGACCTGATCATCTGCGACATGATGATGCCCAAAGTCGGAGGCGAGATGTTTTACTGGGCCGTCACGCGCGTCCGCCCCGCTGCGCGGCTGCGCTTCATCTTCATCACCGGCCACCAAAGCAATCCGGTGGTGCAGCACTTCTTCAAGCGCATCAACGCCACCGTCCTGGTCAAGCCCTTCAAGCTCGACGACCTCAACACCTCCCTGCTCGACGTGGACTGCAAGCTGCGCTGAGGCCCTCGCGGTGATCCAGTCTTGCCAGCGCGGGCGGCAGCGAGGACACTCCGCGCTCTTCCCATGAAAACCCTCACCGCCTTCCTCGTCCTGACCGTGTTCACCCTCACCGCGCTTGCTGCTGACGGACCCATCCGCCATGTCGTCTATTTCAAATTCAAAGCCGACGCCGACAAGGCGCAGGTCGCGAAAGTCGTCGAGGAATTCGCCAAACTGAAAGCGAAGATCCCGGCGGTCGAAGCACTCGAATTTGGCACGAATATCAGCACCGAGGGCCTCGACAAAGGCTACACGCATTGCTGGATCGTGACCTTTAAGAACGCTGCCGACCGCGACACCTACCTCGTCCATCCTGATCACAAAGCCTTCGTCACCCTGCTCAAGCCGGTGCTCGAAGACGCCCTCGTCGTCGATTTCGTGGTGCAGAAATAACGCGTCCGCCTATTTTTTCCCGACCGCCGGGACCACGAGCACGGGACTTTTGGCACCCTTCATCACGCCCTGGGTGACGCTGCCGACGAGTAACTCGTAAAGCGCCCCGTGACCATGCGAGCCCATGACGATCATCCCCGCGTCATGCTCCGCCGCCTGCTCAAGGATTTTTTCAACGATCGGCCCTTGAACGTGCAGCGCCGTGACGGCAAGGCCGGTGGCCGCAGTCTCCGTCTTCAACTCATCGAGCCGGGCGTGCTCGGCCCGGAAATCGCGGGCCACGGCCACGCGCACCGTCTGCGGACCGGGCTCGAAGCCGACGAAGTCGGGCTCAGGCTCGGCGACTTTGAGCAGGACGAGCCCGCTGCCCAGCGCGCGAGCAAGGATCTGCGCTTGGGCGAGGACGGGCGCCGTGGTGTCGGAGAAGTCGATGGGGACGAGAATGGTTTTCATGGGATGAGCGTACGTGAGCCACGGAATTTCGCCGCTCTTTTCCTCGCGGGCAAGGCGGGCGAGCACCTCGGGATAAAGCGAGTGCTCGGCGACCTGGATGCGCGCGTGCAGCGTCTCCGGCGTATCCCACGGCAGCACGGGCACCGCCCGCTGGGCGATGATCTCCCCAGTGTCCATCCCCGCATCCACGTAGTGCACCGTGCAACCGGTTTCCGGCACGCCGGCCGCGAGCGCCTGCCGCCACGCCTCCAGACCGGGAAACGCCGGCAACAGCGAGGGGTGGATATTGATAATCCGCCCGGGAAAAGCTTCCAGCAGCGGCGGCTTGATCATCCGCATGTAGCCGGCGAGCGCCACCCACTCGACGCCCGCGCTTTGCAGCAGTTCCACCACCCGCCGCTCCGCCTCCGGCTCCAGCTTGGTCTTGAAACGCCCCGGTGCGACAAACTCCGCGCGCCACCCGCGCGCCCGCGCCCGCTCCAAGATTCCCGCCGAGGCCACATCCGCAATCACCACCCGCACCTCCGCCTCCAGTTCCCCACGCGCAATGGCCTCGGCGATGGCGTGAAAATTCGACCCGTTCCCCGAACCCAGCACCCCGAGCTTCAGCATGCGAGCTTTCCGATCATCGCCGTCGTCGATTTTCCCGGCACCAGCGGCAGGATGTGAATGTCCGCGCCCACTTCGCCGAGCGCCCACCGTTCCTCCGCATTCAGCTGGTCCATGGTGTAATCCCCGCCTTTGGCGTAAATCTGCGGACGCAGCGCATGCACGAGGTCTGTCACCCGCTCCGTGTGGAAAATGACCACGTAATCCACGCAGGCCAGCGCCGCCAAAACTTCTGCCCGATCCTGCTCGCTGTTGATCGGCCGGGTCGGCCCCTTGAGCGCGCGCACGCTCGCATCGCCATTCACAGCCACGCACAGCGCCTCGCCGAGCGCCCGCGCCTCCTGGAGGTAGCGGACGTGCCCGACGTGCAGCAGGTCAAAGCAGCCGTTGGTAAAAACGAGCCGCTGCCCTTCATCCGCGAGCAGGTCCCGGTAGCGGGCGATCTCGGCGAGAGGTTGGATTTTTTCGCGGCTCATGGCCTTGCAGCCTAAGGCTCGCCTGCCCGCGAGCGCAAGCCGCGCACGGCCTCCCGCTTGCCTTCCACCAGCGCCCTCCGCACTCTGCGCCCGCCTCAGCGGCATCACCACCAACCCTCCTCCCCAGCCTCAGTATGCCACCGCAAGAACTCGACCAACTCCAAAACGCCCCGTCACCCGTCGTCATGGCCATTGTCGGCATCGTGGGCCTCCGCTTCCTCCTGCTGATGATCGTCGGCGGCTGGAAGATTTTCACCAAAGCGGGTGAGCTTGGATTGCGGTTCTCGTCCCGTTCTACAATCTGATCGTCCTGATGAAAATCTCGGGCAAACCCGGCTGGTGGTTCATCCTCCTCATCATCCCGATCGTCGGCTTCATCATTAGCATCATCGCCTGCATCGGCCTCGCCGAACGCTTCAGCAAAACCGCCGGCAACGGCATCGGCCTCGCCCTGCTCGGCTTCATCTTCGGCCCGATGCTGGCTTTCAGCAACGCGCACTACATCGGGCCAAAGGCCGCGTAGATCTCTCTTTACGCACATGCGCTGAGGTTGCGGCACCCCGTAGGATGCGCTCCTGCGGGTGAGAAGGAGGGCGACTTGCGCCGGTCAGGAGGAAGACGGCGGATGGCCCGGGAACGACCGGGTTGAGGGTTTGCAATTGCCATGTGAGTAGGGAAAAAGGAGGGCTTTTTTCATGGGGACGGCCGTTAGAAACCTAATCACGATCGTTGCGCCAGGCAGTGTTCACGAATTCCTGATCAGGAGGAAAGCGGCGACGAGGCAGACCTCGGCAAAGAAAGTTTTGGCCAGTTTGTCGTCTCGGGTGGCGAGGCGGCGAACCTGTTTGAGTTTGTTGAAGAAGCGCTCGATGCGGTTGCGCCCGCGATAGAGTTCCTCGTCGTAGGGCAGTTTCTTGCAGCGGTGCTGAGCGGGGGGAATGACCGTTTCGAGGCCGTCGCGGGCGAGGCGCGCGCGGATGCGATCGGCGGCGTAACCTTTGTCGAGGGCGGCAAACTCCAAGACGTTGTCGGGGTCGAGGCTCTCGTCGAGCGCTTCGAATTGCCGCCCGTCGTGGGCCTGGCCAGGCGGTCAGGTGGAGCGCGACCGCGCAGTTCTCGTCGAGGGTGGCGGCGTGAATCTTCGTGCGCGCCACCGAATGCCGGTGCGCTGGAAGTGGAGCACCGCTTCGAGGAACTCCCGATCGGTGCGTTCAGCCGGAGTTCCGGCACGCGAAGGGTTGGCCAACTTCAGCGCGGGTTCGAGTTGTTGCCACATCGTCTCGCTGCTGATTCTACGCACGGATGATTTGCTCAGCCCAAGTTTCAATCATCCCCAGCGCTTTTCGTTCATATTATCATTCGTGAACACTGCCTAGCCGGTTTCGAGATGCATGGGCCGCACGGCTTCGGAGGATGGCGGCGGCACGATGTCCGAGCCCTTCATCCTCACCCACTCCTGCAGAGTCTCCGTCTGGATGATTGTGCGGGTGGCCGGAGCGGCCCCGCCGAGCAGTACGATGCGCACGGTGTCCAGGAGGATGAACACATCGAGAAACAGACTCATGTGTTTCATGTAGTAGAGATCGTACTCCAGCTTCCGCCGACCATCGGCGACCGTGGATCCGTATGGGTAGCTGACCTGCGCCCAGCCGGTGATGCCGGGTTGCACCATGAGGCGCTCCTGATAGTAGGGAATCTCGGTCGCCAGCGTCTGGATCATCTCCGGCCGCTCCGGGCGCGGACCGACAAAGGACATGTGCCCGCAGAGCACCTGCCAGAGCTGCGGGATTTCATCGATCCGGTAGCGGCGGAGGAACCGCCCCACGGCGGTCACCCGCGGATCGCCCGCGCCGCTCCACTGCGCGCCGTCCTTCTCCGCATCCACACGCATCGAGCGCAGCTTCGTCATGTCAAACTCCCGCCCAAACCGCCCGGCGCGCTTTTGCCGGTAGAAGACCGGCCCCGGCGAAGTCAGGCGGATGGCCAGCACCGCGAGCGCCACGATGGGCGCACCGAGAGCGAGCCCGAGCGAGGAGCAGACGATGTCAAAAAGCCGCTTCACTTTTTTGATGTAAAGCAGGTGCGGCTCACCGCTGGCGTTCAGCAGCCATTCCGGGCCGATCAGTTCGAGCGGCACGTATTGCTCGATCTCCTCGCAGAGGATGACTAGCGGCATGACCGAGACGCCCGAGTAGCGCAGCTTGCAAAAGTGCCGCGACAGCGTGGCGTCGCCCAGGCTTTTGTTGGTACAAAGCACGCGGTCGATGCGCTCGCGCTGCACGATCTCGGCCAGAGCCTCGGCATCGCCGAGGAGGCGCGCGGAGCCGACAGGGCGATAGCCATTGAAGGCGACGACCCCGACCAGTTCCAGATTGTGCCCGCTGAAGTTGGCAAAGAGCCGCGTCTCCACCTCGTCAAAGGCGCAGGTGACAATGTAGGCCACCCGCTCGCGCGCCGTGCGCAATGCGTGCAGCAGAAAAAGATGATGCACGAGGATGATCAGATAAGCGGCCCCGGCACCGAGCAGCATGACGCCGCGGCCAAGCGGGCGCGCCAACTCGATGTAGGAGCAACCGATGACGACCAGCACCGACGCCAGCGTACAGGCGAGCAGCAAAACCGACCTCTCGAACGTCCCCCGATGGGCGCTGTGCGTCGAATACAGGCCGATGATATAGACCGCCGAGGAAAAGAAAACCGCGCCCAGCAAAAGCGACAGCCAGTACGTCCAGATAGAGTTCGGCGCTTCATCCCCAAAGCGCAGCAAGAGGCCGACGAGAAAGGCGAGATAGAAAAACAGCGCGTCCGCCGCAAAGTGCAGCGTCACATGGAACCAGTGCTTGCGGAGAATTCCGTTGGTGTTCATGGAAGACGGACGGTCGGGGAGGTGGGCGCAAGCAGAAGCGCGGGGCTAATAACTTTATAGCGCGAACCGAGAAATTGCGGGGAATTCCAAGGCGAGGCAAGCGCGAATTTCGGGAACTTAGCCGCTGTCGTTCGAAGAGATGGCGGTGGTTGGCGCTTCCTCACTTGCCCCCCAGACCGTTCCCCGTAAACCTCGCCGCGCATAAATGCTCCCCGTATCGCCGCTCGTCATTCCGCTCCTTTCCGCCCTCGGCTACGCCTTTGCAGCGCTCATGCTGAAGCGGGCGACGGGCGGCGGAGCGGGGCCGTGGCGGATCAGCTTCATCACGAACTGGGTGCAAGCCGCGCTCTTCTCCCTCCTCTGGCTGCTCCCCTGCGAACACCCCGCCACACCCCTGCACCTCGCCCACGCCGCGCTCTCGGGCCTCCTTTATTTCATCGGCCAAGTCTTCACTTTTCTCGCCCTCACTCGCGGGGACGTGTCCGTCGCCACGCCCGTACTCGGGTCGAAAGTGATTTTTGTCGCGCTCCTCACCGTGCTCCTCGGAGCCGCCGCGGTCACGCCGGCAATGTGGGGCGCCGTCCTCCTTACAGCCGTGGCCACAGCCCTGCTCGGGGGCGGCGGCATCACAAGGAACCCCGCGCTTTTCCGCAGCCTCCTCTACGGCTTCAGCGCTGCGGGGGCCTTTGCACTCACCGATGTCCTCCAGGAGCGCTGGGTCCACGCGTGGGGCTTCGCTCACTACGCCCCCACCATGTTTGTCACGGTCGCCGTGCTCTCGTTAAGCTTGATCCCGTTCTTTCGGGAAAAGCTCAGCGTCCTCCCCCGGACGGCCTGGCGCTGGGGGCTGGCGGGCGGCGCCCTGCTCGGCCTGCAGGGGCTGGGCATCGCCTGGAGCATCATCACCCTCGGCGCCACGACCACGAATGTCCTCTACAATTCCCGCGGCGTCTGGTCGGTGGTCCTCGTCTGGACCGTCGGCCACTGGTTTGCCAATGCCGAGCGCACCCACGGCGGCGGCGTCATGCTGCGGCGGCTGGCCGGTTCAGCTCTGCTCTTGGCCGCCATCGCGCTCATCGCCCGGCAGCATCCGGCTTGACCGGAAGACCGGCTCGTTAAAAGGCGCGCTCTCCGAGTTCGGCCGGGGCTGCGCCTTGGGCTGGCTTCGGCGGACTTCCGCTCTGCTCCGCCCTCGTGCCGGCCCGCTCGCCACTGGGACGGGTTTCTCGACTACCGCCACCACGCAGGCAAAAACCGGCGCGCTGCCAAACTGCTCCCGGCGCTGACTCGTGTACCAGAGCCGCAAATCGATCTCCCCTTCCCCCACTGCCTTAAAGACCCATTTTTCCTCCCCGCGAGCCGACTCCGCCGCGGGCACAAACTCATTCGTGACCAACTGTAACACTGTCGGGTCCGGCATCTGCGAGAGCCGCCAGCGATAGTTGCTCTTCCGGTTCGCTGAAAGAAACAACGTCAGCGTCCCCCCCGGCTGAACCGCGACAATCGAAGTCCCGTCGCTTCCATGAACGACCGGGTGCTTTTCCGCCGGAGGGAGCGCGATGGCGGGCAGTTCTCGCTTGGTTTCGGAGTATTTCTTCCCCTGCGGCGCACTGCAAGCAGCTAGAGCCCCGGCACAAAAGGTGAGAACGAAGAACTTTTTCATAAGCATCATGAAAGACCGGTGAACAAAGGAACATGTGGAAGACAGCGCCGCCTTGTCCAGCTTGCATTTCGGACGGCGGGCTCACAGAAACGGCGGTGTCCCAAACTCACCGTGCGGCCGGCGGCGACCGAGCGGTGATGACCGTTGAGATTACTTTTTCTTGCGCACCGGCAGCGGGGTCTCGACCGGCGGAGCAGGTTCGGGGGCTTCGCCGGTGGGCGAGTAGTGGAAGCTCCAACGGGTTTCGACGCGCTGTGCGCCGGACTTGGCGGCAATGAGGACGGTGTAGCTGCCGGGACGCAGGGGTTTCTCCACTTTGTATTCGATCATCTTCGTGGCGGGGTCAAAGGCGGCCGGTACCAGACCGAGGCCGCTGACGCGCATTTCGATACTCCCAGCCTCAAGCGCTCCCATAGTGGCGAGGTTGGCTTTAATCGTCGGGGTGTCGTTGCTGATGGTCTCGCCGCTCATCGGCTCGGTGATCATGGAAGCGGCGGCCTCTTGCCCGCGCGAGGGGCCGCTCGGGGCGGCCATTCCGCCAAAGGTGATGGCGACGGTGAAGACCTCCTGGTTGTTGGGCAGCTTTGCGGTGACGTCGTAGCGACCGAGGCTCATGGCATCGCTGCCGAGACCAAGGCGCGCGCCGTACACGCTGAAACCGGCTTCGTAGCCCGCGGCATGGGTCGCGGCGCGGACCTTATCGTTCACATTGCCGCCGGGGAAAGCGATGGTCGCGACTTTGATGCCAAGCTGTTCCTCGAGGATTTTCTTCGAACCCGCGATTTCGTTTTCGAGCCACGCTTCGTAGTCGGGCGCCTTGGCCGGCTTTCTCCGCAAATCGAGGTGTGAAACGGTGTGGCTGGCGATCTCGAAGCCGGCATCCCGCAACTCGGCAAGCTGCGCCCAACTGATGGACTTGCCGCCGCTATTGATGAAGGCGGTGTAAACGAAGAAAGTCGCGGTGAAGCCGTACTTTTTGAGGATGGGCACGCCGACATCGACCCCAGAGACGTAGCCGTCGTCGAGGGTGATGATGATGTTTTTGGGCGCGAGATTTTTTTCGCCGCGGCGCCATGCCAGAAAATCCTGCATCGAAATGACAGGCACGCCGGAGTCCTTGATCCTCTGCATGTGCTGCTCAAAAAGTGCCGGCTCAATGGAGTAGATGCCACCCGCTTTGCCCTCGAGACGGTGATAGCAGAGCACAACCACCTCGGCCTTCGTGTCGATCATCGGTTTTGGAGGCTCAGCCGGCGCGGGCGTCGCCGCCGGGACTACGGGCTCGGCTACTGGCCCAGGGGTCGCTGCGGCAGCGACCGCTTTCTTTTTCAAGAAAGGAACCTTTTCGCTGATTTTTTTGCAGCCGGCGAAGGGTAGCGCGGTGGCGAGAAGAAGCAGGGCGAGTTTCCGATTCATAAATGAAGTGTCCGATCTCAGGCAGGTGACGATACAGTTTGCGGCGCGGGTGAAAAGCGGGAACCGCACGCGCTCAGGCTTCGAGGCCGAGTTTGCGGAAAGTGTCATCGACGTGGGCAAAGTGGATGTCGAGCGAGCAAAGGTGGTCGATCTCCGCGCGGGTCAGAACAGCGGCGACATCCGGCTCGGCGGCGAGGTTTTGCTGAAGGTTGATGTCGCCCTGCCAGGTTTTCATGGCGGCACGCTGGACGGCTTCGTAGGCGACCTTGCGCTCAAGGCCGCGGGCTGTGAGTTGGAGGAGGATGGTCTGCGAGAAGTAAAGGCCTTTGGTGATACGCAGGTTGCGCTCCATGTTTTCAGGATAGACGAGGAGGCGGTCCACGAGTTTGCGCAACGAGACGAGCATGTAGTCCACAAGGATGCAGGAGTCGGGCATGATGATGCGCTCGACGGACGAGTGGGAGATGTCGCGCTCATGCCAAAGCGGGATGTTCTCCAAGGCGGCCATGGCGTTGCCGCGGACGACGCGGGCGAGGGCGCTGAGTTTTTCGCCGGTGATCGGATTGCGCTTGTGCGGCATGGCGGAGCTGCCTTTTTGCCCGGCGGAAAAATACTCCTCCACTTCCAGCACCTCGGTGCGCTGGAGATGGCGGAACTCAGTGGCCCAGCGATCAATGGACGAGGCGATGATGGCGAGGACGGTCTGGAATTCCGCGTGCCGGTCGCGCTGAATCACTTGGGTGGAGAGCGCGGCGGCTTTGAGCCCGAGCTTTTCACACACTCGCTCCTCGACCCGCGGATCGAGATGTGCGTGCGTGCCGACGGCTCCGCTCAATTTCCCTACGCGGAGGCGGGGCTGGGCGTCTTGGAGGCGATCGCAGGCACGACCAAATTCGTCGTACATCAGCGCCAGCTTCAGTCCGAAGGTCACGGGTTCCGCGTGGATGCCGTGGCTGCGTCCGATCATCGGCGTCATCTTAAACTCCCGCGCACGCCGAGCGATAACCTCGCGCAGCTCGCGCAAATCGGCGAGCAGCATGTCCGACGCTTCCGCCATCTGCACGGCAAGTGTGGTGTCGAGCACGTCGCTCGAAGTCATCCCTTGGTGCATCCACCGGCACGCCGGCCCGACGTAGCTGGCGACGTTTTCCAAAAAGGCGATGACGTCGTGGTTCGTCCTCTTTTCAATCTCCTCAATCTCCGCCAGATCGAACTTTGCTTTCGCGCGGATGGCCTCCGCATCTTCCTTCGGCACCACTCCGATCTCGACCTGCGCCTCGCAAGCCAACGTCTCGATTTCCAGCCAGATTTCGTATTTGCGTTGATCCGCCCAGACGGCGGCCATTTCAGGTCGGGTGTAACGTGCGATCACTTGGCGGACGCTAGAGGCTGTGGCGGTTTTTGGGAAGCGGCGTGTTCGTCGCTCACCGATGTCGCCAAAAAAACTTGCCCCGCCGCGGCTTGGTAGCCGCCGGCGAGGCGTGGAAAGGATTCTTATCGGTCTGGAAAAATCCGCAGAGCGAATGTCACCAAACCGTCGGAGATGCCGCGTGGAGAATCTAGTAAACGCGCGCGCGAACTTTGCGGCCCTGGCTGCTCAGGCGGACGCGGCCTGTTTCCAAGAGGTCGGCGACTGCGGCGACCGTTTCGCGATTGTTCTTGCTGAAGCTGCTCACGGCGAGGATGAGATCGCCCAAGCTGTAATTTGCGCGAGCGACTTTCTTGAGGTTCTTTTTCATAAATATTGGGTGGTTTACTGACTGCACTGAACTTGAGTTAGCATCCGCTATGCCATGCTCATCGTGGGATACGGGCTTATGCTGGAAACAGACGCAACGAAGGTCTGAAAAGTTCAATCATTCTGCGCCCGGGACGAACAGGGGTGTTGCCTAAACCAACACGGTCGCGACACCGCGTCGCGATTTGTAACTGTCACGGTGACATTTCGTCCAAATCCATCTCTTGAAGAAGCGTTGCCATTCCTGAGCCTGCGGCTTTTCATCGCGTCGATGTCCATTTACCGCCGCGCGCTCGCCTACTACCGGCCTTTTCTTGCGCCGACGTGCGCGGCGGGCGCGCTCACGCTCGTCTCCATCGCCCTCGGCCTGCTGCGGCCCTGGCCTTTCGCCTTCATCGTGGATCACGTCCTCCCCGCCGCTGCCAAAAACGAACACCGTCTGTCCGCCGTCGGCTACGATCTGTCCGCCTGGAGCCTGCCCTCTGTGGTGCTGCTGATGTGCGGGCTGATCGTCGCCTTTCACCTGCTCTCCGGCCTGTTGAATCTCGTCACCGGCGTCATCTTTCTCCGTGTCGGGCTCCAGGCGCTGCTCCGCCTCCGCACCGAGATCTACGCCTACCTGCACTCGCTTCCCCTCAAGTTTCACGACCAGCGCCGCAGCGCCGACTCCAGCTTCCGTGTGGCCTACGACTCGCAGTCGATCCAGTCTTTTTACAGCAAAGCCATCTTCATTTTTCAGTCCACGTTTTCCATCGTCAGCACCTTCCTCGTGATGTGGCGGCTCGACTCGAAACTCACGCTCCTTTCGCTCGCGGTGATCCCCTTCATGGTCGGGGCGATATATCTTTACGCGAAACGCATCCGCATCGAAGCCACCACCATCGCCGAGCGCGAAAGCGCCGTGCTCACTGTCGCGCAGGAGGGTCTCAGCTCGATCAAAATGGTGCAGGCATTTGGTCGCGAAGATTACGAAGTCGCACAGTTTCGCGCCAGCGCCCGCGAAAGTCTGGAAGCCAATCTTCGGCTGAATTTCATCTCGATGAAAAGCTCGCTCGTCATCAGCACACTCATCGCCCTGAGCACCGCGGCGATGTATTACGTCGGCTCGAATCATGTGCTCGCGGGCACCCTTCGCCTCGGCGAACTGATCTGGATTTCCTCACTCCTCCTCATGCTCTACCAGCCGCTCGAAGCGCTCACCCAGGTCGCCTGGGCGCTCGAAGGCGCCGCCGCCGGCGCCCAACGCTGTTTCGAGGTGCTCGACAAGGAGGACGAGGTAAAGGAATCGCCGACCGCGCAGACACTCGCCACCGCCCGCGGAGAGATCGCCTTCGAAAAGGTCGCCTTCGGCTATACTCCCGAGCGCACCATCCTCAGCGGCGTAAATCTCCGCGTCGCGCCCGGCCAGACGGTCGCCTTCGTCGGCGGCACCGGCGCGGGCAAGAGCACGCTCCTTTCGCTCGTCCCGCGCTTTTACGACCCCAGCGCCGGGCGCGTCCTCCTCGACGGCCACGACCTCCGCGACCTGACGAAAAAATCTCTCCGCAACCAGATCAGCATTGTCCTCCAAGACACGCTGCTTTTCTCCACCACCATTCGCGAAAACATCGCCTATGGCCGCCCCGACGCCTCCGAGGCCGAGATCGTCCAAGCCGCCAAACGCGCCCAGGCCCACGACTTCATCACCGCCATGACCGACGGCTACAAATCGCAGGTGGGCGAGCGCGGCGGCCATCTCAGCGTCGGCCAGCGCCAGCGCATCGGCATCGCCCGCGCCTTTTTGAAAGACGCGCCGATCCTTCTCCTCGACGAACCTACCAGCGCGCTCGACCCCACGACCGAGGCCGCGATCATGGACACGATGGAAGAACTAATGCGCGGTCGCACCACCCTCATCATCACCCACCGCATCGCCACCATCCACGACATGGAAAAAATCGTCGTCCTCGGCAACGGCGGCATCCTCGAAGTCGGCGACGGCCCCGAACTCATCAAGCGTGGAGGTGCCTACGCCGCGCTCTATCATTCCGCCAATCTCGGCCACTAAACGAGCCGCGAGATCACCCGCAAACCGGGGACCCGCGCGAAATCGGAATCCAGCGTCAGCACCGCAGCGTCAAATTCGAGCGCGCAGACCGCAATCATCAAATCAGTCACCTGCATCACGCGACCCGTCCGATCCAGTTCCCAAGCCAGCTTTGCGGCCCGCTCCCAAACAGCGTTCAACGTCGGCACATACAGCATGCAGCCCATGTAATCCGCCATGCGTTTGTGGGCCGGTTTCTGTTTCATACCGCGCAAAACTTCGACCATCACCACGCCACACGTCAGCATCTCCCATTCGTCCGAATGCGCGGCCAATTCCTCCAACGGATCCAGCCCCGTGCGCAGTCGGCCGATGAAAAAGCTGCTATCGACGAGGGCTCTTCCGGCCATATTTGGGTGCCTCCTCGGCTACTCGGAGGGATTCCTTTTCAAAAGGATCTTCCCACGCGTTCTTGAGTTCTTCAGAAGTGAGGCCGAGCCCCTTCTTTCCGAGCTCCTTGAGCTTGTGCCTCCGCACCATTTCGGTGAGCGCTTTTTCCACTGCTCCGGTTTTGCTGGCGACGCCCGTGATCTTCACCACGTCGGCGAGGGTTTCTTCGTCAATGTGCATGGTCATCTTCATGGCGAAGAAAGTATGGCATACATGCCATACCGACAAGCACTTTTTCCGAATTTCTTCGCGTGGTTCTTTCCGCCGCACACCATTCGTGATTGAAAGGAAGCCATGAGCAACATCACCCCCGAGCGCCGCGTCGAACAAGACTGGTGGCAGCATCCCATCCCCGAAAACGTCACCTGGGGCGAAGGGCTCTACGCCGAGACCGCGCAGATTTTCCGCTTCATGCGCAGCCAGCGCCAGCCCGCCATCGAGCTCGGCAAGCACGTCTCGCTCTACGCCGGCGTGTCCTTCGCCCTCGGCGAAAACGGCACCTGCAAAATCGGCGACTTCACCCTGCTCAACGGCGCGCTCATCATGGCCGACGAGCGCATCGAGATCGGCAAGCACGTCCTCGTCTCGTGGAATGTCGGCATCGCCGACTCCGACTTCCATCCCATCGACGCCGCCCAGCGCCGCATCGACACCCTCGCCCTCGCCCCCTTCTACAAAGACCGCCCGCCGCGCCCCGTGCTGAAAACCGCCCCCGTCATCATCGAGGACAACGTCTGGATCGGCATGAACGCCGTCATTTTGAAAGGCGTGACCATCGGCGAAAATTCCGTCGTCGCCGCCGGCTCCGTCGTCTCGAAAAGCGTCCCGCCCAACGTGGTCGTCGCCGGCAATCCTGCCGTCATCGTCAAGCACTTGAGCTAGCCCCGCGCGGAGTCGAGCGCCTCATCCAGTTCGTGAATTCGATAGCGGCTGCGCATCGCCACGAGGACGGAAAAAGCAAAGCTTCAAGAGTCAGTCCGTTCCGCAGTGCAACTGCGGAACGAGGAAATGGCTGGGACTACATCGCGCCCGACCAGCGCATGCCCAATGGCGAGAGCAGCATGTAAGGCGACTACCACGCCTGCGAACTCGCGCTCTACCTCCAGCGCATCATCGAGGACAAACCGTATCTCACTTTTTCCGCCGCGTAGAACGAATGGCTTGCGCTCGGCGCAGCCGGAGTCAGGCGCCTTTTTCGACTTCCGTAACGAGAAGAAAACACCACATTACGCATCTGTCCTTTTTTTCGTTTCCAATGAAATTGATCCCTTCGCTTGCCTTCGTTGCGTTGTTGCTAACATCCCCTTATGCGGCTTTGCCAGCGGAACCTTCTCCGGTTTCGCTCGATACCGCCATGGAGGCTAGCGAGTCGCTTTCCATCAGCCCGGAATCTTTCGCCGCCCAATTTCCTCAATTGCGAATCCCCAGGGTCGCGATGCTGGTAAGGCCGAGGGTGACCGGCTTTTCGGCAAAGACGGGCTTCGGCGAAGTCCCTCACAATCAAGGCAAGCCAGCGACTCTATTTGGATTGCCCGCAGACCAGGCGGCTTTTGTCTTTGAGAAGGGGAAACTGAGTTTCGTTGACGTGCAGTTTCTTGATCGCGGGCGGGGGGTGAAGATGACCCAGCCTGAATTTGAGAAATTGGTCGCACAATGCATCGAGGCGGTCTCCACCAAAACGGGCACCGCTCCCGTGAAAGACGTGAAGCCGGAACGGCCCGGGACTGTCGCGAATCAATGGTGTTCCTGGCCTGGCACCTCTTATACCAAACACAGTTGAAAACCGACACCTTCCAAAGTCCGAGAACCGAAGGAAATCGCGCAACGCACCGATTCGTATCGTCCAGTCTTCAACTGAGTTTGGTATTACTCCCTAATTTATAGCTATTCACCGGCAGATCCTTCGCGAAATACGCCATTTCGAGCGGAATACATTTCTTTGCGGTTTCCGCGAGAACAATAACCGTCCCTCGTTCCGCAGTTGTTCCCCTCGTGACGAAACTTCATTTCGTCACGCCCTTGTCCGCGCAATTCCATTGCGCCGGGTCGCGTGCCGCCGGGCGGCGGGGCAATGGAATTGCGGGGACAAGGGCGTTCCGCGATGGAGTCGCGGAACGAGGGGCACTGAGGACCGGAGCGTTTGCATGTCCGATGGGATTTGTTTTCCGTGCCGGCGCGTCCCTGCGTTAGAGATCACGGCCAATGAATCGCAAACGCATCGTCGTCATGGGCTTTATGGCCAGCATGCCCATCGCGGGCGTGGTCTGGCAGCACATCCATTACATCGCCGGGCTGCTGCGGCTCGGACACGAGGTCTGGTACGTCGAGGACTCCGCGCGGCTGCCCTACAACCCGACGACTTACGAGATCAACAACGACTACTCCTACGCCCTCGAAAACCTCGCGCGGCTCGCGGCGCAATTCGGCTTCGAGGGCCGCTGGGCCTTTTGCGCACGCTATCTGCCGGGTGATCCGTGCCACGGGCTGACGCGCGAAAAACTGCTCGAGCTCTACCGCACCGCCGATGCCATCCTCAACATCTGCGGCACCCAGGAACTCAACGACGACGTGCGGCAGTGCGAGCGCATCCTCTACGTTGAGAGCGATCCCGGCGTGGAGCAGATCCTCGTGGACAAAGGCGAGCCCGGCCCCATCGAATATCTCGCGCGCCACCATGCGCTTTTCACCTTCGGCGAAAACATCGGCACCGAGTCGCCGATCCCCACGCTCCAATTCCAATGGCTGCCCACGCGCCAGCCCGTCGTCACCGACTTTTGGAAAACGGACGCGCCTCCGCCCGGCGGCGCGGTTTTCAGCTCGGTGGCGAACTGGAACACCGGCGGGCTCAAGGACATCGAGTGGCGCGGCGACAAGTATCTGTGGAGCAAGTCGCTCGAGTTTTTGAAGTTCGTCGAAGCCCCCGCGCGCAGCGGCGAGACCTTTGAACTCGCGACCGACATCAAGGACGCCGCCACCCGCGAACGCTTTCTGGCCCAGGGCTGGCGGTTCACGAGCCCGGATCAGATGAGCATCGATCACGACCTCTACCGCCGCTATTTGCAGGACTCGAAAGGCGAATTCACCGTCGCGAAAGACCAGTACGTCCGCCTCAACACCGGATGGTTCAGCGACCGCACCGCCTGCTACCTCGCCGCCGGCCGCCCCGCCATCACGCAGGAGACCGGCTTCACCCGCCACTACGGCGAAAACCGCGGCCTCTTCGCCTTCCGCACGCTCGACGAAATCCCCGAAGCCGTCCGCGCCATCAACGCCGACTACCCCGCCCACTGCCGCGCTGCTTACGAAGTCGCCGCCGAGTATTTTGAGGCGACGAAGGTCCTCGCCTCACTGCTCGACCGCGCCGGCGTGTAGCGCGGAGCGCACAAAAAAAACGCGGTCATTCTGAACGGAGTTCCCGGCGGGCGAAGGCGGGCGGGAATGGAGTGAAGAATCGCTGACAGTAACGCGGGCGGAGGCGGTGGGGGTGGTCGCGCGCACATCTCACCAGACCGCCTCCGCCCGCGTACCGCCAGCGATCCTTCACTGCGGTCAGATCGCAAAGCCTCCTGACCTCCGTTCAGGATGACGGCATGTTTTTGGATCGCTACCGCGAAATGCGCTGCGTCAGCCCAGCGTCTCGCATGCGCACAGCCACAGGTCCGGGCCGAACTCTGCCGCCACCCGCTCACCCAGCGGCAGCGCGTCTTCCTTCGATTTCAGCACCGCGAAAACCGTCGCCCCGCTCCCAGTCATCAGCGCACCCGCCGCCTCCGGTTGAGCCAGCAGCCAGCGTTTGAGGTCGGCGAGGAAGATGTGCTTTTCAAATACAGGGCGCTCCAAATCATTGACCAGTTCGCCCCATGCAAACGTCTGCGCAGCGTACGAAACGCCGGGAATTTCGCGCGCATCCTTCCAGCGCGAATAGGCCCACGGAGTCGGCACGCCGAACGGCGGCTTGATCAGCAGCAGCGGCAGCGCGTGCGGAAACGCGACCCGCTCCACCCGCTCCCCGCGCCTGCGAATCATGGCCGCACTTTGGTAGATGAAAAACGGGATGTCCGAGCCGAGATCGGCCGCCAGCGCCGCGAGTGCTTCGCGCGACAGCCGCGTCTCGAAAAGCCGGTCGAGCGCGAGCAGCGTCGTCGCCGCATCGCTGCTCCCACCACCGAGTCCGGCACCGTGCGGGATGCGCTTGGTCAGCGCGATCCGCACCTGCGGATCAAGGCCGCACGCTGCGCAGAAGACCCGCGCTGCCCGCACCACGAGATTGTCCTCGCCCGTCGGCAGCGTCGCGTCATCGCAGGCAAACTCCAAGCCGCCTTCCGCCAGCGGCGTCACCTCCAGCGTGTCGAAGACCGAGACCGGACACATCAACGATTCGAGATCGTGAAAGCCGTCCGCGCGCCGCCCGAGCACCCGCAGCGATAGGTTGACCTTGGCGGGCGCGAGAAACTCCATGCGCGCCGGCGTCAGCGCATGTCGCGCGCCCCGTAGCGCCGCTGGCCTTTTCCGGGCTCTCCCCCGCCACTCACGACCTTCGTCATCTCGCCGCTCATGTCGATTTGCAGGCCGATTTCCGGTTTCGGCCCGCCAAAGATCGGCGACGACCAGCGGGCAAACCAGACCTTCTGCCCGCGCAGCGTCGCGCTTTCCAATGTCAGCGCGACGATCGCCGGCGGCGCGGGTTTTTCTTTCAGGTAATCCTGCGCGATTTTCAGTGCGGCTTCGATGCTCAGCGCCGGCGCTCTGTCCACCGCTTGCGAGGTGCAGGCGAACGCGAAGAGCACTGCGGCGGCGAAGAGACGAAGACGAAGGGAGGTTTTCATGCGGCGGAATGAATCAGACGTTGCGGTTGATGCAGTTCAGATCCTCGAACGTCGTCAGCAGCCGCTTCGTCGCGGCATCTTCCGCCGCGCCGAGCCACACGCGCGGGTCGTATTGCTTCTTGTTCGGCGCATCGGGACCTTTCGGATTGCCGATCTGGCCTTGTAGATAGTCATGATTCTTCGCCTCGTAAGCGCGGATGCCATCCCAGAAAGCCCACTGCACATCGGTGTCGATGTTCATCTTGATCGCCCCATAGCTCACCGCCTCGCGGATCTCCTCGCGCGTCGAACCGGACCCGCCGTGAAAGACGAAGTTCACCGGTCTCGGCCCGGTGCCAAAGGTTTTCTCGATGTAATCCTGCGAGTCTTTCAGGATCGTTGGCTTGAGTTTCACGTTCCCCGGTTTGTAAACGCCATGCACGTTGCCGAACGCCGCCGCGATGGTGAAGTTCGGGCTGATCTTGCCGAGCACCTTGTAGGCTTCGGCCACTTCCACCGGCTGGGTGTAGAGCTTGGAGTCATCGACATCGGTATTATCCACACCGTCCTCTTCGCCGCCGGTCACGCCGAGTTCGATTTCGAGCGTCATCCCCATCTTCGTCATGCGCTCAAAATACTTCGCGCAGATTTCGAGGTTCTCGTGCAGCGGCTCCTCGGAAAGGTCCAGCATGTGCGAGCTGTAAAGCGGCTTGCCCGTCTTCGCGAACTGCTCCTCGCTCGCCGCCAGCAGCCCGTCCACCCAAGGCAGCAACTTTTTCGCGCAATGATCCGTATTCAGGATGACCGGTACGCCATAGGCCTTGGCGGCCGCATCCACATAATGCGCCCCGGCGATTCCCCCGAGTATTGGGCCGAGTTGGTTGTCTCCTTTCACCCCCTTGCCGATGAAAAACTGCGCGCCGCCATTCGAGAACTGAATCATTGTCGGCGAATGCACCTCGCGGGCGGCGGCCAGCGCGGCGTTAACGGTGCTGGTCCCGATGCAGTTGATCGCCGGCAGGGCGAAACCTGTGGCTTTGGCGTAATCGAGCAACTCCGTGACTTCATTTCCAAAAAGCACTCCCGCGCGGAATCGTTTGGTTTCAGACATGCGGCGGTTTCTAAGCGCGCGTGGGCGCACCGACAAGCCGCAACTTCCCGAAGACACATTTCTCACCGACTTTTTACACCGGTCTGACAATATTCCCCAGCTCCCGCACGTCTCCTCCATGAATATGAAACATCTCTCCATCCTCCTCGCCCTCGCGGCTCCGGCTTTTGCCGCCGAGCCCGCGCTCACCATCTACAACCAAGGCTTCGCCGTCGTCCGCGACACCCTGCCCATCGACCTCAAAGCCGGGGTCAACCACGTCAGTTTCACCGGTGCGACCGCGAAGCTCGAAGCCGACTCCGTGATCCTGCGCGACGCCGCCGGCAAGATCGCGCTCCAGGTCCTCGAACAAAACTACCGCAACGATCCCGTCTCCGAACCGATGCTCCTCTCCTTCTTCGAGGGCAAGACGCTCGACTTCATCCGCCGCGAAACCAACAAGCCGGACCAGATCATCACCGGCAAAGTCATCCGCAGCGGCTTCGTGCCCGGCGGGCAAAATGTGCAGCCGATCATCGAGGTGGACGGCAAACTGCAATTCTCCCTCCCCGGCCAGGCCATCTTCCCCGCGCTCGGCGACGACAGCATCCTCAAGCCCACCCTCGCGTGGAAACTGAACGCCCCCGCCGCGGCCAAGATCAATGCCGAAGTCGCCTACGTCACCCAGGGCTTTTCCTGGGAGGCGAGCTACAATCTCGTCGCGCCGGAGAAAGGCGACCTCGTGGATTTCGTCGGTTGGATCACGATGAAAAACGACAGCGGCACCGCCTTCCAGAACGCGAAGATCAAACTCATGGCCGGCGACGTGAACAAAGTGCAGCCGCAGCGCCCGGAGTCGAAAATGTTCGCCACGCGCGCCCTCGCCATGGATGCCGCGGCCGCGCCTGTCGTCACCGAAAAAGCCTTCGACGAATTCCACCTCTACACCCTTGCGAACCCCGCCACGCTGCGTGACCGGGAAACCAAGCAGGTCGAGTTTGTCCGCGCCACCGGCGTCAAAGCCGAGCGCCTCTACATCTATGATGGCGCAGCCGGCCTCGGCTGGCGCGTGGGCATGCAGGTTGGCGACAACCCCAGCTACGGTACGCAGTCAAACAAGAAGGTGAACGTCTATCGGCAGTTCAAGAACACCGAGGCCAACAAACTCGGCATTCCGCTGCCCAAAGGCCGCGTCCGCTTTTACTCGCAGGACGAAGACCGGCAGCTCGAATTCGTCGGTGAAAACAACATCGACCACACGCCGAAGGACGAACTCGTCCGCCTCTTCATCGGCGACAGCTTCGACCTCGTGGGCGAGCGCAAACGCTCCGACTTCAAAGTCAGCAGCACCGACCATTGGGCCGACGAAACTTTCGAGATCAAAGTCCGCAACCGCAAAAAAGAGCCCGTCGAAATCCGCGTCGTCGAGCACCTCTACCGCTGGAATAACTGGACGATCAAAGAGAAATCTCAGGACTTCGAGAAGACCGACGCGCAGACCATCGAGTTCAAAGTCCCACTCAAGCCCGACGAGGAAAAGATCGTGACCTATAAGGTTCACTACACTTGGTAGCCAGCGCTTCTTTTAAGGAGGCCCGAGGCGGAAAGGCAGCTTGTGCTTTAGCCCACGCTACTTTCCTCCCGCAAACCAATCTGTCCCTCCACCATGAACCCACCCACCCGCGCATCACCCTCCTGCCTTCGGGGATCCGTGCCCATTTGGGCGTGCTCACACTCGAAAACCCGCACCGTCCGCCCACCACTTCCGAGATGCTCGGACCCGAAGTTCGGATTTCATGCTTTCAAAGAACGCGCATCGTTCCGCATTCTTCCCGCATGACCCGACTCCCCACCCTCCTCCTCGCGGCCTTAGCCGCCTGTTCCAGCCTCGCCTTCGCCGCACCGCCGATTCCCGACGACCTCAAGGTCGGCGGCTTCGCCGTCGGCTGCCAAGCCTACACCTTCAACCGCTTCAGCGTCTTCGAGGCGATTGAGAAAACCGCCTTCGCCGGCGGAAAAGTCATCGAGTTTTATCCCGGCCAGAAGCTCTCGAAAGAAGAGCCGAACGTGAAGTTCGGCCACGATGCGCCGCCGGAGGTTTGGGAAAAGGTGAAGGCGAAATGCAAGGAGCACGGCGTAACGCCAATCGCGTATGGTGTGGTCGGCCTCTCCCCGGACGAAAAGGAGTCGCGCAAGGTTTTCGACTTTGCCAAGGCCATGGGCATCCGCGTGATCAACACCGAATCCGTGGAAGCGCTCGATACCGCGGAGAAGCTCGTGAAGGAATACGACATCAAGGTCGGCATTCACGATCACCCGAAGCGCCCCGACAATCCGAACTACCGCGTGTGGGATCCGAATTACGTGCTCGAAGTCACCAAGGACCGCGACCCACGCATGGGCGCGTGCGCCGACATCGGCCACTGGGTGCGCTCGGGGCTGAAGCCTGTCGAGTGCGTGAAGATTTTGAAGGGCCGCATCATGTCGAGCCATATGAAAGACCTGCACGCCCCGCTGCCCAGCGGTCACGACGTTCACTGGGGCGAAGGCGTGAGCGATGTCAAAGCCGTGCTGGACGAATACAAGGCGCAGGGCTTCGACGGGCCGATTTCAGTGGAATACGAATTCAACTGGGACAACAACGCCGAAGACGCGAAAGCCTGCATCGACTTCGTCCGCACCTACGGGACGAAGAAGTAGCCGCCGCCTTCCGCACCATTCAACGCGAAGCGGTCGCACACCTTGAGGGAGTTTCTCGAAGTTTTTGATCGCCCGGCCTGCGAGTGATCATGCAACCCCGCAACACCCAGCTCTCGCCGTCGGCGCCAGCGCGGCTAGGACGCAGCGCTGAGCGCCGAACTGAGAGCCCATTTCCGGACGGCACTTCCGCAAGCCGGCTACGCATGGCCACGCACTGCTTGCCGCGAGCCGGGGATGGAGATCATGGGGCGAACGAAATCCTCAGGCGGCAATTTCGCTATTTACGCCTGCGCCGGAAACCGTATGATCTGAGTCGTTCTTCCTCCTGCAGTCTCGGCTGTGGAATTTTCCCAGGGCAAAGGCAATACCAACCTGAAAAAAATAATGAGCAAGAAGACCACGACTAAAACCGCCACTCCGGCCAAACGTGCCGTCAAACCGGCGAAAAAGACTCCGCCCGCGATTCGTAAAATGACCGCCGCAAGGCCGGCCACACCAGTTCCAGCCAAGGCTCTTGGGTTCACGACGGATGACATTGCTTTGCGCGCCTACTTCATCGCCGAAAAGCGCCGTCATCACAGGCAGCCCGGCGATGAGCAGCAAGACTGGATCGAGGCAGAACGCCAGCTTCTCGCCGAGAGCAAGTCTGCAAGTAAGGCAGTGCGCTCCCGCTCCAAGACCGCGACGAAACAAGTCGCCAGTCGGCCAAATTGACCGCAGCAGGATTGGATTAGACGCAAATTGACGTCGGCGGCGATTTCTCCACCTATGATCCATTCGACCGATACTCGCAGCGCGCTTGCCGCTGCCCTGCGCCAGCGCTTGGCGATCATTGCCGACCGGCAGTTTTTCCAAAGGGATCCCGCCGCGCACCTCACTCGGCTCCAGGAGATTTCCCATGATATTGTCGATCTCTCATCCCAGCTCTCCGCCGATACCGACCCTCAACTCACGCACTATCTGCAGCGCGCCAGCTACGACAAGGCGCTCGCTTTTCTCGAGGAACTCTGACGGGCTCAGCGGCAAGTTCAAGCGGCGGACGTCCCCGTTTCTTCTCCCCCCGGTGCTTCTCGTAATTAGGTAGCGATCGCGCGCAGGCTCGGAAGGCGCTGCTTGAGCGTGAGCATCGGCGCGAACAAATCGTCCTGCTTCGTCACCCGTTTCAGCACGGCTTCGCTGTCGAAGACCAGGCGGCCTGCAGCACCTTTTTTCGCCACCGCTTTTACTTCCGGCCATGTGACCGGCGTCGAGACGGTGGGCTGAGACCCCGCCCTCAACGAATAGACGTTCACCGTCGTCTTGTGCTCGTCGTTCTGGCTCCAGTCGATGAGCACCTTGCCTTTCCGCAAGTCCTTCTGCATTCGCGACACCACTGTGTCGGAATGATCCCGCTCCAACTTTTCCGCAAGCGCGTGCGCAAAGGCTTTCGTCTTCTCATAAGTTGTCGCCGTGTTGAGCGGCACAAAGATTTGCAGCCCTTTCGAGCCCGAAGTTTTTGGGAACGATTGAAGTCCCAAGTCATCGAAAATCTGCCGGAGCCACAGGCCCACGCGACAGCACAGGACGATGTCCGCCGGTGCGCCTGGATCAAGATCGAAGGCGAGCGCGGTGGGACGGGTGATCGCCGGTGCGCGGTGCAGGAAGGTATGCAGTTCCAAGTCCGCGAGATTCGCTGCCCAGACGAGCGCGGGTAGGTCGTTCATCAGGCAGTAGTCGATCTTTCCTTCCTCGCGACGCGACGGAACCTCCGTCGTCTTCACCCAATCTGGTCGGTGGGAAGGACACTGCTTTTCGTAGAAGAAAAAGCCGTCCACGCCATCGGGATACCGCTTGAGCGTGATAGGCCGGTTTTTCAGATGCGGCAGCAGCACGGGCGCGATGCGAATGTAATAGTCGATGACCTGTCCTTTCGTGAACCCAGCCGCGGGATACAGCACCTTGTCGAGGTTCGAGACCATGAGCTTCTTTCCGGCAACTTCGATTTCAGTTTTCTTGCTCATAATGAAGTTCGCTGATCGCTTCGCGCGGCACCGGACACCTGGAGGCATCGGGTTCCGATGAGCCGCATATTTTTGCTCTCTCCGGCGCATTCGGGTGGCAAGCGGGCCGCGATGCTGACGAGGCCGGGCGCGAATTTCGAGCTGGCGCGTCAGGTGCAAATTGGAGCCGCGACTTTGGGCGACGTGTTCGCGTTTTGCAGCGGCTTATACTTTCGCGGCAAGCTGGCTTACGCCCGCCATTTCGCCGCGCCCTCGCTGGGCGCGAGGATCATTACTCCCAGCCGCGGCCTGGCGACACCCGACACCTTGGTCGGCACGCCCGCTCTCGCCGAGTTCGCGGCGGTGGCGGTGGATTCTGCCGAGCCTCGCTTTACCGTTCCACTCAAAGCCACCGCCCTCGAGCTGGCGGCAGCCGGCTCCTACGAGGTCGTCTTCCTGGGGAGCGTCGCGACTGGCAAATACATCGACACGCTGCTGCCGATCTTCGGCGCGCGCCTGCTTTTTCCGGCTGAGTTTGCCGGGCGTGGTGACATGAGCCGTGGCGCACTCTTGCTGCGGGCGGTGGCGGCGCAGAGAGAACTTACCTACACGCCGGTCCTTCCCGTCAGGAAGATTCAGGCGCGGAAAGCCGGCGCGCATTAGACAGCGATTCGAACCTTGCTCCGGCGCACTATTCGCCTTCACTTGGCACACTCCGCTCATGTCGAACGAGAATCCCTCTTTGCCTGAAAAAACCTTCGAGCCGGGAATCGTCGCCGCAGATGGCAGCGTGGCGACTTTTTTTCAGGACATCACGGAACGCCAGCAGGGGGAAGTAGCGGAGGCCTGCCTCGCGGCCATCGTCGAGTCGTCGGAGGATGCCATCATCAGCACAAACCTCGACGGCGTCCTCACCAGTTGGAATCGCGGGGCGGAACGGCTCTATGGCTACACCGCAGAGGAAGCGATTGGCCAGCCCCTCACGATGTTGATTCCCCCCCATCTGGAAAACGACGAGTCGGTCATTCTGGAGCGCATCCGCCAGGGCGGGACGATCGGCCATTATGAAACGGTGCGCTGCCGGAAAGACCGGACGCCGGTGGAGGTCTCGCTGACCGTTTCTCCCATCTTCGATGCCCACGGCCAGATTGTGGGCGCATCGAAAATCGCGCGCGACATCACCGAGCGCAAGCGCGTGGAGGCCGCGGGCGAGCGCTACCGCCTGCTCTCGGCGCGGGGCCGCGACATCCTGCTTTTCTTTCGTCCGGACGGCGCGCTCATCGAGGTCAATGCCGCAGCGATCGCGGCCTACGGCTTCAGCGAGGAGGAATTGCTGGCAAAATCGATGGCCGATCTGCGCGCGCCAGAGACGCAGGCCGAGCTCGCCGCGCAGATCGCGGCGGTGCGGCGGGGGCCGATCCGTTTCGAGACGACGCAGGTGCGGCGCGATGGCGCGCGGTTTCCCGTGGAAGCGAGCTGGACCTTCGACCGCATCGGCGGTGAGGAGGTGATTCTTTCCGTGATCCGCGACATCACCGAGCGCAAGCGGGCGGAAGAAGCTGTGCAGCGGACCGAACAGGAACTGCGGGACTTCGTGGAGAACGCCACCGTGGGCATGCACTGGGTCGGAGCGGATGGAATCATCCTCTGGGCCAATCGCACTGAACTGCAAATGCTCGGTTACTCCCGCGAGGAATATCTCGGGCATCACATCGCCAAATTTCACGCGGACGAGCCGGTCATCCAGGACATTCTCGGGAGGCTGACGCGAGACGAGACGCTCGGCGATTACGAAGCGCGGCTGCGTTGCAAAGATGGTTCGATCCGGGATGTGCTCATCAATTCCAATGTGCTGCGGGAGAATGGAAAATTCGTCCACACCCGCTGCTTCACGCGCGACATCACCGAGCGCAAACGGGCGGAAGCAGCCTTGCGCGAAAGCGAAAACCGCAAGTCGGCCATACTCGACGGCGCGCTCGACACCATCATCACGATGGACCACCAGGGAAAAGTGGTGGACTTCAACCCAGCGGCGGAAAGCACGTTCGGCATTCGCCGCGAGGAAATCGTCGGCCGGCCGATGGCGGAGAAAATCATCCCGGAACGCCTGCGCGAACGGCATTACCAAGGGCTGGCGCATTACCTCGCGACCGGCGAAGGACCGGTGCTGAGAAAGCGCATCGAAGTGCCCGCGCTGCACGCGGATGGGCACGAGTTCCCCGTTGAGCTGTCCATCAACCGCATCGCCGGAATCGAACCGCCGATGTTCACCGCCACCTTGCGCGACATCACCGAGCGCCAGCAGGCGGAGGAAGCGTTGCGCGAGCGGGTGCGTCTGGCCGCGTTGCGCGCGGACATCAGCGCCGCGCTGGTCACCGGGGAAACGTTGCCGGCGGTTTTGCAAAAATGCGCCGAAGCAGTGGTCGAGCATCTGGACGCAGCTTTCGCCCGCATCTGGACGCTCAAGGAGACGGAAAATATTTTAGAACTCCAAGCCAGCGCGGGCCTTTACACGCATCTCAATGGGCCGCACGGGCGTGTGAAAGTTGGCGAATTCAAAATCGGCCGCATCGCCCAAAGCACGCAGCCGCTGCTGACCAACGACGTTCTGCATGACCCGAACATCAGCGACCCCGAGTGGGCGAAACGCGAAGGCATGGTGGCCTTTGCCGGTTACCCATTACTCCTGGAAAATCGCGTTCTGGGAGTTATGGCGCTGTTCGCCCGCCACCCGCTTTCCCAAGCGGTGCTCAATGAACTCGCGCCCGTCGCGGATGGCATCGCGCAATGGGTGCAGCGCAAGCGGTCGGAGGAAGCGTTGCGCGCGAGCGAGGAACGTTTCCGCTCGCTCGTCTCCATCATCACGGATGTGCCGTGGACGACGGATGCCCAGGGCGCGTTCGTCGTGCCGCAGCTCGCTTGGGAGAATTTTACCGGTCAATCATGGGAAGAACATCGCGGCTTTGGCTGGACCAATGCTTTGCATCCCGAGGATCGCGAAGCAGTGGAAGAGATTTGGGAGGCCGCGAAGCAGGCGCGTTCACTCTATGAAGCGCGCGGACGGCTCTGGCATGTGCCATCGCAGCAATACCGTCACTTCGTCGCGCGGGCCACGCCGCTGTTCGATGCCAATGGCGACGTGCGCGCATGGGTCGGCACTTGCACGGACTGTCACGACGCAAAAGTAGCGGAAGAGAACGCCGCTTCGCAAAAGCGGCTGCTCGAAGCGCTGACCGAAAGTGTCCTCGATGGCATCCTGATCGTCTCGCTCGAGGGACGGATGATTCATTTCAATCAGCGCTTTCTCCAGATTTGGAACTTTCCTTCCTCCGTCCTCGAGCAGCGGTCCGATGAGGCGGCATTGCAATGGGCCGCGGGGCAGACTGCCGATCCTGCCGCATTCCTGGGCGGCGTCGCCGCCGCTTACGCGACCCCGGACAAGGAGATCCGCGAAGAATTGCTGATGGCGGACGGCCGCGTTTACGAGCGCTGCGGCTCGCCCGTCCACCTTGCCGGCGCCGCGCTGGGCTGGGTGTGGACTTTTCGCGATATGACGGAACGCCGGGCATCCGTGGAACACCTGCGCATTGCCAAAGAGCAGGCAGAATCGGCCTTGCGGGCCAAGGATGATTTTCTCGCCGCCCTCAGCCATGAGCTGCGCACGCCGCTCACTCCCGTGCTGATGACGGCGAGCGCGATGGAAGGCGACACCGCGCTGCCGCAGGAGGTGCGCGATCAGCTCGGGATGGTCCGGCGCAACGTGGAGCTGCAAGCGCGCCTCATCGATGACCTGCTCGACATCACGCGCATCACCCGCGGGAAATTAAACCTCGCCCCCATTGCCGCCGACCTTCACCAACTGCTGGAACACACTGCGGAGATCGTGCGCAGCGATGAACTCGGGAAGCAGGTGCGCGTGGTCTTCAGCCTCGAAGCGGAGCGGCATCACGCGCTGGCCGATCCCGCGCGGCTGCAGCAGGTCTTTTGGAATCTCATCAAGAACGCGCTAAAATTTACGCCGACCGGCGGCACCATCGCCGTGCGCACGCGCAACGATGCCGAGGGCAGGATCTTGGTCAGCGTGGAAGACAACGGCGTGGGGATCAGTGCGGAGGCGCTGCCGCAGATTTTCCGCGCCTTCGAGCAGGGCGACGCGGCCGGCCAGCATCGCTATGGCGGACTCGGGCTCGGCCTCGCCATCTCGCAGGCCATCGTGGAAGCGCATGGCGGGACTATCCAGGCCGACAGCAAGGGAGTGGGCCTCGGCGCGACCTTCACCGTGATCCTCGCCAGCGTCGAAGCCCCTGCTGAACTCCCTCCCGCGATAACGCCGCCCTCAGCGCCCGCACCCGCCCTGCGCCTGCTCGTGGTGGAAGATCACGAAGCCACACGCACCGTGCTGACGCGACTCCTGACGCGCAGCGGGCACCAAGTTACGACGGCGAGCACGATCCACGAGGCGCTGCTCGCTTTTTCTGCCGAGCGGTTCGATGCCGTAGTCAGCGATCTCGGCCTGCCCGACGGCAGTGGCCTCGATCTCATGCGTGAAATTCAACGCCGGCGCCCGGTGCCCGGCATCGCGCTCAGCGGCTACGGCATGGAAGACGACCTGCGGCAGACCAAGGAAGCGGGGTTCACCGCGCACCTCGTGAAGCCAGTGAACCTCGACCAGCTCCGACAAGTGCTGGCTCAGCTCGCGACGCGCGTGTGAGGCTCGAGTATTGTCGCGAGGGACGGGTGAGTGGTTAATCGTTCAATTCTCTAAGGACGCGCCCACGCCTCCATCACAGCCAGCCGCCATCTCGCTCCAGTCGGCGTTCATCCGATAGACCACATCGGAGACGAATACATGGTGAAACCCGTGGACCTCGACATCCTTCTTGAGTGGTTGCAGAATGGCAGTCGGGCGTGATCAGCCGACGGTTGCCTGCGCAGGAAGGCCGTGCGCGCACGCCCGAGGCTTATTCAAGAGCCTCTTCAGTTCATCCAAATCGACGGGTTTGACCAAATGGTGATCGAAGCCCGCTTCGATGGATTTCTGCCGGTCTTCGGGCTGGCCATAACCAGTCACAGCAATGATGACCGCGTCAGCACAACACGCCGCGGCACGCAGGCGTCTTGCCACCTCGAAGCCGTCCATGCCAGGCAGGCCAATATCGAGGATGACTGACTCCGGCGACTGCTCGCTCGCCAGGACCAGCGCCTGGTCGCCATCATGGGCCAGCGCAATTTCGTGGCCGGCGCGGGTCAGTAGGCGAGCCAGGCCGTGCGCGGTGTCGATGTTATCATCCACGATCAGCACGCGCCGCCGAGGCATACTCTGCGGCACGACGGCCTTTAATCCGTTGCTCGGAATAGCGATGGTCGCGGGAGGGAAACATACGGTGAAATTGCTGCCGCGGTTTTTTCCACCGCTTTGCGCCTCGATGCGACCGCCGTGCATTTCGACGAGCTTTTGGACAATGGTGAGGCCGATGCCCAAACCCCCTTCACTGCGCGCGATCGAACGCTCACCTTGCGCGAAGAGTTGAAACATCTCCGGCATTCGCTCCGGGGCGATGCCGATGCCATTGTCGCGGACGGTGATCAGTATCTCACCCTTGGACAGCCGCGCGGATAGCTCAATCCTTCCACCCGTCGGAGTATATTTGGCCGCATTCGTCAGTAAGTTGAGAACGATCTGCTCCAATCGCGTGGGATCTGCATCGAGCCACAGAAAGCCGGAGGCGTAATTACATATCAGCTCATGCTTCCGTGAGTTGATCAACGGTTGAGCGGAATCTCTCGCGCGGTCGAGAATCGCCGCGGCGTCGATGGTTTCCCTGCGCAGGCGAATCTTGCCCGTCGTGATGCGGGACACATCGAGCAGGTCGTCAATCAAATGAGCCAACTGACTGCTCTGGCGGGTAATGACATTCACGGCCCATTCCTGATCCTCACCGGTCGGAGTTCTGAGTAGAGACGCCGCATTCGCCACGGCCGCGAGCGGATTGCGCAGCTCGTGCGCAAGCATGGCTAAAAACTCATCTTTTCGCCGGTCCGCCGCAGCCAGTTCGCGAAGGAGTTCGCGCACCTGATATTGCCGCCGCCGGGAGCGCAGGGCGACTTCGCAAGTACTCACCAGGGTCTCGGGCCGCACCGGCCGCTCGATCACCGAAATGTTTCCCACCGGACCCAACGCGTTCAAATGGCGGGGCCGGGCGTGGATTGCACCACCGGCGGCAGTGATCAGGATCAAGGGGAGATCGGACCACGAAGGCTGGTGTTCCAAGGTCGCGACCAACTCACTGATGTCGCCGCCAAGCGCCTCCTCCGCCAGCACCAGCGCGCCGCATCCCGCCTTCATGCGCTCACCCAAGGCGTGAAGATTTTGGCACACCGCGGCGTCATACCCGGCCTTCAGTAAGAAACTTGCGGTCAGGCGCGCGTCATTGCTCGTAGGTGCAATCACCAGAATTCCCAACTCGCCCTGCACCAAAGGCCGAGGCTGCTCGGCACTCGCTGAGGTTTCCGGAGGGTTAGCCATCAATAGGAACGTCGTTCTTTGCCGCCTCCGCGTTCATAAAACTAGGCACACCGGTCAGCACCCCCTGCAAATCGCGCAGAGGCTCGCCCAAGGAAATCCCATTCCTGCCGATCTGCATCTCACGGATCGTTCGCTCGTGATTTCCGCTGCGCTTCTTAATGACCGACAGCGCCTTCTTTACTTCACCACGCGACTCATAATAGCGCGACAGCACGACCGTGTCCGCGAGGTAAGTGAGATCGACGATGGATTGCATCGCGCCGACCAGACCCTGCTGCGCCAGGACGATGATCGTGATCACGCCTTGCTGGTTGAGGAAGGCCAGCAATTCGTGCAATTGCAGCGTCAGGTAACGCTCCGCCGGCATGGCATTCAGGTATCCATTGATGCTGTCGATTACGACCATTCGCACCCCTTCCTCAGCGACGGACTGGCGAATACGATGCACCAGTTCACCCGGAGAAATTTCCGCCGGATCGACCTGCTGGATGGCGATCAAGCCACTGCGCAGATGCTCTTCCATGTCGAGTCCAAGCTGAGCGGCGCGATTTTTGAGCATGCCCGTCGTCTCGTCGAAAATGAAAAGCAGCGCTTTCTCACCCCGCTCCGCGGCCGAGACCGCAAAGCGCAGCGCAAGGGTCGATTTTCCCGTTCCCGGCGGACCCATAAACATGCTGCTCGTGCCTCGCCCCAAGCCGCCACCGAGCAATGAATCCAGTTCCTCGATCCCGCTGGGAAAGTCCTCGCGCGTAAACTTCCGGTGGTGCTCTCCTGCCACGAGCCGTGGAAACACGACCATGCCCCCTCGCCGCAAAATCAAATCATGGTGGCCTTCCCGGAACTGAGAGCCGCGGATCTTTAGCACGGTTAATTGCCGACGGGCGACGCCATACTCGGGCGACTCGCTGCTTAAACAGAGAACCCCATGCGCGATGCTCTCCACTTGCAAGTCGTGCGTGCCCGAAGAGCGGTCATCGAGAAACAGCACCGTGGAGTTGCGCCCCGCAAAAAACTGCTTGAGCTGCAAAATCTGCCGACGGTAACGCAGCGGAGTATCCGCGAGCATCCGCATTTCCGAAAGCGAATCGAAAACCACGCGGACGGGCTGCACCTTTTCGACCTCAGCCACCAGCGCGCCGATTGTGCGGTTCAGCTCCACTTCCGAGGGGTGAAAAAACGTGCTTTCGCTGTCCCCGCGGATCTGCGCCTCGATCGCCGAAAGCTCATAGAGATGAATCTTCGTAAGATCCCAGCCGTGGGATATGGCAACCACTTCAATCTCTTCCTTGGTTTCCGACAGCGTGACGTAAAGGCCGACCTCACCGCGCCGGGCGCCCTCCATGAGGAATTGCATGGCCAGCGTCGTCTTGCCGACGCCGGGATCGCCTTGAACCAAGTAGAGGCGCCGGGCCGGAAGGCCACCGTCAAGCACCGCATCCAGCCCAGGCACGCCCATCGGGCAACGCTCAACGAGAGGAGAGTTCATATTCGGCGGCATGGCAAAGGCAGCTTGCGGAGAATTTGGAAGGGTCCGCACCCGGACGATGGACAGGAGATCAAAGTCCGCGATGAGAGGCCACCCGGTTACCGCCTGCCGGTGGATTTGGAAGAGGGTCCCTTGCGCGGAGACTTCTTCCCGTTTTGGTCGAGCGTGGTACGACCCATTTTCGGGGTGGCTTTGAGCACCTGAAAATCGGCCAGCGCGGGGGCTTCCACTACGACGATGCCGTCTCCGGTGTTCCACGGGCCTTCCACGTCCACCTCGCCAGCGTCCCCCTCTCCCGTCGAGTCGTTGTAGTATTGATCGACAATGCCGGGCGTCGGTGGAATCAGCCCAATCGAGAGCGGCGGCTTTCCGAGGCTGTCCAGCGCCTGCATGAAGGCCCGCATGTGGGTTATCTCCCGCGTCATGAGGAACTGCAATGCCTCCTTGGTTCCTGGGTCGTCGCAAAAATTGATCAGGCGCTCATAGACGATCTTGGCGCGGGCCTCAGCGGCAATGTTGCTGCGCAAATCCACGTCGAGTTCGCCGGTGACCTTCAGGTAATCGGCCGTCCAGGCATTCCCCATGGAGTTGCAGAGGGCCACTCCGCCGCCACCGGCGATGGCGATGAGGGGGTCGTGCTCCGCCGCATCAGCATCCTTCTTCATCGGCTTCAGGTGCATCCGCGCGAGCGTGCCAATGATTTCCAAATGGCTCAGCTCCTCCGTCCCAATATCCATGAGGAGATCCTTGCAGGCCATGTCCTCACAGTTGATGCCTTGGATTGAGTATTGCATCGCGGCGGCCAATTCGCCGTTGGCCCCGCCAAATTGTTCGAGCAGCATATTGCCAAAGCGCGGATCGGGTTGGCCGACGCGCACGGTGAACATGAGTTTTTTGATGTGGTGATACATGGGAATGAATGGTGAAGGATTGGCCCTTAGCGTGGTTCGACGGGTTCTCGCGCGTATGACTTTCTTTCGCCCGGCACGTCCTGGCTGGTCGGGAGAAAATTGCCGAATCAGCAGGTCGCTAACCGACTGTCGCGTCTTCCTCCGCAATGACCGTCGCGCCGAGGCTGGTGCCGAGGCCGAGGAACAGTATTCGTCCCTGCTCGTCGTTCGCTAGCGCTTACATCGAGGCGTCATTGATGATTCGCACGGGGCGCTCTAACGCGTTATCGAAATCGAAGTCCAGCAAGCCGCCAGAGAGGTTGAGCGCGATCTTCCATTCTCGAACGAGGGTTCAGGGATGATGCAAAAGCAGCTCCATAAGCTCAGTCACGCCATCGCCGTGTTCGGAGCGGATGATGATCCGAGGCGGAAGGCCAGTGGATCGTAACACTTCCTCTCAACCAAAAGGCGCGGTCGGGCAAAGAACCCGACCACACGAATGTTGATGCCGGTGCCTCTGTCTGCGCGGCCTGCGGGGCGGAGATGGTCCGCGGCGGTCCGCGGAATGAACGAACAACCGCGGGCTGCCTTTTCTCGCTCGCAGGCTTGGTCCTGTCGCTCTTTGTGGTGGGGTTGCTTCCGCTCTCAAGTTTCAAAATCGCGCTCTTCAACGCGTTTGGCCATGGAGTGGCGAAGATGCGCTTTCGGTCAAAGCTGCGTTGCTTCCGAAACTACCGGCATCAATAGTGGCGCGGCGCGTCTGCGGCCTCCGCAGCACGAGATCATCGAGCTCGCTTCCTTGCTGGACATCTTTGAACTCCGCCGCTGGCGGAACGGGCGGACTTTCACAGTTTCAGTGCCGGAATGGCCTCAGCAGATTTGCCGGCCGGTCGAATCGTAAACCAGACAATCCGCCAGGTAAATCAACGCCGCACGACGGGCGAAGATCACGGCCGCGACCGATGTCGGAAACCAGAGCTTCCATCCTATCCCCGGCAGCCGAAGCATGAATCCACGCACCAGTTTGCAGGGACGCACCTCGTAGTGGTCGCGGTTTTGGAGCGGCTTGTGGTGGTCGATCCAGGCGGCGAATTCGTCAACGGCGAGAGCGGATTCCGATTGTTCGATGGTGTGGTTCGTCTTCATTAGTTTCACAGTCCGGGGAAAACCGATGTGCCAAGGGGAACAGGCCGTGATGTCTTGCAACAGACGACGCCACATACACCGATTGCTCATCAGGACGTTAGGGAAAAAGAGAGATTTTCCGCGAAATCCTGGAAGGTTTTGAGGTCGCGCCAGGGACATCCCGAAGGCCGGCATTGCGGGCTGCGCTCACTGCCGCATAATCCCAGCTATGAAAATACTCTTCACGCTGATTGCCGCATCTATCCTCCTGCTCCCAATGTCTGTGGCGCGTGCCGACCAGACGGCGGACCAGACGGAACTCCTTCGAATCGAGAAAGGGAGCGGTGCGGCGCTGGTGGCAGCCGACCTCAAGGCACTTGGCGAGTTCTTCTCCCCCGAGTGGAAGCTCGTCGCTTCAGACGCATCCATGATGAGTCGCGAGCAGATGTTCAAGGCGATCAAAGAGGGGACGCTCAAGTTTGCCGCTTACGAAGGAAGCGATTTCGAGGTGCGGATTTACGGCGATGCCGCCGTGGTGATCGGGACGGGCATATCGAAGGGCACTTGGAAAGGCGAGGCCTTCACCAGCAAGGAACGCTTCACGGATCTGTTCGTTCGCCAGGACGGCAAGTGGCATTGCGTATCGAGCCACACTTCCGATTTCCCAGAGGACGAAGACAAATAGGCGATCCGGAAACTCGTCCTCACCACAGCCGAAATCTCAACCGGACGCTCGTGCTCTCGGTCCTCGGCTTCGTTTTCATCACCATCTCCTCCGAGCGGCCAGATGTGAAACCCACCCCGCCCCACTTTCCTGATCTCCCAGGTTCCCCAAATGCCCTTTCCTTCGCGAAACCCTTTGTAGAAAACGTCGTGCGCGCGCACGTCCGTTTTCGTTCAGGAGCACTCTTTGCTCGTGATGTCATAGCTGCCGGCGATCAGGAACTGCCCCTCGCAGTCGCTCCCATGCCCCGTCATTCGATCCCGAACAAAGGTCAGGTTTAGATCGGTTCGCCATTTCCCCGGAAATTGCTGGTAGGTGGAAAAACCGGTCCATCGCCCTGACGGGAATTCGCTGTCGCTCATCGGTGCCGTATCGAATCCCACACGGCCACCAGATCCTCATCCTCCAGCGCCATCGGTCGAAACCGGGGTTCGAGCTGGAACACATATTGCAGTCTCGCCACCGCCACTTCCACGTCCCCGAGCTGGCATTCATAGCAGGCCAGATTGTAGTGGATCATCGGCTCTTTGGGATGTCGTTCCACGGCCTCCAGCAGGATGACTTTGGCGGCGGCGATGGATTCGGCCCGGCGAGTGGCGTAGGCCAGCGAAATGGACCACTGCACCTCATCGGGATCGTGATTGGCCAGTTTCTTCGCCGCAACCTGCATCAGCGCCCATTCCTTCAAGCCTCCACAAATCCCGACCCGGACGGCCAGCACTGCCGGCAGATGGTGATCAGCAGGATGAATCTCTTCCAGTTCGGCGTTCGCATCGTCGAACATGCCCAATTCAACGTAGCCTTGGGTAACGCGGAGTTTCCTGTCGAAGTCTGGTGTCGAGAGCATTGCGTCCTCAACTCACGCTACTCTCTCAGCGGGCGGCAGCCATCACCTTCAGCGTCGAACCGCCACCGGAGTGCCAATGCGTGCCTCATTGAAAAACTGGCGGGCTTTCCAGTAGGGCAGCCTCACGCATCCATGGGAGGCAGGGTAGCCGGGGAGATGCCCCGCATGCAGACCGTAGCCGGGGCTGAACTCGAGATAGAACGGCATCGGTGCGCCCAGAAAATGGGAGTAAGGCGGCCGGCCTCCTTTTCTTACATCGACGTTGGCCTTCACCATGCGCCCATCTTCGTCCACGTAGTCCCCGTAGAGGCTGGAGCGATGATCCCGGTCTTTGCGGATCACCCGGAAACGCCCCACCGGGGTCTCGTAGCCCTCGCGCCCTGTGGAAATCCGCGCCACCGCGACGACTGCACCGCCTTTGTAAAGATCGGCTTCCTGCGCGCGTTTTCTCACGACGATGGAAGTTCGTCCTTCACGATTGTGCGGGATATTTGTGACGACGAGATCCGAAACCGTGTCGCATCCGGTGAGAGCGAAGGTGGCGAGCAGGAGAGCGAGGCGTATTGAATTCACGGCGGAGAGATTGGGAATTCCCGCGTCTTTTGTCGATGGAACAGCCGTGGCTGATCCGCAACCCCGAGGAGATCGGAAACCAGGTTCGCCTCCGCCGCGATCTGCAGACTATTCTAGCGGGCTTCGATCGGGCGTTGCTTGGCCGGGAGATTGCCCGACTGATGGGGGCCGCCTGCGCTCTTGAAAACCCCATAAAGCTGGAGACGTTCCGCCAGCAAGCGTCGGACAGTTTCCTCGACAATGCTGAGCGGCACCCCTTTTTGCAGGAACTCCGTGGGGCCTTCGCCCGCGGCCCGGAGCGCAGCCTCTTCGGCGTCCGCGATTCCCGAGTAGAAGATAATGGGGCGGTGGCAAAGCCACGGCTCCTCCCGCAGTTGACGCGCGATGGCGAAGCCATTTTGCCCCGGCATGTTGATGTCCATGATGATCAGATCCGGCTTGAACATCCGCAGGCTGTCCACGGCCTCGAACGCATCGGTCTCGCATTCGACAAGAAAGTCGCCGGTCGCCTCCAGCCACCGGCGCAGCATTTCGCCGACGATGAGTTCATCGTCGATGCAAAGGATTCGGGGCTTAAGCTGGCGAAACACACGAAGGGCAAAGCAGGCAATGCGCCAGCGCGGGTCGGAATCGTGCTAAAGCGCTGCGAAGGGAATTGACGCCTGCCTGATCTGGCATCCTAGCGACCTTGACTTCAAATGAGGCGGGCGATAAAAGCGCCCTATGAAAACCCTCCTCACTTTGGTCATCGGCGGCCTCCTGCTTTTCGTTGCGGTCGGATTGGCCGAGGAAGCCAACGGGCTGCGCGTCTCCGCACAAAAAACCGTGCTCGAAAGGGGCAAGGACCGCGAAGCTTTCACCTACTGGGACAAGGTGGACAAGGCGCTCGGCCTCAAAGTCTATGGCCGCAACATCTCGCTCAAGGATCTGCCAGAAGGCACGCTGGACTACATTGTCATCGTCAGGCGCTGGGGCTATTCCCCGGCACGCTACGACAGCTACCGCGGGAGTGAGAAATTTCCCGCCCTGATCAAAGGAGCGGAGACCAACCTCACCGTGGGACAGGTTCCCCTCGGCGGCTACGAAGGCTTGAGCAACCGCAAGCAGTATCAGGACAGCATCGAGGGCTGGCAGATCATCGTGAAACACGACGGCAAGGAAACGCTCAAGATCACGAGCACCGCCGCTTTCGACAAACTGCTCCCCAAGGCCAAGCCGGGAGCCAAGCCCGAGAAAAAGTAGTCCACCCTGCCGGTCGCGTCAGATAACCGTTCCTCATAAGAAAAGCGCCCCGGCCATGGCGGCGGGAGCGCTTTGCAAAGTGACGGGGTCTGGAACTGGATCAGTTCAACGAGGTCGGAACGGGATCGACGTTCACCCGGCGGCCTTCACGGTCGAAGCGCACGCGGCCATCGACCAGCGCCCAAATGGTGTAATCGCGACCCAAACCGACATTCTTGCCGGGCAGAAACTTCGTCCCGCGCTGCCGGATGATGATGTTGCCGGCGGCCACCACCTGGCTGCCGAATTTTTTTACGCCAAGCCGTTTGCTGACGCTATCGCGTCCATTCTTGACCGATCCTTGACCTTTCTTGTGTGCCATAAAGAGTGCGAGTTGAGATTGAAGGTGGAAAACGGGATCAGGCGGGGATGCTGGTGATCTTCACACGGGTGAGATGCTGGCGGTGGCCGACACTGCGGTGGTAGCCTTTGCGACGGCGGAATTTGAAGTTGATCAACTTCGGACCGCGGAAGTGCTCGACGACTTCGCCGATCACCGTTGCGCCTTTTAGATCAGCCCCGGTCTTGATGCTGTCGCCAGCGCCCACGAAGAGGACTTCGGAAAAAGAGGCTGAGGCCTGCGGTTCAGCGTCGAGTTTCTCGATCTCGATCACATCCCCCTGCGCCACGCGGTACTGTTTGCCGCCGGTTTTGAAAATTGCGTATGCCATAAATATGTGTGTGGGTGCTGAAAAAAGGGACGGGAGGCTGCCATGCCTGCCAACTGGTGACAAGGTGAATTTTCACCCTTTTTCAGGAGGGCGAAAGAGCCGGTTTCGCAGGGCGAAAGCACCCGCAGAGCGGGTGGCTACGGCTTCGGTGCGTCCGGCGGCAGGGGTATCGGAGCGGCAGGATCGAGATTCGGCGCCGGTAGCGGAGCTGAGGGCACGGGCAGCGGAGCCGGCGCACTGTAGATCGGCGTGGACCTGGGACGCTGGATCGTCGTGATTCCCACTTGCGACGGAGTCTTGCGATTCGCGACGACGAGACGCGGCGATTTCGCGCCCCAAGCCTGCATATCAGAGGTGGGGATGCGGAAAGCCTCGGTGCGGAAATTGGCGGAGATATTTTGCTGCGCGTAACCGGCCTCAAACAAGAACACCGGCATATAACGGTAGCTGACCGTGTAACCCTTTCCGTAGTAGCGCATCGTGGGCCGGTAGTAGATGGGATCATTGCGCCGGGTGCCGCCACCCTCGGGCCGGTAGCTCTGGTCGCTCCCGCCATACCACGGGCGAGACGGGCCGTAACCGGGGTCATCGTCGTAGGCGGAAGCGGCCATCGGCAAGCCGAAGATCAACGCAGAACCGAGAGCGAGGAGGAGGGCGGATTTTTTCATAAGGAGGTAGGTTGCGAGTTTTGTGCCACCGATGGGGAGCGGCGTCCAGCTTTCCTTTAGTCTCCGCCCAAATAGGCGGCTCGGACTTCGGCGTTTTCACGCAAAGCGGCGGATTTGTCTTCGAGGATGATGCGGCCAGTCTCCAGCACGTAGCCGTAGTGCGAGACTTCGAGCGCGAGATTCGCGTTCTGCTCCACGAGCAGGATGGTCAGCCCCAACTCGCGGTTGATCTCCACGATCTTTTCAAAAATCGTCTTCACCAGCAGCGGCGCGATGCCCAGCGACGGCTCGTCGAGCATCAGGCATTTCGGCTTGCTCATCAGCGCGCGGCCAATCGCCAGCATCTGCTGCTCACCGCCGCTCAGCGTCCCGGCAGTCTGCTTTTCGCGCTCTTTTAGACGCGGGAAGATTCCAAAAATGTAATCGAAATCCTTCGCAATGCCCGCCTTATCGTTCCGCAGATATGCGCCCATGCGCAGGTTTTCCATCACCGTTAGGTTCGCGAAAACCATCCGCCCTTCCGGCGACTGCGCCAGCCCGCGCGCCACGATCCGGTGCGGCGGCTGGTTGGTGATTTCCTCCGCATCGAAAACGATCGTCCCCGACTTCGCTTTCACTACTCCCGAGATCGTTCGCAGCGTCGTCGTCTTCCCCGCCCCATTTGCGCCTACCAGCGTGACGATGGTCCCCTGCTCCACCTTCAACGATATGCCCTGCAGCGCACTGATCGAGCCGTAATTCACCACGAGGTCTTTGATTTCTAGCATTCCCGCAGCAAAGCAACCTTCACAAGAAAAGGAAAGTGCGTCCGCGCAGCGATCGCGCAGTTTGAAAAGGAGCCTTATCCGAGCGGAGCTTCGGAAACGAGGGACGTAAAATGTGGCCAGCAAAACCGGGGGTCTTCGCGTGGTTCGCAGCAATGCGCGAAAAGCGCTTCAAATCAAAAATATAGTGTCGGGGAAGTGGGCGGCAAAGGCAACACCATCGCCGGACGCGACCCCCGCACCCCCTACGCCTTCGGTTCCCAATGGCGCCTCGGCGCGGTGAATATCTCCTTCGCCGGCATTCAGGACGGCACCACCAACAAAATCAGCCTCTATTACGGCATCGGCAGCGCATTTCCGTTCCAAGCCCCTCGCCATCCACGCCGTTCCGCCGTGAAAAAGTTCCTCCCGTTGATCGACGCGGTCGCCGCCACCGCCTTTCTCGCGAGTTGCTCCAGTGGCGGCAACGGGCCACGGTTCTCGGATTTGTTCGACGAATCCGCCGCAGCGGAAGGCACCGGCATCCAATTCTCCGGCATCGTCCGTGCCGTCGTCATCCTCGCCACACACGACGCTACCGTGCGGCAGCGGCAGGTCGCGCAGCAGAATGGCCGGCGAGCAGCCGCCAGGCTCCAGGCGCGCCATGCCTCCTCCGCGGAAATAACCACGGCCCCGCGCAAAAAGCCCCGCTCCCAGCAATCAGCCACCACCGCATCCGCACCCAAACCCGAACCCCCAGCGGCACCTCGGCCCAAGCCGATGAAGAAGCTTCCGCGCTACATCGCGACCGATACGGAGAAAGACCAGCACAC
>JBBQCM010000038.1:0-54145 GCA_038318725.1 Chthoniobacterales bacterium
TGCGCGCCCTGCTCGACGATGGTGAAGTCGGCGGGCTGGCCGAGGCGCTCCCACATTTCCGCGAACTGCCGGGCAAGCAGTGTGCCGAAGAGCGGGCCGACGCTGACGCTGGTGAAAAAGTCGCCGCCGCGTCCGATGCTCGCCCGGCCCGAGGCGTAGTAGCCGTGCTCGGGATGGTAGAGCGCGGCGTCCATGAAATCGTGGAACGGGATCGGGCCGTCGCGAGCGATACGCGCGCGCAAGATTTCTGTCAGGACGCCTCGCATTTGTCCTCGGCGGTAGCCCTGCGGTGGAGGGCTTTTTTTAACGCAGAGGCGCAGAGGCGCAGAGAGCGCGGAGAAAAATTCGCGGGCGGAAAATCATTCGCCCTTGGGCGATCGCTCGCGACACCGCTTCTGCGTCCTCTGCGCCTCTGCGTCTCTGCGTCAAACTCGAAACAGATCGGCATTGTGACGATTCAGGCGACGGTAACGGCGCCTTCAATGAGCGGGAGAGCGGCCTGCAGGCTTGATTCGGAGCGCGCGTGGATGCGCAAGAGCGGCTCGCCGCGCTCGACGGCGGCGCCGAGGGACTGGATGGCGCTGACGCCAACGGTGAAGTCGATGGTGTCGCTGGCTTTGGCCCGGCCTGCGCCGAGGGCGACGCAGGCGCGGCCGATGCCGCCAGCATCCATGCGGGTGATCTTTCCGTTTTGCGCGGCGCGCAGCTCGCGGATGACTGGTGCGCGATGGACTTCGGTGATGCGTACGAGCGCGGTGGCGTCGCCGCCTTGCGCTTCGACCATCGCGACGAATTTTTCCCACGCGGTCCCGTCGCGAAGCCATTGCCCGAGCTGGGCGCGCGGGACGTTGGCGACTCTTTCGGCGAGGTCGAGGGTGAGGTCGATCATGTCCGGCGGACCCCCACCGCGCAGGCACTCGACGGCTTCGGCGACTTCGAGGGCGTTGCCGGCGGTGCGGCCGAGCGGCTCGTCCATCGGGGTGAGGAGGTGGCTGGTGGCGACGCCCATCTCGCGGCCCACGGCCTCGAGGGCGGCGGCGAGTTCGGCGGCTTCACCGCGCGTTTTCATAAAGGCGCCGGAACCGAATTTCACGTCGAGCACGAGACGGTCGAGCGATTCCGCGAGTTTCTTGCTCATGATGCTGGCGACAATGAGCGGCTGCGACTGCACGGTGCCGGTCACGTCGCGGAGGGCATAAAGCTTTTTGTCCGCGGGGCAAATGTTGGCCGTCTGGCCGATCATGGCGACGCCGAGGCGGGCGAGTTGGGCGAGCGTTTGCTCCTCGGTGAGCGAGACGTTGAAGCCGGGAATGCTTTCGAGTTTGTCGAGCGTGCCGCCGGTGATGCCGAGGCCGCGGCCGGAGATCATCGGCACCCACAAATTGTCGCAGGCGAGAAGCGGCGCGAGGACGAGCGAGACTTTGTCGCCGATGCCGCCGGTGCTGTGTTTATCGACCTTGGGCGGCGATCCGGGGGGGTAGCGGAGGACGTTTCCGCTGTGCATCATGGCGCGGGTGAGGGCGCTGGTTTCGGCGGCGGTCAGGCCGCGGAAGAAGACGGCCATGGCGAAGGCGCTCGCTTGGTAGTCGGGGATTTCGCCGGCGGTATAGCCGCGGATGAATTCCGCGATTTCGTCGGAATCGAGTTCCGCGCCGTCGCGCTTGCGCTCGATAAAAGTGGGGACGTGCATTTAGGGAAAGATGGAAGATGGAAGACAGAGGGCGGAAGAATTCAGCGGGATTTTCCGAGGAAACTTTGGCCGATGGGCCAGGGCTTATGGCGGAAGAACTGGGCAAGGGTGGCGGCGATGTCGGCGAAGGTCTGGCGGGTGCCGAGGGCGGTGTGGCGGCGCTGGTGGAGGACCATGAGGGGGACTTCCTCGCGGGTGTGGTCGGTGCCGCGCCAGGTCGGGTCGTTGCCGTGGTCGGCGGTGATGATGACGAGGTCGTCGGGCTCGCAGCGAGGAAGGAAAGTGGCGAGCCAGGCGTCGAATTCGACGAGCGCATTCGCGTAGCCGGGGAGGTCGCGGCGGTGGCCGAAGTGCATGTCGAAATCGACGAGATTCGCGAAGATGAGGCCGTCATTTCCGTCAGCCCAGAGCGCGTCGATCGCGGCCATGCCTTCGGTGTTGGAGGCCGTGGGTGTAGAGTGGGTGATGCCGCTGCCGGCGAAGATGTCGCTGATTTTTCCCACGCCTTCGGTGCGGAGGCCGGTCTCGGCGATGGCATTGAGTACGGTGAGGGGCGGCACGGCGGAAAAGTCGTGCCGTCCGCTGGTGCGCTGGAACGCGCCGGGTTCGCCGGTAAAGGGCCGGGCAATGACGCGACCGATGCGCCAAGCGTCGGCGTGGTGGCGGGCGATGCGGCAGATTTCGTAGAGCCGGCGGCGGGGGATGACACTTTCGTGCGCGGCGATCTGGAGGACGGAATCGGCGGAAGTGTAGAGGATCGGATGACCGGTGCGGACATGCTCGGCACCGAGTTCGTCGAGGATGGTGGTGCCGCTTTGCGCGTAGTTTCCGAGGAAGGTGACGAGGGCTTCGCGTTCGATGGCGCGGACGAGTTCCGGCGGAAAAGTGGGGTACGTGGCAAAGGCTTGATCGAGGATGACGCCGGCGATTTCCCAGTGACCGGTGGTGGTGTCCTTGCCAGCGGAGCGCTCGCGCATGCGGCCATAGCTGGCGATGGTGCCGCGGGCTCGGCGGTCGAGGACCTCGGCGGTGACGATCTTCCACAGGCCGAGGGAGAAGAGGGTGGGAAGTTCGAGGGCGGGCTGCGCGGCGAAGATGTGGCCGAGGGTGTCCGCACCTGCGTCGCCGTAGGCCGCGGCGTCGGGCGCGTGGCCGCAGCCGACGCTGTCGAGGACGAGAAGCAGGGCGCGCATCAGTGGCGGGCGGTTTCGGACATGGGCGGTGGTTTTAGGCGACGGCGGGCGTTTTGGAAATGCGGAATCGAATCGGCCACCGCCTCCGCCCGGGGGAAAAATTGGAGATCCTTCGACTGCGTTCCCGCCTGCCTCTCGCCCACCCGCCGACCGCCGCTGTCCCCCTCCGCCACCTCGGCCCGCCGGGAACTCCGCTCAGGATGACAGTTGTTTCGAGTTCACGAATCGGCGCGGCGTGCTAGCGTCGCCCGCGTGAAAAAAACCGACCCCATTTTTGTCGCCGGACACCGCGGGCTCGCGGGCAGTGCGATCGTCCGCGAACTGGCCGCCCATGGCTATGCCAACCTGCTCACGCGGACGCGGGCCGAAGTCGAGCTGACGGATCGCGCGGCGGTGCGCGGATTTTTTGAAAGGGAGCGCCCGCAAGTGGTGGTGGTGGCAGCGGCGAAGGTCGGCGGGATCCAGGCGAACAATGATTTCCCGGTCGAGTTTCTGCTCGAGAATCTGAAAGTGCAGAACAATGTGATCGAGGCTGCGGCGGACTTCGGTGCGGCAAAACTGCTCTTCCTCGGCAGCTCGTGCATTTACCCGAAATTCGCGGCGCAGCCGATCCACGAAGACGCGCTGCTGACGGGCGCGCTGGAGCCGACGAACGAGGCGTATGCGCTGGCGAAGATCGCGGGGATCCGGCTTTGCCAGGCGTATGCGCGGCAGTACGGGCGGAATTTCATCAGCGCGATGCCGACGAATCTTTACGGCCCCGGCGACAATTTCGACCTCCAGAATTCGCATGTCCTGCCGGCGCTGCTGCGCAAGGTGCATGAGGCCAAGGTGCGCGGCGAGGCGAGCGTGGCGGTGTGGGGCACAGGGACGCCGCGGCGCGAGTTTTTGCATGTGGATGACCTGGCGAGCGCGTGCCGCTTTCTGCTCGAAAACTACGACTCGCCCGAGATCGTGAACGTGGGCTGTGGCGAGGACGTTTCCATCCGCGAACTCGTGGAACTGATCCGGGAAGTGGTCGGCTATCACGGCGAACTGGCTTTTGATCCGACGAAGCCAGACGGCACTCCGCGCAAGCTGCTCGACATTTCGCGGCTGAAGAATCTGGGCTGGGCCCCGCGCATCCCGCTGCGCGCAGGCATTGCCCAAACCTACGACTGGTATTGCCGCGAACGCGCCGCGTAGTTACGGTGGGCGGTCATGGACCGAGGTTTTGAGGGACTTCCCACCGTAAACGCTGTGCTGTCGCCTCCCGACGACTACGAATGGCTGCGCTGTCTCGCGCGCAGTTCTCCGGTGGGAATTTACCGCGCGGATACGGCGGGGCTGTGCCTGTATGCGAATGAGCGCTGGTGCGAGCTGGCGGGCTATCCGCCGGAGGTGGCGCTGGGGACGGGGTGGGAGCGGGTGGTTCATCCGGAGGATCGTGCACGAGTGGGAGGGGAGTGGAGCCGTATGGCTGCGCTCGGGGTGCCGTTTCGTTCGGAGTACCGTTATTTGCAGCCTGGCGGCAGGGTGGTTTGGATTTTCGGCGAGGTGGTGGAAGAGCGGGACGCGGACGGACGGCTGACCGGCTATGTGGGGACGGCGACGGACATCACCGAGCTGCGGCGGATGCGTGAGGAACTGCAGCAGTCGCACGCGCAACTCGAGGAGCGGGTGCGCGAACGCACGGAACAGATCGGGCGCATGGCCATGATTGTGGCGGCGATGGACGACGCGATTATCAGTTCGGAATTTGCGGGCAAAATCGTGAGCTGGAATCCCGCGGCGGAGGCGATCTTCGGCTACACGGCGGAGGAGATGATCGGAGAGACGAGCTACAAAGTTACGCCGGAGAACCGGATCGGCGAGGCGCGGGAATTGAAGGAGCAGGTGCGACGCGGCGAGCCGGTGCTGCAACTGGAAACGGTGCGGATGGCGCGGAGCGGAGAGCTGATCGAAGTGTCGCTTTCGATCTTTCCGCTGCGCGACGCGGCGGGCCAGGTGTGCGGCACTTCGGCGATCTTGCGCGACATCCGCGAGCAGAAGAAGACGGAGCGCCGGCTGCGGGCGCTTTCATGGCGGCTGCTGCGAACGCAGGACGAGGAGCGGCGGCGGCTCGCCCGGGAGCTGCACGATTCCACGGCGCAGACGGTCGCCGGGCTGGCGATGAGTCTTTCGCTCCTCACCCAGGAGGGTGGGGGCATGCCGGAGGAACGACGGGTGGCCCTGCTCGCGGACTGCCTGGAGCTGGCCGAAGGCGCGGTGCGCGAGTTGCGCACCCAGTCCTACCTGCTGCACCCGCCGCTGCTCGATGAGCGCGGCCTGAACGCGGCTTTGCGCTGGTTTGTGGATGGCTTTGCGGAGCGCAGCCGGATCGTCGTCGAACTGGCGATCGACCCGCGGTTTCCGCGTCTCCACGAGCAACTGGAGATGACCATTTTCCGCGTGATCCAGGAGAGCCTCTCGAATGTGCGCCGGCATGCGAAGAGCGCCACCGCGTCGATCCGGATGGCGCTGGAGGACGGCTGGGTGACCTTGGAAATCCGCGATCGCGGCTGCGGGCTGCCGCGGGAAGAAGGCGAATGGCTGGGTGTGGGCATCGCCGGGATGCGGGAGCGCCTTTTGCAATTGGGCGGCTCGCTGACGATTACGGCGAACGAACCGGGCACGGCCGTGATCGCGCGATTGCCGGAGGTTTTATGAGCGAAAGAAAGATTCGCATCCTTGTGGCCGACGATCACGAAGTCGTGCGGCACGGCCTGCGCGCGCTGATCGAGTCTCACCCGGGCTGGGAAGTTTGCGGTGAAGCGGCGGACGGCCGCGCGGCGGTGGCGCTGGCCGTCGAACTGGTGCCGGACATCGTCATCATGGACATCGGCATGCCGCAGCTCAATGGCTTCGAGGCCACGCGACAGATTCTGGATAGAGTCCGGGGAACCGAGGTGCTGGTGCTGTCGATGCATGACTCGGAACAGTTCGTGAGGGAGGTCGTGGAGGCGGGGGCGCGCGGGTATGTCCTGAAGTCCGGCGCGGGGCGTGACTTGGTGGCGGCGGTCGAGGCGTTGCTGCGCCGCGAGTCGTTTTTCAGTCCGAGCGTGGCTTCGAGAGTGGGGGCGTCGGCGGTGCCTGTTTCCGGTAGGAAGCGCCCGAGCCTGCGGCCCTCGGGCCTGCTGACGCGGCGCGAGCGCGAGGTCCTGCAACTGCTCGCCGAAGGCCGGTCGAACAAGGCGGTTGCCGGGCTGCTCGGAATCAGCGTGAAGACCGCCGAGACCCACCGCGCGCGAGTCATGCGCAAGCTGGAGATGAAATCGCTCGCCGCCCTCGTGCGCTACGCGATCCGCAATGGCTTTATCGAGGCGTGAAAAAATACAGATTTCCCGTGCTGGAAAGACATCCAAGAGCCTGTCACACTGCGCACAGGACGGAATGAAGAAGGACAAAATACGCGCTTACTGCCGACGGTGTCGCCATCAGCAGACCTTTGTCCGTAGCGAAATGCATCACGGAGTGCATCTGTTCTTCACCATCCTGACTCTCGGATTGTGGGGGGTGTGCTGGTTTTCGATCTATCTCGGACAGCTTTTCCGTCCCTGGCGGTGCGAGCACTGCCGCTGGCACAAGCCGGAGTTTCCCGACAACCTGCTGAAACAGACGGTGCGCAATGAGGATTCGATGCGCACCCCTGGTCCGCGAGCCCGCTAAAGCGCACCGCTCTACGCGGTGCCGCGCTGGGTCGTGTGGCTGAAATGCTTTTCGAGGACCAGCTCGGTGCCTTCTTTCTTGAGGTTGTAATCGACCTGGTGGAAGGCCCGGCGGATCAGATGCAGCCCGAGGCCTCCGGGCTGCACCAAGTCGAGCGGGCGGCCGTGCATTTTTGCCGGATCGCCGTGTGTGCCAAAATCGCGGAGGCGGAAGCGAACGCCTGCTTCGAGCCGTTCGCAGATCAGGCAGATAAGCTGGTTCGGCTCGTGGTGGTAGGCGTAGCGGATGACATTGGTGCAGGCTTCGTCGAGGCCGAGCACGATGAGGTCTTTTTCCGTTTCGGAAAAAAGCAGCGGCTTGAGGAATTGCCGGACGAATTCGCGAACGTGCGAAAGATTCCCCGGGTGGCTGGCAAATTCGATTTCGCTCTTCATCGAAAACCCAGCACGAGGATGGTGAGGTCGTCGTGCGGCTCGACCTGCTGGCGGTGGTCGAGTTCGCCGCGGTTGAGCGTGTCGATGACGTCGGCGGCGCTGCCAAACCGGCGGTTGAGCAGAAGGCTGACGCCGGCGCTGTCGAGTGGTTCATCGCTGGCATTGAAGGACTCGATCAGTCCGTCGGTGTAGAGGATCAGCCATTCCTGCGGCGCGAGGGTGAGCGTGTGCGCCCGCGCCGGCAGCTCCGGGAGCAGACCGAGCGGCGGCGAGCCGACGATCTTGACCTCGGTGGAGGTGCCATCGGCGCGGGCGAGAAAGGGGTGGCAATGCCCGGCGCTGCAGAGCTCGGTGTGGCCGGTGGAAACGGTCAGCCGCCCGAGCAGCGCGGTGATGAACATACCCCGAATGGTGTGGCCGCTGAGCATGGAGTTCCAGCGCGCCATCGCCGTCACGGGAGAAATGCCGGGTTTCAAAATGAGCCGGAGAATGCTCAGCGCCTGGGCCATGAGCAGCGCGGCGGGCATGCCTTTGCCGGAGACATCGCCGACGACGAAATAGATCTCGTCCGGGCCGAGTTCGAGGACGTCGTAAAAATCGCCGCCGACATTCAACGCGGGCCGGTAGGTGGCGGCGAAGTGGACGTGCGCGAGCTGGGGGAGGAATTGCGGGAGAAAGCTTGCCTGGATTTCCCGCGCGAAGGCGAACTCCTGCGCCGCCCGCTGCTGCTCGCGCTGCCGCTCGATCGTGCGCAGCTTGTCGATGGCGGTTGCCGCGAGGTTGGCGTAGGCCTTGAACGCCTCCAGATCGCCCTCATCGAAAGCCTGCCGCCCCATCGGGTTGAGCACCTGAAGCACGCCGATGACGCTCTCTTTCCGGGCCAGCGGCACGCAGAGGATCGAGCGCGTGCGGAAGCCGGTGCGCCGGTCCACATCGGGAAAAAAGCGCGGGTCGGCGTAGGCGTCGGGCACGAGCAGGGCCTCGCTGTTTTCCAGGACCCAGCCGGCGATGCCGCGTCCGCGCGGGACGGTGATTTTCGCCGCGCCCACGGGTCTGCCTGAACCGCCGCTGGCCGTCGCAAGTTCGAGGTCGCCCCGGGCATCTGTGAGGAAAAGCGATGCCGCCTCGACCTCCATGACGCGCTGCGCCACCTCGAGGATCGCCGGGAGCAGTTCCTGGGAATCGGTGATCCCGTTGATCAGTGCGCTCACTTCCACGAGGCCTTTATAGACCTTGAGCTGATGCTCGAGGATGTCGAGGGTGGCGGGCATGACGCGGACCACTCTTGCGCGAGGGCGTGCCGCGAAGAAAGCCCAAATGCAGACCGCCGGTCGCGTCCCGCGCAGGATTCGCACTGGAAAAATCCGCGCCCTCGCCGCATCATCCGCACTATGAAACCCGCTCTCCTTGCCGCTCTGCTTTTTGTCCTTCCGTTCGTCGCGCCCGCTCAGGACACGGCCTACAGCGCGCTCCGCGTGGTCGGGCGCGCGCAGGGCAAGGAGACGCTCAACCGAGTGCTGGAACTGCGCGGGCGGGCCGGTTCGCCGCAGCCGGCGGTGTGGAAGATCACCCTCGACGAGCCGAGGGCGCGCGGCGGCGTGCGCGAGATCGAGGTTCAGCGCGGGAAGATCATCAGCGAACGCACCCCGGCTTCCTCCCGCACCGCGGGTGGGCCGATGAATTTCACTCAGCTCAACCTCGACTCCGACGGGGCCTTCACCATTGCCAACCAGGAGGCGCAGAAAACGGCCGTGCCGTTCGATCACGTCGATTACCACTTGCGCAGCGGCACCGGCGGCGGCGCACCGGTTTGGCAGCTCGTGCTGAGCGACACCAAGCTCGGTCCCTCCGGCAGCATCGACATCGCGGCCGATACCGGCGCCATCCTTCAGCAGAACCTGCTCCGTCCCTCGGGGCCACCACCGCCGGCTGGCCGGAATCTTCCGGATGCTCCGCGCGACAACAGCTACGCGCCGCCGCCCGCCTACACCGGCGGCCGCTACTCGCAGCCTGGCCAGTCCTTCCGTGGCGTCGATGATTTCTTCCACCGGCTCGGCAAGCGTGTTGAAAAACGCAGCGTGCAAATGGAGAATTTCTTCACCGGCAAAGGTGCGCGCGGCGGCAATGGCAACCCGGACGACGAGCGCTAGATCGCCGCACAAGACGCTTGCCACCCCCCCGTTCCGTCTCCTACTTTCCTGCCTCCGAAAAGCCGGTGTGGCGAAATTGGCAGACGCGCTAGACTCAAAATCTTGTTCCCGAAAGGGAGTGTGGGTTCGACCCCCTCCGCCGGCACTTTTCCACAGACGACGGAAAACCTGAGGTCATCGAGGGTTGCGGCGGATCGGGGCTCTTTTCTGCCGGTCGAAACGGCCATGGCCAGCCTCAGGTGCGATCTTCTGGCATGGACGACTTTGTTTACTGCCTGCTCCTCGCGAGACGACGCGTACGGCTCTTCGACTGCAAGCCGAGCCAAAGGAACGAGATGTTTCAGACGATTCGCAAGCTGCGCAGCCTGCGCGAAGCACAGCGCGCGATGGATGCGCAACGGATTCGCTGATCGACGCGGGTGGCGGATCACTCCATTTCCAAGCGCTCGCAGGCGATGACCACGGATTCGACGGCCACGTCTTTGCCTTTGCCGTTGAGCGGTCCCCATTTCAGACCGACAAGCCGGGCGCGCAGGAGCTTCCATGTCTGCACGACGGCGGTGTGATCTTCGTTGAGGAGTTGGATCGTCACCGTGCGCAACGCGTGCTGGTTGCCGTTGCGGATGTCGTTATACCACTGGTAAAGGTTCAGCGAACCGATCACGCCGCGCCGCAGGATGGCGTTGCCGACGTTGTCCCGTCCGGTCAGTTTGCGGACGGAATTTTCTTTCTCGTTGCCGTTGCGATACTCGATTACGTCGAGCCAGACCTCGGGTAAAATGACCTCCTCAAAACCCGCCTCGGGTCCGTCGGTATTGCCGGTGCCGAGATCGACGAGAAAATTGAAGTTAGTGTAGGGGCGCTCTCTCAAGACGGACATAATTGACTCCTTCGGTTGCAGGCAACGCCGCTGCCGGTTGCGGTTCGGGGACGACCGGCGCGCTCGTCCCCGCCGGCATCAGCACGTAGCTGATGTCTTTGTAAATGCTGAGATCATGGACCATGCGCCGCTCGTAAAGACGGCGGCGCGCATCGCGAAACGCCACGGTAACGGTGAGGCGCGTCGGCTCGCGTCGTTGAAAATAGGCGCTGCTGGTGTCGAGGAGCGTCTCGATCTTCTTGCGCGGCGCGAGAAACTCGAGGCGGCGAAACAACGGCAGACAGGACATTTCCTGACGGCCACCCAGACCGTAAAACTCGCGGTCGAATTTCGCCGATACCCGATAGGCCGGGGCCGACCCGATGTTTTCCACAGCCAGGTAAAATACCCCGCGGTCGAAGACAAAATCCACGATGACGTCGGGTTGGCCGGAACCTTCCTCACACACCACCGCCACTTTTTTTGCCGATGGTTTTTTCGTGCTCATGTCTGATGAACGACCGCCGCAAGCGTGGGGGCGCGGCAACCCGCTGTCAATCGCGCCGCCGGAAAGTTGAAGTAAATCCAGCCCGCGAAACCAGGCTTAGGCTCAGCGCTCGACCGTAGTTCGGAGGAAACGCCGCGGCGTGCCGGCGAGATTGGCGCTGTCGGTGACGATCACAAATCCGCCGGCATTTTCCTCCACGGTGACACCGGGCGCGGTCGTCCAGCCGAAAGCTTCCGTACGCGTGGCGAGGGTCGTCCATGGGCCGCTGGCGAGGTTGTCGATGGCTTCGACACGGAGGGTCACGTCAGTGGCGGTGAGGTTGCGGTGAAAACTGAGCGTCGCGTGGATGCCGCCGAAGTCCGGGACCGGCAAGTCGGCAGTGGCGGCGATCAACGGATTCGTGTTGAGGGTGTATTCGAGGAGATTGATCGCGGCGTCGCCGTCAGGATCGTCGCCCGCGAGAGTGCCGGGTTGTCCGGCGGTCGCGCCGAATTTTGAGAGCTGCCACGCGGGGTAGCCCGGCGCGATGGGCACGGTGTAGGCGATTTGCAGCGTGGGCCGTTGGCTCGCGGTCGCGCCTTCCGAGGAGACCGCGCCCCAGTCGTCCGGGCCGGTGCAGTTCAAGACCCAGCCGTGGTTCGGCGTGCCGGCGAGGAAGGCGGCGATGTCGGCGGTCACGTCGAGAATGACCGGCGCGTTTTTCAGGTCGGGCATTTGCGTGAAAGAATCGGCCTGCACGGCTTCCGAGTCATTCGCCGCCACACCGTCCACCAGCGAGTCCCAAGTATCGATGGGAGCCCAGGGGATGAGCATCCGGTGGGCGGAGGCGAGATCGTTGCTGTCGTCATTCGCGCCCGCGCCGGTCCAGAAACTGAGTTTCGCGCTGATGACGGTCGCATTCGCCGGCACCTGCCCCGGCGCAGCGCCGAAGAGGTCATCGAACCGCACGAGGATTTGCGCGGGCTGATCGCCGGGCGTAACCGAGTCAGTATCGAGATCGGCGGAGAGCAAGGTGGTGGCGGATTCGTCGGTCGTCGGCGCCGCCGTGCTCAGCATCGTATCCGCAGAGGCCACGTAGCCATTCAACCCCTGCCGAAAGCGCTCCGTGAGCACCGGCGGGTCGCCGGGCAGGACACCGGTGATCGGCCGCACTTTCGCACTGCGTCCGGACGGTGCGCTGCCGTGCATTTCTTCGACGGTGCGGAGCAGATTGTGCAGCGTCCAGCGGGTGTCATTGAGGGTGCCGGGCGTAAGACCCGCGCCGTAGAAAACGGTGGGAATTTTATTCGGCCCGGAAAAATCGTCCTCGTCGAAGGTCACGACGAACAGGCTGTTGTGGGTGCGCGCCCACTGCGCGTAGGTGCCGAGATTCGCACGCAACCAGTCGTCTCCCATGCGGATGGTGCCGTCGTGCATGTCATGCTGCTCGTTGGGCACGACGAAAGCCACGTCGGGGAGTTGGGAAAAGTCGGTGGGGAAATCGAGAAAGCGCAGGTTGGTTTCGGGCGCGAGCTGATTCATCCCGAGGGGATCACCGATTGCCGCCTGCCAGTTGGCCCAGGGCGTATGTTTGCGGCGGTAGAGTTTATAGGTCGTGCCTCCAATGACCACGTTCACGGCCGTAGTGTCACGATCGCCGATGGAGGGAAGGTCCTCGCTGTAGCCGGCAAAGCTCGCGCCGGCGGCGATCAGGGCGGCGCCGAGATTCGGTGTCGTCCAGGGATAGCTCGCGGGCTTCGCGTCATCGACGACGCCCTGGTGGTCGCCGGAGAAAAGGTGGAGGTAGTTTGGCTGGCTCGGGTGGGTGATCGAGTAGAACTCGGTGAAGTTCACGCCCCCGTCGGCGAGTTCATTGATGAATGGGGCATTCACGCGGTCGCCGAGCACTTGGGCGTAGTCGGTGTTTTCCTCGATAACGATGACGACGTGATCGTAACGATGCGGCGGAGCCGCCGATGCGCCGGCGACGAGTGCGCAGATCGCAGCGAGCGCGGCACGGAACGAATATCCCAAGCGCGGCACCCGCAGCGGCTGGTTGTTGCCGTTCGGGGTGGGCCGAAACTTCGTCATCACCTCAAGGTTGCTGCGGCGTGATGACTTGGTAGAAGCGCTTCGTCTGGCTGCCGGCGACAGGATCGATGACATCGTAGAGAGTGTCGGCGACGGGGGCGGGGATGTCGGCGAGTTTGGTCCAGGTGCCGTCGGTGAGGGCGTTCTTGTAGCGGACGGTGTAGGTCTTGCCGGCGACGGCAGTGAAGCGGACGGCGTATTCGCCGGGCGTAAGCGTCGGGACGAGGCGGGCGGCGAGATGGCTCGCGCTGCTTTGCGGATCGGTGCCGGCGAGATACTCCGCGCGGTTGCTTTGGCCGTCGCCGTCGGCATCGAGGGCGGCGTCGAGCGGATCATTGGGGTCGAGGCCGTTGGCGAGTTCCCAGTCGTCGGGAATGCCGTCGCCGTCGCTGTCGAGCGCGGCCACGGCATTGGCCGCGCCGGGCGTGGGAAGGAGCGCGGAACTGAGGCTCGCGCTGCCGTCCGGATAGCGCCCGCCGCTGATGCCGGCGGACTGTGGGCCAAAGGCGACGCTCTCAAGCTGCACGCCGCTGCCGGAGAAGATGCCGAGCGCTTCGCCCGCCGGATTGATGCTGAAGTTCACGTGGCCCGGCGTTGCGCCGTTGTCGTTGTCGGCGAAGAGCTGGAGCCAGCGGCTGTTGCCGAGGTTGGCGGTGCCGCCGATGAAGGTGAGCGGGCCAACGAGGAACTTGGTTTTGTTGCTAAGATTATCGGTGAGGTAATTGCCGCTGAGCAGCACGGGCGAGGCGCCGCCATTGTGCAACTCGAACCAGCCCGGACCGGCCGGCGGGAGGGCGAGCCATTCGTTGACCTTCACTGTGGTGATCGCGCCGAGGCCCGCGGCGGAGTTGAGCGCGCCGCGCGTGGCGACATTGAGAGTGAAGGCGCCCACGCCATTCGCGATGCGACCGATCGAGCGGTCGGGAACTTGCTGGCCGAAGACCACCGAATCCAGGAGACCGCCGCCGTCGGCGAGCTTCTTGAAGAGGAAGACGCGGTCGCCCACGGCATTGAGGCCGAAGCCGGTGTTCATGTTCGCGCCATTCGTGGCGGAAGCCGCGAGCAGCGGATTGCAGAAGACGACGAGGTAGCCGCCGGCGGGCACGGAGGCCCCCGCGGGGAAGACCCATTTGCGCGCCTCGGCGGTGTTATCGGTGACGCTCATATCGGCGACGCTCACGGCGCTGGCGGAGGTGTTGAAGAGTTCGATCCAGCCGGAGAAGGCGCCGTCAGGCGTGCCCAGCGTGGCGTTGCTCGCGAGCACTTCGTTGATCACAACTGCCGTCGCGCTGCCCGCCACCGGGACCGTCGCGTCGAGCTTCGCGCCCCACACGATGTCGGAACTATTGCCGGTGCTCTGCAAAACGGCCTGATGGACTTCGACCGCGAGCACGTTGTCGCCCACGACGAGCTGGCTCGCGGGAATCGTGAAGGATTCCACCGACGCATTGCCCACGCTGCGGTTGGCGAGCGTGTCCCACACGACGGTGCCGCCGGTCATCCCGATGCGCTGGACTTCGGTGCCATTGAGGTAAACGACGGCCCCATCATCGACCATTGTCGTCAGGTCGAGGGTGACGCCGCTGAGCGTGCCGCTGTAGTTGAAGTGCGTGCGGAAGTAATAGGTCTGGTACGGCTTCGTGGTGGAAAGGCCGGGCAGCACCGTGGTCTTCCCAAAGCCCTCGCTGTTGTTGAGCGGGTCTGTCTCAATGAAGAGCAATTGCGCGGCGGTGGTCCACGCGGCATCGGTGAAGAGCTTATTGTTCCACACGCGGCTGCTGGCGTCATTGGCGGGCGCGGCGGTCACCCCGGAAAAGTATTTCCAGCTCTGCGTCGCGGGGATGAGGCTCACGACGGTCGTGCCGCCGCCGCCGCTGACGTCACTAGGGTTCGGGCCGCCGGGCGTAGGCTGGTTGAAAAAGGCGATCGTCTGCGAACCGTTCGGAGAACGGCCTTGCGAAACATCGGTCGATTGCGGGCCGTAGATGATGCGGTCGATGATCTTCTGCGCAGGGTCGAAGAAGCCGATCTCGCCCTGTAACGGCGAGAGCTTGAACGAGAGATGATCCGCGCCTTGGTTCACATCGCCGTCGGCTTTGAAGAATACGTAACCCGCCGGCGCAATGAAGGTGAGCTGGAGGATTTGGTGCTGAGTTACATATTCGACCGGATTGTTCGTCAGGTAACAGCCGCCGACGTTCACCGGCAGCGCGGTCGGGTTGTAGAGTTCGATGAAGTCGTTGTTCGCAAGCACCTGCGCGTCGGCGAGCCATTCGTTGATGAGCACGCGCGCCGGGACTTCCTGCGCTGCGACCACGTTGGCTCCCCCGAAAGTCGGGCGGCACAAATCCCACACGCCGTCGCCCACACGGCGACCGATCGAGTAGTCGGCAAGCTGCGCGCCGAAGGCCACGCTGTCGGCGATGCCGCCGCCAGCGGCCGGGGATCGGGTGAGCGTCACGTCATCGCCGCCCTGCTTGAGGCTGAAGCCCGTCTTCGGGCTCGGCACGCTCGCGCTCGAATCCGCGTAGATCACCAGATAGGCGCCGGCGGTCAGCATGGAGCCCGGCGGGAACGTGTACTTGTAAGGCAGCGACGGATTATCGGTGAGCCCCCAGCCTGAGAGATCCGCGGTCGCGCCACCGATATTATGCAGCTCGATGAGGTCCGGAAAGGTGGTGCCAAAGTTGAGCGTCTCGCTGTTCTTCGCGAGCACTTCGCTGATGACCACATTCGGCACCGGCGCGGGCGGGATGTAGCTCGTATCGACAGTCCAAAACGCCGTGGTGACGGTCGCGTCGGTGCCGAGCTTGGCGTCGTCCTGGTAAGTGCCGACGTCGTTCTTGCCGATGACCGATACCGTGTGCGGGCCATTGGTAAGGCCGGCGAGCGAAATCGGCGTGGTGATGGGCGTCTCCGCGCTGAGGGTGCCGGCGTCCAGCTTCCACCGGTAGTGCGTGAAGCCGGAGCCGTTTGGCCACGGCGTCGTGGGGATGCTGAAACCGGTGGCATTCGAGCCGACGGTGAGCGTCGCGGTGGTGAGATTGGTGGTGCCGGTCGGCGCGCCGCCGATGCTCGCTCCGCGCGTCGTCACCGCGCCTTTGTCGCGCCCATTCGGCCCGGTGCCGATGGCCGGCGAACCGGGCAGGAGGCTGAACCAATCGCGCATTATTTGCGCCGCTTGGAAGGTCGCGAAGTTCGTCTCCGATACCGCCGGGACGTGCTTGAAGCGCGGATCGACGATTGTGTTTCCGCTGCCCGGACCGCTCCACGGAAAGGGCAGGATGTTGTTGTTGAAGGTGATGACGCTCGTCAACGGCGGCGCGTAGGAGCGTTCGAGGGCCTCGATGTCGTAGATGATATTACCCTCGAGATACGTGCCGAGACCTTGCGCGATGCCATCGTCCGCGAGATTGACCACGCCCGCCCGCGTCTCGGTGCCGCCGGTGCGGGTTTGGTGGACGATCGTGTTGTTGATCATCGTGTAAAAGTTCCCCTCCTTCGCCGTCATCGCGCCATCGCAGTCGTAGAAAATGTTCCCGATGATGGTGATCTCGGATTTGTTGGCGGTGGCGCCTTGATCCTCACCGCCCGAGACTGCCGTCGAAGTGTCCGGCGAGCCGTTCTTGTGGCTGTGCAGGAAGATGTTTCCCTCGACCCACGCGTCCGTGCCATCGAGGTCGAGGATGTCGTCCGTCGCGCCGGTGAAGACGTTGTTGTAAAACTGGATCAGCGCCGTGCCCGGACGGCTGCCTCCGGTGAAATCCACGATGTCGTTGTAGCCGCTGGTATTGCCGAAGTAGCAATCGCGGATGATGCCGTAGCCGCCGCTTTTCACGCCGCCCGTGCCATGCACGAGCTCGAAGCCGGTCGTGGCGTCCGGGAAGATGCAATTGCTGACGAGGAAGGAACTGCCATCGAGGTGCAGGTAGGAGACGGCGGTATTTCCGAAGGTAAGATGATCGAGATAGATGGTCGCGTTCGTGGAGAGGATGCAGGGCGAACCGCCATTGAACTCGAAGTGCGCGTAGGCGATGCGCGTCTCGGGAGAACCGGCTCCGCCGTTGATCGTGAGCTTGCCCCAGCTCGCCGCCGTGCCGGGCGTGCGGCTGAAGCGAATCGGCTGCGTCTCGGTACCCTCAGCGAGGATGCGACCGCCGTTGGCGACGACCAGGTTCACACCGGAATTGAGATAGACGGTCGTGCCCGGCTGGATGGTCAGCGTGGCGCCGCTGTTCACGGTGAGATTGGCGGTGACCAGGTAAGGCCCGGCGGCCGCGCTCCAGACGGTGTTTGAAGCGATGGTGCCCGAGACGCTGACCACGCTCGCGTCATCGTACCAGACATCGTAGGTGGATTCCTCCGTCTCGGTGCCCGTGCCATTCGGGCCGTCGAACGCCTGGATGAGCACCCGGTTGATGCCGGGCCGCAGCACGACGTTGTTCGCCGTCCACTGCGCCTGCCACGCACTCCACGTCGCGATAATTGGGAGACTCGGCCCATTTGAGATTTTCACGCTGCGTGTGGTGATCGCGTTGGCTTTGCCCACGAGGTCGGTCGTCGCGGTGGTCGTGTGCGGGTAGCCGCTCACCACCGCGGGGCCGGAGGTCACCGAGATGTTCAGCGGGATGAGTGTGGCGACGTAGGCGGAGCGCGCCGTCTGAAAAGTTTTGATCGAGTTGATCGTCCCCGCGGGCACCACACCGGCGAGGACTTGGTCCGCGAGCGCATCGAAATTCGCCGTCGCGAAAATCCCATCGAGCAGCTTGCGCAACTCATCGAAGTAGATCGGCACGAACGTCGGATTCTTCACGAATGAGTTCATCACCGTGGGCCCGTTGCTCGCGTTGTTGTCCTTGTTGACCATGCGGAAAAGGCCGTGCTGCGTCGGCGTCGGCACGCTGTCGCCCTGCCCGCAGATGGTATCGAGATCGTAGGGCATGAGCGTCGCCCGCGGGTCATTGACACCAAAGTAAAAGAAGAAGTCGTCGCCGTAGCCGTTCGAGATCGCCGTCTCGCTATTGTCCACCAGCGTGTTCACGGCAAAGTAGCGCATCCACTCGCGCACATCGGCGCGCGCCTCCACTCCCGCTTCGTAGCCCGCGTCGTAGGTCGTGTTGAAGCTGGCATCGGAGTGGCCTTTCGAGAGCGCAAAGCAGAGGCCGATGAGGTCGGTCCAGTCGTCCTCGCTAGTGTTTGTTTTCTTGAAATAAACCGGCCGGTAGGAGTTCGGATCGTTGTCGATGTAGGAGAAGTTTGCCTCCTGCGCGTTCGAGTCCAGGCGCTTGCCGCGGTAGATGTTGCCCGAGCTGTCGAGCGGGTAGTGATGGTCCGCGAAGTCGTTATCCTCCACCTCATTGGCGCAGTAATAGCCAAAACTCGGCGCGCTACCGCTGCCACCGGTGGGATCGACGCCATTCACCCGCAACTGCACCTGCCGGGAATCCGGCCCGGTGAGGCCCGACGCCCGGAAGAGCGCGCTGCCGAAGAGCTGCGCCTCGGTGTGCTGCGTGTTGAGATTGAGCGCCGTGACGCCCTTCCACGTCACGTCATTCGTGAACGTGATGTTGTAACTCTGCGGCAGGCGCGAGCGGCTGCCGTGGCCGCGGTTGCGCACGCCGGTGACGTAGCGCAGTTCATTGCTGGTGCCGTCCGAAGTGATCCACGTCGCATTCATCCTCGCGTGGCTGTAAGTCTGGTCGCTCGTGGCAAAGGGCGCGGCGGGCGTGTCGCGATTGATCTGCGTCAGCTCGGCCTTGTCCACCGCGCGCATCACCATCTTGTAGTAAGGCATCGCGCCTGCGAAAACCGTGTCATCGACCTCGTAGAGACAGTTGCAGAATTGCCCCGCGACCAGCGACGCATTGACCGCCGGCGCGGGCCAAGTCCGCGTGCGGGCACCGGCGTCCGTGGCCTGGACGTAGTACTCGACGATTGCGTCGTTCGCCTGCGCCGGGAGCGACACCCCGTAAATGCCGTCGCCCGCCAGCGCGTCGCCGTGCGCGCCGTCGTCAAACATCGTCACGGTCGTGAAACTCGCCACGCCATCCAGGCGATAGTGCGCGGTGATCGTCAGTCCCGTCATCGGCACCGCGACGATGCGCGCAGTCACCACGACCGGATCGGTTGGCGTCGGCACGAAGGGAAATTGGGTGACGTCGAGAATGAACGGCGCGGTCACCGCCGCCGCCACGCCGTTGGGCGCACCGGGAGTTCCGTTGACGGCCACACTTGCCGCCCAGTTCTGGCCGAGATTGTTGTCGAACGCGCGATTGATGAGTTCGAGCGATTTGCCACCACCATCGGCGTCGCTATTCCAGCTCCAACCCTTGTGACCGAAATCGGCCACGGTGTCCTGCACGCGCACCGCCCAGTCGCCATCGTCGGCGTACTTTACCTCATCGCGTTTCACGCCGAGCGCGTCGTCGAGTTGGAGGCGGTTCGAGCTGTTCGAGAGTTGCCCAATCCAGCCGACGATCGCCACGTAATTGACCACCGCCGGATATTTGGCATGAAACACCGCCGGGTTCGCCGTCACCACGAGGTAGCCGCCCGCCGGGATGCTCGTCGCCGGGGGAAACGTGAACTGCACGCCGTTGGCAAACTTCCACCCGCTCACGTCCACCGTCACCCCATCGCTGTTGTAAAGCTCGACAAACTCCTCCGCGGAATTTTCCGACTGTGGGTGATACATGATTTCGTCGATGACGACTTCGGCGCGCGCCGCGGCGATGCCAGCGGCGAGGAACAATGAGAAGAGGACGCGGGGAGACATAGGGTGCGGGAATGGAAGGCAGTTCGGGGCCGCGCGAAACGAGTATCTTATGACAGATTCGTTATACCCTGCCGGGTGCCCGGCGTTTCCGCCTTCCCTTTTCCCGCGTCGCCGCTACACACCCCGCCAATGCTCAAGCTCCTCTTTCTCGGCGACATCGTGGGCGAACCAGGGCGGCGTGCCGTCATCGACATGCTCCCCCGGTGGAAAGAAGCGTGGTCCCTCGACTTCATCGTCGTCAACGGCGAAAACGCCGCCAACGGTCGCGGCATCACCCCGAAGATCAGCATCGACCTGCTCCGCGCCGGTGCCGCCGTCATCACCACTGGGGATCATATTTGGGACCAAAAGGAGATCCTCCCCTTCCTCGACAGCGAGCCGCGGCTCCTGCGCCCACTGAACTACCCTCCCGGCACCCCCGGCGGCGGCTCCATCGTTCTTGAGACTGCCAAAGGCAAAGTCGCCATCGTCAATGTCCAGTGCCGCACCTTCATGAACCCTCCGCTCGAAAATCCCTTCCTCGCCATGCGCGATGAAGTCGCCCGCCTACGCCAGGAGACCCCCATCATCCTTGTCGATTGCCACGGTGAAACCACCTCCGAGAAAATCGCCATGGGCCGCTACCTCGACGGGCGGGTCAGCGCCGTGCTCGGCACCCACACCCACTGCCAGACCGCTGACGACCAGATTTTCCCCGGCGGCACCGCCTACCTCACCGACACCGGCTTCTGCGGCCCCAGCGAAAGCTGCCTCGGGCGCGAGTTCTCGCCCGTCATCCAGCGTTTTCTCACTGGCCGCCCCATCCTTTTCCCCATCGCCGCCGGCCCCGTGAAACTCCATGGGGCGCTCGTCGAGATCGACGAAGCCACCGGGCGCGCGCAGAAGATCACCCGCCTCGCGGAGCTTTGGTCAGCCCCCGCGGCCCCCTCGCCCGCCTCGGTGGACAACGCGTGAGCCGCCTTGCCGGATGCGTAAGTCGCCGGCATGATCGCGGTTTATGAAGTACCTCGTCGCCGATGACGACCCGCTCGTCTGCGAGCAGATCGAAAGCTTTCTCTCCCGCCTCCCGGACACTGACTACTGCCTCAAAACCGGCGACGGCCTCGCCGCGCTCTCGCTCCTCTCCGCGGGCGATCTCGATGCCGCCTTCCTCGATCTTCAGATGCCCGGCCTCGACGGCATCTCCCTCCTCCGCGCCCTCCCGCGCGGGCTGCCGATCGTCATCGTTACCGCGAGCCCGGACTTTGGCGCGCAGTCCTACGAGTTCGACATCGCCGACTATCTGCTCAAGCCGCTGGAGTTCCCGCGCTTTGCCCAGGCCGTGGAAAAAATCCGCGCCCGCCTCGTGCGTCGCGAACCGGCGCGCGAAAGCCTGGCTCGCGAGATCTTTGTCAAAGACGGCACGAAGCTCGTGCGCCTCGCGCTCGATGAGCTGATTTACGTCAAAGCCGAGGCCAACTATGTGGAATTCGTCAGCGAAGGCGGCACCGTCATGAGCCTGATGAGCATGAAGCGGCTGGAAGATTTGCTGCCCCCCGAATTCATCCGCGTCCACCGCTCCTACATTGTCAATCGCCGGCGCATCGCGCGGATCGAAGGCGCCGAGGTTTTCCTCGGCAAACACCGCGTCCCGGTTAGCGATTCCTACCGCGAGGAGCTGATCCGCAAGCTGCCGACGATTCATTGAAGCGCGCCGCGCCCGGTATTTTTGCGCTTGTCTTCGCGCCCCCGGCGGGCATATCGCCATGCGCATGAAAACCTCCTCCCTGCTTCCTTCCTGTCTCGCCGCCGTGGTGCTCGCCGCCCTCATCGCCACCGGCGCGGCGCAGGAGAAAATCTGGCACGTCAAAGCCTTCCTCCCCGAGGGCGGCCAGCTCGATGTCAAAGCCTTCGACAAGGACGGCAAACCGCATTCCGTCAAAGCCATCGAATCCGACGGAAACCTCCATCTGCTCGACATCAAGGCGCTCTTTGGCGATCAGAAATTCCCGGTCAAAATCCTCGTCAGCGACGACGCCTACGCGCCCGTGAAAGCGATCGGCGACGACGGCACGACCTACGACATAAAGGCGCTCACGCCCGACGGCAAGAAGCTCGACATCAAAGGCGTGAAGCGCTCGGGCAGCATCATTCACATCAAGGCGATCGGTCCGGACGGGGTCTTCTACGGGGTCAAGGCGATCTCCCCCGAGGGGCGGGTGTATGATGTCAAAGGCATCAAGATGCTGAAAGAGCGCGAGGAGTTGAAAGTGAACGGCGTCTCCGTCGCCGCGCACATCAAGGCGCTGCCGCAGGCGCCTGAAGTGGTGAAGTAAGTCCGGGTGCCGCGCCGCGCAATTCCTCGGCGACTGCGGAGAGCGCGGCGACGCCGTCCGCGATGAGCGCCGCGTCCTCCTCGCCCGCGGCGAGACGGTCGAGCTGCGTGCGCAGCGCGTGGAGCCCGAGCTGATGCAGCGCCGAGTGGAGCTGATGCCGCACCCGGCGCCGCGCCTCCGTGCCGCCACTCTCGATCGGCGTCCGCGCGGCGAGGAATTCCGCCGCCATCGCCGCCGCCACCCGCGCCACGCGTTCCGGCTCGCCCGGGAAGAGCGCCGCGAGCGCCGCGCGAACGCCGCCCTCCCGCGTGGGCGACAGGCATTGCGCGAGCAGGAAAAAAAGCGTCGCCGGCTCAACGGGCTTAACCACCACCGCGAGCATTCCAGCGGCGAGACACTCCGCGCGGGTCTCGGCATCCGTCTGCGCCGTCACCGCGAGGATCGGCAGGCCCGGCCGCGCGGCCAGCGCCTGCCGTGCAAAGTCAATGCCGCTCGCGTCGGGCAATTGCAAATCCACGAGCATCGCGTCGCATGGCTCCGCGCGCAGCTTTTCCATCCCCTCGCGCGCCGTCTCCGCGAGCGCGAGCGTCGCGCCGGTCTCCGCGATGAGTGCCGCCATCACCTCGCGGTTGGAGGCCGTGTCCTCGACATACAGCAACCGCTTGCCTTGCAGGCTGGCCGCCGGCTCCCGCTCCGCGCTTTTCATCGCCGCCGAGGCCCGCGCCGCCGTCATCGGCAGCCGCACCAAGAACCGCGAGCCCTCACCCACGCGGCTTTCCACGGTTAGCGTGCCGCCCTGGAGCTCAATCAGTGTCCGCGTGATGCTCAACCCCAGCCCGCTCCCGCCGAAGCGCCGTCCGATGCCCCCGTGCGCCTGATCGAAAGGCGAAAAAATCCGTCCGATGTGCGCCTCGTCGATGCCGATACCGGTATCCGCCACGCTCAGCCGGAGGGCGTCGTCCGCGTATTCCACCTCCAGCCGGATCGAGCCGCTTTCGGTAAATTTGAGCGCGTTTCCGAGCAGGTTGTTCAGCACCTGCGTGAGCCGTGCGGCATCGCCCTGCGCACGCTCGGGCACCTTGGGCGAGAGGTTCACGGCAAAGTCGAGCCCCTTCTGCCGCGCGAGTGGGCCGTGCGTCAGTGCAGCGTCGGCGAGGACTTCGCGCAGCGGAAAAACCGCATGCTCGAAAGTCAGCTTTTGCGCGCGGATTTTCGACCAGTCGAGCGCGTCGTTGAGCAGCGCCGTGAGCTGCCGCAGCGCCGCGCGCAGCGAGCGCAGGATCGGTTCCTGATGCGGGGCTGGCCGGTTGCGGTCAAGCACCCGCGCGAGCCCGGCCACGGCGTTGAGCGGCGTGCGGATCTCATGGCTCATCATGGCGAGAAAATCGTCGCGTCCCTGGGTCGCGTCGTCGGCCTCGCGCCGCGCCGCTTCCAGTTTGTCCACACTTTCACGCACCCGCGCAGTAAGGGCGGCGAATTTTTCCCCCAGCGCCCCGATCTCATCCTTCCCGCTGTCCGGCGAAACAAACTCGTGCCCTGCCTCGTAGCCGGCCACCGCCTCGCTGAGCCGGTGCAGCCGTCCCAGCGGCCCGCGGGCCAGCCAGAAGACCAGCGGCGCCGCTGCGGCAATGCCGAGCAGCGCCGCGAGCAGCGTGCGGTTGCGCGTCTCCGCGAGCCCCGCCAGCCACACCTCCGGCGGGCACACCACCCGCGCCTGCACCTGCCGCGGCGAGCCCGGCGCGATGGCAAACGCCGTCTCGCGCACCAGCGTGCCCGCGGGCGCGGAGTGGTCATTGGCAAAGGAGAAATCCGTCCCCAGATCGTGGCCGAAGCGTCGCGCGGGATCGGGATGCAGCAGGTAGTCGCCGCGGGTGTTGGCGAGCATCAGGCGGACGCCCGGCGCGGTTTGATTCGCCATTTCGCGGAGCAGCGGGCGCAGATCGACATTGATGACCACCAGCCCGAAGACCGCACGGTCGTCGTCCAGAATCACCGTCGCCGCGCGCAGCGTCGGCAGATACGGCACCGAGAGCTGGCCAAATTCCTGATTAAGATCCAACTCCGAGAGCGACACCACCCCCGGTCCCCCGGCCAGCGCGTCGCGCACGTAGCCGCGTCCGCCCTTTTGCTGGAGCCGGTCCGCGCGGATCGGCGCGATTTCACCCGGCGTCTCCGGCGTGCGGTCGATGCGCACCAGTTCGCGTCCTTCGTCGGCCACTCCGATCAGCCGCACCTGGTAGTAAGCCGGCTTGCCGGCGGCCAGCGCGAGGAATTCCTGCTCCACCATTTCACGCCACACCGCCGCGTCCGCCGAACCGCGCCAGCGCACAAATTCCCGCACCGTCGGCCCCGCGGCGAGCGTCTGCACGGCGCGGGCGGCATCGCCCACACCCGCCTCCACGCGCACGCGCACCAGCGCCAGCTCATGCGCCAGCCGTTCGTCCCACGTCTGGATGAGCCGCGCCCGCGCGCCGCGATAGTTCAGCCAGCTCGACAGCGCCACCAGCACCGCCGCCAGCAAAGCCCAGACAAGAGCGGAGCGGGTGGCCAGCGACATGCCGGCAGAAAAACGCCGCGTTCCGCCAAAGGCAATCCGCGATTCATCCGCCGGCCGGGGAAGCGCGCAGACGCTTGCGCCACGCGGCTTCGCGCGCATGGTGTGCGCTCCCGATGAAAACCATCATGCGCGTCTTTGCCTACGTCCGCCGCTATCCATGGATGGCCACGGGCATGCTGGTGTGCGCCGTTTTGACGACCCTGATGGTCGTGGTTTTTCCGAAGGCCACCCAGCTCATCATCGACGACGTGCGCGCGGGCCGCGGCGACCGGCTGACCTGGCTGGTGCTCGTGGCGGCGGGCTCGTTCTTCGTCCGCGATTTCTTCAACGCCATCCGCATCGTGCTGAACAACACCTTCGAGCAGCGGGTGATTTTCGATCTGCGCAGCGACCTCTACGCGCACATCCAGCAGCTTCCGCTGACGTGGTTCGACAACCGCGCGACCGGCGACATCATGACCCGGCTGCTCGAAGACGTGACCGCCGTGGAGCGCGTGCTCATCGACGGCATCGAGGGCGGCGTCATCGCCCTCCTGCAAATCGTGGTCGTGGCCGCGATGCTCTTTTCCTACAACACTTCGCTCGCCTGGCTGGCCCTTGCGCCCGTGCCGCTGCTCGCCGCCGGTGCGCTCGCCTACACGCTCACCGCGCCGCGCCGCTACCGGCTTCAGCGCAAAGCTTCCTCAGCCATGAACTCGCTGCTCCACGACAACCTTGCCGGCATCCGCCAAATCAAAACTTACGTCCGCGAGCGCGAGGAGCACGCGCGTTTCAACAGCGTGAGCCACCAACTCCGCACGGCCACGCTCACCGTCATGAAGGTGTGGGCGATCTACAATCCGGCGATGACCTTCCTGGGCGCGTGCGGCGCAGTGCTGGTCGTCGGCTTCGGCGGGCGCGCGGTCTTGCGCGGGGAAATGGGCGTGGGTGATCTTGTGGCGGTGCTGTGGCTGGTTGGCGCGCTCTATGAGCCGGTGGGCAAACTGCATTCGCTCAATCAGCTCGTGCAAGCCGGGCGCGCCGCCGGGGAGCGCGTCTTTGAAATCCTCGACACCCCCGCCGAGCCGGGCCGCGTCGAGCACGACGAGCCGGTCAGCATCACCGGCTACGTGCGTTTTCAAGACGTGAGTTTCGCCTATTCCGAGGAGCTGCCGGTGCTCCACCACATCTCGCTCCATGCGCGGCCCGGCGAGACTGTGGCGCTCGTCGGTCATACCGGCGCGGGAAAATCCACGCTCGTGAATCTGCTCACGCGTTTCTACGAATTCGACGACGGTGAAATCCTCATCGACGGCCAGCCGCTCCGCGATTTCTCGAAAAGCGCGCTGCGCTCTGCGGTTGGCATGGTCACGCAGGAGAGCTTCCTTTTCAACGGCTCCATCCGCGACAACCTCCGCCTCGGCAAACCCACCGCGACCGACGCCGAACTGCTGGGCGCACTCGAAGCCGCAAATGCGCGCGAGTTTGTCGATCGCCTGCCGGAGGGCCTCGGCACAGTCGTTGGCGAGCGCGGCGTGAAACTGAGCGTCGGCGAAAAGCAACGCGTCTCCATAGCCCGCGCCCTGCTCAAAGACCCGCCGATCCTCGTCCTCGACGAAGCCACCGCCAGCGTGGACACGCAGACCGAGCGGCTCATCCAGGAGGCGCTCGACCGGCTCATGGCGCAGCGCACCAGCTTCGTCATCGCTCACCGCCTCTCGACGGTGCGCCATGCTGATCAAATCCTCGTCATGGACCGCGGCCGCATCGTCGAGCGCGGCCGGCACGACGACCTCCTCGCCCTCGGCGGCATTTACGCACGGCTGTGCGAGAGCAGCTTTCTGGAAACGCGCGAGGCGGTGGGCGTCGGCTAGTTTGTTCCCAAGTTCATAGGCAGATTGCCAAAGCCGACGCGATTTGCTCAGATCCCGCAGACGCGCATTCAGTGGCACGCGGTTACGAACTCGGTTTCGTTGGCGGCAGGTGCGCTGTCCCACTCGAACGCACCCCAGACACACCCTTATGAAGACGACCTGTTTGCTGATCACAGCCCTGTGTCTCACCGCCGCTGCCGGACTGGCGCAGAAGCCGCCCGCGCTGGATTTAAAGAGCAGTTACGAGATCGAAACCGGAGGAACGCCCCGCCGTTATGAACTGGCCTTGGACGAAGTATCCGTGAAGGACGCGAGTGGGAAGCGAGAAGTGCGCAAAATCGCGGCGGCGGACGTCGCCTCCACGCTCCGAGAACTGCGCGGCGAACGCGCCAAGGGCGCGGGGGAGGTGGCGCTAGTACTTTACGAGGAGGGCAGACCGCGGACGGAATTCACCCGCGCGCACGTCACGCACCAGATTGTCGTGCGGTTGGAAAACACGGCGCTCGCCAATGATCTAGCCAGGGCGGCGGGGTTGCGCGTGGCCCGCGTTCCCGCCTACGCGCCGGGGTTGGTGATTTTGGAGGCGGACAGCCCGGAAGAGGCGCTGGCCGCGATGGAGCCGCTGCGCGCCGCGGCGGGCGTGCAGTCCGCGGACGTGATGCTGGCCCGGCAGAAGCAGAAGAAAGCCGTCCTGAACGACACCTTTTACGCCAACCAATGGCACCTGCGGAATACCACGCAGCAGGGTGGCGCGCTGTGGATCGACCTGAATGTGGAACCGGTCTGGGCGAACAACATCACCGGCACGGGCGTCACCGTCGGCATCCTGGACGATGGGTTGCAGCACGCGCATCCCGACCTGCAGCCGAACTACAAAGCCGCCCTGAGCTACGACTTTAACAGCGACGACACCGACCCGACACCGGTCGATCTTATCAATGATGGCCACGGCACCTCGTGCGCGGGTTTGGTCGGGGCGCTGGGAAATAACGGATTCGGGGTCTCGGGCGTGGCGTATCTGGCTGGGCTGGCGGGTTTCCGCCTCATCGCCGTTCCCAGTACAGACCAAGACGAAGCGGACGCCTTCAACCTGCACAACGATCTCGTTCATGTGAAAAGCAACAGTTGGGGCGAACCGGACAGCGGATTGAGCGTCGCGGGACCCGGACCACTGGCCAAGGCGGCACTGATCAGCGGGGTGGCCACCGGGCGCGGCGGCAAAGGGACGATCTACGTTTTCGCTGGGGGCAACGGGCTCGATGTGCAGGACAACTCGAACTACGACGGCTACGCCAACGCCATTCAGGTCATCGCTGTCGGCGCGGTCAATGACTTCGGGTTTCAGAGCTACTATAGCGAACCCGGCGCCAATCTCGTCGTCTGCGCGCCCTCCAATGGCGGCGGACACAACGAGGGCATCGCGACCACGGACATCACGGGCGAGGGCGGGGACAACTATGCCGCCCTGGGCGCGGGCGACCTTCCGAACCGCAGCTACACGAGAACCTTTGGCGGCACTTCCGCAGCCTGTCCGGAAGTGTCCGGCGTCGTGGCGCTCATGCTGCAGGCCAACCCCAATCTCGGCTGGCGCGACGTAAAGGAAATCCTCCTGCGCTCGGCGCGTCCGGTGCATGCCGCCGATCCCGACTGGCTCACCAATGCCGCAGGCTTGCACTTCAACCACAAGTACGGCGCGGGCCTTGTGGACGCCGAGGCGGCGGTGACGCTGGCGCAAAGTTGGATCAACCTCCCCGCGGTCACGAGCACCCAACTCTCCAATACCACCGCCACGGCCATCCCGGACAGGAGCACGGTCGGCGTCACCCGCACCTTCAATTTCGCCGACCCGAATTTTCGCGTGGAGCACGTCGAGGTGACGGCGACCATCACACACCCCTTCCGAGGCGATGTGGAGGTCATCCTCACCTCGCCCAGCGGCATGACCAGCCGGCTCGCCGAGCAGCACAGCGATGGCGGCGATAACTACAGCAATTGGACCTTCAGTTCCGTGCGTCACTGGGGTGAGAGTGCCGCGGGGAACTGGACCGTGAAAGTGGCCGACCGCGCCCAGGGAGACCTCGGCAGCGTGAGCTTGGTGACCGTAAAACTGCACGGAACCACCAACGCCGGCGCGCGCATCGCGGGAACGACGGCGACGCTGATCGCCGAGGGCAATCTCCCGGCCAACGCGGCGGCCGATCCCGGCGAAACCGTGACCTTTTCTCTCGGCCTCAAAAACATCGGTGCCACGAACGCTGCCAGCTTGTCCGCGACGCTGCTCCCCATCGGCGGAGTCAGCAATCCGAGCGGGGCGCAAAACTATGGGACGCTGACGACCGCGGGCGCCACGGTCACGCGCTCGTTCACTTTTACCGCCGGCGGCAGCTCCGGCACAAAGGTCAAAGCGATCCTGCTTTTACAGGACGGGGCCACGCCCCTCGGTTATGCGAGCGTGGTTGTTCCGCTTGGGCATTCGACGAGCACTTTTTCTACGGTTGGCGGCTCGATCGTTATCCGCGACAACAACACCGGCAACCCGTCGCCCTCCACCGTCACCGCCTCCGGGCTGACCGGAAGGGTGCATAATTTAGCGGCTGTCGTGTCCACTTTCACCCACGGGTATCCGGATGACGTCGGTCTCCTGCTCCAGGGCCCGGATGAACTGCAGATACAGATCTTTGGAGGCGGCACCAGCGCCGCCACTTCCAATGCGATTTACACGTTTGACGGCAATGCGGCGATCCACATGCCGACCACCGGCACTGCTCCGACTGGCACTTACAAGCCTTTCGACAAATACCCTTCCTCCCGGACGATGACGCAGGATCCGAACGACGAACCCGCTTACACCCTCGGTGAATTCAACGGCGTGCCCGCCAACGGCGTGTGGAAACTTTACACCGAAGATTTTGCCGCCGGGGACAGCGGCTCGATCTTCGCCTGGCGGCTGACTTTCACGACCGTCGATTGCACGGATAATGTCTTCTTTGCCCAAGCCGCCAGTGGAGTCGCGGAAAACGCTGGCAGCGTGCCCGTCGTCGTGACCCGCACGGGCGGCCGGGAGGGCACAGCCACGGTGAACTATGCCACCGCCGATGCGGGAGCCACGGCTGGCTCCGATTACACCGCCACCAGCGGCACCCTCACTTTCCTCGCCGGCGAGCTGCAAAAGACGATCACCATTCCCATCCTGAACGACTCCACGCCGGAGTCGGACGAAACGCTCAACGTCACGCTCTCCAGCCCGACGGGGAACACTCAGCTCGGCACTCTCACGGCAGCCACCGTCACCATCGTGAACGATGACTTCACGCCGGTCAGCATTTCCCCCGTTGCCCCACTCGTCGTGGAGGGAAACGCGCAACTCACGTTCACGGTCAGCCGTGCCGGCCTCGGCCTCGCCGGGACCGTCGCCTACACCACGGCCGCCAGCAGCGCCACAGCGGGCGCGGATTACACCACCACCAGCGGCATTTTGACCTTCGCCGCCAACGACCTCTCGAAAACCTTTCAGGTGCCGATCCTGAATGACGATAGCTACGAAGCCGACGAAACTTTCACCGTTAGCCTGAGCGCGCCGACCGGCGGCCTTTCCCTCGACGCCGCCTCCGCCGCCACCGTGACGATCCGCGACGGTGACACCGACGGCGACACCCTGCCCGACGACTATGAAACTTCGCACGGTCTCAATCCGAACCTGGCCTCCGACGCTCAAAGCGACAGCGACGGCGACGGCTTTACCAATGCGCAGGAGTTCGTGCTCGGCACCGATCCGCAAAACCGGGCGAGCACCCTCGTGTTGAACGTCACCTTCAGCAGCAATAACAGCCTCGTCACCTTCTCCACCGTCGTGGGCCGCACGTATGTCATCGAACGCAGCGACAGCCTCATGCCGCCATGGACCGTCGTGCAGGGCGGCATCGCCGGAACGGGCGGATCGGTCGTCGCGACCGACCTCAACGGGGCTACGCCGCCGCGCCGGTTCTACCACGCGATCGTAGAGCGACCTTAGCGGCTCCAGCCCTGGAGCGCTCCGAACGGGGCGTGGCTACCGGGAGCCGCCACTGAGGGTGATCCGTCCGCCGAGGGTCTTCGTGACGCTCATGGTTCCAGTAATGCTGCCGGCGTAGAAAGTGTTTCCCGATTGCGCGAGGGCGAGCGAACCGCTGCCGAGGCTGAGCGTGCCGCCCGTGCCGCTGAGTGAACTGAGACTCACGGCGGTGTCGCTTCCATCGACTGTGCCCGCATTGATGGTGAGCCCCGTGGTCGAGTCCAGCACGCCGGCGACGCCGATCTTGAGGGTGCCGTCGCCGTTTTTCGTGAGGGCTCCGTTGGAAACAGCGCCGTTGAGCGTGAGTTCGGGCGCGGTGCCCAAGGCGACGGTGAATGTGCGCGCGCCGCCGAGATTGATCGTTCCCGAAACGCTCGCGCCCGCCGTCCCGTTCTTCGTCACGTCTCCACCCAGCGTGAGATTCGCCGCGACGCTCGCGCCGTCTCCCAGCGTGACGGCACCCGTGGTCGTTAGATTTCCTGCGGTGACGCTGCCATCGACGCTGAGCGTTCCGACAGTGTCCGTGAGACCATTCAAATTCAGCACGCCAGTGGCCGCCACGGTGACTGCGCCGGTGTCCGGCAGCGAATTGGCCGCGCCCAGTTTGAGCGTGCCATTGTTCACGCTCGTGCCGCCGCTGTAGGTGTGCGGGCCGGAGAGGGTGAGCGTGCCGGTGCCGTTCTTAGTCAGCGAGCCGTTGCCGATGATGGCGTTGCCCGCGGAGCCGGTGATTGAGTAGTTCGGATAAACGCCGCCGTTGTTCACGGTGACGTTGAAGGGCGACACGTCGCCCGCATTGATGACGATGTCCGTGTTCGGCCCGGTGGCGGTGTCGTCGATGACGACCTTGTGAAGGTCGGCGTAAGTCGCAAGCGTCTTCCAGTTGGCCGTCGTGGTGTTCCACTCGCCGTTGAGGGTGCCATCCCAAATATCGGTGGGTGTCGTGAAGAGCAGTTTGATGGCGCTATTCGAGCCCGTGCCGTAGCTGAGTGTGAAATTGGCGGGCAGCGCGGGCACGGTGCCAAAGGTGCCGCCAAGCGTGCCGGTGTAAGTGGCCAGGGTGTAGTCGGCGGCCGTGTAAGTATTGCCGCCCGGCAGGCTGAGCACGCTGCTGCTACCGAGCGTAAGATTACCGCCGACCGCGAGCAGGTCGCTCGTCGGCGCATTGGTTGCTTCGTACTCAAAGGTGCCGTTGATCGTGATGTCGCCGACGGTCAACGTGCCGATGCTGAAGCCCGGCGCGAGCGTCGCCCCTGCCGCGATGGTGACACCGCCAGTGATCGAACCCGTGCCCTTGATCAAACCGAGGCCCGCAGTCGCGATGGCGGGGCCGAGAATGTTGCCCCCGGCATTTAGCGTCGCGCCGGAGGTAATGTTGATGTTGTGCTGAAAGCCGGTGCTCAGTGAAACGTCATCGCCGGTCGAGTTATGGTCGGTGACCTTGAGGCCGACGGTGACCGCGTTCGCCCATTCGCCTCCCACGGGGAAGGGAAAGGTCGCGCCGGTCGGCGCGAGGGTGAGGAAGCCGCCGCTGCCGGTCAGCGCCGCGAGGCGGGCTGTGCCAGCGATGCTCTCGATGTCGTCGCCGTTGAGTTTCGCGAGATTGTCCGCGCCGGTGTCCGCGAAAGCCAGACCAGCCGAGGCGCCGTTGTTCGCGGTGTAGCCGCGCGTGTTGCGCGGGGTGGCGGCGATGCGCAGGCCGCCGCCTTCACCCGCGTTGCTGCCATTCACGATGAGGTCGGTACCGTCCGCCCCCGCGGCGTTGAAAGTCACGCCGCCCGTATTGCTGATCGCGGAGAACCCGTTGCGGAAGGGAAGTTGGACCTCCAGCACCGACTCGCTCGCTGCTGTGCCGGTGCCGCGAATGTCGCCGAGAAACTCCATGTAGCCGACTGGACGCGTCGCAGCGAGTCCGCCAGTGCCCGTCCAGCTTTGCACCACTTTCAGCGTGCCGCCGCCGAGGATGTCGCTCAGCGCGGTGATCTGCACGCCGTTTTGGTTGGTCTGGTCGGTGCGGTTGCGGTTGTCGAAAAGGATCGTAGCTCCGTTCTCGATGGTGATCGTGCGGCCATTGTTAGTGGTGCTGCCGATGATGAAAGGGAACGCTTGCGGGGCGGTAATCGCGGTGCCGGTACCTCGACCGGAGATGTCCACCTGCGCCGCGTGTCCGCTGGACGTGCCTCGCGCGGTGATGTTCGCATCGATGCGCCTGATGGTGGCATTGGCGCTGACCATCTGCACTGCATCCTCGAAGAACAACCCCGCGTTGAACGTATAGACCCCGCCCGTCCCGTTGTTCCAAACAAAGCGCCCCATCGTTTTTTCGATGCCCTGTCCGGTCGCGTTCCCGCCAGCGCCGAGCGACACTCCGCGCAGGGTGAGCGCGCCGGCGAAATTGTCGAAGTTGACCATGTCCATCATCGCGCCATTGGTGATTTCGAAAACCAGCGGCGTGGTGGCGCCTTGGTTGATGAGCGCGGAGAATCGCAGCGAATTGGTGCCACCAAGGGCCCAGTTGCCGTCCGCCGGATTGTTTGTCGAGATGCCGTTCGGTCCGCCGTTAAACTTGACCACCGGTGCCGCGCCGCCCGGCGTGAGCGTGAGCGCAAAGGTGGCCGCCGCATTGGCGGCGATGCGTCCGTTGAGATTCAGCGTGCCGCCACTTGCGCCGAACGTGATGTTCCGGGCGGCGGCGGTGCTCAGTATCGAGCCGGTGCCGTTCTGCGAGATCTTCAACTCGCCGCCATTGATCGTGACCACACCGCCATTACCGAGCACGCTGCCGCCCGTCGCGGGGAGATCGACATTGCCGTTCAGCACGCTGGTCGTCACTTCAAGCACCCCGCCCGTGATAGTCGTCCCGCCGCTGTAGGTGCTGGCGAAGTTGTTGAAAAGGACGGTGCCGCTGTTCGATTTCGTCAACAAGCCCGCCCCGCTGATTGCGCCGTTCAAGCGCAGCAAACCGGTGCCCGCGCCGTTGAGCGCGAGCGGGTTCGTCGCGGTGACATCGGAGGTGATCGTGAACGCGCCGCTTCCGCTTTGGGTGATCGCCGCGGGCGTGTCGTCGGCATTAAAACTCAACGCTCCGAAGCCGATGGTCTCCGTCACCGTGGCGGTGCTGTTGATTGTGAGCGTGTTGAGCAGGAAGGGACTCGCCAGATTGTTGTTCGCCGTGTATGGCGTCGTGCCGATTCCGTTGAAGACGAGATCGGTCGTGATGAGGCTGTCGCCAGCAGTCGGCGCGGTCGGATTCCACGCGGCGACGCTCCAGTTGAGGATGCCGGAATTCGTGTCGAGCCAGGTGAAAGTCGCCGCGTCAAGCAGCGGTGCCGAGAGCGCGAGAATACTGCTCACGAGGATCTGGCGATACGGGCGGCGCACGGGCGCGCGCCGAGAGAACGACGAAGGAGTCGATTTCATAATCGGGGGGATGTTTGGGGGGGTTGAAGGTGAAACTGGTGCCAGACAACCGCCGGACGGGCACAAATAGGATTTGCTGAAATCCGTGCCCGCGCGCAAGCGAAAAATTGCGCTCAAAAAAAAGCCACGACAGCAAAAAGCCACGGTTTTTGCGTGAGAGGTTGCCTGATGATTGCCGCGGCCTTTGCCGACGACCGAGACACCCGAGTGCGCCGAGCAATAGCAGACTCAGCGATACGGGCTCCGGCGCGAGCGTGCCGGCCAGCACGACGCTGCCGGTGACATTCACGTCGTCATAACCCAAGCCGGCGATCGCGCTGTTGAGTTCCATCGAGGGCGTCGAGCAGTTGTTGAGCACGAGATTGCCGGTGGTGAGGATGCCGGCGCTCTTGCCGGGCGCGGCGTGACGACGTTCATGAACACGTCGCCGACGGTACCCGAGCCGCCGAGCGCCCCGCCGTTGAGGGTCACAGCGTGATTCCATTCACGATCAGCGTGCTCGCATTGCTGACCGTCGTGCCATTGAGCGTGATGACGGTGCTTGCGAGACTCGTCAGCGAGCCTACCGTGCCGCTGACGCTGACGTTGGGCGTCGGGGTATTGAGCGTGCCGTGTGTTCACCGGCCTGCGCGCAGCGGTCAATAAACCACCGAACGCCAGTGCTCGGGCGAAGGATGCTCCGCGATTTCGTCGAATGGCGCAATCTGCCAGCCCGGCCTGCTGGGAAGAATTGCTACGCGCGCTTCCGCCGACGCAGCAGGAGCCCGGCGCTGCCAAGGGCCAGCAGCGACGCGGATGGCTCGGGGACCTGTGTCAGCGAGGCTTCGTTGGTGTTCAGCAGGCCGCCGACCGCGAATGTATCGACCAGGATGGCACCCGCGCTTAGAGCACCCGTATCGCGATAGGCATAGTAGAATGCGAGGTCGAGCCCCGCGGCATCGGTCCCGGCGGGAGCCCCGGCATCCGTGGCGTCCTTGATTGAGGCGGTGGTGGTGTCGGTGTTGGTGAAGCTTTCCTGCACCCCGGCCACGAAGGTGAAGTTTTGCTGAGTGTAACGCTGAAACGTGTTGGGCGTTTCGACGGCGTCCACGATGTTGTCCCGGCCAAAGAAGAATGCGAAGCGCAGAGCCGAACTGGCGGCATCGACTCCGTTGGCCGGGCTGTCTCCGAAAGCGACATTCCAATTGTAGTCGTTGGTATCCGTGGGTGCTTGCGTGACTTTCGACGAAAAGACCAGCGGGATTAGCATCGTGAAAGAGTCCACGCCGCGCATGCCATTGGCCACAACGGAGCCGCTCCAAATCAGACCCACCGCAGTATTCGCTTCGTTGGCGCCGCCGGACTGGGCGTTCATCGCGCCGACAAAGCCTGCCGGTGTGGAGCCGGGCACGGGATTAAAAACCAGCGCCGATGGCATCGGGGTGAGGGAAAAACTGATGTCGCCTCCGCCGTCGTTATAGAGGAACGGGGCGATGGTGCCGCTTCCGGTGGTAGAGTCGGTTTGAGTGTAATTGAAGTTCACCACGACTGCGTGGCAGGGGACGACGCCAAGCGCCGCCAACAGGAGGGAGAATGCGGGGGAATTCATCGGCGGCGATCTAGTGCTGATTTGACTCAGCAGGCAAGAACTATTTTGCACCGTCACTACAATTTCACGAAAGTCTTCAAAAAATTACAGCCCTGCCCGCCGATGGTTTCTGTGACCGTGGCGGTGCTGTTGAGCGTGAGCGTGTTGAGCAGGAAGGGACTCGCGAGGTCATTGTTCGCCGTGTATTGCGTGGCACCCAGCCCGTTGAAAATGAGATCGGTCGTGAGGAGGCTGTCGAGCGCGGTCGGTGCGAGCGGATTCCACGCGCCGGCGCTCCAGTTCAGGATGCCGCTATTGGTGTCAAGCCAGGTGAAAGTCGCTGCGTGCAGCAGCGGTGACGATAACGCGAGGACGCTGCTCGCGAGGATGTGGCGATAAGGACGGCGCACGAACGCGCGCAAGCTTTCCCCTGACAAACGCCTCTTATTCCGTGCGACCCTTCACCGGTCGAATAGTCAGCGCCAGCAGGCCCATGCCCAGCAGCGCCGCACCCAGAAAGAGCAGCGCGATGAGATTGCTCTGCGTGCGATCCTTGATCAGGCCCACGATGTAGGGGCCAAAGAAGCCGCCGAGATTTCCGACCGAGTTGATCAAAGCAATGCCCCCGGCCGCGGCTGAGCCGCTGAGGAACGCCGTGGCCAGCGCCCAAAACGGTCCGAGCGTGGACTTGATCCCCGCGAAAGCGAGCGCGAGAGCCGCCAGCGCGAGGTAGGGATTCTGGAACCAGGCGCTCAAGGCAAAGCCGAGCGCCGAGGCCATCGCCGCCACCGCGATGTGCCAGCTCCGCTCCCCGGTCCGGTCGGAATGCCGGCCCGCGATCAGCATGACGATTCCGGCAATCAGGTAGGGCACCGCATTGATCCATCCGACGATGGCGTCGCTCTTGCCGGAGAAGGACTTGATGATCGAAGGCAGCCACATTTCGTAGCCATAACTCCCGACGTTCAGCAGGAAATACAAAAGGCAGAACAGCCACACGCGCCCGGATGTAAAGGCATCGGACAACCGGTGGCATTGCTGCGATTGCATCTCCGCCGCTTCGACGTCGAGGCGCGCCTGGAGCCATCTTTTTTCCGGGTCGGAAAGCCAGCGCGCGTCCCTTGGACCGTTTGGCAGGAGGACCAGCACCACGAGGCCCATCAGCACGGCGGGAATGGCTTCGAGCAGAAAGAGCCACTGCCAGCCCGCGAGGCCGCCGGCTCCGTGCAAACCGAGAATCGCGCCGGAAACCGGCGAACCGATCACCCCCGCGAGCACGCCGCCCAAGGTGAACAAGGCGATCGTGCGGGCGCGCTCCCGGCCCGGATACCAGTAGGTGAGGTAGAGGATGACCCCGGGAAAGAATCCCGCCTCCGCCGCACCCAGCAGAAAACGCATGGCGTAGAAGCTCGCGGTGCTGTGGATGAACATCATCGCCATCGAGACCAGGCCCCAGACGATCATGATCCGGGCGATCCACACGCGTGCGCCGACGCGGTGCAGAATGAGATTGCTCGGCACTTCAAAGAGGAAATAGCCGATGAAAAAAAGCCCCGCGCCCAAGCCGTAAACGCTGTTGAAAACCGTGGCATCCACCCCGAGCACTTCGCGCAGATGCAGCTTGGCAAAGCCGACATTGATCCGATCGACGTAGGCGATGATGTAGCTAAGAAAAAGCAGCGGCAGCAGCCGCCAATGGACCTTCGCGAGCAGCGCCTGTTCTTGGGCGGGATCGAGGATGACAGGCTGGCTGGGGGCACCGCCAACGCGGTCGTTTAAGTTCTGCATGGGGTCCTTCGCGCAGCTTCTCGGTCGGCGCAGAACGCCGCAAGACCAATGTCGCGCACGCATGGTCCCGGCCCAGCGCCACCGATCCAGCGCCCGCCTCAACCAGCGAACCACCCGCGGCCCATGCTTTATCTTTGAAAGGTCGCACTCCCACACGCGCCACCACGTTCAGCCTCCGTCCGGCTTATCCCAGCCGGAGCCACGCCACCTCGGGGTCCGGAAATTCCACGATCACGCGACGCAACGCCTTCAACTCGGCCAGGAACTTCTCCGGCCCCAGATTCTCCCAACTGGGTTCGTTAACGATGTCGGCAAAGGCGGACGACACGGCCACGGCCCCGCCATTTCTTTTTAAGTGCCTCTCCAGCCACCACTCCAGCGGCGACGGTTCACCCCTCGAATGAGGCGCACGGGCTTTCGGCGGGTCCGGCCAGCACGGAATCTCCGGTGCGACCAGCGCGATCAGTCGCACCTGCGCCGCCGGCGGAAGCTGAAAATCCCCATTTGCCCCTCCCCTCCACCGCTCCACTAGGGCGGGAGTCAGCGGGCACACCGGCGGGAGCCAGCTTTCCTTGAGCAGCTTCAGCAGCTCCGGCACCCGCGGGCCGTGCAGCGCCCGCAAATGCTCCTGCGCCTTGCGCAAAACGACGCCAATCCGGAAGAGACTGCGATGCACCCGCCGCGCGCTTGCGCTGATGGAAAGCGCCGGCCCACCCTCCGCGCCCACCCGATACCACACCACCGACCGATGGAAGGGCGACAGCGTCTCCAACCCGCGCTCCAGAATCTGCAACAGCTCGACCGGCGACGACGATTCCTCGTTGATCATGGTCACAGCTTCTCCCCGAGCAAGAGTGCGAGGAGAAATAAAATCGCGCGGCGCAGCTTCATCACCGCGCCCCTAGACCCGCACCCGCTCCCTCGCGTCACCATCGAAGCGCCAGGTGTGCACGCGCGAGTATTTGCCGGCGCAGAAATCGGGAGTGAAGGCTGACCAGGTGATGAAGGCGCGGTGTTCGGACATGGCGCGCAGGGTGGCTGCCCCGCGCTTACGGAACAACTGCGCTCACCAGACGACTTTTTGATCTCGTCGCCAGGGCGGGGCACACCGCTTCCGGCTTGCCGCGCGGGCGCGGCGCTGCGACAACCTCCGCCTTCCTCACATGAACCCTCTCGGCATTGCCATCATCGGTTGCGGCGGCGTCACGCTGCAAAATCATCTCCCCGGTCTCGCGCTCTGCGCAGAGACGAAGCTGGTCGCGCTCTGCGACTCGAATCCGGCGACACTGGAAAAGGCGGGCCGCGACACGGGGATCACGGCGCTTTCCACAAACTACGAGGAGACGGTGCGGAGCGACGACGTGCAGGCGGTGATCGTGGCCACGCCAAACATTGCGCACGCGCCGATCGTCCATGCGGCGATCGCGGCGGGCAAGCATGTGCTCTGTGAGAAACCGCTCGCGATGAGTTACGCCGAGGCCAAGGGCATGGCTGACGCGGCGGAGGCGGCGGGTGTGCGGCACATGACGGCGTTTACGTATCGCTTTGTGCCGGCGATGCGTTACCTCGGGTATCTCATCTCGCGGGGCGACCTCGGGGAGCCGTATCATTACCGCTCGTGCCGGTTGCAGGATTGGGGGACGCGGAACCTCGGCTGGCGGCAGGTGAAGGCGCTCGCGGCCACCGGCGAACTCGGCGACATGCTCTCGCATCGCATCGACTTTGCGCAGCACCTCGTTGGGCCGATGAAGCGGCTCGTGGCGAATACGAAACGGCTCGTGGACAGCCGCGGAGGCAACCCCAGCGACCTCGACGACTGGGTGGCGATCATCGCGGATTTCCAGAGCGGCGCGACTGGTGTGCTCGAAAGCTCGAAGCTCGCGAGCGGCCGCAACGAAAGCTGGCGCAGCCTCGACTACGTGGAACTGAACGGCAGCGAGGGGACCTTTGAATTTACGACGGGCAAATGGAACGAGCTGCAATACGGGAAGCTCGGCGGACCCGGCCTCGCAACGCTTGCCGTCCCGTCTGAGTTTTGGACCTGGCCGGGCAGCCCGCGCGATCCGGGTGTGGGCGATCCGCTGGTCACATTCCGCTACGATCAGGCGTTCGAGTTCGTCGAAGCGATTCGCCAGCAGCGTCCGTGCATGCCGAGCTTTCACGACGGCGTGCGCACGCAGGCGGTGCTGGATGCCGCGGTGCGCTCGGCGGAGACGCAGGCCTGGGTCGAGCTTCCGGGTTAGCCACGCGTCTTCGTCGGATGATCCTCGACCGTGCTACCATCGAAGCCGCGCTCACCGCGATGAATGCGCGGCTGGAGGCGGCGGAAGTGACTGGCGAAATTTGCATCTTCGGCGGCAGCGTGATGGTGCTCGCGTTTGATGCCCGCCAGTCCACGCGCGACGTGGATGCCGTCTTTCGTCCGCCCGAAATCATTTGGCAGGCCGCCTCCGAGATCGCCGAGGAGATGTCGCTTCCCGCGGACTGGCTCAATGACGGGGTGAAAGGCTTTGTCTCATCGGTGCAGGACTATGTCGAAGATGATATGCCGCAGTTTCCGCATCTGCGCGTGATCCGTCCGCGCGCCCCGTATCTTCTGGCGATGAAGTGCATGGCCGCACGCGTGGAGGGCTACGACACTCGCGGCGACAAGGATGACGCAAAGTTTCTCGCACACAAAATCGGGCTGCAAACGGCTGAACAGATTCTCGAAATCGTGACGCGCTACTACCCGCCTGATCGCATCGGCGTGAAGACGCAGTATTTCGTGGAGGAATTAGCTCAGGAGTTGGGCGAGGAGTGACTTTATGCCGGTCGCCACACGCATCGCCACACTTCGCGAGGTTGCGGAAACTGCCGTCGCCGCGGTCGACTTCTGGTTCCCGCTGCGCGACTTCCTTGACGGCTTTTATGCCAGCCCAAAGGCTGCGGCCTTCGAGGAGGAACCGATGCGCCTCGCCGACCGGTTGCCGCACGGAAAGTATCTCGATGCCTACCTCGGGGCTGTCGCCGAGCATCTCAGCCGCGAACATCGGTGGCCGGTCGCCCCGTGGTCGCGAGAGGCTGCGCGTTTTTTGGAGACGCCATCCTTTACCATGAAGAGCCACGGTGGACGCATGATCCTGCTCGCCGAAAGCCCACCCGCATTCCGCGTGCGCAATATCTTCGTCAGTGAAAATGCGCTCAGCCGCGCGTGACGATTTTCCAGGCGAGCCAGCTTATGAACAAAACCACCGTCATCACCGGAGCCGGCTGCGGCGTGGGCGCGGCCACGGCGCGCGCCCTTGCGAAACAAGGCTGGCGCGTCGCGCTCATCGGCCGCCGTCGCGAATTGCTCGGAACCGTCGCCTCCGAGCTGCCCGGCGCGCTCGTCGTGCCGTGCGACATCGGCAATCCCCGCGCGGTCGAGGCGATGGGCGCGCAGGTGCTCGCCGAGTTCGGCAGCGTCGAGGTGCTCGTCAACGCTGCGGGCACCAATGTGCCCGGCCGCTCGCTCGAAGTGCTCACGCACGAGGATTACCACGCGATGATGAATGCGAACCTCAACGGCGCGTACTACTGCACGCAGGCTTTTCTCCCGCAGATGCGCGCCCGGGGCTCAGGCACGGTCGTCAATATTGTCTCCGACGCGGGCAAAGCGGCTTCGCCCAAAGCGGGGCCGGGCTACGTGATCTCGAAATTCGGGATGGCGGGACTGACCTCGGCGATCAATGCGGAGGAACGCAGCCGCGGCATCCGCGCCTGCTCCATTTTCCCTGGCGACATCGACACGCCGATCCTCGAAAAGCGTCCCGTGCCGCCCGACGCCGCGGCGCGCGCCAAGATGATGCAGCCCGAGGACGTCGCGGATTGCGTGCTCCTCGCGGTCAATCTGCCGGCGAGGGCGATCATCGAGGAACTGGTCGTCCGGCCACGGTAAATGACTGCGCCCGCGCGCAGTCCAGGCACAAGTGTCGGCTTTTTAAAAAGGTGCTTTCCGCGAGACAAGGCGGGGCGGTTTTTGCACTCTTGGCCCTGCTCCAGCGTGGGTCCGCATCGGCGATGAAGAATTCGCCGCCGTCTCCCGTAGCTGGGCCGCAAACACCCCAAATGCCAGAACATCTCCAGACCGTTGCGCCCGGCGTGAGCGCAGGCTCGCCGCTGGCGACTGACGCCGGGGGCCGGCGCGGGCTTTCGCCGCAGCAGTGGAAATCCGGCATCGCGGCATGGATGGGCTGGATGTTCGACGGGCTGGACATGCACCTCTACACGCTGGTGGCCGCGCCGTTCGTCGCGCAGTTACTTGTCGGCTCGGGTGATCTGGCGATTCTCGATACCGCGGCTCCGCTGGTGAAGGAAAAGAGTTCGTGGATTCAGGCGGCCTTCCTCGTCGGCTGGGCGCTGGGCGGGGGATTTTTCGGGCGGGTGGGGGATCGGCTCGGGCGCAGCCGGACCCTGGCGCTGACGATCCTGATGTATGCGACCTTCACCGGCCTTTCGTTCTTTGCGCAGACGTGGTGGCAGCTCCTGGTGTTTCGCTTTCTCGCGGCGCTGGGGATCGGCGGCGAGTGGGCCGTGGGTGCGGCGCTTCTCTCGGAGACATGGCCGAGCCGAATGCGACCGTGGATCGCCGCGGTCTTGCAGACCGGCGTTAATCTCGGCGTCGTTCTCGCTTGCGGCGTGATCTTTTTCACCGCGCATCTGGCCTCGTATCCGCGCGTCGTTTTTCTGGCGGGCGTGGTCCCGGCCCTGCTCGTTTTCTGGATCCGGCGGCAGGTGCCTGAACCGGCCGAATGGGAGCAGGCGCGCGCCCGCACCGGCGAGGCCGCACCGGGAATCGCGGACCTGTTTCGTGGAAAGGTCCGCCGCATTACGGTGCCGGTGATCCTCGTCTGCGGCACGTCGCTGACCGCGTGGTGGAGCTTTATGTTTTGGAATCTGCAACATCTGCGCAATCTCCCGGAGCTGGCGTCGTGGGCGGCAAAGGACCGCGAGCAACTCGCCAGCACGGCCTTTTTCCTGATCATCGGCATTTCGATCTTTGGGAATTTCTTCGCCGCCGCCCTGGCAAAATGGCTCGGCTACCGGAGGGCCATCGCGCTCATGTGTCTCGGATTTTTCGGGAGCATGTTTGGCTGCTTCGTGGTGCCGAGGACTCATGAATCACTCATCGCGTGGGATGCGGCAGTCGGATTTTTCTCGGGTATGTTCGGGCTGTTCACCATGTATCTGCCGCCGCTCTTCCCCACACTGCTGCGCACGACCGGTGCGGGCTTTTGCTACAACATCGGGCGGCTCGCCGCGGCCTTCGGCACGGTCTATTTCGGGCTGTTCGCGAAGGTCGGCGATTTTCGCCTGCCGCTGTTCTGCGCCAGCTTTCTTTTCCTTCCGCCCGCGCTCATCGTGCTCCTTCTGCCGGAGCCGCCGGCGGAACCGGCGGAATCCGCTCCACCCATTTTCCGATGAACAACGACACCGATCCACGGCTGCTCCGCCTGCACCCGGCGGACAATGTGCTGACCGTCATCGCGCCGCTGGCGGCGGGCGATTCCGTGCGCATCGGCGGCGTCCCCGCGACCGTCGCGACCCCGCTCGCGATCGGGCACAAGCTGGCCGCGCGGGCGCTTGCGGCGGGCGAGAAAGTTTTGAAATACGGCGTGCCCATCGGTTCCGCCACGCGGGCAATCGCGTCCGGCGAGCACGTCCACACGCACAATCTGCGCAGTGATTACCTCCCGACTTTCCAACGCGGCGCTTTTGAAACCCTCGACTCCTCGCCATGACCGGCCATCTCCGCACCGACGGCCGCAAGGGCATCCGCAACATCACCGTCGTGGTTTATCTTGTGGAGTGCGCGCACCATGTCGCGCGCGAGATCGTCTTTCCGTTTCACGAGCAGGAGGTGCATCTGCTCGGCTTCCCCGGCTGTTATCCGAACGCCTACGCGCACCGCATGCTTCGCCAGCTCTGCACGCATCCGAATGTCGGCGCGGCACTGCTTCTTTCGCTCGGCTGCGAGGGCTTCAACCGCAACGCGCTGCTCGAGGAAATCCGCGCGACCGGGCGGCCTGCGGCGACGCTGGTCATTCAGGAAACCGGCGGCACTCGCCGCACCATCGCCGAGGGTCGCGAGTGGATCGCCGCCGCGCTTCGGCAGGTGGCGGAAACGCCGCGCGCGGCCTTCACCGTGAGCGACCTCATCGTCGGCACGGTCTGCGGCGGCTCGGACGCGACCAGCGGCATCACCGCGAACCCCGCGGTTGGCCGCGCCTTTGACCGGCTGGTGGAAAACGGCGCGCGGGTCATCTTCGAGGAGACTGGCGAGCTGATCGGCTGCGAGCAGATCATGGCTGCCCGCGCGGCCCGGCCCGAACTGGCACCGGAGCTGATCGCGTGCGTGGAAAAGGCCGCGCGCTATTACGCCACGCTGGGCCACGGGAGCTTCGCGCCGGGCAACGCCGAGGGCGGGCTGACCACGCAAGAGGAGAAGTCGATGGGGGCCTACAGCAAGAGCGGCCACTCGCCGATCCGCGGTTTGCTCAAGCCCGGCGACGTGCCGCCTGCCGCGGGCCTTTACCTGCTCGATGTCGTGCCCGATGGCGAGGTGCGCTGGGGCTTTCCGAATATCAGCGACATCCAGGAAATCGGCGAACTCATCGCCTGTGGCGCGCACGTCACCCTCTTCACCACGGGCCGCGGCTCGGTCGTGGGCTCGGCGATTTCGCCGGTCATCAAGGTCTGCGCGAACCCGGAAACCTACCGCCGCCTGAGCGAAGACATGGACGTGAACGCCGGGCGCATCCTCGAAGGCGCGGCGACGATCGAGGATGTCGGGCGCGAAATCTACGACTGCGTCCTGCGCGTCGCGTCCGGCGGGCAGACGGCGAGTGAGGCGCTCGGGCACCGCGAATTCTCGCTCGTCTATAAAAGCTTCGAACCTCTCGGTCCCGCCTGCCTCGCGCGTTAAATCCCCTCAACTCCCAACCATGTTTTCCCTCACTGGCAAATCCGCCCTCATTACCGGTGCCGGCTCCGGCATTGGCACGGCCATCGCGGAAACCTTTGCCCAGGCCGGTGCGCGCGTCTTCGTCACCGACCGCGATGCGGTCAGCGGAAAGGCCACCGCCGCGCGCATCGTCGCGGCGGGTGGGCGCGCGGAATTTCTCCTGCTCGACATTTCCGACGAGGCGCAGTGCGCGGAAGTCGCGCATGCGACCGGCCCGATCGAGGTGCTCGTGAACAACGCCGGCATCGGCCACGTCGGCACCATCGCCACGACCACCGCTGCTGATCTCGACCGGCTCCACGCCGTGAACACGCGCGGCACCTTCAATGTCACCAAGGCCTTCATCCCGGCGATGCTCGCCCGGCGCAGCGGCGTGATCGTGAACATTGCCTCCATCGCCGGCCTGCGCGGCGTGCGCGACCGGCTCGCCTACACCATGACGAAGCACGCCATCGTTGGGCTCACCCGCGCGCTCGCGCTCGACCACGCGCAGGACGGGATTCGCATCAACGCCATCTGCCCCGGCCGTGTGGAGACGCCGTGGGTCGCGGAACGGCTCAAGGAAAGCGCCGATCCCGAGGCGGCTTACGAGGAAATGTGCGCGACGCAGCCGATGGGCCGCATGGGCCGCCCCGAGGAAATCGCCGCCGCCGCACTCTACCTGGCGAGTGACGAGGCCGCCTTCCTCACCGGGGCGACACTCACGCCGGACGGCGGCTGGAGCGCGGGCTGAACCGGCTACCAGTTCTTAATCCACCGCGCGCGGTCGGGTTCGAGGGCGTCGGCCATCTCGGTGCTGGTCACGCCGGCGGTGCTCCAGAGGTCGAAGGAGGCGTTGTAGCCGGAGCTTTTGGGGCGTTTGGTGTTCGGATTTTTCGCAAGTTTCTGGCGGAAGGCGGCTTCGGCGGTGGCGGCGTTCGTGGAGTAGCCATAGGCGTTGCCCCAAGGGTCTTTGATATATTGGACTTCGCCGCTGGCGGTCCGCTGGAGCTGGTTCGGGCGAAATTCGAAATAAGCTTTGGTTTCGCTCCGACCGTCGGGTTTCTCGTTGGGACCAGCAGGGGGCTCTGGATTGGAACCGGGTTTGGCGTCGCCGCTCAGGGCTTTGTAGAGGGCGATGTTGCCTTTCTGGTACTCACTGGCGGCGGGGTTGCCGTGGATGACGGGGCAGAGCGCGTCGGTGGCACCGGCGGCGTCCTGCGGGTACACGCCGTTATCGCTCTGGTAGGAGGTGCAGGCGGCGCTCATGGCGGTGATCTCGCCTTGGGCACGGATAAGGGCGGACTTTTTCTGCGCGTAGCCGTTCACCGAGAGGACGATGGAGGCGAGGATGGCGATGACGGCCATGACCACGAGCATCTCGATGAGGGTGAAGGCATTTGGGGAAGTGCGCGGATTCATAGGAAAAGAAGGCAAACGCTCATGGTTAGGGCTTTGAAATTACAACGTGATCGGCGTCTGGGATGGCCGCGTATCGCGACGACTCGAACGCCATTGCGGCGTCCGCTGCTTCGACAAATGTTTTAGCCAGCTGGATGAGTTCCGTGCGCACCGCCTCTTCCGCGATTCCCGCCGGGTGATTCTTCTCAGTATCTTCTGGCGGCATCTTCTTTTCGGTCAGTATCTGCACGAGTTTGTGCCTGCTTACCAATGACTGGTTGGGGAAGTTCAACAGGAGAAGCTCTTTGGCCTTTGCCGCGTTGCCTGGCGCGTGACAGGAGTTGCAATCCTGGGCGCGGAACCGTTCCTCAAGCCGTCGATACGCCACATCCACGCCCGCGCGATGAGGATTGTCGGCAGCAAACAGGTAGCTGAAAAGTGTGACGCGCGGCTGCGCCTTTCCGTCCGCATCCGTCCAGCGCCATTTCCCATCCCATTCCCGTGGCACGGGTGGTTTCGCCGGATCGGACTTGGCCACCCGATACGTGGCCACGATTTTGTCGCCTTCAAAGACCAGACACAGCGAGACCAGATCGAGGTAGGCCTGCCACTTCTTCGCGGAGTGCCAGAAAGGATACGGGTAGTCTCCCGGATCGAGGTTCGACCGGAACTTCGCTTTCATTTCGAGCACGGAAAAGGGACCTTCCGTGCGCACGACATGTTCGCCCGTAAACATGATCGTCGAGGCATACAGCTTCAACCACACGAGCGGATCGAACTCCGTGAGCGTATAAGTCTTGGGGTCGAACCCCTTCACTGGGTCGCATCCGCCCCACAAAACCCGGTCGCCGGTCGCCGCGATGAAATCCCGGCACCCGGCCAGCTTCAGCGAAGCGTCGTCGCGAGCACGCGCATCGCCCGGATCGGCGATGGGACTGGCTTCCGCAAACTGTTTCGCGATTCGCTCCTGAAGCGATGGCTTCGCTGCCGCAGATGCTTGGGCGACGGTTTTGGCTGGGGCTTTTACGTCTTGGGCTTGGACGGACTTACAGCAGATCAAGCACATGACGACGGTGATGGAGAGGGAGGTTAGTTTCATAACCGATGGTGTGGATCTCTTTATAAAGGGAAACAGGCGAGCAAACGAGCCTCGGTCTTCACCCCGAAAGCCCCATGCCCGACAAACTCCATGAAACCCGAACCGCAGCAGCCAGTGCGATTTCCATTCCAGCGGTTGTGCCTGCATTCGCACCCACCATGATCCCGTGCCCGCCATCTGATAAACGGGGACCGCTGCTTCCGCATGGCTGGTTTGCATGAGAATGGATGAGGTTGGGAAGCAGGCCAGGTGGGAACCGGCATTGAAAGTTTGGTGGCAGCTATGGTGCGGGCGAGCGCACGATTTTGTAAAAGGCCTTGCCGGGCGGCGGGCTGGTATCTGTCCAAGTCCCGCTGGTGTCTCCCACAACGGCTCCGTTGGTATAGGAGATAGTGCTGGTGGTGACGTCGCTCCAAGTTAAGAGATCGGGGGAGCGCATCACTTTGTGGTTCATGCCGCGGAAGGCTTTCCACGTCACTTTCACATTGCCCCCGGGAAGGATCGTGATCTCCGGGATCATGGACTCATTCACGATGCTGCCATTCCAGTATTTCTCCGACAAGGTGTAGACGAGCGGCCCGACTTGGGCGCCGATGATGCGGGCGGAGAAGTCGTCCTCGGAAGGATGAATGCCACCCCAGCGACGGGACTGGCCGGCTTGATCGGCACCATCGTAGTAGGTTGCCAACTGGAGATCGACATTGGCGCTTGGGGCGTAATCAATCCCCATCGTATGGGCTGGGACGATGAAGTGATGAATCCCGCCAGGGAAATACGGACTGCCAGTGAGTCGGGTGAGCACCTCCGCCGCCGCACGCGAGAAGGTGCTGTGGCCGGATGGATAACCGGGAAACGGCGGAGTGTTAAACGTCTTGCGTTGATAAGGCAGCCAATCCTTGGCAAGCATCCAGCGGACGGTGTTCTCCGTTAGGGCAGGAATCGGGGGAATCTGTTGAGGAGGATTGTTGCGACCTTCGCCGGGGAAGGAAAAGATGGCGATCTCGCCGACGTGATCGCCACCGGAATCATAGTCGTTCAGATAAAGGTTCCAGATATTCTCGTGCCGCTCGCCGATGGCCGAAGACGCTGCGGTGATGACTTCCACGACGCCGGGCTCCAAGGGCAATCCTTGGGGGTGGTAGGACGGTCCGCCGGGATTGGACGATTGCCCCTTCGTGCCCATGTAGCGAATCATCGTGATGGGCCGCGGTCCGTGGTAATAGCGTTTGTTCGACCAGCAGGCGCAGCTAGCGTCATGCACCGCGGCGGCGACGCTGAAATAGGTTTTAATGTCCCACTCGAGGGCGTTAACCGTCGGGCCGACCCCACCGATTTTTTTCACGAGCAGCGGATCGTCGGACACCTCATTGGCCACCACATGCCAGTGCCCCGGAGGAGTTTCCGATGTCGGACCATCCGCCCAGAACTCGGCCATGACCCTTCGAAAATCACCGATTTTCGCCATGTTGGGAGCATAGGGTAGCCCAGTGTGGGGATTCACGGTATAACCGGTGCCACCATCGGGATCAACGGAGTCGAGCGTGTTATTCCCAAAGGCACCCGGACCGAAATCCTGAAGCGTTTGATCATTCAGGTGGGCGCTCTTCCGGAGAACGTCCATGGCTGCCTCCTTATAAAGGGCATCGGTGGGGCTGGGATTGCCGGGGAAACTGAGCCGGGACGGTCCACCGCCATCAATCCACGGTTTCGTCGGGTCCGTGCGGGTGAGGGCGAATGGGGTGATCGCCAAGCCTTGCACGCCGGTGTAGGCTTGGGCGCCGCCGGGTTGCGGGATGCCGTTTTGCGTGACCGAGGTGGAAAGCGCCAGCGGTTGCCAGAAATTGGGATCGCCATCGTGAGTGTAGCCTTGCTCCGTATTCGCGATGAGTGGGAAGCCAACGCCGAGGGGCATGTTTGTCTTCCGTCCAAGTGGGATTGTATCGAGTGGTTCGCCGTTGGCGCCCAGCACGGAGATGGCCCTGGGGAAAACGGTGATAAACGTCCCGGGGTTGCTCTGGTCTTCCACCAACTGGGTCAACATATTGGGGTTGACTGCGGCATTGTAAGCCTGCGGGTAAGCGGTCTGGGAAAATCCATCCGTGGCGCCCCATGTGAGAATGGCCTGGCCGATGCGCTTGCCGAGTTCCGCAGGAGTCGGGTTGTTCGTGAGCGCGGCTTGGGCGATGGCCGTGGAATATCCAAGCGTCGTCAGCAGGTTATCGATCCGCGTGGACGTGGTGGCAGAACCGGCAGGCAGCGGGTTGGTCGTACTGACCGGAAGGGCCGGATTGGGAGGCAGCACGAAGCGGGCGCGCAGCAAGCGGTAAGCGGCGTAGCTAATGGCCTCGTGCCGCGCGGCCTCGATGTTTCCCGGCAGCGGCGAGATCTTCTCATTGTAAATGTAGCCGACTGCGGTCGTGTCGTAGGCCGTCCAAGAGTCATACATGGCCGTCGCCAAATGATGGAGATTGCGGGCGTGGGCCGGAGGATTCGGCAGATTGATGCGGATGGCGTTGAGGATTTGCTCATTCCACTCCCGCGCGGCGGAAGGGACGGCCTGGACGGGGAGAGAGCTGAGGAGGGTCAGCAGGATGGCGGCAGCGGCCCCACGCAGCAAGGAGGTGGGAAGAAGGATCGGGGTCATGGGAGGTGTTGAGGCAGGAACTGTGGCTGCTCGGGGCAGGAGCCCGGCGATGTCACAGAATTGGAATTTCCCCAAGTCTGCCGGGCGGGCGGGTGGCGTCTAGTACGGGGGGATGAATGGACGCTTTTACGTGATAAAAATACCTTTCCTCTGGATGAAGTTGTTTTGGAAAGCGCCAGATATGAACCGGATGCGAACCAAGGTTGGGAGCGGCTGCCCGGCCAGTCCTGCCATTTGTTGGCGGTAATCGTTACTTTCGTGCTTGCCGTCACGGAACGAATAACCTCTTTTCTGGTTTTTATGAGCAAACCCCTTCCAAAATTCTTCGTGGCGATGTGCTTCGCGGGGCTTTCCCTTGGTGCCGCGCAGGCGGTGACCCTCGATTTTGTCACGGTGGGCGATGCCGGCAATGCGAATGATGCCACCGGCTATGGCGGCGTGGGTTACGACTACCAGATCGGCACTTATGAGGTGACGCTGCTCCAATACACGGCCTTTCTTAACGCGGTCGCCCAGACGGATACCTACGGCCTTTACAATTCCAGCATGGGCACGGCGGCGACCATTGCCGGCATCGCCCAAGCGAACAGCCCGGGCAGCTTTGTGTACTCGGTCATCGGCGACGGCAGCCGGCCGGTCGCATTTGTGAACTGGTTCGATGCGGCGCGTTTTACCAATTGGCTGCACCATGGCCAGCCGGTGGGCCTGCAGATGGCGGGGACCACGGAGGACGGGGCCTATACGCTCGGTGGGGCGATTTCCGGGGTGGCATTCTCCAAAAGCCTCGGCGCGCAATACTGGCTGCCGAGCGAGAACGAGTGGTACAAAGCGGCCTATTTCCAACCCACCGCCGCAGGCGGGGATGTGGACGGCTACTGGCAATACCCCATGCAGACGAACAGCGCGCCCTTCAGCGACCAGCCGCCCGGAGCGACGCCGGACAACACGCGGGTGGGCAATTTTTCAACGACGACGGCCTGGCGAACGGCTTCAACGATGGGTATGCCGTTTATACTGGAGGCAACGCGCTGACCGCGGTCGGAGCCTTCACGGCTAGCGGCAGCCATTACGGCACGTTCGATCAAGGCGGGAATCTCTTTGAATGGAATGACGAGGTCATCGCGGCGGGGCGCGGTCTGCGGGGCGGCTCATGGAATACCGGTGACGGCTTCCTGCTGGCGTCCTTTCGCGGCTATGGGGATCCCACGGGGGAGAGCGATTACATCGGCTTTCGCGTTGCGTCCGTCCCGGAACCCACGGCGGCGGTGAGCCTGCTGCTGGCTGGCGGGCTCCTCCTGCTGCGGCGGAAGCGGCCGGCCTGATCGGGGCTTGCACGCGGCGCGGTTCTCAGCGTCTTTCTGCCGCGCGGGCTGCCGCGTCCTCATGCCCCACTGCACCCGCTTCCTCGCCTTCGTCTGGCCCGCTGTGGTCGTGGCGCTGGCCCGGTCGGCGGCGGCGGTGGAAACGCCCTTCGCGCAGACGGGCGTGGCCTTTGTGGAAAAGCACTGCGTCGCCTGCCACGGCGCGGAGAAACAGAAGGGGAATCTCGCCCTGCACACGGTTCGCGATGACCGGTCGCTGCTGCGGGCGCGCAAGCACTGGAAGGACGTCGTCGAGATGGTCGAGAGCGGCGAGATGCCGCCGGAGGACAAGCCGCAGCCGACGGCCGAGGAGCGGCGCGCTTTCGTGGCGTCAGTCAATGCGGTCTTCGCCGCCGCAAACAGCGCGCCGCCCGATCCGGGCCGGACCACGGTGCGGCGCCTGAACCGCACGGAATATAACAACACCATCCGCGACCTGCTGAAAGTGGAGTTCAAGCCGGCGGAGGATTTTCCGAGCGACGACGTCGGCTTCGGTTTCGACAACATCGCCGACGTGCTCTCGGTCTCGCCGGTGCTCATGGAGCGCTATCTCGACGCAGCGGAGCGGATCGCGGAGGAGGCCATCCCGCTGAACGCTGCGCGTCCGCCGCGGCGCACCATGGCCGGCAAATACTGCGAACCCGCTTCGCCACAGGTGCCGCAAGATCGGTTCCGCCCAATCAATGCCGCGCGCCGAGAGGCGATCCTTTCCGGGCCGCTGAACACGCCGGCCCGCATCGGCGCGGGCGAGGAGCACTGGGTGCGGGCGAAGGTTTATGCCGAAGCACCGGCGGACGTGCCGGTGCGAGTCGCGCTGCTCGCCACCGGGCCGAAGATCGCCAATCCCTCGCCCGCTGCGGAACTGGCGAAACTGGACGGCGTGGCCCTGAGCGCCGTCACGCCGGCGGTGATTTTGAAGACCGCGGAGATCAAGGCGCGCGATGAGAAAAGCGCGCAGCTCATCGAGGTGAAGATCACCGGCGCGGTCGGGACGGAGCGCATCGCCCTCGCCGCCTTCAAGCCCGCGCCTGGCCAGCCGCCGCCGACGCTTCGCGTGGAGTATCTCGAAACCGAAGGACCGCTCGACACGCGCACGCCGTCGAACAAGGCGCTGATGGTTTTCACCTCGGAAAAACCCGAGCGCGAGCAGGTGCGCGACGTTCTCACGCGCTTCGTCTCACGCGCGTGGCGGCGGCCCGGCACAGCGGAGGAGATCGGCCGGCTGTGCGCGATGGTCGATTATGCCGTGGGTCACAACGAGGGCTGGGAAGGCGGGCTGCGCCGCGCGATCACCGCGGTGCTGGCGTCGCCGAAATTCATCTTCCGCCTCGAACCCGACGCGCAGCCGGAAAACCCCGAGCCGCATCCGCTCGACGACTTCCAGCTTGCCACCCGGCTCGCGTATTTCCTCTGGAGTTCCACGCCCGATGAGACGCTGCTCCAGCTCGCGTGGGAGAAAAAGCTCAGCGCCAATCTCGACGCGCAAGTGCGCCGGATGCTGCGCGACCCGCGCTCCGCGGCGCTCGTCGATAACTTCGCCCTGCAGTGGCTCCAGCTCGGGCGCATCGCCGGCCACAGCGCGGATGCGAAAGTTTTCGCGAAGTGGGACCCGAAGCTCGCGGGTGCCATGATCGAGGAGACGCGCCGCTTTTGCGCGGAGATCCTGCGCGAAGACCGCAGCGTGCTCGATCTGCTCGACGCCGATTTCACATGGGTCGATCGGCGGCTCGCGGAGCTTTATGGGCTGAAGTTTCCCGGCGGTCTTGAAAAAGGCGAATGGAAGCGCGTCTCGCTCGCCGGCACCCCGCGAGGCGGTCTGCTCACGCAGGCGAGCGTGCTGACGGTGACATCCAATCCCACGCGCACCTCTCCGGTGAAACGCGGTAAATGGGTGCTCGAACAACTGCTCGGCAATCCGCCGCCACCCGCGCCGCCCAACGTGCCCTCGCTCGACGATAGCGGACGCAAGGAACTGACCGGCACTTTCCGCCAGAAACTCGAACAGCACCGCACCGATCCGAAATGCGCGAACTGCCATGCGAAGATGGACGCCTTCGGCTTCGCGCTGGAAAACTTCGACGGCATCGGCCAGTGGCGCGACCGCGACGAAACCGGCGCGCCGGTCGATGCCTCCGCCAAACTCGGCACCGGCCGACAACTCAACGGCGTGGCCGATCTCCGCACGATGCTCCGCGAGCGAAAGGACGCCTTCACCCGCTGCCTCACCGAAAAGCTCCTCATCTAAGCCCTCGGCCGCGGCCTCGATTACTACGATGAACCGACGCTCGACCGCATCGAGTCCGCGCTCGCGCGGGATGGCTACAAATTCTCCACGCTTCTCACCGAGATCACGAAGAGCGACCCCTTCCGCCTGCGCCGCGGCAAGGGCCAGGAAACGGCCGGCGTGCCCACGCCGAAATAGGCCCCGATCTCCTTTCGTTAATTCCGTCTCAAAAAAACAGAAACGGAATTACGTAATTTTGCCAAATTACCGGAATGGATTGTTGGAAGCAGCTCCAAGAGGGTGTGCAAAAACATCGTCCCATCGGGACGAACGACGATAGCCGTGGGCTTCAGCCCACGGTCAGCACGGCTGGATGGCCCTGTCGCGTAGCGACAGTCGAAGGCGTTTCAAACGTCGCTACGCGACGGCGCTGAGCTTCACCTCATCCGTGGGCTCAAGCCCACGGCTACCGTCATGCGTCCCCACGGGACGCGGCTCACCGCCGATCTACCTCACGGTCTTAAGTTCCCGGCCCGCTCTTTCCCGTCAGCTCTTCAATCTCTCTCCCCAACCGCTCCGCTCGTTCGCGAGACGGCTGATTTCCTTTTCCAAAAGCGCGATCTGCTTCGCCACCACGCCGTCCAGCATTTCCGGCTGCTTCGCCGTCAGCGCATATAGCTCGAAATCGGGACTCTCGCGGAGCCGATTGGTCGCCTCCAGCACGCTGAGAATCTCCAGCTCCAGACTCTCCCAGAGCTTCCGCAACCGCGCCACCTGCTCCTCCTCGCGGAAGTCGAGACTGGCCCAGCCCTGTCGCAAAATGAAGCCGTGCGGATCGCCCGCAATCTGCCGCAGCGTCTCGATGTCGCCGCGGTCTTTCGCACCGTTGATCGCGGCGGTCAGCTTCTCGGAGAAAAGACCAGCTTGTCCGGCTCGTGGGCGAAGCGGTCGGAGCGGTAGAGTCTCACGAGTTTCTTCCACAGCTTGCGCAGCTCGCCTTGCTCCTCGGCGGTCAGCTCGCGGCGCGCGGCCAGCGTCTGGGCCGTCTCCGAATCCTCCTGCTCACTGCGCGTTTTCGCCTGCCGGAATGTCCTAATTTCAGCCCTGCCGCCGATCGAGTCTATCGCTTCTTGCGCTCAGTAAAGTGCTTCTTGGCTATCTTGGAAATTGTTCGTGTGGAGACATAGTTCCACGTCGCGCCAATTCCTACCGAGACTATCGGAATAGCATACTTGATGATTGTTTTTTGAAGGAGGTTATAACCAAGCCTTCGCGCAAGATCTTTCAAAAACTTCAAAAACTCCTTTTTGAACGTATTCTTGATACCGAACTTTGTGAGTTTGCCACCGACTTTCATGCCCGCCTTGCCGGCTGCTTCCGCCGCGCTCCCGCCAACAGCAAACGCAAAAATAATCAGTATGTCTTCGGGGTCTTCCGGGTCGAGTGGCACCTGCATGATCTTCGCGATGTTAGCGACGAGTTGCAGTTGGAGCCGTGTTAGCAGAATCAATTCGCCCGCGACCGCGGTCACCGCG
>JBBQCM010000039.1:0-53408 GCA_038318725.1 Chthoniobacterales bacterium
TCTAAACCCGTCTCTTATGCAGGAGCTTTTCACTCTCAAGCGTGAGAGGGCTGTCGAAAAGGTGAACTCCGTGTTTGACGGAAACACTAAAGAACTGTGTATCCGCACCCGCTATCCGAAAGAGGTTGCGGGATTCATTTCGGCTTGCCTTGCTCAACGCGGCGAACTCGAAACGAGAGCTGGTCTGCGTTGCTCGTTTGTCCGCGACAAGGTGACGTGGCTTTCTCTTTGCTCGCCTGAGAGCGAGCTGAACCAGATTCTAATCGCTGATCCTGAACTAGACTTTGATTCGGCCCGCAGTGAACTCCTTCCTCACGCTCGGCTTCGCGGACATTCCGTGATCTTCAGTCTTGCCAATCCTCGCCCAGACAGCGCGGAGGTTGTTACGCTCAATGAACCGCAGCAGTTCGATGTGCGGGAACTTCTCAAAAGGCATGAATACCCCGTAGCTAAGGCGGAACAACTTGCCCAACAGAGCAATGGAAACATCTACATTTTGACCCGTCTTTTGACTAGCACAAATGATCGCCCAGAGTGGGCCAGGGGGGACTTGGGCTATCATTTGCGTTGTCTGGCACTCATTGGCGGTTGGAGCGATTCATCCGAACATGACCGCTCTGCACTCACTGAAATCGTTGGGGAACCGTATGAAACTTGGGTTCAACGTGTTTATCCACTCACAAGACGGGATGAGCCGCCCGTCTTGTTAGATGGGAATTCTTTCCGTCCCGTTTCACGCTACGAGTCGTGGCAACAATTGGGGCATTTTCTGACCGACGGTGACCTCCGTCGCTTCCAAACTGCTTCCGAGAAAATCTTGGCCGAAATCTCGCCTGAACTTGAGTTGCCAGCGGAAGAGCGCCATCTGGCGGGATTCAAAACGAAGCCGGAAAATTTTTCGACGGCGCTTCGTAAGGGTATTGCTGAATCCCTCGCCTTACTGGGCGGACAAGGGAGTAAGCTTCCATGCACTCCAAATCTCGCGAGAGGCGTTGCCGATCAAGTCGTCTTTTCACTTCTCAAGGGCGCAGATTGGAAGCGCTGGGCTAGTTTGACTTCTATTATGCCTCAACTGGCCGAAGCTGCTCCGACAGTGTTCCTCGATGCCGTTGACGAGGCGTTGATGGATTTGGAATCAAGTCCGCTCAAGGAGGTGTTCGCTGTTTACGAGGGATCTATTTTTGGGCGGAACTATCACTGCGGATTGCTCTGGGCACTCGAAGTGCTCGCGTGGTGTCCGAGCCATTTGAGTCGCGTTTCTGTGGCGCTAGTTCGGCTCGCCCACTTCCCGCTCCCCCAAAATGCTGGAAACAATCCAACTGCAACCTTGCGCAGTATATTCTTGACCTGGTTGCCGCAAACTTTGGCAAGTGTTGATGCTCGTCTTGCTGCAGTGGAGAGGATAATTCAAGAAAACCTTGAGGTCGGTTGGCAGCTTCTCCTTGGAGTGTTGCCGGACAACCATCAGATGGGAAGTTACAATCAGAAACCGGCTTGGAGGGATTGGTTTCCAAGTGACTGGTCCGAAGGGACGACACGGTCCACAATGTATAAGCAGGTCCAAAACTACACAAAGCTTGCGGTGAACATTGCAATGGGTCAGATCGACAAGCTCACTGAACTAATTTCTCGATGGGATCATTTGCCGCGAGAAATCTTCCAGAAAGTGTTGGATCATTTGGAGTCGCCAGAAGCCCGAATGCGTCCAGATGAAGAGCGCTTTACTCTTTGGGAAAAGCTCACTGCCGAAATTTGTCGCCATCGCAAATACGCCACCTCCGACTGGGCTATGCCAGAGGAGGAGATTAAGCGTTTGGAAAAAGCAGCGCTGGCTATTAAACCGGAGGACTCGGCAATAATTCATCAGCGGCTCTTCAATTCATACGACCACGATTTTTATGTAACGGACAACTACGCGGAGGAGGAGAAGGCGCTGGCAAAGATGCGTGAAGAGGCTGTTGCTGACGTGCTAAACAAATACGGTCCGTCTCGAATCTTAGAAATGGCCATGGTAGTCAGTCATCCGACCGATTTGGGTAGTGCTTTAGGTCGAATAGGCAGTCCAGATTTAGACGACTTTCTTTTGCCTCACTATCTTGACGATAGCGAGAGGTCGCGGATCGATCTCGTGCGCGGTTACGCGTGGTCACGTTACTTCAAAGCCTCTATAGCCTGGGTCAAAGCGATCAATCTTGAATCGTGGACTCCGATTCAGAAAGGTCTGTTTTTCTCTTACCTCCCGTTTGTTGCCGACGTTTGGCGCTTAGCTGAGGAGCGACTCGGTGCTGAATTATCTGAATATTGGAGTCGGATATGGCCGAATCCTTTCCAGGCGAGGGGTGACATTTTGGAGGCAGCCGAAAAGTCGCTTGCCAACAAGCGACCAGAGATTGCCATCGACTGCCTTAATGCTCTCAAGCACGAGAAAAAGCCGATTCCCATTCGGCTCGCGACAGACGCGGTTAAGCAACTTGTAACAGACTCAAGGGCTCTGGGTCGCTTTGATCAACACCATTTGCTGGAAGTCATTAAGCATCTCCAATCTGCGCCAAATGTTGATGTTGAGGACATGACATGGATCGAATTTCAATGCCTGAGGCTGCTTGACCGATTTTCAGGTGGAAGTCCGGTGTTTTTGGAACGTCGCATGGCCACAGAGCCATCGTTCTTCCACGACATCGTCAAAACTTGTTTTCGCTCGGAGCGAGATCGCGACAAACCGATTGAAATTGACGAGCAGAAGAAGGGGCTAGCTGAGCAGACATACCGGTTATTGCACAACTGGCACACCCCCCCAGGAGCAACCTCTGACCAAATAATCGATGAACCTGCATTTTCTGCGTGGATCGACGCGACACGAGTTCTTTGCGAAGAATCTGGTCACTGGACAATCGCTCAACAGATGATCGGTCATAGCCTAATGTATCATCCGGCGGGTCTGGAAGGGATATTGAAGCATCCAATCGTTGCGAAGTGCTTGGACGCGCCAGAGCACGAACACATGCGTAGAGGACTCACTACAGAGTTGTTCAACAGCCGCGGCGTTCATGGATTTAGCGGTGGCAAGGATGAGTTGGAGTTAACAAAAAGCTACCGCTCACGCGCCGATCAATTCGATTTGGCGAAATTTACGCGGATCGCAACAAGCCTACGTGGTTTGGCAGAAGGTTATGAGCGCGACGCAGAGCGCGATGCCAAACGAGATCCATTTAGCGACTGAGCCTGAATGCCGTCGAACTGCCGAAGCTCGACGCGGAGTTCGAAGAAATCACCGAAGGCGAAGAGCTTACGAAGAAAGAGAAGCTGAAAAGCAAGTGGGCCGCGCTGGAGGCGTTGGTGGGCGACCCGAAACGCATCGCGCTCATCGCCGCCGATCTGGTGACGCATTTTGAAAAGCGCGTGGAGGCGATGGACGGCAAGGCGATGATCGTCTGCATGAGCCGCCGTATCTGCGTGGATCTTTTCAATGCCCTGATCAAGCTGCGGCCCGAGTGGGACGCGGAGACATTGAAAGTCGTGATGACCGGCAGCGCCGAGGACGGCCCCGAGTGGCAGCGACACATCGGTAACAAAGAGAAGCGCCGCAAGCTGGCGAACCGGTTCAAGGACGCGCGCGGCCCCTTCAAGATCGTCATCGTGCGCGACATGTGGCTGACGGGCTTCGACGCGCGCTGCCTGCATACGATGTATGCCGACAAGCCGATGCAAGGCCATGGGGAGAAAGGTCGAAGGATGAATGTAGAAGGTTGAAGGCGGCCGAGCGTCCGAACTTTTTACTTCATCATTCTGGCTTCACACTCGCCGCAGCGGCGGCCAGGGCAACCCGACCTACGGCGACGACAAGCTGAAGGTCATCGCTGCCGAACTCATCACCCAAGTCCGTAAGAGCGTGACCTTCGACTGGACCCTGCGCGAAGGAGCCCGAGCCAAAATCCGCGTGATCGTGAAACGCATCCTGAACAAATACGGCTACCCGCCGGACTTGCAGGAGGAAGCCGTGAAGACGGTGCTCGCGCAGGCGGAGTTGCTTTGCGTGGAGTGGGCCTGGTGAAACACTGGCCATCCGGCGGACCCACCCGCATTGGGTCTCGCTGCGTGAAGGCAGGTGATCGCGACTGCTCCGGTTTTCAGCCCTGCAAAAACCGCTCCAGCGCACCGCCGAAGAGGTCATGCACGTCACGCTCGATTTCGGCGTGGGTGGGCTGCCAGCCGGTGGCCGCCAGGTCGGCGTATTTCTCGGCGAGGACTTTGCCGATGATCCCGCGCGAGTGACTCCATTTGTAGATGAGTTGGTCGAGCACCCGGCTGTCGCTGTGCTGCGGCGTCACGCTCAGACCGATCAACTCCAGCCGCATGCGCGTCATCTCCTCAATGATCGACGGATTGTTCAGGAACCACCAGCAGCCGAAAACGTGCAGATTGCGAAACTTGCGCGCGGTTACGCAGAGCTCGTGCTGGTTTTCGCGCGCGAGCATGGTGACGAGGAACTTGTTGTCCGGAAACCGGGCGCAGAGGTTTTCCACCGCGCCGACATTCCCCCGGCCCACGCTGTCCCCGGCGAGCCGAAGCTGCGGATTGACGCTGCGCTTTACGCCGATCATCAGCGCAAAGGCCTGCCCGTGGTCGCGCCCGTGCGGCAGGACAGCGTGCTCGATGAGCCGCGCGGTCGGCGTCTCGGCGGGAAAAGCAAAGTCCGGCGTGAGCGAAACCATGCAGTACTGGGCGTCGATGCGTTTCGTCCAATCGGCAAGAAAGCGCCGCACTTCGCCGAAAGTCTGGCCGGAAAAATCCGCGCGCACGTCGTAGCCCCACGCGTGCAGCTTCGGCGCAGTGCCGGCCCAATCGACGAGCAGCGCATCGATCCGCAGCGCCGCCACGAAACGTTCGTCGCGCAGAAAGCCACGCTCCCAAACGGGCCGCTCCAGATCGTCAAAGGGCGAGTTCGTCATGCAGACTTTTCGCACGTTCGCCAGCTCCATCGCCGTCGTGGTGAAATCGTCCACCTTCCAGCTTGCGAAGTGCTTGCGCAGCGCAGCGAGATCGCGTTTATGCACGTCGAGCCCGAGCGCATTCAGCCCCGTCAGCACGCCGCGGCAGGCCTCGGAAATCGGCGAGTGCTGGGTGAAAAGCGCGTCCCAGATCAGGTCCGCCTGCTGCATCTTCGAGAGCGCCCAGAATTTTTCGTACGGCAGGTCGAAGTACCGAAAGCCCTCCGCGACGAGGTAGTGATAGACAAGCATGTCGTCGATCCCCCAGAGCAGCAGCTCGCCGAACGCCGGGTCGTAGAGATGCGTGTGGATGTCGAAAACCGGCGTCGCCAGGACGATGTCGATGACCTGCTGATGGAGGGAAAGCTGCTGGTGCATGGAGTGGTTTGGTGTCGTGCCTGCACCCGCCGCCTTCAAGTGGCGAAAAGGTTTACCCGACTAACCGCCGACCATTTCGCCAGTTGCGGTGGAAAAAGGCAATGCCACCCTCCCCCTCCTCAGCGACGACCGATTTGAGCGCGCGGGTAGGAAATCCAGAGACGATCATTGACGCGACTTCGCCTGCTCGGCTAGACCGCCGGTTGGCGGCGGGCCTTGCGGGCAGAGCAATTCGAGCAGCCCAGACCCGGCCGACCACTTGCCCACAGCGATGAAGACGTTCCACAAAACCAACCGATCACCTGGCAATGGAATCCGCCGAACCGCGATCCTGGCTGGCCGTTAAAGGCAAGTCGCCGGAAGCCGTCCGCAGCGAGTTGCACCTGCGCGCGAGCAGTGTGCCCAGCGATCCTCAAGAGTATCCGCTGGTCGGAGCCAGCTCCGAGGCGGGCTGGTATCTCATCGTCGCACGCGGTCGTGAGCACCGGCTGATCGCCGAGCCGGTGATCCAGCGTCTTTCCGCCGGCTGCGAGGTGCTCACCTGCACCGTCGAGGAACAAGAAATCTTCAGCGCCGCCGCCGGCTGGCGCGATGGACGCCGGGTTTGGTCCGTCACTTACGAGGGCGCAGAAGCCGCTACGGACGTCGTCGCCGAAGGCGATCTCCCGCCCGCGTTCGAGGCCATTCGAACACGCCGCACCGCCGAGGCGAAGGCGGAGGATGCCGGCGACGCCCTGGTGGATCCCATGTTCGAGATCGCCGTCGAGACGGTGCGCAGCGTCATCGGCTACAGTTGCAAATACGGCGAAGCCAGCCCGGGGTTCGACGGCCGGTTCGTGACCCTCCAAGCCACCGATCGCTCCTGGTGGCAGCGACTCTTTACCACCTGAAAAAACCGCGGCTCACCAGTGCGCGAGCTGGCGGGGAAAGGGGCAGTGCGCGCAGTCGGAAAGGTCGCGCAGGCAGAAGTCCTCGTAGATTTGCAGCAGCCCTTGTTGCAGGGCGGCGTATTTCAGGAACTCCGCGCCGCGCGGGCTGTCGGCGAAAAGGCGGAGCGCGGCGACTTCCGCGCGCTGATTGACGAGCGGCGCGCGGAGATGTTTGATACCAAACACAGTTGAAAACCGACACCTTCCAAAGTCCGAGAACCGAAGGAAATCGCGCAACGCACCGATTCGTATCGTCCAGTCTTCAACTGAGTTTGGTATGAAACCAGTCCAGCGTGTTTCGTCGGAGGCGATGGCGAGCGGGAAGAAGACATTCGCGAGCATTTCCGTGACGCGCGATTCGCCGACGAGGGCCATGCGTTTCGGCGCTGGCTTCGAGCGGACGGTGTAGTGGAAGTCCCAATACTCGTCGCTGAGCTTCGCGAAAAACGCGTGGATCTCTGCGGGCTCGCAGCGATCGCGCAGCGCGCGGATTTTTGGCCAGTGCCGGACAATCTCCGCGAGCGCGGCGAGTCGGCGCTGCGGATGGTTCACCGGGCGCTGCCCGCTCAACCGCCAGAGCCGCGGCGCAAGGGCCAGCCGCTCGAACTCCGCACGCCGCGGCCACCACCTTTCCCACAGCCCGCGCAGATAGGAGCGTGTCGGCGCGTCGAAAGCGGCGAGGTCGGTGGCCGGGAGAAAACCGCTCACGCCGAAAAGCAGCGCATCCGCGTCGCCTTTGCGCAGCAGCCGGAGCGGCAGGCGCTGGGCGAGGAGCGTGAAGGGCAGCTTGTTGCCCTTGTAGCCGAGCGTGGCCGCGAGCGCCTGGAAGAGCGCTTCGTCCGCGCCGTGGAGTTCCACGAGCGTCACCAGCGCCCCGGCCTTTTTCCGCAGCCGATACTGCGCCGCACCTAGCAGGACCTCCCGCGCCTGATCCTCAGTCAGCGCCCGCAACGGCGCACAACAGCGCCCTGGAATAGCCGCCGGCAACGGATTGGGCGGTTCGCCGGTGAGGCTGGCCACATCCAGCAGCACTTGCGGCACATTCCGATGAAGCACCGTGCGCGTGAAGAATTCGCCACTGCCGGCCCGCGTGAAAACGTGCAGCACCACGCCCTCGTAGGCGGGATTCTCCGCGTGCCCGTGCCGTTCCCAGTCGCGCGCCTCGGGATCGAGTTCAATGCACCCGCGCACCGGCGCGCCCCCCTCGAAAGACACCGCCGCCTCCGCGAAATCCGGCCCGGCCTCGCGGTTCCACACGCCGAACTGCACCACCCGCACCGCGCCGCCCGCGACCGTGCGAAACTCGCGTCCGAAATCCCCCGCAAACCAGTGCGCCTGCAACTCCATCTCCGGCAGCTCGCGCGCCACGCGCAGCAGCGGCACCTCCCGCACTCCCGCCGGCAGCAGCTTGGCGTAGCGGTCGGCGGGGTGCATCGCGGGAAAAGGGCGCGCTATTTTTTCACTGGCACCGGTGTCGTGAGCGGGGCCGGCGGAGCGGGCGGCGGTGGCGGAGTCGCCAGCGCCTTGAGCAGATCGCCGGCCGGAGACTTCGGCACCGCCGCGGCCATCTTCACCGCGAGGGCAAAGGCTTCGAGGTCGCGCTTCGCCGCGCGGAGCAGGAAAATCTCGTGGACCGCCACGCGCATCGCGTCCGCGGTGTCGCCGTAGTATTCCCGCGCCTGGGCAAAAGACGCCAGCGCCGCAGCGGTATCGTCCACTGAAACCTGAAGCAGCCCGAGCCCCTCCATGATGACCCCGCTGCGCAGCTTCCGGCCTGCCGCGCGCAACGCCGCATCGCCGCGCGCGCGATCCGTGGAAAACCAAAGCTGCGCGCCTTTGCGATACTCCGCCCACTCGCCCGTCTCGGGCAGTTCGGACAGGCTGAGCACGCCTTTGAAGGGCCGGTATAGCGGGTCGCCGACAAAGGTCGTCATCCACGACAGCGCGCGCACCGACATGTAAGCGCTCTCGGCAAAAGTGAAGCCCGCGCGCAGCCGGTCGTAAAAAATGTCGAGCTGGGGAGTGAGCGCAAGGTAGGGCTCATAGACATTGCCCAGCGTCGCCGCGGCGCCGGCGGAAAGCAGCGGCGCGACCCAGTTCAGGATGGGATCGCGCACCGTCGCGCCGCTGAACGAGTGGATATGCACGGCAATGGCCCCGCGGCTGAAGCGGAAATCCGGTCGCACAAACGGCCCTGCCGCGCGCTCCGCGTACCAGCCGAAATAAAGTCCCGCCCGGCCCATCGGGTAGCTCTCGGGAAAAAGCTCCGGTCCATTATCCAGAATCACCGGCGCACCGCGGCGACGCGCCTCCCGGGCCAGCGCGTAGAGCCACTTGTCCCCCTCCGCGTAACCATTCTCAGCGATATTGCGCGCATCGATGTAGGTGAAACCGGTCAGCCCCTCCTGCTCCGCGGCGAGCGAGTCCGTAATCATCCGCCGCACGATCTCCGGCGTCGGTCCATCCAGCCGGCCAACGAGTATGAGCTCCGGGTGGCGGAAATCCGCAAACGACGAAAAGCTGCGAAAGTACGGGTTATTCATCCCCCCGGAAATCTGCCGTGTATTCAGCCCCAGCACCGCCAGCTCCGAGTCCACCGCCGCGGCGTTCACCGTTCCGATCGGCGCCGGTCCATTCGGCTGGTCGCCGGGATGCTTTGGCGACTCCGCGATTTTCAGCGGCATCCCCCGGAGCAGCGCGATGAAGCGGATCTTATTGGCCTCCACCGGCCCGAGCGGATGGTCCGGATCGCGCAGCTTCCACCAAAAGTTGGAGGTCATCGCCTTGCGCAGCGGCTCGGCGATGGTCCGCTCGTACTCCACGCGGCTAATCTCTTCGGTCTTCGCGCATTTCAAGCCCAGCACCCGCTCCTTCGCGATGCCTCGCTTCTCCGCATAAAACCGCGCCAGCTCCGCCGAGTCCTTGTCGTTCCCGTTAAAAATCACCAGCGTCGCCGCCGCGTCCTCCCTGGCCTCCTGCGCGCCGCTTCTCGCCAACAGCCCGAGAAGTAGCACCGCCGTGCTGAGCAGGAAAAAGCTGAAAACCGGGAATCGTCCGTTCACGTTTCGATCCTCATTCCGTCAAAGGCCACCCGCACACCAGGCGGCAGCGCGGCTTCCACCTCCGCATGCCCCAATTCGTGGCTCAGATGAGTCAACCACGTTTGTCCCGGCCCCACCGTTTGCGCCAGGGCGAGCGCTTCACGCACACTCATGTGAGTCGGGTGGGACTTTTCGCGCAGGGCATCGACGATGAGATGCCGCACCCCGCGGATTTGTTCAATCGCCGCTGCCGGCACCATCTTGCAGTCACTCAGATACGCCGCCAGGCGCACCCCGTCGCGGCTGAAAAGGTAACCGTTCACCGGCGTCCGGCCATGCTCCACCGGCAGCGGCGTCACGGTCGTTTGCCCGAGAGCAAAGGGACCGTCGATCACCCGCGGCGCCGGCCGCATGTAGCCCGGCCAGCGGTTCTCGCCATTGAAGGCAAAGACATAGACCCGCTCCAAATCACGCATCGTCTCCGGGCCCGCGTAGATCGGCAGTTCCCGCCCGCCGAAACAGAAGGGGCGCAGATCATCGAAACCCATGATGTGATCCGTGTGGGAGTGCGTATAGACCACCGCATCCACCCGCCGCACCCGCTCGCGCAGCGCCTGCACCCGGAAATCCGGCCCCGTATCGACCAGCCACGCGCACTCCGGCGTCTCCACATAGATCGAAGCCCGCGACCGCGCATCCCGGGGGTCCGGGGAGCAGCACACCCGGCAGTCGCATCCCAGCATCGGCACGCCCAGCGAAGTCCCCGTGCCGAGAAAAGTGATCGTGAGAGCCGACATGCGGCGCGCAGGCTTCCACAAACTTCCAGCTCTCGCAACGCCCACCTCGGCAAACGGCTCCCAAGTCAGCTGCTCAGACGGGCGAACCCGGCAGAAGACGCGTCATATCCATGCCGACGAGACACATGTCGTCGCCGAATTCCCCCGTGACCGAGTAGGCGCGCAGCTCCGTGAGGAGGTCGTCGAAAAGCTGCGGGGTGGGCAGCGCGCGGCGGCGCGCCACCGCTTCAGTGAGCCCGCTCAGGTCGTAAAGGGCGTCGTCCGGGCCGTCGATTTCGAATAACCCGTCGGTAAAGAGCATCAGCAGATCGCCCGGCTCCAGCGGGCGGTCGAAGGTCGTATAGACGGCGGCCGGGACGAATCCGAGCGCCGGCCCGGGCTTCACGCCGGGATGCTGGAGCCGCTCGACTTCGCCCGCGCTCCGGCGCACATGAAACGGTGCGGGATGCCCGGCATTCGCCCAGCGCACCGTGCCGCGCGCCGCATCCACGACCGCATAGACCGCCGTCGCAAACAGCGGCGTCGTCGTCTGGTGCAGGATCGCGCAGAGGCCGCGGTTCATCTCGGTGACAAATTTTCCCGGATCGGCGGCATCCTCCCGCAGTTCCTCGACCAGCCCGCGCACAATCGCGGTCACGAGGGCAGCGCGCACCCCGTGGCCCATGACATCGCAGATCAAGATTCCGGCTTGCGTATCGGACAGCGCCAGGACGTCGAAGAAGTCCCCGCCCAGCTCGGTGCTGGTGAAGTAGCGATGACAGAACTGCAGCGCGCTTCGTTCCGGCGACGCATTTCCGGGAAAGACCGGGTAGTGCCGCGGGAGAAACGCGGTCTGCAGTTCGCGGGCCATGTCGAGGTCCGCCGCCATGAGCGCATTTTTTTCACGGAGTTCCAACGCCTGCTGTTCGAGTTGGTCCTTCGCACGGCTGAGTTCGAGGTTTTTCTGCACCGCCGTTTCGTAGGTGGAAAGCAGCAGGTCGATGGAGTGGATGCGGTCGGAGGTGAGCTGATATTTGTGGCCGGCAAAATAGATCTCCGTGGCCTGCTTCCCCCCGGCCTGACGGCGCAGTTCCAGATTCGCGAGCACATACTGGATGCGTGAGAGCAGGAACTCGTCGTCATACGGTTTCACGATGAAATTATCCGCGCCGCATTCGAGTCCGCCGAGGATGTCTTTGGGATCGGCCAGGGAGGTCAGCAGGATCACGGGGATTTCCCGCATCGTGGGATCGTCTTTGATCCGCCGGCACAGTTCGTAGCCATCCATTCCGGGCATGTTGATATCCGTGATCACGAGAGTTGGCCGATGCGCGGCGAGCGCGGCGAGCGCTTCCTCGCCGTCGCGCGCAGCCGTGAGGACGGTGTAGCCATGCCGCTCGAGGACATGACGGAGCTTTAGCATCTGCGTCGGGCTGTCTTCCACGATGAGGATGTCCGCACCACTAAACGGGATTTCGTCGATTGAACTCATTCGGTTTTAAAAGTCAGGGTGACACACACGCCGCCAGCTACACCATTGCGGACTTGAATTTGGCCGCGATGCACGTCGATGATTTTTTTCGCCACCGTCAGCCCGAGTCCCATCCCCTGCCCGGTCGGTTTCGTGCTGAAGAACGGCTCAAACAGCTTGCCCATATTCTCCGGCGCGATGCCAGTGCCGCTGTCGGCGATCTCGACGGAAATCACGCGCTCACCTTCGCGCAGTTGGTCACCTCCGCGGTTGCCGGGGTCGAAAGAAACCGCCGCTGCCGCAACCGTCGTCAGGCTGGTTTCGACCCGGAGGGTGCCGCCCGTCGGCATCGCCTGGAGCGCATTGGTCAGCACGTTGATGAAAAGCTGCTCGATCTTCGCGGCATCCACCCGCGGCTCGGGCAGCCCGGGGGCGAAGCGGCGGATGACCTCGACTCGTCCGCGCGCCATCTCGTCGCCAAGGGCGCCGAGCGCGCCGTCGAGGAGCGTGTGGAGATTCGTGGGGCGCGTGCCGAGTTGCTCCGGCGAGCCAAGGTCTGCCAGGCCGGAGATCACGCCATTGGCGCGTCTGACTGCTTCCTTCATTTCCTGAAAGATGATTTGCCCGGTCTCGTCGAGCGGCTGGCTGGAAAGGAAGTCCATGCCCATTTCGAGAATGGCCAGCGGGTTGCGGACTTCGTGCGCGACCCCGGCGGCGAGACGCCCGACGGTTTGCAGCTTCTCGGCTTCGATGAGTTGCGCCTGCGCGGCCTTCAAGGCCTCGTGCGCCTTGATCAAATCCTCATTCGACTTCACCGCCGTCTCGTAGGTCGAAAGGAGCAGATTGAGAATCTGCCGCCGGTCCGCCGCGATCTCATAACGCTCGCCGGCGAAGTGAATGGCGATCGCCGCACTGTCCGCCGCAACGCCCAGTTCGCGATTCGCCAGCACCCCGCGGATGCGCGCCAGCAGGAAGCCCTCGTCATACGGTTTCACCACGAAGTTATCCGCGCCGCACTCGAGCCCGCGAATGATGTCCTCCGGCGCGGAGAGCGAGGTGAGGAGGATGAGCGGGATGTCGCGGAGCGTGGGATCGGCTTTCACCCGGCGGCAGAATTCGTAGCCGTCCATCTCCGGCATCTGGACATCGGAGACGATGAGCGTCGGGCGGAAATGCGCGAGGGCGTCGAGCGCCAGGCGGCCATTGAGCGCAGCGGTGACCTTGAAGCCGTTTTTCTCGAGCGTGTTGCGCAGCCGCAATGCTTGAGTCGGGCTGTCTTCAGCGATCAGGACGGAGTCGGGAATCATGGTGTGCTGGGGGCCAGGCGGGGAGCGAGCAGGGCGTGGAGCAGGGCCGCGATGCGCTCAGGATTGGCGACATGCGTCGCCGCGTCGAGGCGAATGGCTTCGCCCGGCATGCCATGCACGACGGAGCTTTCCTTGTCCTGCGCGAAAGTCACCGCGCCGGCATCGCGCATCAGCTTGAGCTCCACTGCGCCATCGCGGCCCATGCCGGTCAGCAGCACCCCCGCCGCCTGCGCCCCGAAACGCCGGGCCACCGAGCGGAAGAGAAACGAAGCCGAGGGCCGCAGCCCATGTTCCGCCGGCTCCGGCCCGCAAACGATGCGGGCGTCGCCGCCGATGCTCAGTTGCGCGCCATCCGGGGCCAGCAGCGCGACGCCAGCGCGCGCGACCTCGCCGTGCTGCGCCAGCCGCACGGGCATGCCGGTGGTATTGGTCAGCCAGTCGGCGAGGCCTTGCACGAAACCCGCGCTGATGTGCTGCACGATGACGACGGGCACGGGACACGGCTTCGGCAATCCCGCGAGCACCACTTGCAGCACCGGCGGGCCGCCAGTCGAGGCGCCGATGGCCACGAGTCGGATCACCGCGGCGGTCCGGGGCGGCGCCACGGGCTCGATGGTCCGCGCCTCCATGCGCGCTCGCGGCCAGCGGCGGATCACCCGGACCTCGGCCATGGCCTTCACCGTGTCGATGAGCTTCCGCGCGTGGGCCGCGTGGGCCGGGTCGCCAGGTCCGGGCGGCTTTTCCACGGCCGCAACGGCACCCGCTTCCAGCGCGCGAAACATCTTCGCCACGTCGTCCGGATCGAAGCTCGCGCTCACAATGACGATGGGCAGCGGCTGCGTTTCCATGATCCGCCGCGTCGCCTCGAAGCCATCCATGCCGGGCATGTGGATGTCCATCGTCACCACGTCAGGCTTCTTCTCCGCGAGTGCCGCGACCGCCTCCGCGCCGTTGTGCGCGTGCCCAATAACTTCGATGCCCGGATCTGACGCGAGCAGGTGCGTGAGCAGATCGCGGCTGACCGCGGAATCGTCCACCACGAGCACTTTGATTTTGCCGCCGGGCGTGGTCATAGCAGTTTGCGGATGACTTCGAGCAGGTTGCTTTGATCAAAGCTGCTCTTCACGATGTAGGCGCTCGCGCCCACGTCGATGCCGCGCTCCTGATGTTCGCGCGTGCCGAGCGCGGTTACGAGCACCACGGGCAGGTGCGCGAGTTTTTGGTCCGCGCGCACTTTTGCCGTCAGGTCGAAGCCGTCCATGCGGGGCATCTCGACATCGGAGACGAGGAGGTCGAAGTCCCGGCTCTTCAGCGTGGTCAGGGCTTCCACGCCGTCGATCGCCGTGGTCACGGCGTAGCCCGCGGATTCGAGGATGTTTTTCAAAAGCATGCGCGAGGTGATCGAGTCGTCGGTCACAAGGATCTGGCGGACACGCTTCTCCACGCCGCCCTCCCCAGCGTTTGCGCCGCGCCGCCCACCCGCACCCGCCAGGCGCACCGCGGATCGAAGAAGATCGTCGGTGTTCAGGATCACGGCGGGCGCGCCAGAGGCGAGAATCGTCGCCCCGGCAACGTTGCGCACGCGGAACAACGGTTTGCCGATGCTTTTCACGAGCACTTCCAGTTCGTTGAGCACGGCCTCGACGGCGAAGCCGATCCGTTTTTCCGCAGACCCGAGCACGACGACTTCGACAAAAACTCCCGTCTCGGGGCGCGCCGGCAGTTCGAGCACTTCGTCCAGCCGCGCGAGCGCGACCACCTGACCGTCCAGGGCGATCGTCTCGCGATTCTCGACGGTGCAAATCTCCTTGCGGCGCACTCGGACGATCCGCTCGATTCGGACGGTAGGTATAACGAAGGACTGCCCACCGGCGGTGACGAGGATGCCTTTGAACGTCGCGAGCGTCACCGGCAGCACGATGCGGAAGGTCGTGCCCGCGCCGCGCACCGTCTCGATGCGGATTTGCCCGCCGAGCTTCTCGATTTTCTCGCGGACGATGGCCATGCCGAGGCCCCGCCCGGAGATTTCCGTGAGGATCGGGCTGGTCGAAACCCCGGAGTCGAAAATGAGCGCGAGCGCGGCCTCTTCGCTGAGGGCGCTGGCCTCTTCGACGGAGCACAAATCTGCGCGCACCGCGGCGGCTTTCACTTTCTCCACGTCGATGCCCGCGCCGTCGTCGGCCACCACGATCTCAACCTTGCTGCCGTCGAGTTGGGAAACCGTGAGGGTCAACTTTCCGCCCGCAGCCTTGTGCGCGGCGGTGCGCTCCGCGGGCGGCTCGAGGCCGTGGTCGATCGAGTTGCGCACGAGATGAATGAGCGGGTCCTTCATCTCCTGGAGGATGCGCTTGTCGATCTCCACTTCGCGGCCGCGGATGCTGAGGGCGATCTCCTTGCCTTGCGCGCGAGAGAGGTCGCGCACGAGCTTCGGGAAGACGTCGAGCAGCGTGCCGAAGGGCAGCATCACCAGGCGCTTGGTCTCGTCGAGGAGGTCGTCGATCAGCGTGCCAATGCCGCGTTCGTCCTGCGCGGCGGCGCTGGCCAGCGCGGCGCAGCGTTTTTCCACGGAGCGCATGTAGCTCTGATTCCATTCGAGAAAATCGCCCAATTTTTCCCAAGACGCCGGACCCTGGCCAGCGCTTCCGGCGCGCGTGAGACCGCGCACCATCGCCCATTCCTTGCGCCACGCTTCGAGCACGCCGCCGAGGCCGCGCAGCTCCGCGGCATGGCGGCTGACGATGAGTTTTACCGCGATCATTTCCTCAGCGCGGCGCAGGAGCGCGTCCAACTTCACCATGGGAAGGCGCACGGTCTCAGCGATGGGCGGGGCGTCGTCGGCCGGCGCAATTTGCGCGGCAGGCCCGGCCTCGGGCGCTGCCGGTGGAGCCGCTGGCGCCTCCGGCGAAGCCGGGGCGGGCACGCCGCCGAGATCGCGCACGATGTTCACGATCTCCGCCCGTTCGCCGGCACCCGTGGCGACATCGGGCAGGCGCAGCAGTCGGGTCACGAGGTCGAGCGCGCGGTTCAGCACGTCGAAGGTTGCGGGCATGACTTTCGTGTCCTTCCGCTTCCACTGCGCGAAGATGCCCTCCAACGCCTGGCAGACGGATTCGATGTCCGTGCGGTTCACCGCGCGCGCCGCGCCTTTGAGGCTGTGCGCTTCGCGAAAGGTCGTCTCGACGAGATCCGTGCGGCGCGCCGGCACCAGCTCTTTTTCCAGATTGAGCAGCCCGGCGGTCATGGCTTCGAGATGCTCGGTGGCCTCAATGGCGAACGCTTCGCGCAGTTGGACGAGAAATTCTTCGTCGGTCATGGCGTGGAAAGATTGTGGCGCTCGACGAGTTCCTTCATGCGCCGGCCAAGGGCATTCAAGCTCCGCGCCGCCGCCTCGAGCTGCTTCGCTTGCTCCACATTCTGCCGGCTCGCCGTGCCGATCTGGTCCATCGCCAGCGCGATGTGTTCGAGGCCGAGGAGTTGTTCCCGGCTCGAGGCGGCAATCTGGGTCGCGGCCTTTGCAGCATCGCCCACGTTCGACCCAAGCGAGACGATCGCCTCCCCCGCTGCCGATGCCGTGGTCACGCCTGCGGCCACGGTCTTCGCCGCCTGCTCAGTGGTCAGCACGGCGGCGGTAGTGGCCTTCTGGATGTCGGTCAAAATCGTGCGCACCTGCTTCGTCGCCTGGCGCGACTCGCCCGCGAGATACTTCATTTGTTCGGCCACGACGGCGAAGCCTTTGCCGTGCTCGCCGGCGTGCGCGGCTTCAATCGCGGCATTGACCGCGAGCAGGTTTGATTGCTCGGCCAGCGCGTCCACCGCGGCGATGATCTCCCCGATCGTGTGGCTCTGCTCGCTAAGCTGCATGAGTCTCTCGGCGATGGACTGCATCTCGGCGCGGATGCGCTCCATGCCGGCCACCGTGCCCTGCGTCGCGCGCGTGCCGGTGGCGGAAATCTCCGCCGTTTTCCGCGCGGCCTCCGCCACGCCCCGCGCGCGGTCGCTCGCGAGTTGCGCGGTCTGCCGCACTTCCTCCACCGCAGTCGTGGTCTCGCTGACCGACGCCGCGGTTTCGTTCGCGGAGGTGGCCAGCCCGCTGCTCGACTCAAGGACACCCGAGGACGACAAGCCGAGCACTTCGAGCCCCTCGCGGAGACCCGCAACCGCTTGCGTGAGCTCGGCCGTGCGCCGCTGGACCGTGGCTTCGAGGCCAGCGTGGGTCTCCCACAATTCGCCTTCGGCCCGGCCCCGCTCCGCATCCTCACCATCGAGCAACGCCGCGTTGCGCCACGTCAGGATCGCGATGAAAAAAATCACGGCGACGACGAACACGCTGAAACCCAGCGCCGCCTCAAAGTAACCCGCGCGATGCCCGCGCAGGATGAGCCAGCCGAGCACGAGAGGCACGCCCACTTGCGCGAGTAGCACCCGGCGTTGCATCGCCCCGCCGGCGAGGCCGCTGGTGAAACGCGCCATGAGGCCATGCTCAGCGCGTGCGCAGAGCAACCCGAGGGCCAGCACGAAAAACGCGAAAGCCGTGTGCAGGGCCATGGCGATGAAGTCGCGGAGCCGGTAAAATTCTTCGACGCCGTAGAAGTATCCCGTGAGCACCAGGAGCGCGAGGAGAGCGACGACCACGGCGAGCGCTTGCGCGGGTCGTTGGCCACGCGTCGTTTCCCAGTCGAGCAGCGCGAGGGCCAGGCCGGAGAGGAGGAAACTGAACGCCGTCGTCGGGGCCATCACGTTCTCGCCGAGCGAGCCAGGGAAGAGCATCCGATCGATGCCGGCGTCCCAGCCAAACAGGTAACGAACCAGAATGATGGCGCCGATCACGGCGCTCGCGAATCCGCATCCAGCGGGGCTGCGTCCCGCCTTGGCAGTGCCGAGAGCGCCAGCGAGCCCCCCGCCGGCCACGAGGAAACTGAGCGCGGTCAGCGGGTTCATGGCGACGAGACCGGGCAGGACGCGCTTCAAGGCATCGACCTGGAAAATCCAGCCGAGCAAGACGACGCCCGGAATGATCATGACCAGCAGCGCGGCCAGTCGCGCACCTCCGCGCAGACGGCCGGCGAGCGCGGATTCCGCGGCTTGCGCTCTCAAGGCTGGGGACGTGGTTGGCATCGGGCGGGCGTTTCAAACTTTGAATCGTTCGACGAGTTGTTTGAGCTTCTGCCCGAGGTCGTGGAGCTGCTGCGCGGCGGTCTCCGCCTGGCGGGTGCTGGCCACGGTTTGCGTGCTCGCCATCTTGATGTTTTCCATCGCCATCGCGACCTGATCCATGCCCACGAACTGCTGCTGACTGGTCGCGGCGATCTGCGTCGAGGCCTGCGCCGCTCCGGCGATACTCTCAGCGAGCGCGCGGATGGAGTCGCCGGACGCGGTGGATTGGCGCACGCCGGCTTCGACCGCCTTGCTGCCCTGCTCGGTGGCCAGCACCGCGCTGCTCGTGGCTTTCTGGATATCGGTCAGAATCCCGCGCACTTGCAGCGTGGCCTGCTTCGACTGCTCGGCGAGCGAACGCACCTCCTGCGCGACCACGGCGAACCCCTTGCCCTCGTCGCCCGCTTTCGCGGCCTCGATGGCGGCGTTCACCGCGAGCAGTTTCGATTGCGCCGCGAAATCCTCGACCGTGGCGACGATCTCGCCGATCGCCTGGCCCTGGGCGCTGAGGCTGAGGATGCTCTCAGCGACGGCCCCCATCTGCTCCCGGATGCCGCCCATGCCTTCGACCGTCAGATCCACGGCGGTCTGGCCGCTGCGCGCAAACTCCGCGGCTTTCTGCGCCTCGTCGGCGACATACTTCGCCTTCTCGCTGGAGACCTGCGAGGTCTGCTTCACCTCCTCGACCGTGGCGGTGGTTTCGGTGACCGCGGCGGCGGTCTCGGCGGCGCTCGCCGCCAGTTGCGAGGTCGAGGCCATGATCTCGCTCGCCGATGACGCCAGGACGTTCACGGCTTCGCGCAGCTCCTCCATGATCCGGCGCAGCTCCATGGTCATTTTGGCAAAAGCGTTGCCGAGCACGTCCCGCTCGGAGCGCGGTTTGATCTGCGCCGTCAGATCGCCTTCCGTGATCTGCCGGGCGCGACCCGCGAGCACGGTCAGCGATTTGCACATCCGCCGAAATGTTTGCATCAGCACACCCACCTCGTCGCTGCGGTCCCGGTCCGTAAATTCGATGTCGAGATCGCCTTCCGCGATCCGGCCCGCCGCGACGGTCATTCTCTCCAGCGGCTCGGCGATCAAGCGGCCGAAGCTGAGGATCATTCCCAAAGCCGTCAGGAGCGCGCCAGCACCGAGGATGGCAAAGACGAGTTTCGCCTGGGCCAGGCGGGCATCGGATCGCGCCGCGAGGCGAGTGGTGAAATCGAGCGCGCGGGCCCGGAACTCTTCCACCCGCGCAGACTGCCCGCCGAGGATGAGGGCGATGGCCTCATCCTTCTTCTGCTGGCGGATGAGCGGAATGACTTCGTCATCGCGAACGCGCACATATTCCGCGCGGATGGCGCTGAGCTCACCGACGTCGTTTTTTACTTCCGAGTCGAGCCGTGACTGCGTCTCAAGCCGCCGCAGCGCCTCAGCGTTCTCCTTTGAGTACGCGACAACCTCCTGGAATCGAGCTTCGGCTTCAGTCGCGGAGGTCACGAGCAAAGCGCTGAGCACAGCCGCGCGCTGGCCGTTGAAGTTGGCTCGAACGGAGACTACATCCGCGATGGTTCGCTCCATATCGCGCACCGTTTGGAGGGAAGACCAGCCCGTGATGACGATGAGGAGCAGCAGGGCGATGATGAAGCCGAAACCCACCGTGAGCTTTGCTCGTGTCTTGAGATTGATGAACCAGTGCATGGGCGGCTTTTTATTTGGGTGGAGGCGGTCAGGCCGACACTTCCTCGTCAATGAGGAGGTGCGGATCGGTCAGCAGTTTCGCGGCATCAAGGACCACCAGCCGGTCGCTGGAGATGCCGCGCAGATACGTCGCGCGGAGGTCGGTAAGTGTGGGCAGCGAGGGCTGCAAGCCGTCCAGCGCGATGCGGCGCACCCCGCGGATGACATCGGCGAGGATGCCCAGATGCCAGCCGCGGTGCTCGATGAGGATGATCTTATTCAGTTCGGAGATGCCGGCATCGGGCAGGTCGAAAAACTTTTTGAGATCGATCACCGTGCGGATTTCGCCGCGCAGATTGATGATGCCCAGCACAAACGGCGGTGTGCAGGGCACCGGCGTCAGTTCGCGGAGCAGGCTCACTTCGCGGACATCGGCGAGGGGCAAAGCGTAGCGCTCGCTGGCCAGGTCAAATTCCACGACCTCCAGCGTGTCATTCGTGGCCGCCGAGCTCTCCAACTCGCGCGCCAGCTCTCGAGCCCGTGACTTCAGGATGCGCCGCTCCTCGTCCGGCCCAGGCGCGAATCTCCGCTCAAGAGCAGCGCGGCCCGCCTCCATGCGTCTGTGGATGTCCTCCCAATCGCTCGGCTCGTGGTTTTTCATGCGGGCGCCTCCTCCAGCGACGGGAGCATGGCCAGCAAACGTCCCACGGTGATGCCTTCGGACTCGGGCAGCACGGCCTCCGGCGCGCAACTGCGCAGGAGCGAATGGGCATTGGCAAAACAGCGCGCGGCCTCGCGGCTCCGGCTTTGCCGCAGCATGAGGTGACCGAGCGCGAAGTGGGCCATCACAAAACCGTCATCGAGATAGAGTGCGCGCTGGAGCGCCGCGATCGCTTCCTCGGGCGCGCTTTGCTCCTGAAGGATGACGCCGCGCAGGTAATGGTGGGCGGCCACGAGCCGATCCGCCGCGAGGGCGCGATCGCAGGCGGTGAGGGCCTCGTCCAGGCGGCCTTCATTGGCCAGGCACCGCGCATCCGCGGCATGGTCCGGCGATGCTGCGAGCCCCGCGGCCACTGGCTGGCGCGGGGCCGGCTCGGGAAGGGGCGCGGGCACCGGAAGCGGCTCCGGTGCGATCTTCGGGGGCGGCACCGGCGCTCCTTTTCGGTAAAGCGCGATGCCGGGAATCTCCGCGGGAGAGAAGGCGCCGAACAATTCCCGCGACGCCTCGGTGGCGCTCACCAGCAGCCGTCCACCTTCCACGAGCGAGCGGTGGAGGTTCGCGACCACTTTCCGCAACTGCTCCCCCGAGAAATACATCAGCACGTTGCGGCAGAAGATCAGGTCCATCGCGTTGGTGTGGTTGGCGAGCGCGGGATAAACGTCCTCGACCAGATTCAGGCAGGCAAACGTGACCATCTTCCGAATGGCCGGCTGGATCTCAAACCGGCCCTCCGGCGTTCGGCGAAACCAGGCGTCCCGCGTCGCGTCCGGAACGCCGCGAAACGACCACTGACCATAGACGCCGGCCGTCGCCTTGTGCAGAAAGCGCGGATTGAGATCCGTCGCGAGGATCGTGACCTGCCAGTCCGCGAGATCCGGAATCGCCTGGCGCAGCGCCATGGCGATGGAGTACGGCTCCTCGCCGGTGCAACAGCCTGCGCTCCAGATGCGGAGGCGTTTGGCCCGTCCGCGCCGGTCCTCCACCAGCGCGGGCAGGATCTGGAGAGCGAGCGCTTCGAAGACCGCGGGATCGCGAAAGAAATAGGTTTCGCCGATCGTGAGATGCCCGGCCAGCGCATCGACCTGCCTGGGGTCCAGCTTCGCGAGCACGAGATCCCGCGCCCATTTTTCGACGCACTCGATTCCGAGTTCCGCCGCCGCGCCGTGCAGTCCGCGCTCCAGGTCGGCCCAGCGTTCCGGCGGATAATGGAGGCCGAGCTGGGCCTCGATGGATTCGCTGACTGCCGCAAGGAGTTCGGCCTCGAGCGAGCTGGTCATGGCGCGAGGTTCAGCGCCAAATCCAGCGCCGCGTGATTTTCAATCGTCAGGAACCGCTCGATGTCGTGCACGACCACGAGGCCGTCATCGAGTTTCATTACGCCTGAAACCGACTCGAGTTCCGGCAGAAACTCCGCCGCGGGCGTGATCTCCGCAGACTGTCCTGCCACCACGCCTTCGACCGAATCCACGAGCAGCGCGACCTTCCGCCAGGACGTGCGGGCAACCAGCAAATGGTCGCTGGCCCGCACCTCGCGCGCCGGCTGGCCCAGCCGCACCCCCAAATCGAACACCGGCACAATCCGGCCTTGCAGATTGATCACCCCGCGGACCCCGCGCGGTGCCTCGGGCATAGGTGAGATTTCGACCGCCCGGACCACGCGCTGGACGGCGGCGACTCCGATGGCGAATTCTTGTTCACCGATCCTGAAGACGACCAACGAATCGGAAGGGGCGCTCGTCATGGCCCAGCGAGCATCCCACCCCAGCCACGAAAAACAATCCTGCATTCCATGTGCGGGAAGGAGGCGCATTTCCCTGCCGTCACCCCACGGGCGGCTCAGTTCAGCGTCGCGCGGAACCGCAGGAAGCCATCGCCGGCCGGCGCATCTTGAATCGCCACGTCATAGTAGAAAGTGAAGATCTCATAGCTGCCATCGGCCACCGGCGCACCGGACTGGATGGCGTGAGTCACGGCGGCGGGAAGGGAGAGACCCGGAATGGTGGCGGCGGCTTCGGCGACGAACGTCGCGCCGAGACGCTGTTTTCGGACCCGTGCCTGGATCGTGAGATAAGTCTTTCCGGTACTTCCCAAGCCAAGCGCCGCCGCCGTCATAACTTGGGTCTGCGGGAAACCGCCGCTGCTCGCGAGCAGGGGATCGGAGCCGGTGAGGTATTCCCAGGCATTGGAAAGGCCGTCTTCGTCGGGGTCGGCAAGGCCGTCCGCCTGACCGACCGGGAACGCGTAGCCCGCCGCCCAACCGGCGAACGAGGAGTCCGGGACGGTGACCGCCGCCGGCGGCACCGCCAGCGCGGCGATTTCCGCGGAGGAAAGGCCACGGCTGTAAACGCGGAAGTCGTCGATCAAGCCGGCGAGAAGCGGATCGGCGGAGAATTGCGAGTCGCCGAGAAAATTCTGCGTCGGCGCGAACGCGGCGGGGTCGATGGTCAGCGCGCCCGAGGTGGCGACGGGTGCGCCGTTCACGTAGAGGGTGCCGGTATTGCCGACGAGGGTGACGGCGAGGTGGGTCCACTCGCCAGTGACAAGCGCGGCGGTCTCGATGCTTTGCTCGGCACCGCCGTTTTTCATGGTGAAACGCAGGGTGCCAGAGCCGGACTTGGGCGTGAGCATGAGGTACTGGTTGACGCCGGTGCCGAAGTCGAAAAGGCGCTGCCAGTTTCCGCCACCGTCCCAGCGCACCCGGGTGGCGAGAGTGATGTCGGTGAGCCCGTTGACCAGCCCGGAGGGGAGCCGCACGAAATCGTCCGCCCCGTCGAGCCGAATCGCGCGGTCGAAAGGAGCGTTCTCATAGACGGGGCTGCCCGTGGCGATGCCCGCGGCACCGCCGGAGCTGTTGGCAAGCGCGCCGTCGAACTCGTAATGCGCGATCAGGTCCGCGGGCTCGGGCACGTCGATATTCAGCGTGGCGTCGTCGGCGAGGAGCGAGCCGTCGGTGGCGCGGACGAGGAAGCGGTTGATCCCGGCATCGACCGCGGAAGGCACGCCGGAAATGCGACCGTTCGCGGCGACCGTCAGCCACTTCGGGCCGCTGACTTTGCTGTAAGTGAGGGTGCTGCCGGCGTCGGGATCGATGGCACTGCCGGCGAGGGTTTGCTCGTAGGGCTGGCCCACGGTCCCGGCGGGCTTGCTGAGCGGATCGACGGTGAAAGCGGGCGCGCGTCCCGCCACCAGCGCGGCCACCTCGGCGGTAGTCAGCGCGCGGTTGAAGATCTGGAATTCATCGAGGCGCCCGTTGAAGAGCGGGTCCGGCCACTGGCTCTTCCCGAGAAAGTTGTTCGCGGGCTCAAAATCCGTGGGCTTGAACGTGATCGCCGCGGTGCCGGCGAGCGCGCCGTTCACGTAAATGCGTCCCGTGTTTGCGCCCAGCGTGACGGCCACATGCACCCACTGGCCGATGGCGAGCTGGGTGGTCTCGACGCTTTGCGTGACACCGCCGATGCTGATCGAAAAGCGCAGCGTATTCGAGCCGCCGGAGCGCGGTGTGAGAAAGAGGTTGTCGGCGGTGCCGTTGCCGAAATCGAAGATGCGCTGCCATTGGTTGCCGCCGTCCCAGTTCACCCAGGTGGCGAAGGTGATCTCCGGGGAACTGGCGACGCCATGGGGCAGCGTGACGAAGTCGTCCGCGCCGTCGAAATCGAGGGCTTGGCCGTATTTCCCCGCCACGTAGGCCGGCGAGCCGGTGGGGATGCCGTGGGCGGTGCCGACCGTGGCATTCGACGTCGAGTCAAAGGCGTAGCGCGCGGTCATCCCGACCGCCTCGCCGACGGTGATCTGAAGCGTGGTCGTGTGCGCCGCGCCCGAGGGCGTGGCGGCGCGGACGACGAAGGTATTGAGCCCACCGTCCGTCGCGCCGGGGACGCCGGTGAGGCTGCCATTGGCGGCGACGGCGAGCCACGCCGGCCCGCCCACTTTGGCGAATGTCACGGCTCCGATGCCGCCGGTCGCGTCCGTGGCCATCGAGCCGGTGTAAGGCTGGAGCTTGGTCGCGGCGGGTTTGATCAGCGGGTTCGCGGCGAAGGCGGGCGGCACTCCCGCGACCAGCGCAGTGACCTGCGCGTCGCTCAGCGCGGTGGTGAAAAAGCGCACGTCGTCCATTTTGCCGTTGAAGAGCGGGTCCGCGAACTGGCTTTTGCCGAGGTAATTGAACTTCGTCGCCGTTTGGTCCGGGTTGATCGTCATCCCCGTATTCGTGTTCACGAGCGCGCCGTTGACGAAGAGCTTGCCAGTGTCCCCGGCGATGGTCACGGCGACATGCGTCCAGGCGTTGGTCGGCAGGGCGGCGGTCCAGTTGAGCTGCTGCTCGCTGCCACCGTCCTTGATCGCGAAGCGCAGGGTGTTGCCGCCGGCTTTGGGCGAAAGGAAGAGATACTGGTCCGTGCCGCTCCCGAGATCGAAAATGCGCTGCCAGTTTGCCCCGCCGGCCCAGTAGATCCACGCCGCAAAGGTGAAGTCTCCGCTGTCCGCCACCTGCGGTGGGAGCTGCACGTAGTCGCTGGCCCCGTCAAAGGTCACGCCCTGCCCGTATTTTCCCGCCGAGAAAACCGGGGTCCCGACCAGGGTGCCATCGTTCCCGTTGCCGGAAACATCCCGCGCATTGCCCTCGAAAATAAAGTGCGCCGCCGGGCCCGCTCCGCCAACTGGCATTTCCTGGCGAAAGGCATTGGGCGATTGCCGGTCGCGGTAGGTCACGCCCGCGGCGGTCAGCGAACCGTCATCCCAGCGCACCCGGCGCACATCCTCGACCCAGTTAAAGAGGGAGTAGCGTTCGACGAAAGGCAGGTTGTCGAGAGTGTAAGTCATGGCATCCACCGCCTGCTGCTGCTGCGCGAAAGTGGGATCGGGATCGCCCGTCCAGTTCGCGCCGTTGTTCCACTCGGTGATCCAGAGGGGCCGCTTCACCCGGGCGTAAAGGCTGCGGAGAGCCTGTTCGAAATTCCACGCCGCGCCCCACGGATCGTTGCCATTCGGATGGCTGCGATAGTAGTGCACCGGGACGAAATCGACACGCAACCCGGCCGCGTCGGCTTCGGCGATAAACGTGTCGATCCAGCCCACATTGGGATCGGCGACCGCCGGCGCACCAACCCGCAATCCCGTGCCGAGCAACTCGGGCCAGCCCGCAATGGCCTCGGCGACGGTCATATTCGCCTGGTCGGGCCGATCCGGCTCGTTGAAGCCGAGCAGGTGCGTCACCCCGCGGTATTTCCAATCCTCGTTCATCCCGGGCCACCACCGGGTTTGTTTGATCGCCACGTATTCCCAATCGAGGGCCGACGTGCGGCTCATATTCCAATTGTACAGCCACTGCACCCGGAGCCCTCCCTCGATGTCGCCGGCGATCCCTTTCTTACTCACCCAGCGCCACGGGAAAATGCGCACGAACCGCACGTTGTTATTCAGCCCGGCGGGCAGCACGCCCACCTCGATGTCGCCGTCCTGCGCCACGTAGCACTTGCTCACACCAGTCCCGTTTTCATTCTGCGCCAGCGTGGCCATGTAGCCGCGCTTCAGTTTGAAAGAGCTGATCGCCAGCTTCAGCGCGCCGAGGCTGGTGTCGTTGTAGGCGGTGTATTGCGTGAGCAGTTTCGAGCGTCCCGTGAAACCCGCCCCGTCGAAAACCTCCAGCGGGGTGAAGCCCGGCGCGTGCGGAATGAACACCGTCCCATTGCTGAACTGCACCACCCGCACATTCGTATTCAGCACCGCATTCGCGCCGTTCACCCGCACCCGGCTGAGAAACGTCGAGTTCGCCAACGACGGCAGGATGTTCTCCAGGAAGAACCAGGCGTCCGGCGAATTGAGATGGATGACGCAGCCGGGGATTGGGTCGCCCGGACCAGTGACGTGCAACTCCGCCTTCCCCGACAGCGTCACCGTGGTGCTGGCCGGCACCGTGTTCATCGACTGCACGTCGTTACTGATATTCAGCGTCTGCGCCGCGGCGAGCAGTGGAAACAAAAGGGCCAGTGCGAGCCCGGGGAATCGGAGAATATAACGAAGGAAAAAGGGCGGCATGTGAGGGGAGCGGGCAGGTTGTCCGAGAACCAGCCGTAAATTGCCTCCAGCGCCACAGGAAAATGCGCCTTTCTTGAGACCGGACGGTGCCGGGCGTCCCTCGGCACGTTAGACGAAGCGGTCCTGCGCCCCGAGTTCACCGCGGATATTCCCTTGGTCCACGCCCGCGTCTCCGGTAAGTGGGCGCGGTGTTTGCCAAACTTTGCCTCTGCTGGGCCGCCACCTTTTTGCTCGCCCATGCCGCCGCGGCGCAGTCGGTGTTGGTGGAAAAGATCAAGGGCCAGGAGAGTTTCTCGCTCGAAAGTGCCGCGGTGTCGGACCTGAGCGGGCTGGTGTGGACGGGAGGGGAGGCGTTCTACGCCGTCTCGGATCAGCGCGCCATACTCGTGCCACTCACGTTGCAGATCGATCTCACCACGGGGCGGATCGGCAGTGGAAAAATTGGCACGCCCATGCCGGTCCCAGGGGCTCCGGGGGATTTCGAAGGTGTGACTTATGTCCTGGCCGCCAAGGCTTTCTACATCAGCTCGGAGGAAGGCCACACGGTGCTCCGCTTCGTTGCCGGACAGCCGCGCGCCGAGCGCCTGACGGTGCCGCCGGTTTTCGCGCAGGCGCGCAAGAATCTCAGTCTCGAGGCGCTCACCTGGGACGACGTCGCCCAGCAGTTCTGGATCGCCAACGAGGAGGCGCTCGCACCCGACGGCCCGCTGGCCAGCGCGACACAAGGCACGCTGGTGCGGCTGCAGCGGCTGGACGCCCGCTTCCGGCCGGTGGCGCAGTTCGCCTGGCGCGCCGAACCCGCAACGCTGCGTTTCGGCGGAGCCGGCAGCGGCGTCACCGATTTATGCGTGCTGCCGGATCGCCGCCTGCTCGTGCTCGAACGCGGCTTCACCGGTGCGGGCCTCCAGCTCCGGCTTTATCTCGCTGACTTTCAAAACGCCACCGACACCTCCCGGCTCCCCGCCCTCGCCGGCGCGGACTTCGTGGCCGCTAAAAAGGTGCTCCTTTTTGAACAGGCCACCGGCTTCGTGAACTTCGAGGGCCTGGCGCTCGGCCCCAAGCTTGCCGACGGCTCCCGCAGCCTCATCCTCATCGCCGACAGCAACGGCGGCTCCACGCATACGCTTTTACCGCTCAAGATCCGCTGCGACTAAACGCCGGCTCATCCTCACTGCGCACACCGCGGAAGCCGGAGAATCGCGCGGGTGCCAGAAACGTCGGGGCGGTTTTCCACATGGATGCTGCCCCTGTGGAGGGCGGCGGCTTCGCGCACGAAGCAGAGACCGAGGCCGGAGCTTTTGCGGCGAGTGTCCGGCCGCTGGAGTGAGTAGAAGCGCTCGAAGATGCGCGGGAGAGCGTAGTCGGGGATGCCGGGGCCATCGTCCTCGACGGTGATCTCGGCAGTTTGGGCTGCCGCGTCGGAGGCCACGCGGACGCGGATCGCGCCGCCCTCGGGCGAGAAGTCGATGGCGTTTTGCAGCAGGTTGTGGAGCGCGCTTTCGAGGAGAAAGGATTCGCCGAGGACTTCGGGTTGGCCGTCGCAGGTGAGGTCGAGGCGCAGGCCGCGGGCTTCGGCCGCGGGTTGGAGCTGCAGGCAGACCGCGTGGGCGAGATCGGCGAGCGAGATGGCCGCGGGATGGTCGAGTTTCTTCCGGCTCTCCAGCGCGGAGAGCGCGAGCAGGCGGTCGATGATGTTTTGCAGCCGCCGCGCCTCGGCCTGGATGTTCGCGACAAATTTCTCCCGGCGCTCGGTTGGCATTTCTTCGTGGAGCAACTCGGCAGCGCCCCGGATCGCCGCGACGGGACTCTTCATCTCGTGCGTCACGGTCTGGACGTAGTTCTCCACGTAAGCGCGGTTTTCCAGCGCATCGCGCATTTCCTCAAAAGCCCGCCCGAGCGTGGCTGCTTCGCCCGAACCACCGCGCGGCGGCACCACCCGCTCGCCCCGCGCCACGGCCTGCGCGTAGGCTGTGAGCCGGCGGATGGGCCGGGAGAAAAGCGTGACGACCAGATAAGCGCCGACCGCGACCGCGCCGAAATAGATCAGCCCGAGCGTGCGAATCCACAGCCGCGTCTCGTCGCGAAAAGCGAAGAGACTACGCTGCGGTTTGGACACGCTGACCACGCCCGCGATGCGCCCGTCCCGCCGGATCGGCGCGGCGACGAACATCACGGAGCTGTCAGAATCGTTCGGATCGAGGTGTGTCGAGCGCGCGCCATAAACACCCGCCAGCGTCAGCGCCACGTCGCGTTTGCTGCGATAATCCTGCCCCTCGGCGCGGCCGCCATCGGAGTCGAAGACGACGATCCCGCGCTCGTCGGTGACGTAAAGATTCAGCTCCAGCGTCGTCTTCGTGAGGTTGTAAATCTTCGCGGAAAACTCGCGTTTGCGCGCCGCATCCCACTCCCGTCGCAGCCCGGCGATGTCGAAGCCCTCGGCCTCCAGCCGCGCCGCGAGAAGCTGGGCGACATCGACCATCGACTCCTCAGCCGCCTCCAAATACTCGCGCTCGACGCGCTTGGTCAGCTTGTCGTCGAAGGCGTAAAGCCCGACCGCGAGGAAGACGAGAAAGCCCAGCAGGATGCGCGAGGTCGTGCTCACTAAGCCTCGCGCAGCGAGTAGCCGAAGCCGCGGTGCGTTTCGATGGGATCGGCCTCGCGCCGCACTTCTTTGAGCTTCGCGCGCAGGCTTTTGATGTGTGCATCCACGGTCCGCTCCAGCGCCGCGCCGGGATCATCCCACGCGATCTCCATGAGCTGTCCGCGCGAAAACACGCGTCCCGGTTTCGCGCACAACGCGCGCAGCAATCGGAACTCCGTGCCGGACAAAACCAGCCGCACGCCGGCGAAGTGAATCTGTGCGCGCTCCTCGTCAATGCGGAACGCGGCATCCGCCGCGGGTGCGCTTTCCACCAGCGTCGGCGCGGCTTGGAAACGGCGGAGCACCGCCTTCACCCGCGCGCTGAGTTCGCGCGGACTGAACGGTTTCACCATGTAGTCGTCGCCGCCGATTTCGAGGCCGACCACGCGATCCACTTCGCTGGCCCGCGCGGTGAGAAAGATGATCGGCAAATTCGAGGTGCGGCGGATTTCCCGGCAGAGATCGAAACCGACGATGTCCGGCAAGCCGACATCGAGCACCACCAGCGCCCACGGCCCCCGGAGCAAGGCCGCACGCGCCTCGCCGCCCGTCGCGCAGCCGTGCGGCTCGAAGCCCTCGGTCTCCAGCGAGTAATACCAAACACAGTTGAAAACCGACACCTTCCAAAGTCCGAGAACCGAAGGAAATCGCGCAACGCACCGATTCGTATCGTCCAGTCTTCAACTGAGTTTGGTATAAGTGATGTTGTCGAGAATCGACGGCTCATCTTCAACAACGAGGATGCGCGGTTTCATTTCAGCAGCGTGCGCAGGTGCGGCCTGGCGATCAAGGGCGGTGTGTCCGTTGGAAAAGTCCAAAGGCCGTCATCCTGAACGCAGCCTTTGAAGGCTTTGCGACAAAGGCGGAGTGAAGGATCGCTGACAGTACCGCGGGCGGAGGCGGTGGGCGAGATGGCGCGTGTTCGCCCCGCACCGCCTCCGCCCATTTAGAGCCAGCGATTCTTCGCTGCGTTCCGGTCGCAAAGCCTCCCGGAACTCCGCTCAGAAGGACGACGTTGTTTTTCATCTGACATGCGATCCTATCCGGCTGCGGTGGTCGGTATCGGCGGTGGCACGGGCCGCGCGGTCGTCAGCGCCTCGTCCCACTTCACCCGCGCGGTGAAGGCCATGAGCAGCGCGAGGGTGATGATCGCGCCGACGGTGATCGTGATTCCCGTCAGGCCGTCGAAGAAAAAGCTGTAGCTGAACAGCACCATGTAGGCGAACTGCGCGACCGCGGAAATGGTCGCGAACTTTGCCGTGGTCGCGCGCCAGAGGTAGCCCGTAACCAGTGCGAGCGAGACCGCGGCGGCGATCCAAAACGCAAGCGTGAGCGGCACCAGATCGACGAGATACGCGAAGAGGAGCTGGAAGGCGAAGCACCCGGCAGCGAGGAAGAAATAGTTCATCGGGTGCAGCGCGGTGCGTTCGCGGATGCCGACGATGACGAGCACGGCGAAGAAAAAGAGCAGCGAGACCGGCGCGAAGAAGGTCATGCGCCCGGCGACGTAGCCGGGGTTGGTGACGGCGGGCATGTCCATGGCGATGGCGTTTGCGCCGATGACATCGGTGTAATCCCATTGCAGCTTCCGCCCTTCGCCCGCGACGGCGCGCGAGGTGGGCGATTCGGCGAACGGCGGAATATTGATCTCGGCAAAGTTCACATTCATCGCGAGGTGCAGGTTCTTCAGCCGCTTCGCGCTCTTCAGCGCATAGACCCACTGGTTCAGGCCGGTGGCGCGGTAGGTCACGGTGAGCGGCACTTCCGCGCCGGGCGGGACGAGCAGCGACTCGCGGACCTCGCCGTTGACCGGGGTCTTGTCCGAGAGCTTGTCGCCGAAGCGCAGCGCGAAGGCGTCGTAGCGCGCGTCGGCGGCGGGAAACTTGAACGCGGCGTAGATCGTCTGCGCGATGGGCGTCGGGTTTTTCACCACGTATTTGCCGGTGAACTCCGCCTTGTAAGTCCGGTACCAGAGCAGCCCTTTCTGCTTGGGCTCATAGGTCAGCGTCACCGCGATGTCGCTCGTCTCGGGCTGGATTTCGCGGCGCGCGTTCGCGCCCGTCGGGGCTTCGTAGAAAAGCGCCGGGTGTTCCTGCGTGAGCACGGGCCCCCAGTTTTTCACGACCTCGGAGCCGAGGCGTCCGTCGGTTTGGTTCGAGCGGTATTGCACGGTTCCGCCGAGGAGGAACCAGGCCGCGGAGGTGCAGGCGACAATGAGGCAGATGGCGAGGAGATGTTTGGTGGTCATGGCGTGAGATGGTGTGGATTTGAGTTATTTTTCTAGGCTGCGGCGTTGGTAGAAGAGGGCGACGGCAGGGCGTTCGGCGCGGCAGAAGTCTTTGCGGAGCGCGATAGTGCGGTCGCCGCTGGCGGGCTCGGCGGTGGTTTCGGCGACGGAGACGTTGCCGTCGATCGCGGTGATCTCGAACGCCGCCGGTAGAGCGATCGACCAGTCGATGTGCTCGATGAAGAGCGGCGTGCGCGGCAGTTCCAGTGCCACGTCGCCGGAGACGGGATCGAGCGGTTTCAGCTTGGCGGTGTAGACGAGTGCGACGGTCGTCGAGCCTTTCGCGGGCGTCGCCAGCGCCAGCTCGATGACGCCGTTCTCGCGCTGAATCGGCTGGGCCGCCGCACTACCCACGGTGCAGGAAAGCAACTCGACTTTCGCCGGCAATTCCAGCCGCCACGCGAGCGGAGCCACATGCTTGATCGTGTAGGAAACCGCTGTCTGAGTCGCACCGTCGGCCACGAGCCGCAGCGCTGCTTTCGACTCGCTGACGATGGCCTCGGCGGTCGCAATGGCCGGCAGCCAGTGCGTCTGCAAAACAAGCTGCGCCGGGGCTTCCGCGGTCACAAAGGCCGCGCCGCCGATTTCGGTGCGCATCCATTCCGGCAGCCGGCGCGACTCGACGGCGGCCCGCAGCGCGTCGCCTTTCAGCTCGAGTCCGTCGGCGGGCAGGATGGCATAAAGATGGCGCGCGTCCTTGTCGTCGGGCGCGACAGGCGCTTGCAACGTCCACTGCTCGGCGAGCGGCGATTGCGGCACGGCGTACGCGACGATGAATTCGCGGTCGAACACATCGCGCGTCTCCCAGCGGATGCGGAGCAAACGGCGTCCATCATCGGCGCGTGTTTGCGACCAGTCGGCGAGGTCATCGCCGGTCACCGTCATCGCGCTCGCATTGGCCGGCAGCGCGAGCGTGAGGTCGAAGCCGGAACCGTCATCGGCGCGCGCAAAGACGTGGGAAGTAAAACGCAGCCGCCCTTCCGCGAAGCGCACCAGCACCTGCGATTGCGTCTGCCAGTGGCTCGGCGTGATCGGCGGCAGCGGCTTCGGCGCTTCCTCGATTTTCGGAGCCGCAAGTTCGAGACTGATTTCGCCCGCGTCACCGGGCAGGAGAAACACGGCGGCACCATTTGTGGACGCCGCGGGCTGGCCGTTCACGCGCGCCTCGAGCCCGGCGGGAATGCCGGACACGCTCAGCCGTTTCACCGACGCGCTGCCGAGCTTCAGCTTGAGCGGCGCGGTAAGCTGCCGCGCGCCGCGCGTCGCGAGATGCAGCGCGACCGGCGTCCTGCCGGGCGTATTCGTAAGCAGCGCATAGCCGTCGTCCCAGACCACCGAGCGCTCGCCCGCCTCCGCCTTGTCCAGCCGCACCTCGCCGCCAAGCAGCGGGATGCGCTGCCATTTCTTATCGAGCGCCTCGACCTCAAAGTCCGCGTCAATCTTGCTCGCCGCTTCGCCCAGCGCGATCCGCACCTCCGCGCGATGCACGAGGAACGGCACCGGCGCGACTTCCGGCGCCGCCACCGGTTCCGGCTTACGCTGACCGGCCTCCCACAACGCCCGCAACTCAGAGTACGGGATAGTCACAAACGCACGGCCCAGTTCCGGCGATGGCGGCGGTTCGGGAAGCGCGGCAGCCCACGCCGCGGCGGTGAAGAGCGTGAAGAGAGAAACGGTGGTTTTCATGTCCACCAAGCTCGCGTCCTCCAATGAAACCTTGATGCGCCTTCCGTGAAACGACGATGAAATCTTGGTGAACGCGCCGCTTTTGCGCGAACAGCCGCGAAGTCTTCGACCTTCGCGGGAAGCGATCTGCTTAACGCTTGGTATCGTCTTCGGCGACCTCACCTCTCCGCGATGAACGATCCGACTCCCGGTCCAAGGGGTGCGGCGGGGAAATGGCGCGCTGGGTATCCCCAAGGAGCAGGGCCTGTTCAGCCGTTCCGGTGGCGGAGGACGGCTGAGGTGGGTGCAATGCCGGGCGGGTGCGGCGGAGATCGGTCTTGCTAAGCGGTCGCATGGGGCGGGCTACATGCGCGCGGCGGAGGTGGCGACAGTGGCGGCGTCCACGAGAGGCTGCTGGCGGGTGCCGCCTTCGATGAGGCTGAGCATGCAGAGTTTATTCAGGCTGCGGCAGATGCCGCCGGAGTGGGTGTGGAGGGCGTCGAGAGCTTCGGGGGTGAAAAGCTCGGCCATGCGCCCGGCGACGAGCAGGCGGAATTTCACGTACTGGGCGGTCTCGTCGGGGCGGAGCGGCAGGAGCCGGGTGCGGAGGTAGATGCGATTGCGCAGGGATTCGTAGCTGGGGTGCTCGAGGCGCTGGGCGAGCCGGGCTTCGCCAAAGAGCAGGCTGGTGGTGAGCTTGCGCTCGGGGATTTCGATGTTGCTGATGGTGCGGACGATGTGCAGGCAGTCCGCGTCGAGGAGATGGCATTCGTCCACGATGATGACGAGGCGCTGGCCGCGCTGGTGCATGTCGATGATGTGGTTGCTGAGGAGTTTCACGAGATCCTGGACGCGGTTGATACCCACGGGGAGGGCGAGATTCAGCTCGGAGAGAATTTCTCGCAGGAGTCCGGTTTTCGTCAGGCCGGGAGTGACGAGAACGAGGATGACATGATACTTCACCGGATCGAGATGATCGAGGAGGAGCTGGCTGACGAGGGTTTTGCCCGTGCCGCTCGGGCCGGTCACGAGCCCAAGGGAGGCCTGGAACTCGACCGCCAGCATCATGCTGCGAAAGGCCTCGGCGTGGCTTTCAGTACGATAGAAAAAGCTCGGATGGACGCAGTCGGCGAACGGATTACCGGAGAGTCCGTAGTATTCGAGGAAATTTGTGCCCGGCGTGAGGGATCGGAGACTGAACGGCCCAGAGACGGGAGGCTCGGGCGTGCCGGAGATAAGTTCTCCGAGGGGGTCGTGACGGCTGCTGGCGGAGCCAGGCTCGGGCGGGTCGAAGGAGCTAATCACAGGATGGAACGGGCTTTCGATGGGTTGTGGATTCATGGTGACAGGCTGGACTGCGGTGGCTCATGGAAAAAGGGGCGCGAAGGCTCAGGCGGCCGCCTGGCTGGCGCGGGGCGCGGTGTCCGCTGCTGGACGGACATCGACAAGGCGGGCCGCCATGGCCACGAAGCGGCGGGCATTTTCACTGACCGGTTGCGCGAGGACGAGGGGCTGGCGGCTCTGATTGGCGGCTTCGAGAGCGGGGTCGCGGCGCAGGGAGCCGACGCTGGTGGGAAGGAAGCCGAGGAACCGCTGGGCGCAGCCGCTGAGCCGGGCAAAGATGGCGTCGGCCTCGGCTTCGCTATCGGTCTGGTTGACGAGGATGGAGATGGGCGCGGGGAGACGGGCATCGTATGCCACTTTGATGACGCCGTAGGCATCGAGCGTGGCGGCGAGGTCCGGCGTGGCGACGACGATGATCTCGTGGGCGAGGGCGAGGAATTGCAGGACTTGGGCAGAAATGCCCGCACCGGTATCGATGAGGAGCACATCGAAGTCGTCGGCGAGACGCGCGAGTTCGCGGCTGAGGCGCTCGATGACGCGCGAATCGAGATCCGCCAGCCCGGCCACGCCGGAGGCACCGCAGACGATCTGGACACCGGCAGGGCCGCTCGTGAGAACTTGAGCCAGCGTCGAACGGCCCTCGACCACATCAAGGACCGTCCCGCGCGGGGTGACCCCGGCAAAGATATGCACGTTGGCCATGCCCAAGTCGGCATCGAAGAGCAGAACCCGCCGACCGCACCCGGCGAGGGCGACCGCGAGATTCACGCTGACTGTCGTCTTTCCCACACCGCCTTTGCCGCTTGTCACCGCAATCACTCGCAAAGCCCGCTGCCGCCGGGAGAATTGGTTGCGAACCACGGCGGGAGACTTCCCCTCGATGAAAAGCGCGTGATGAATCTCGCGGACCAAATTCGCATCGCAGTGATCGCCCAAAACTTCCTGAAATTCCCGCTCGATAAACTGCAGGTGGGCAGGTTCGATTCCGGGAATCGGGACTTGGGTTAGGAGCGAGTAGGAATGTCCCATTTAAGCATGTCGTGGGCAGCGGCCAGAACAGGCACCGGTCGGCGTTTTTTCAGCAAAGACCCAATATATTGGGGTTGGTTTCAACTTGACTGCCCATTAGTAGTGGCCCACATACTCTTGTCAAGCTTCTCGCCCACCCGCATGGATGAAATTCACTTTTACTGCGCCGCCTGTGGCGCGGACCTCCGCGCCCTTGCCGAGAACGCGGGAGGTTTTTGTGATTGTCCGCACTGTCGGCGGGTCGCCCCCATCCCCGGCTATCGGGCGCGGCGTAGTGATTCGGCGGACTTCGCGGGAGTCTTCTCGCCAAAAATTTTGGCGATCGAGATTAAATTTTTCGGCAACTGCTGTGGGGAGAAATTCCGTGTGGACGCACGGCTTCAGGGCATGACGCTCGATTGCCCAGTCTGCCACAAGCCCACGAAGATCCCAGAATGGGGAGGCGCGCTGCCGCCAGCGGAGCTGACTGAAAGTCCCGCCCGCGCCGACGCACCGCTGTCGCGCCTGAGCCCCGAGGAATGCGAGTTTCTGAGCGCTCCCATGAAGCCCGACGGCAGGGCTCTCATCCCTGCGGGCAGCAATTAAAAAGGGTGAAAACGAGCACTCCTGTCCTCGAACAAAGTTGTCCTGCGTGCGGCGGGTTGTTCACGGTCGGTTCCGCGAGTCGGAGGAAAAAGGTCCAGTGCCCGCAATGCCGGGAGGTCGTGACGCTGAAACCGTTGGGGGATATGAACGGCGCCCCGGATGCCGACGCCACCCGTGAGGCGCCCGCGGCTCCGCCTTGGATGGCACATTACGAATTGCTCCAGGCGCGCATTGAGACCCTGGAGCAGCAGGTCGAGGCACTCTCGGTGACCCCACGGTCGCATTCATCGCTGATCCCGGAGCGCCTCCATGACTTCAACCCGGCGGCGCGCGAGCACCGGTTGCCGGGTGCTCCGACGGCAAGCCACAATGGGTCTTCGCCCGCGGACGGCGAAGAGCGGCGCACAGTTTTCCGCACGGAGATGCGATCAGCCGCCACGGCGCCCAGTGAGCTATTCGTGCGGAATTTTCAGCCGTCCACGCTGGAGATCGGACTCCTTGTGCCTGCCGGAGATGCGGCGGCGCGGCGGGTGGCCGAAACGCTCACGGGCGTCGTCATTCGTGCTGGCTGGAAGGTGCGCAGCGTGATCGAAGATATGACCCTCGCGCAGGGCCGCTGCGGGTTGATTTTCGCCGCCGCCCCCACGCTCCCCATTCAACGGGTCACGAGCACCCTCAACGCGCTGAGAGAAGCGGGCTTCGCCGTGACTTTTCAGCTCGATCCCGAGCGCGGCACGAGTGAAGCCATGTTGGTCGTTGGGGCAGGCGCAGGGTCGGAAAATGAAGCGGATCTGAAGAGTTAGGCACAGGCGGCGAGGGAAAGCCGCCGCGTCACCGGAGTGCGCGGGGATGAGGAGGTAATTCCCGCCGTGTGCCGCCCACTTTTCCTCTGCGCCTCTGCGGTAAAAATAACTTTCGAAATCCACGGGTCGCTTTCCATACCCCCGCCGCGTCCGCCACCCTCACGTCGCTCCGCATTCGCAATCTCGCGCTCGTCGAAGAGCTGGCGTGGACGCTCGCGCCGGGTTTTACGGCGGTGACGGGGAGAGGGGTTCGGGGAAGTCGATCATCGTCGGCGCGCTCCAACTCATCCTCGGCGAGCGGGCGGAAAAGACGCTCATCCGCACCGGCGCGGAAGCTGCACGGTGGAGGCGGTCTTTGCGGTGAAAGACGACGCGGCGAATAAACGCGCGGCTCGAAGAACAAGGCGTGAGGGACGCCAGGCATTGAGGTTACGGCGACGAGGCCTCGCTACCCAAATCAAGCCACGCCGCATCCCGAAACTCGGAGCCGGTCGCGTAGAAATTGCAGAATCCCCGTTTGGAGTGCGTTTTGTCGCGTACGGAGCCGAGCAGGCGGTCGTTCACCAGCAGGATGAGTTCATCGCCGATGACGCGCAGTTCCATCTTGTATTCCTCGCCGGAAACAAGCCGCTCAGGCAGGGGAAAGCTGCCCAAGAGCACAAACTTCGTCGACTGACCGCGGCTCGTTGTCACGACACGGATGGTCGCAGCCTGTCCATTGCTCTCGACGAAGGCTTTATAGTTATTTGATTCCTTGTCATCGCGAATGATCATCCAGATCACCGCGTCGTGGCGAAAACGGTAGCGCGCCCGCATCGCGACATCATTATACCGCTTCGGACTTGGCAGAGCCGGCATTTGCAAGACCCGCACCCAGCCATCGTCCAAAAATTGAAGATGTCCCCGTTCTCTCTCGCCTTGAGGATTGAGTCCCAGCGGCTCCCAGCCATCCCAACCAACCACGAGTCGGAAGCCGAGCGCTCCCTCGCGATACGTGAGCGGATCCGCCTTGCGGTTCGACGACAAAGCGGTGGACGAAGTCCTCGTTCACGCTGACCTCGAGCGGCAGGAGCTTGAGGGCGACGAGCCGGTCGAGTGCAATCTGCCGCGCCTTATAGACCGCACCCATGCCGCCGTGACCGAGCACGGCGAGGACTTCGTAGTTGGGAAAAAGCAACGCGGCTTCCTCCACCTTCGGTGGGGTCCAGCCGTGCGCGCCGCCCGCGCTCGACATTTTCACGGAATGAATCCCGCGGGCGAAAAGCTCGCCAGGATCCAGATTGCGGATGGCCGTCGGCAAGGATGGGTCGGGCTGAGCTCGTGGTTTCTCATCCGCCTCAGACATGGCATGAAGGGTTAGCGCACCGCCCCATGTCCTGTTACGCCCCATGTCCAGACCGGGCTGCATTCACTTTTCGCCGCGCGTGCGGATTGAAATGCGGGCGCGGGTTTCCATACTCCCGCCGTGCCCGCCACCCTGACCTCACTCCGCATCCGCAATCTCGCGCTCGTCGAGGAGTTGGCGTGGGCGCTCGCGCCGGGCTTCACCGCGGTGACGGGCGAGACCGGTTCGGGTAAGTCGATCATCGTCGGCGCGCTCCAGCTCATCCTCGGCGAGCGGGCGGAGAAGGCGCTCATCCGCACCGGCGCGGAGAGCTGCACGGTGGAGGCGGTCTTTGCGGTGAAAGACGCCGCCGAGCTGAACACGCGGCTCGAAGAACAAGGCGTGGAGCCGTGCGAGGACGCGCAGCTCATTTTGAAGCGGGTCTTTTCCACCGCGGGGACGAACCGTCAGTTCATCAACGGCAGCCCGACCACGCTCGCCGTCCTCAAGCTGCTCGGCGATGGGCTCGTGGACTTGCACGGGCCTCACGACCACCAGTCGCTGCTCTCTGACGCGAAGCAGCTCGAACTGCTCGACGCCTTCGCCGGAGCCGAGGCGCTGCGCAAAAAATACGAGGGACACTTTGCGAAACTGAACGCCGTGACCGTCGAGCACACCGCGCTCTCGACGAGCGAGGCGGCGCTGGAGCGCGAGGTCGATCTGCTCCGCCATCAGACGCACGAAATCGAGGCCGCACAGCTTCGCGCGGACGAGGAGGAGGAACTGCTCGCGCGCTACGGCGTGGCGTCGAACAGCCGGCGGTTGCTGGAGCTTTCCACGCAGATCATCGGGCGGCTCAGCGAGGCGGACGACGCGGTGCTCACGCGGCTCGGCGAAATCGGAAAACTCGTGCGCGAGTTGGAGCGCGTCGATCCGGCGGCGGCGCGGTTCACGGAATCGCATCTGCGCGCGGCGACCGAACTCGATGATCTCGCGCGGTCGCTCCAGGACTACGCGGAGGAAATGGATCTCGACCCCGGGCGGCTGGCGCAGATGGAGGAGCGCGTGTCGCTCATCGAAACGCTGAAGCGCAAATACGGCGGCAGCATCGCGGAGGTCATCGCGTTTGGCGACGCCGCGGCGGAGCGGCTGCGCAAGATCGAGTCGCGCGGTGAGGAATTGGCGCGGCTGGAAAAGGAAATCGAAACCGCCCGCAAAATGCTGCTCGACGCCGGCGCAAAACTCGGCGCGAAACGCAAAACCGCCGCTCCGAAACTTGCCGCGAGCATCACCGCGCATCTGTGCGATCTCGGTTTCAAAAAGTCCGAATTCGCCGCCACCCTCACCGCGCACGAGAAGCCCGCCACGCACGGACTCGAATGCGTCGCGTTCCTTTTCGCCCCAAACCCTGGCGAGCCGCTCAAGCCGCTGAAGGCCATTGCCAGCAGCGGCGAAATCTCGCGTGTCATGCTCGCGGTGAAATCCTCCCTCGCCGCCCAGGACACCATCTCACTGCTCGTCTTCGACGAGATCGACGCCAACGTCGGCGGAGAAATTGCCCACGCCGTAGGCGCGAAAATGAAGTCGCTCGCCGCCGCGCATCAGGTGCTCTGCATCAGCCATCTCCCGCAGGTCGCCGCGCTGGCCGACACCCAGTTTGTCGTCACGAAAGAATACGCCAACGACCGAACCATTTCGCAGCTCTGCAAAGTCGAGGGCAAGGCGCGCATCGAGGAAATCGCCCGCATGCTCGGCGGCAAAGGCGACAGCGCCCTCGCCCACGCGAAGACGCTGCTCAGCGCGCAGCCGTGAACGCGGCTGCCGCGGGGCTCGCGGCGGACTGTTTGTGCCGCGCGACGCGTTCGATGAACTCCGGCTCGTCGTCCAAATCGTCGATGAAAGGCCACGCATCCGCCCGGTCGTCGGAGAACCGGTAGCGAAGGATTTGCCAGGTGCCGCGGCTCGCCACGTATAAGTGCCCGTCGTTTCCTGCCGTCGTCGGAAAAGACATGAATGCTGTTGCGATCGCTGCGATCCGGCCCGCCGTGGAAAGTCAGATACCATTCGTATTTCATAACAGGATGCCCATTCGCATAGATGCGGGCATGCGCCTGGCAACCGCGTCGAAAGCTCTCGACTTTCCAACGCGCCGGACGAAGCCTCGTGGCCTATGAGTGCGACCGATGCGGAACTTTACGAGGGCTCGCTTCATCGTGAAGCCGGGCGGGGTGTCAAAACGGCAACCTTCAAAGTCCCGGGCGGCGGGCCCGACGAGATCTGCGTTATCCCGAAACACCTGCCGTTTGCAAAATATCGAGGCAAAGACGGCGCGAAGGACGTGGCCGATGAGGAGAAGCTCGCCGGCTACGACTTTTACAAGACAGGCGCCGCCGAATCGGGCGTGATCGCGACACTTCCCAAACGAACCAGCACCAGCGCGGCGGTGGATGTGTTCGAACTCCCCGCCGGCACGAGCAGGCCGGCCTCACTGACGGCGGGGTATTGCGCGGGCGTGGAAAAGTCGGGCAAGTGCGTCGCAAAATTCAAGCAGACGGACAATCGCTTCACGACCACCTGCACAGCCGCGATCCTCGGTTACTACCACGTCGCCCGCGCACTCGGAGACATCTGCGAGATCAAGCCCGCGGTCCTGCGCACCATGGACATCGGCCAGCACAAGAAGATCGTCCGCCTGGCTTCCGAGATGGGAGTCCGCGGCACCATCGCGAAAAGCTGGGGGCTGTTCAGCCAGTACTATGCGAACCCGAAAGGCTCCGGCGTCGCCAGCGCGCTCTTCACGTCCGACTTCGCGCAGATTTATGGCGCGCTACTGGAAAACACCACCGGCGAAGAAAACTACACCGAGTGGCTGAGCGTCGGAACGGGCCTCAGTTCCACGAGCGCATTCAAGCACATGGCCGATTCCCGGTCCGCAGCTTCCATCGTCGGGTCAAAGGCTTTCACTCAGAGCAACGTGCAGGCGCTCGTGGCCATGCGCGACATGAGCGAGCTAATCCTGCTCGACTACCTCCTCGCGCAGTCCGACCGGCTCACCGGCGGCAATATCAGCGACTACCGCTTTGCCTACTACCTCGACGGCGGAAAAGTGAAGTCCACCAAAGCCTCGAAGACCTCTGACATCCCGCCAGGCGCGCCGCAAGTCGTCGTGAGAAAGCTCACCATCAAGGACACCGACGCCGGCCTGCTCAACTCCAACGTCTTCGAGCAAAAAGGCTACCTGTCGCAAATCCACCACATGCACCAGCGCACCTACGACGGGCTCCAGACGCTCGCGCAGAAGTGGACCGACGACCCGACCGTGAAGGAATTTTTCCATCGCGAATGCACCTTCAGCAGCAGTCAGCTAACCCGCTTCGGAAAGTATCTGCTCAATGCGGCCACCACCCTGCGCGGTCGCAAGGAAAATGGCATGATGCACCTCGATCTCGACCTTGATGATTACTTCCAAGGCACCGATTCCGGCCCGATCGTCTCGCAGATCGCGGCCGCCGTTGGTCGATGGGAAAAGGGTGCTGCGAATCAGCACGCGGACGTGGAAACCGTCCAACGCCTTCTCACCACCGCGGCGAAGGAATTACACCTTTCGCAGCTCGATCCAAAGGGAGTGGACGGATTGATTTCGCACCCGCCGCGCAATTCGAATACCGTCGCCGCCATCGAAGCCTTCGAAAGCCACTCCGCGCTCCCCGTGGACGGCCTCATCCAGCCCGCCAGCCCAGCCTTTCAAGCACTCCTGAAAGCCGCCGGCGAAACGCCGGCCTGACCTTGCGCAAATCCGGCGAAGCTCCCCGAGGTTGAAGCCGCGCGCTTGCCGCCGCGGCGCGGCGACGTAGCATGTCCGCCATGTCACGGCGGACCCTCGTATTGCTTTCCCTCCTGGCCGCGCTCACGGTGCGCGGCGAGGTGGGGCCGTCGCCGAAAGTGATCGAGCGCTACAGGCAGATGCTGGAGCGGAATCCGGATGAAGGCACCGCGCTGGAGCGGCTGTGGAAAGCTTACCTCGACCAAAATCAAACCACCCAACTGCTCGATGAATATCAGGCCGGCGGAACCTTCACCTCCGAGATGGTGCTCGGGCATTTGCTGAAAAAGGCGGCGCGCAACGCCGAGGCGCTGGCCGCTTTCGACCGGGCGGCGAAGCTCGACGAAAGGAGCCCGCTGGCTCCACTGGCCGCGGCGCGGCTGCGCAGCGAACTCGGCCAGGCTCGCGAGGCGGCGGAGGCTTTTGAGCGCGGCGTCGCCCTGTTCCTGCCGGACGATCCGCGGCTGGCGGAGACGCTCATCCAGCTCGGCTCCGCGTGGTTCTCCGCGGGCGAGGCTGAAAAAGCCGCGCAAGCCTGGGAACGCACCGTCGCGCTCGACCCCGACAACATCTTTCTCCGCCATCGCCTCGCGGAGGCCTACGCGCAGAATCACCTGACCGACCGCGCGATTTTTCATCTCGAATATCTCGCGGCCCACGCCGCGCCGGCCGAGAGCGCGCTGGCGCTACGCCAACTCGCCCGCATCCAGCAGGGCGCGGGCAATCAGGACGCCGCCATCGCCGCGCTCGAAAAGGCGCTCGCGCTGACCGCGCCGGGCAACTGGCTGCGCGCCGAACTGGGCTCGCAGCTCATCCGCCTGCACCAGCGCTACCACCGGACCGCGGAGCTGGAGGAGCGGTGGAAAAAATTCGCCGCCGACCATCCGCGCGACCTCGGTGCGTGCCTCCAGCTCGTGGACCTTTACGAGCGGCTGGGCGAACTGGAGCAGCAGCGCATCTGGCTCACGGCGGCGATCAAACTGGCGCCGAAGAATCCCGACTACCGGCTCAAACTCGCACGCCTGTTCTCCCAGATGGATCAGCCGGAGGCGGCGGCGGAGCTTTACGACAAGCTGCTCGCCGAGCAGCCGGCGAATACCGACTTCGTCTTCGAGCGCGCCAAGCTCGACCTCCGGCGGGACGCCGCACCCGCGGCTCGCCAGCGTATCGCGGCGCTCCTCGCGGCGAAGAAAAATGACGAGACGGTCCGGGCCAGGGCGCTCGAATTCTACCAGCAAAACCGGCTCTGGGATCTCGTCGAGGAACGCCTCGCCGCGGACGCCGCCACGGGCGACGAAGAGGCCGTCCTCGCGCTGGCGAATTTCCTTTTCACCCAGCGCCGCGAGGCCGAGGCGAAGCGCGCGCTCGCGCGGCTCGTCCCCGCCGGCGATCCGCCGGCGAAGCGCGCCGCCGCGCACTTCCGCATCGCCCAGATTTTCAAGGCCCAGAACGATCTCCCGGCCGCCGCCCGCGAGCTGGGAGAAGCTGTCGCACTCCAACCCGAAGTGCGCGAGTTTCATGTCGCGCTCGGGGAATTGCACGCCGCGCGTGGAGACTTCACCGCGGCCCAGGCGGCCTTCACGAAAGCTGTGCAGTTGAGCAAGACGGACGGGGAGAAGGAGCAGGCCGATCAGAAGCTGTTCGAAAGTTTCCGCAACGGCACGGAGACCGCGGCAGCGAAGCGGGAAGCCTCCCTTGGAACATTGAGCATCCCAACGCTGAGCGTCGAAAAACCGCCCGAGGCGAGCTCGGCGCTTAACGACTATTTGGCGGCCATGGCCGGCGAAGCCGCCGCCGCCGGGAATGAAGCCGCATGGCTGCGGTTGGCCCGCTGGCGCATGTGGAACCGCGACCAGAAGGGCGCGCTCGACGCCGCGCAAAAGACGCTCTCGATCAATCCGAAATCCGCCGCCGCATACGAAGTCCTGATCAGGCTGCACACGGCGAACGGGCCGTCTCCCGTTGCGGTTTTCCATTTGCTGCGGCTGGCGGAAATCGATCCCGCGAACCGCGCGAGCTACCAGCGCCGGGCCGGCCAGCTCGAACTCCAGGCGGGCCGCATTCCCGAGGCGCTCGCCATCTTCGAGCGCCTGGTCAAGGCCAGCCCCGGCAACCTCGAGGCGCTGACCGATCTCGCCCTCACCCAACAGCGCGCCGAGCGCTGGCCGGAGGCGCTCGCGGTCTGGCGGCAGGTCTATGCGCTCAGTCCCGTTTCGCGGAAAAAAGAAGCCTTCGGCCCTCTGCTCGTCGCGCTCGCCCGACTCAACCTGCACCAGCAATCCGCGGAGCTGCAGCTCAAGGCGATCGAAACCGAAGCCGACCAGCGCCAGCAGTTTTCGCTTTTCAATGATCTCCTCGCGCAGTGCGGCAACCACGACTTGCTCGGCTGGCTGCGCGCGCAATTCGAAGAGAGGCGCAAGCTCCGCGCGGACGACTATTTCACCGAGATGGCGCTCGGGCGGATTTTGAAAATGACGGGGGATCGCGCGGCCGCCTTTGAGGTCCTGGCGGACGCGTCCTTCGCGGCGGAGAATCCCGCGGAGGCATTGCCGGAGCTGATCCGCGAGGCCGAGGATCTGCGGAAGACGGACGCCGCGGTGAAGCTCCAGGAACGTTTTCTCCGGGTGGTCCCGCAGGAGCGGCCGGACGGTTTTGAAAAGCTCGCGCAGTTGCAGGAAAAGAACTTCGACATCGAAGGCGCGGCCCGCACTTGGGAGCGGCTGCTGGCCAGGTTTCCGCGCGAAACGGCAGCCCTGGACCGGGCGATCGAGTTTCAAAGCAAATGGGGCACGCCAGCCCGGGCCGCGGAGCTGCTGCGCAAGGCGCGCGGACTGGAACCGGGAAATCTGCGCACGCTTGCGCTGCTCGCGGAACTCGATCTCGACGCCGGGGAAACCAAGGAAGCGGAAGCGTGTCTCGAGGAAATTCTGCGCCGCACCACGGCCGAAACATCCGGCGACGCCATCCGCTTTCCTGCGACGAAGACGACGGAGTCCGGGCGGCTGCAGACGAGTTACCTCTCGATGGTCGGCCAGCGCAACGGGCGGCCAACCCCGGCGGCGCTGCGGGCGTTGCGGAGTTTTTGGATCGATGAAACGAAGGACGGAAAGAGCGAGCGGGACCAACGGCTGAACGCCATCCGCCTGCTCGCGCAACTCCAGGCCGCCAAGTCCGATCCGGCCGCGCTGGCCGCGTGGATCGGGCGCTGGCAGGCGGTGCCGGATGCGCCGAGCGAATCGCTCTGGGCGCTGTTTTACGCCGGTGCTGGCGCGGCCACGCTGGAGAAAATCGACGCGCTCCGGGCCGCCGATCCGCGCGATGCGAAAGTCTCGCAGGCCTTCATCTGGCTGGCCTTGCAGACGCAGGAGTTCACGCGGCTGAGCGCCTGGCTGCGGGACCGGCGCCGCACCCCCAGCGAGCGCGACTACCTCTCCGTGGCTCTCGATCAGTATCTCGAACTGAATGGCGGACGCCTAGATCCGGGGCTCATTGAAAAACTCTTTCCGCCCGGCGCGCAAATACGGCTCTGGCAGGCAGCCACGCTCTTCGCCGGCCGCAACCGCTTTCGCGAGGCCGCGCACCTGGGCCGCCGTTTTTTTGACAACGCCACCACCCAGCGCGGCGCGTGCGGCCAGGAACTGGCGCGCTGGTATTTGCTCAGCGGCGACGCCGGGCAGGCGCGTGCCGTCTTGCGCGAGACGATCAAACTGCCGGCGGATTCCCTGGCCTCGCCCATCTGCGAGGCGTTGCGCGACTACTGGCTGCTGCTGCCGGAGGCCGACCGCGCGGCTTTTGTGGAGGACTATCTCAAGGACATCGATGCAGAGACTTATCCGTTGCATGCGGTCGTCTCGACCGTGCTTTTGCGCGGCCTGGCAGGCGACGAAAAGGCGGCCGGTGCGGCGCTCGACAAAATCGTGGAACTGCGGCCGCTGATCGGCGTGGAGTACGACGACACGGGAGATGCGGCATCGCGCCGCTGGCGTTTCCTGCTCCAGGCTGGGAGACAGTTGCAGACTTGGCGGCTGGAAAGGCTGACGATGCTGCTCTGGGATAAGGCGCTGGGCGACGAAGCGCTGGTCCAGCTTCAGACGGACCAGGCGCAAAACGTGATCCGCGATTTGCGGCAGCAGCTCTGCGCGCTGCAGGTCGCCTACGGCCCGCCGGGTGAGGCGCAGGCGTGGATCGAAACCTTTGCCCGCACCTCTCCGCACGACGGTTTGGCACCGCTCGCGAGCGCGCTGGCTGGTATGCAGGCCAATGTGGCGGCGGTGGCGATCCACCGGCAGATGTGGGAGCGCGATCTCGGGGAGCCCGAAGCTTTGCGCAACCTGCTCACCGCCTGCCGCGCCGCTGGCGACGAAGACACCGCCGCGGAGGTGCTCTCGGCCAGCCTCAGCGCGGGCGCGCAGCGGCTGAACGGCGCGGCCCGGCGCGATTTTGCCGTCCAACTCGCCGATCTGCTCGACCGCAAGGGCGAGAATGAACAGGCGCGCATGGTGCTCGGCGAGATGATCGACGACGCGCCGAATGACACCCGGCTGCTGCTGCGACTGGCGCAACTCAATGAACGCGCGAACCGGGTGGAGGACGCGGTGGTGATTTACCGACGGCTCCTGACCTTCGAGCCTGGCAATGTCGCCGCCCGCCTCGCGCTGGCCGCGATTTTGGAAAACAGCGGCCAGCTCGCGGAAGCGCTCGCGCTTTTCCAGAAAGTCACGGGACCGGAGATCGAGGCGCGGGTCGCGCTGCTGCTGGTGAAAAACCATCAGCCCGAGGATGCGCTCGCGGCGCTGGAGCGCATCCCGGCCTCGCAGCAGGTGCCCGCAGCGCTGAGCGTGGCCGGAGCGCTGGCCGTCGAGGGCGAAACGAAACTGGCGCGAAGTCTCCTCCACGGGACGCTCAGCCGGAGCACCGATGCCCGGATGAATTTTTCTTTGCAGACGAAACTCGTGGAACTGCTCACGCCGGAAGACGGCTTGGCGACGGCCCAGCGAGAGCTGCGCCGGCTGCGCCAGACCGCCGGCGAGGGGCTGCTCGGGAGCTATCTCGAGGTGGCGGCGAAGCAAGCTGTGCGACTGCATGTGGAGAAGGATGCCGCGCGCGAACTCGCGACGCTGTGGGCGGAGGGCGCGGGGCCGGTTCCGGCGGGCGTGATGATCCTCAGCGCCCAGCTCGCGGCAGGCGATCGCAAGGCGGCTGAGGCGACGCTCGCGCAAATCCTCGTGCGCGACGACGCGCCCGAGGCGTGGCTGCAACGGGCCGCCGACGCGCTCGAAAACGCGAAGCTCTACGCGCCGTTGAACCGCGTGCTGGAGCGCCTCGCCCAGCTCAACCCGCAGGACGAGCAGCCCGTGCTCCGCCAGGCGCGCACGCTCCAAAAACTCGGACACAAAGACGAGGCGCGCGCGCTGCTCGAACCTCTCGTGGCGCGGGCCGCGGTCAGCGACGATCTCGCCGGAAAAATCGCCCCCGCTTTCGCCGAGCTGGGCGACCATGCCGCCGCGCAAAAGCTCTACGCCGAGGCGCTGCGGCGCGATCCCTTTGCGCGGAACACCGAGGTCTTTCTCGAAGCCGCCCGGCTGCAACTGACAGCGAAGGATTTCGCCGCGGCGAAGCGAACGCTGCGGGCAGCCTTTGCCAATCCCGCGAACCGGCGCTTCGAGGCGATCATCGACTGGCTGGTGGCGGCGGAAAAGATGGAGCGCTTCGCCGCGGCGTCCGCGGAGTTCGGGCTGACGGGGCCGCGGTTGGTGGCGCTGCGGCGGGCGCTCTTCGCCTCCTTCGACCGCGGCAGCCAGGCCGGGCACGCCCTGGCGCTGGTCGAGGCGCATCCCGAGATCCTGCGGGCGGACATGGCGGCGCGGCTGCGGGAGATGGCAAGGGGGCAAGCGGGCTTTGAGCCCGTGACGGGGCTGCTGGAGAAACTCATGGCCGAGGCTGGCGAAGCGCCCGAACTCTCGCTCGCGCTGGCGCAGATCTACGGCGACTGGGCGGCGGCGGATCTGCTCGCCGGGCAATCCGAGGCGGCGCTCACCCATTTGCGCAAGGCGCGCGAACGCCGGCCCGACCTGGCCGAGATCGCGCTCCGCCTGAGCGTCCTGCAAGCCGAGCGCGGGGACCGGCGCGGGGCCATCCAGACGATCGAGACCTTCCTCGCCGTGGCCCGCAACTCCGACGAGATCGAGCAGGCGCGGGCGCAGCTCGTGAAGATCAAAGCGGGCGGTTGAGGTGGGGCGAGGAGTTAGCCCCAACGACGCCGCGTCCGCGGCCCCCAATCACCTTCTTGCCATCGGGGAAAGCCTGTGCCACTTCTCGCGGGTGCGTTACCACCTCCTCCTCCCGCTCCTGCTCGCGCTGTTTTGCGCAGGTTGCTCCACGCCGATGGAGAGATTCAATAAGAAGCTGTCCAAACAGGAGGCCGGAGAGCGAAAGGAGAACAGCCGAAGGGTCGAGAGAAATCGCATGCTAGCCGCCGAGAGTGGAGAGGCGGGTTCCAAACGCGGCGCGGAAATTCTCGTCTTGGACAAATTCAAGGCTTTCGATCCGAGCCGCAGCGCAGTGGGCGGGCGGACGTATGATGCGGGCAAGGCGCGGACGAAGGACTTTCAATACCAGCAAAAGGCCACGGCGGACAGTTACCGGACGCGCGACTTCCGTGGCTCGAAAAACGCAGCAACGGGAGACATTAAGTTCGCCACCAAAGACGCCGCGACGAAAGGCTACGCCACCAAAGACGCGGCGACGAAAAACGCACCGACGAAGGAGGCGTGGGACGCTGGCAAGACCGCCGCGACCCGCGGCCTGCACGACGGGAAGCGGGAATACCTCGGCCCGGAGAGCACGAAGCTCCGGCAGTCGGTCGATCCCGTGACCCTGGGTGACTGGCGCAGCGGTGGGGAGACGGTGACGAACACCGGCAGTTCCGTGGAGAAATACAGCACGATGAAGTCGCTCTCGATCGACGACATCCGCGAGTTGCTAAACAAGAACAAGTAGAGGGCGGCTCGCAGTTTACGGGAGGACGGCGGATTCGCGCCTCACCCGTTCGCGGGCATTTTCTTGCTCGCCTGCCGGGATGCCCGGGATTTATCCAAAGCGATGAACGCTTATGCCGTCACCCGAAGAGCAACTTGAAATCCTGAAACGCGGTTCCGCGAAAATCATCAGCGAAGAGGAACTGCTCGCGAAGCTGCGGCTCGGGCGTCCGCTCAATATCAAGCTCGGCGTTGATCCGACCGCGCCGGACATCCATCTCGGCTTCACCGTGGCGCTGCAAAAGCTGCGGCAGTTCCAGGATCTCGGGCACCAGGCCATCCTCATCATTGGCGACTTCACGGCGATGATCGGCGATCCCACGGGCCGCTCGAAAGCTCGTCCACAGCTTTCGCACGACCAGATCATGGGCAACGCGAGAAGCTTCCAGGCGCAGGCTTTCAAAATCCTCGATCCCTGCCGCACGCGCACCGTCTTCAATGGCGAGTGGTTCGAGATGATGACCTTCGAGCAGGTGATGAAACTCAACGCCCGCGTGACCCTCCAGCAGATGCTCCAGCGCGAGGATTTCAAAAACCGCATCGACCGCGGCGAGCCCGTGCATCTGCACGAAATCCAATATCCGATCATGCAGGGGTGGGACTCCGTGGTCGTGAAGGCCGACGTGGAAATCGGCGGCACCGACCAGCTTTTTAATATCCTCGTGGGCCGCGACCTCCAGCGCGAGGAGGGGCACCCGCTGCAGGTCGTCTTCCTCATGCCGCTGCTCGAGGGACTCGACGGCGTGCAGAAGATGTCGAAGAGCCTCGGCAACTACGTCGGCGTGAGCGAGCCGCCGACGGAGATGTTTGGCAAGCTGATGAGCATCTCGGACGAGCTCATGGCCCGCTACTACCTGCTGCTCCTCGGCGAGCCCACACCGAGCGGCCACCCCATGGACGCGAAGAAGCAGCTCGCTCGGGGCATCGTCGAGCGCTACCACGGAGTGAACGCCGGGCAGGCGGCGCTGGAGGATTTCAACACACGCTTCAGCAAGCGCGACCTCGCGAGCGCCGAGCTGCCGATCCTGGCGCTGTCAGGGATCGCGGGTGACATCGTCTCCGTCGTCGTGGCGGGATACGCCCAATGTTTTCAGATCGCGAAATCACGGGGCGACGCGCGGCGTCTGGTCGAGCAGGGCAGCGTACAGCTCCGCGAGGAAAAGTTCACCGACCCGAAAGTCGTGCCAGCCTTCCAGCGCGGCGATGTGCTGAAACTCGACAAAACCCGCGCGGTGCGGATCGGGTGAACCTTTTGAAAAAGGTCACCGTCCACACCGACGGCGGGTGCGAGGGAAATCCTGGACCCGGCGGCTGGGCGGCGGTGCTGGAATATGGCGACCGCACCAAGGAACTCAGCGGCGGCGCACCGGCCGCGACGAACAACCGGATGGAATTGCGCGCGTCCATCGCCGCGCTCGAAGCGCTCACCGAGCCGTGCGAAGTCGAACTTTTCACCGACTCCACCTACCTGCGCGACGGCATCACCCAATGGATCAAGTCGTGGAAAGCCCGCGGCTGGCTGACCGTCGCCAAACAGCCCGTGAAAAACGAAGACCTGTGGCGCGCACTCGACACCGCCGCCGCCCGCCACCGCATTCACTGGCGCTGGCTCAAAGGCCACGCCGGTCACGCCGGCAACGAGCGCTGCGACGTGCTCGCCGGGGCGGAAATCGCGCGAATCAAAAAGCAGTTCACCCGCGAGCAACTGCGCGCCGCGACCGCGGCGTTTCAAGCCGAACGCCTGCCCGCGGTGAAGCAACCGGGGCTTTTCGAATAAGCGCCGCCGCTCACTTTCGCTTCGACGCTTTCTTTTTCCCCTGCGCCGCCCGGGCCGCTGCCTCGACGCCCTTGCCTGCCCAAAGGCAGAGGACTTCGCGATCATCCACCGCCTCCGCTGGCGGCTCGTAATAGCGGATCGTGGCCCGACCTTGCTTCGTATCATAGCGAAAGGGCCGGAGCCCGCGCGCCTCAAACTCCCTGCGGTTCACGTCGTCTGTCTTAATGTAAAAGGCCTCGTCGGCCACGAGCGCGAACATCCGCCCATCGAGATAAAAGCCCCACCCGCCAAACATCCCTCGCGCGCTCATTTCGCCGAGAGGTTGGAGCTGTTCGGCGAGGTATTCGACAAATTCACTTTTCGCGGGCATGCGCGGAAAGCCTGCACCGGACATGGCGACGGCGGCGAAACAATTTCGCGCCGCGCAGGGCAATGTTCGGGCTTGAGCGGCGGACGGGGGGGGACAAGCTCGACGGCGCTTTTTCATCCGCTTCCCCCGATGCCCCCATTGGCTCTCACTGCAAGCCTCACCGCCGCTCTACTCCCCCGCCGCCCCCGCGCAGGAATTCCAAGGCGCTCCGGCGCTCTTCAAACGCCTGGCCGAAATCGCCAAGGCACCGCCCGCCGATCCGCTTGCGGCCACGCCCGCCGGCGCACTGCGCAAGGACCTCGAAAAATTCCGCGCCGACGCGGCGGCCCTCGCGCCGGAGGAAGCGGCGGAGAGCGCGTGGCGAGGAGCCGTCGCGAGAATTTTTTCACGGCGGGTGAGACGATCTCGGCGACTCCCATACTTGAAGCCGCAGCGGAAGTGTTGGAGAGCGCGGCGAGCAATTAAGCACGCTCCCATTGCCCGTCCGGAGCGAGCGTAAGCGGCGGGAGACGGTCTTCGAGCAGTGTAACGACAATGGTTCGCGCGGCTTGCGGGCGGCCCATTGCGGTCGCGGCGCGGCGCATGGCGGCGAGGCCCTCGGGAGCGCCGAGCAGGCGGTCGATCTTGAAAGCGAGGGTCGTGAGTTCGTTGCAGCGCACGCCCGCACCTTCTTCGAGGAGGTGGTCGGCGTTGCGCTCCTCCTGACCGGGGATGGGCGACAAGACGGCCATCGGCAGCCCGCAGGCGAGCGCCTCGCTGGTCGTGAGGCCGCCCGGTTTGCCGATGAAAAGATCGCTGCTGTGCATGAGTTCGTGCATGCGGTCGGTGAAGCCGAGGACGCGGAAACGCGCGGCATCCGTGCCGACAGCGGCGGCGACGCGCGCCTTCGCCTCCGCGCTTTTTCCGCAGATGACGATGGTCTGCGCATCGTGCCGGAGCTGCTTTAGCCGCTCGACGATCAGCTCCGTGGGCCCCACGCCGAGCGCGCCCGCGGAGAGCAGCAACGTGGTTTTTTCCGGCTGCAAGCCGTAGCTCGCGCGCACCGCCGCACGGTCGATGGGCTGGGCGAAAACGGGATCAATCGGGATGCCGGAGACGGTGATGCGCTCGGGCGGCAGGCCGAGGGCTTCGAGGTGCGCCTTCGTTTCATCCAGCGCCACGAAGTAACGGTGGAAGACGCGCGACAGCCACATGGCGTGGCAGTCCATGTCCGTGACAACGATGGAGAGCCGCGCGTCGAGTTCCCCGCGGGCGATGAGATGGGCGATGATCCCCGCCGGGGTGAAGTGCGTGCAGACGGTGATCTGCGGGTCGAATTCGCGGATCATTTTCACCAGCGGCCGCGTGTTCAGCCGCTCGAACTGCACGCGCAGGTGGTCGTTTTTCCATGGCTCATCGCTCGCGCGATAGACCCAGCCGAGCACGTCCGGCGCATCGCGGACGAGCTTCATGTAGAGCGTCGAGTAGGCTTCGCGGAAGAGCTTGTTGGTAAATTTCAGCGCGTCCTCGTGCCGCACCGCTGCCACCCGTTCATCGCGCGCGAAGACCTTTTCCAAAGCCTGCGCCGCCCGCACATGGCCCGTGCCCGCGCTGGCGGAAAGAATGAGGACGCGCTGTTTCGACATGCCACGAGCGTGAACGCATCGGCTGGTCTTGCCAAGCGCCCGGGCTCCGTCTGTGACGGAACGAAAAAACGGCCTACGCTCCGACGCCGGCTCAGGAACCTCGGCGCGTCGGCAGAGGTTTCGGCTTTTCTTTCTTCGGCTTCTTCACTTCTTTTTTGTGACTGTTATTGCCTTTGGCCATATCGACTTTCTGTTTTGGGTTTGATTGTTGATTCTCGGCGGCGGCGGCGGACGAATTGCCGATCCGCATCCAAGCACATCGACGACGCCAAAATAAAGCAGAACTCGAAAATCTCCTGCCTTGGCTGCCCACGGCAGAAATGGCAAAAACGGCTAAGGAATCGGTTCGGTTTAGGCTTTGTTGGTAATTGACCAAAGCAATGAGGATTTCGCCAAATAGTGCGAGCCGACCTCGTTCGTCACGCAACCCACTTCACTCCCAAAAAATGCTCACCATTCAAGGTACCGCCCGCGGGAAGTTTTGCGACGGCTTCTCTCGGCGCGATTTCCTCCGCATCGGCGGGCTGGCGCTCGGGGGGCTGAGTCTTCCGCAGATTCTGCGGGCGCAGGCGGAGGCCGGCGAAAAGCGGGCGCACAAGGCGGTGATCATGATTTTCCTGCCGGGCGGGCCGTCGCAT
>JBBQCM010000040.1:0-52899 GCA_038318725.1 Chthoniobacterales bacterium
AAGAGGAGCGGTCCAAACGCGGAAAAGAAGGGTGTTTTCATCGCCATGCCGTTCTCCGATCCTGACCGGAAACATCCCTTGGACTCTTTCGATCAATACCCGAAAACCCCATCCCATTTCGGTCTTATTTAAGTGCCATTCAGGTCTGTCCCTTTGTCTCCCCTCTTTGTCTCCCCTCTTTGTCTCCCCTTTGTCTCCTTCTTTGTCTCCTTCTTTGTCTCCGTCTCAAAGGTCAGCGTGATCGTCCCGGCGGATGGGCTTTGAGCGCCAGTGAAATAGGCCCCGAAGACCTTGATCGGCGTGGCAAAGGTGAAAGTGAGGTGTCGATTCCCACACCACCACGTCGGCGTGCTCATCGAGCCGGAAAAACTGCACGCGCGGATCTTCCTCGCTCGTCCTGACCAGCTCTCGGGGATTGGAAGTCATCGGCTTCATCTCCGGGATATGCGCGGTCGCGATCGCTCCCGCCGCTTTCTGCACCGCCTCGTCGCTCATCGGCGACGCCCCTTGATGCTGAGCCTTAACTGCACTGCTAGGAATTCGCCTTTCACCGCGCCGCGCAGGAAACGGGCCGGGCGTCGGGTGGTGCGGGGAGTGTGGGGGTCCGGCGCGAATCCGTTCAAACTCGTCGTCGATTCCGTGATGCGCCAAAAGCTGCGGCGCGCGCTGTTCGACATGATCGAGAACCCCGACGAAGAGCTCGCTCGCTCCGTGAACGATGGTGCGCTCGCGCGCGTGCGGCTTCGCCGTGACGACGGAGAACATCAACCTCACGCCCGAGATGCGCTGGAAGGTGGAGCGCTAAGACGCTATAAGTGGGGCAGTCGTCTCGCCTGTCACAGTCCCGCAGGCGTCTCACCTACGGATCGGCAGCCGGGACGGGCCGCCCACGGCCTCCTGCCGGCAAGCATCGCCAGGCCGAATGCGGCGAACCCGATCGCCCCTGGCTCCGGCACGGATGTGCCGACGGGTGCGGCGATGTCGCGCGTGATGAATGCGCCGGGTCCGCCGAACTGCCCAATCGCGCCGACGAGCGTGGCCGCGCCGGTGGCGAGGTCGATGACATAAAAATCCGACGACGTATCGAGCGGGCCGATGCGCGAGGTCAACGAGGCGTAGGCGATGCCGGTGAGCCCGGAAATGTCGAAACCCACATCGTCGATCGTATTCACGCCGAGTGCGCCGATCGTCGTGAGCGCGCCGCCGTTCGGGGATGGCGCGCCGTTGATGCCGCCCTGCCGCACGAGCACGTCGCGACCGGAGTCGATTCCGAAGAGCGTCGTCACGGTCGCTCCACCAAAATTATTCGTGTAAGCCGCGCCCACGACATTCGGATTCACGCCGAAGCCGGGATCGCCCGCCGCATAGGCCAGCGCCGTGTCCGTCCCCGCGAGCGTCCCATCGTTGGGGTTCAGGCGAATGTTCTGGTCCGCTTGACTTACGACGCGCAGGCGATCGGGCACGGGGTTGAAGTCCACGCCGAATGCGGCCCCGCTCAATGTGAAATTGCCGGCCGCGCCGACTTGCGTGGCTGCGCCGGTCGTCGTGTTGATCGTGTAAAGGCGATTGCTGTTTCCCAAGCCGTAGAGCACGCCGTTGAATGCGGCAGCCGCCGAATTCGTCGCGACGGGCCGAAAGTCGATGCCGAGGAGGAATTCACCGGCCTGCAACCCGGGAATCCCGAGGCCGCCGTTGAGGAATATCAGCGTCCCCGGAGTCGCGCTGTCGAAGCGGTAGATGCGGTTCGACATGTCGAGGCCGAAGATGGTTTCGGCGAGAGCGATCGGTGGAGCGAGCGTGAATACGGCGAGTGCGGCGGAGAGGAGGAGCTTCTTCATGGCGGAGTTGTTTTGGAATTTTTGGGGGTCTTATGAAGCTGAGCGTACGGTGTCGTGTATAAGTAGAATGCCTTGGGTAGTTTGTCTCGCGCCGGAAATATGTCTGCTTTTCGACTGATTCAGCTACATAAGACCCTTTGAGGTTAAGCGATGCGATTACATTGAGGCAATCTATGTTGTAACCGGCCAGGAAGGCACCCCCGGCATGGTGGACGATCTGCCAGAGAGGTGAGGCGCGGGGGACGACGGACGTGGTGAATCGAGGGCACGTCTTTGGCTCGCAACAAGTCTCGGGCCGAGGAGAGTCAACAGGGTGGCGCGAACCCGATATTCATTCCGCGCTCCCGTTCCTATGGCTGTGGACTTCTACACCTCCACCAGATCCTTCTCCACCCGCAGGTTGCCGATGATGAAGTCCTGACGTTCCTGGGTGTTCTTACCCATGAAGAAGGAGAGCAGTTCGTCGCTGCTGTGGAGGTGGTGGAGGTTCACCGGATCGAGGCGGATGTTTTCGCCGATGAAATCCTTGAACTCGCCGGCGGAGATTTCGCCGAGGCCTTTGAAGCGCGTGATCTCGTGGCTGGCGCCGAGCGCCTTGATCGCGGTCTGCTTCTCCTGCTCGTTGTAGCAATACTTTGTGACCTTCTTATTCCGCACGCGGAAGAGCGGCGTTTGCAGGATGAAGAGGTGATTGTTGCGGATGACGTCGGGGAAGAACTGCAGGAAGAACGAGAGCAGCAGCAGGCGGATGTGCATGCCATCCACGTTAGTGTCGGTGGCCACGACGATCTTGTTGTAGCGCCGGCCATGGAAGGCACGCTGGTCACTCTGGAAAAACCTCCCTCAGCGGTGCGGCGGCCTCGGGGACGGCGGCGCGGTAGTCCTCGCCAAGAAAGCGCGCGAGCGTGGCGGCCGTTTGCGCCTGCTGAAACGGCGCGACGTTTTTCCGCTCGCCGAGCGCCGGGGTGTCCGGCCCGAGCACGGCGAACCACATTTCACCCGACTCGGGGATGTCCGCCGCGTGACTGCCCCACGATTGCGGGCCGGCTCCGCGCCCGTGGTCGGTCGTGAAAATCAGCGTCGTCGTCCCGTGCATTTCGGGGATGGCCTGCGCCGTCTCCCACAGCGCGCGCACCCAGCGGTCCACATTCCGCGCGCTGGCGAGGTAGCGGTCGTAGCGCAAGGCGTGCGCCCACTCGTCGGTCTCGCCGAAATTCACGTAGAGCACGCGCGGCTTCGCGGTGGCGAGGTAGTCCTTCGCGGCGGCGAAAACGAACGCGTCGAAATGTTCGTCGGGCCACGGCTGGATGATGTCGGCCGCGAGCGCCTCGAGTTCGGCCCGGCGGGGGAATTGAAGGTCGCTCTGTTTGACGAGGCCCGGCGTCCACATCGGCAGCTTCGAGCGGACCTGGTTGAGGATCGCCGGCAGCACCTGCCAGGCATTGATCACGGCGACCCTTCCCGCGAAGCCGGGTCGACCGAGCAGCCATTCGAGGACGTTCACATTCGGATTCGGGACCGGCTTGTTGCTGGTGATCCGCGGGTCGGCGTGACCGGTGAGAAACTCGCTGTAGCCGGGATAGGAGAAGTTCTTCCCATTCGTCACGCCCGCCTCGCTGCCGGCATCGCGGTTGCCAAAAAGCTGACCGCGTGCGCCGATCTCGCTCCAGACAAACGGCATTAGCCGCGCCCGCCGCGCTTCCGGCGTCTCCGCCCAAAACTCTTCGCGCAACGCCGCCTCGCTCGGCACGCCGCCATTGGCCTTGTTCATCAGGCGCTCCTCGGCCCCGCGAAACAGCTCCTGCCAGCGGAAGCCATCGGTCGTGACGAAAATGACATGCCGGGTTTTCAACTCCGCTCCGCGCACGGCGAAGACCGGCAGCGTCACGAGGAGGGCGAGCAGCGGAAGAAGAGCGCGCAGCGGTTTCATGCTCACGGTTTCAGGCGGCGCAGGACGATGCCATCGGCGATGACGAAACCGTCGGTGTCGCGATTCGACAGCGTGATCGTGATTCCTCTTCCTTTGGGCAACACAAACTTCCCGAGTGGCTTCACCCCGCTCGCCTCGCGCTGGTTGACCTTCACCGTTTGCGCCGGCTGGCCGGGGATTTCGACGGTCACCGCGGCATTCGTCGCGCGGTTGGGATTGGGAGCAAAGAGCAGCTCGATTTCATAGTCGCCGGCCTCGGCGATTTCCGGCGTCCAGCGGGCGGACATTTCGCCTTTGTGCGCGTTGCCATCGTGGATGTAGCCAGTGCCGGCGTGATGCGCCCCGGCGACGTTGGAAACAACCCATTCGCCAGTCATCATGGCATCGGCGTCATCAAGCACCAGGCCCTCATGCTTTTTGACCGGCTCGGACTTGCCGGCTCCGGCGGTCGCCGTCCACGCGAGGACCTGGCCGTCTTTTTCGAGTTGGGCGCGCAGTTTGGCGTAAACGACTTTCTGCGCCGGCAGGCGGTCGTCGATGGCCATGCTCGCGGCGGTCGCGGCGCTTTGGCCGAGGATCATGAAAACCGGCTCCATGCGGATCGAGCCGTAGGCGATGTGCGTGGCGGAAAGCGCGACGGGCACCCACAGATTCTCGCATTCCTCGGCGCGCGGGATGATCGCGCGGTACGAAACGGGATACGGCTTCACGCCCACCTGCACGTCGCCCTCATTGCGCGCGGTGCCGTCCTGCACGATTCGCCGGCAGTTGTGCGAGTCCATGTTGTAAGCGCCGAGGCCAACCGCGTCGTCCGCCGTCTCGAGCTGGCGGCAGTTCTTTTCGCTCATCACATAGGCCCCGAGCATGCGGCGCGCTTCGCGGACATACATGGCGTGCGGCCAGCCGCCGGTGTCCTGAAATTCGTCTTTGCACAAACCCCATTGCTGCATCTCGGTGCGGACATTTTCCGGCACGCGCGGATCGGTGGCGAGGAAGGTGAGGAAGCCGCGGATGTAGGCCTCATGCGCCTGCCAGATCTTCGCGCGGGTGGCGTAGTCGGCTTCAGGGTAAGCGTAGTTTTCGCCGATGAAGTCAGTCGAAATCGCGCCCTGGTTGTTGATGTCGGTCTTCTCGGGCGTGACCATGTCGAACTTGAGGAAAGTGCCGAGCGTCGGCTTTTTGTCCGCCGCCACGAGCGCCTCGCAGTAGCGGCCGAGCAGTTCGAAACGCTTCTCGTCGTAGCCCGTCGGCGGTTTGATCGGCAGACGGTTGGTGGGGTTCTTCGTGAGGCAGAGGCGGAAATTGTAAGCCTGCACGCTGCGGTCGCCCGCGCCCGGTTCGCCGAGCGGCTCGCCCATGACCAGCGGAAGCAGGCCGCTCGCCGGATCGCCGGGCTTCATGTAGGGATCGACCTTCACGCCGAACTGGTGCTTCGGCGTGGTCGCGCAGATGCCGTTGAGCGTCTCGCCGAAGCGCGCATGGGCCTCGCGCCCGACCATGTATTTCACACCCGCTTTCGCCATCAAGTCGCCCTCGTAGGTGCAGTCGATAAAGGTCTTCGCGCGAAAGACATTCCCGTTTTCCATGACGATCTCGGTGATCCGCGCCCCGTCCTTCTTTACGCTCGCCAGTCGCTGTCCGAAAAGCGCCGGCACCCGCGCCTCCGCCAGCCGCGCCCGCAGCGTAGCCTCGGCGACGTGCGGCTCGAACCACCACGCCTCCTCTCGGCCGTAGTGCTTGCCGAGGGTCTTGTAAAAATCGAGCGCAAAGCCGCCGATGGCCGCCTTGTTGCCGATGTCCGTCCAGCCCAGCCCGCCAGACGTAAGCCCGCCGACATGCTGGCCGAATTCGGTAACGACCGCCTTCTTGCCGAACCGCGCCGCCGTGCAGGCCGCGCTCACGCCGCCGGCTGTTGCGCCAAAGACGAGCACGTCGGTTTCAATGACCTCCGCGCGAGCCGAAGCGGAAAGACTGACGAACACAACGAGAAGAAGTGGTGTGATTTTCATGGGGGGAGGCGGCTAGGGTGCGCGGACGGCACCCGGCGTCAAGCCCGCCGGAGGATGTTTCCTTGAGCGATTTTTCACTCGTCACCACGCATCAGCCTCCCGAAACTCCCGCGCCATGCCCGCCGAAGCCCGCGTCACCCCCATCTGGAAAAAGCAGAAGCTTTTTGTCGCCCTCTTTCTGCTCGGGATCGGCGTCTGGTTTTTCTACGACGGCGTCATCGGGTACCCGAAAAAGAACGAGCGCTTCAAGGCCCACGAAAAATTCAAGACCGAGGAGCGTCTGACCGCTTGGCCCGAGTATGCCAGGAGCCGCGGCTGGAGCGCGACGCCGGAGCACAAACTGCTGACGCGGGACGACATCATCGGGCAGTTCGCGTTTGGTGGACTCGCCGCGGTGCTCGGCGTGATCACGCTCGCCTACTGGTTCGCACACAAGGGCCGCGTGGTGAAGACCGATGCCGACACCGTGCATACGCCCTCGGGCAAGCGCGTTCCATTTTCCGCCATCACCGGCGTCGGCAAAAAAAAGTGGGACGCCAAGGGGCTCGCCACCGTGCGCTACGAAATCGAGGGGCGGAAGGGCGAGTTCGAGCTCGACGACTACAAATTCGACCGCGACCCGACCCACGCCATCCTCTCCGAGATCGAGCAGCATCTCATCCCCCGCACCTGAGCGGCCTCAGTCCCAGAACCCGAAAAATCCAGTCCCATGAGTTCTCCCGATCCCCGCGACTACACCCCGGAATCCGCGGCCCCCACCGACATCGCCCCACTCGGCCGCACCGCGGCAAAGCCCGCGCACGAACGCACCGCCGATGAAGACCGCGACACCGCGGACTGGCATGCCATCGCGGCCGACGCCGATTTCAAAAAGCTCCTCGCGGCCAAGGCGGCCTTCATCGTCCCGGCGACGATTTTCTTCCTCGTCTATTACTTCGCCCTGCCGGTGCTGGTCGGGTGGTTCCCGGACCTGATGAAAACGAGAATCGGCAGCGTCAACCTCGCCTACCTTTTCGCGCTCTCGCAGTTCGTCATGGCGTGGGTGATTGCCGGTCTGTACGTCCGAAAAGCGGGCGGCTGGGACAAAGCCGCCGCGGCTGTCCTCGCGAAATTCCACAAGCGCTAAGCCCGGATGACCCTCTCCTCTTTCTTCCTCCTCGCCGACGCCGCAGCTCCCGTGGATCGCACGGCGCTTTCCATGTTCGTCAGCTTCGTCGCCGCCACGCTCGTCATCACTTACTTCAGCGCGAAAAAATCGTCCGGCTCCAGCGCCTACTTCGCCGCCGGGCGCCGCATCACCGGCTGGCAGAACGGCCTCGCGGTCGCCGGCGATTACATGAGTGCGGCGAGCTTCCTCGGCATCGCGGGCATGATCGCGATGTCGGGTTACGACGGCTTCCTTTACTCCGTCGGCTTTCTCGTCGCTTATCTCACCGTCCTGCTCCTCGTCGCCGAACCGCTGCGGAACGCCGGCAAGTACACGATGGCCGACGTGCTCGCCTACCGCCTCAGCCCGCGGCCCGTGCGCGCCGTCGCGTCGCTCAGCACGATCACCGTCTCCACGTTTTACATGATCGCACAAATGGTTGGCGCGGGCGGCCTCGTGAAAGCGCTCCTCGGCACCATGATTTCCTACAACCAGGCCGTCTGCGCCGTCGGCGTGCTGATGATCGTCTATGTCGTTTTTGGCGGCATGCTCGCGACGACCTGGGTGCAGATCATCAAAGCCATCCTGCTCATGAGCGGCAGCGCTTTCCTCAGCGTCCTCGTGATGAGCAAATTCCATTTCAGCATCAGCGAGTTCTTCACTTCGCTTGCGAAAATCACCTCGCACGACAAGGCGGGCGCGGAAGTCGTCCGCGACTTCCTGACGCCGGGGATGAAGTTCAAGAACCCGCTCGACTTCATCTCGCTCGGCCTCGCGCTGGTCTTCGGCACCGCCGGCCTGCCCCACATCCTCATCCGCTTTTACACCGTGCCCGATGCGAAGACGGCGCGCGCCTCCGTCGTCTGGGCGATGGTCCTCATCGGCGCATTTTACCTGATGACAACCTTCTTCGGCTTCGGCGCGGCCAGCCTGCTCGGGCCGGATTTCATCGCGAAAAACGGCGGCGGGAACATGGCTGCTCCGCTCCTCGCGAAGGCGGTCGGCGGTGATGTTTTCTTCGCCTTCATCAGCGCCGTCGCCTTCGCCACCATCCTCGCCGTCGTCGCCGGCCTGACCATCAGCGCGAGCACCAGCTTCGCGCACGATTTCTACACGAATGTCATCCACCACGGAAAAGAGCACCGCCCCGGCGAAGAGGTGCGCGTCGCGCGCCTCACCGCCTTCGTGGTCGGCGCGGTGTCCATCGGCTTGGCCATCGCCCTCGGGCCGAGCGCGAATGTCGCCTTCCTCGTCGGCCTGGCCTTCGCCGTCGCCGCCAGCGCCAATCTCCCGGTGATCCTCTTTTCGATCTTCTGGAAACGCTTCAACACCGTCGGCGCAGTCTCCGGCCTCGTCGTCGGGCTGCTCAGTTCCATCGGCCTCATTCTCATCAGCCCGACGATCATGACGGTGGACGCTCCCGGCGTCGCCGCGGCCGCGCGCCATCTCATCCAGCACACGCCGCTTTTCCCGCTGGAAAACCCCGGCATCATCAGCATCCCGCTTGGCTTCCTCGCCGCGATCATCGGCACCCTCTGCTCGCGCGAACCGAACGCGGAAGCCATGTTCACCGAACTCACCGTCCGCGCCAACACCGGCCTCGGCGCGGAGAAAGCGACGGCGCACTGACATCTATGGGCCGCTCTTACCAGCTGGCCTCTATTGTTACAGCGGTGTGTGTCGCGGCCATCGGAGCGATCTTCTGGCCCTATCCGTGGTTGATGACAACGCGACCCGCTTTGCCAAAAAATATTAGCCGGGCGAAGCAGCTTCAAACTGGCTGCCTCATCTTTGCCAGCGATCACGACGGTCGGTTTCCGGTGCATCTCAGCGAACTGGAGCCGGATTACGTTCCCGCCGGAGAATATTACAAATTGCGCTTTTCCAGCATGGGACAAAACGACGATCCAACGTTTCTCATGGACTGGCTCTACTTCGGCGCTGGTTTCACCGACAAAAATCCGCCGCGACTACTCATCGCATCTCCACAAGCAACAACGACGCAGCCGAAATTGAAGCGCGTCATCGTCGAAGGTAATGGTTCCGGTCGGGTGCTTTCCGAAAGCGAATTTTTGCCGCTGCTTGAGGAAACCGTCCGCCAAATGCGGGCTGAAAATGAAAAACGCTTCGGCACGCCATCGCTTAAGACCGGCCTCGGCGCGGAGAAAGCGACGGCGCACTGATTTGACCGCGCCGTGCGCGGATGAGACGGATGGCGCCGCGCGATGATCCGCCATCTCTACTTCCACATCCCGTTTTGTCCGAAGCTCTGCCCGTATTGCAGCTTCTATGTCGAGACGGGGGCAAAGAATAAGACGACGGCGTTTCTCGATGCCCTGCTGCGCGAAGTGGACGATGCCGGTCAGCGGTTCCTCCTGCGCCCGGAGACGATTTACTTCGGTGGCGGCACGCCGAGCGCGCTGACGGTCGAGCAACTGGATTACCTGCTTGGCGGGCTGCGGGCGCGGCTGGATTTGAGCGGGCTGCGCGAGTGGACCTTCGAGGTGAATCCCGCGACGGTGCGGGCGGAAAAGGCGCGGCTTTTGAAAGATGCGGGCGTGACGCGGATCAGCCTCGGCGTGCAATCGTGGGACGACGCCCTGTTGAAAACGCTCGGGCGCGTTCACGACTCCGCGCAGGCCGAAGTAACTTATGGGACTTTGCGCGAATCCGGTTTCGAGAACATCAATATCGACCTGATGTTTGCCGTCCCCGGCCAGACCCTCGCGCAGTGGCAGGCCACGCTCGCGAAAACCATCGCGCTCGCACCTGAGCACGTCTCGTCCTACTGCCTGACTTACGAGGAGGACACCGCTTATTTCCGCCAGCTCCAGCTCGGCACTTTCCGCCAGGACGACGACCGCGATGCCGATCTTTTCGAGACAACGATGGACACGCTTCCTGCCGCCGGTTTCGCGCAGTACGAGATTTCCAACTACGCCCGCCCCGGTCGCGAATCCGTCCACAATTCCGCCTACTGGCGCGGCGCGGACTACCTCGGCTTCGGCCCGAGCGCTTTTTCCACCGTCGGTCTGCGCCGCTGGCAGGCGATCCCCGACACCGCCGAATACACGCGCCGCATCCTCGCGGGAGAAAGTGCGGAACATTTTGTCGAGGAGCTTTCGCCCGCGACGCGCCGGGGCGAGATCGCAGCGTTTGCCGTGCGCACACGCGAGGGCATCGCGACCAGCGACCTCGACCGCTGGCCCGCAGCGGTGCTGGAGTTCCGGGAGCTGGGCTTCCTGGAAAACCGCGCCGACCGCGTGGTCCTCACGCGCCGGGGCAAGCTGATGGCGGATTCGGTCGCCGAAGCCTTCGTCTGAGCGTTAGCCTGGGTTCGAGCGGCGCCTCATGCTTTCGCGCCGGCACCCGAGAAGCTTCGACTGCAAATCCAGGTGGGACACGGGTTCGGGATTAGGGCTGCGGACCGAGGCAGACACGGATCGCGTGCGGCTGCGTGTCATCGTGCAATGGAATGGTCCGCGAAGACAGCCGGGCGCCGTCCAATTCCACCAGAGCCACACCGCGGCAGACATGCTCCGGGTTCTCAATCGCGATGTCGTACCAGGTGCGCTTGTGGCGGTAGCGCAGGCGGAAACCAGGCCAGTCTTTGGGGATGACGGGATCGATGGTCAGCGTGCCTCCGCGGAGCTTGAATCCAAGGACATCCTCCAGCCAGACGCGATAAATCCAGCCGGCGGCACCCGTGTACCAGGTCCAGCCACCCCGCCCGACGTGGTCTTTCAACGCATAAACATCGGCGGCGACCACGTAGGGCTCGACCTTGTATTGCTCGACATCCTTTTCATCGCGGGCGTGTTCGATCGGGTTCAGCATCCGGAGGAGGGACACGGCTTTGTCTCCGTCGCCCTGGCGCGCAAAGGCTTGCGCAACCCAGGCGGCGCCGTGGGTGTATTGGCCGCCGTTCTCGCGGACGCCGGGCGGGTAGCCGGCGATGTAGCCGACGTCCAGCCGCGTTTTGTCGAAGGGCGGGGTGAAGAGAAGGACCATCTGCCGGGCTTCGCGGACGAGGTTTTCTTCGACCGAACGGAGCGCGTCTTTCACACGTTCGAGGTCGCCGGTACCGGCGATGGCGGCCCAGGATTGCGGGAGTGAATCGATGCGCGCTTCCTCGCATTGCGCCGAGCCGAGTGGGCTGCCGTCATCGAAATACCCGCGGCGATACCACGCGCCGTCCCAAGCTTCGGCATCGATCGTTTTAGCGAGGCTTGCGGCGCGGACGTGGCATTCGGTGGCTTCGGCAGTGCCGCCCCGCAGTTCGAGCAATTCTGCGAAATCCTTGAGCACACAAATCTGGAACCACGCCAGCCAGACGCTCTCGCCCTGGCCGCCGATGCCCACGCGATTGAGGCCGTCATTCCAATCGCCACTGCCCATGAGCGGCAGGCCGTGCGGGCCGGCCGTCGAGGCGCGGGCGATGGCGCGGCGGCAATGTTCGAGCAACGACGCCGACGTGGCCGAGATCGCCGGCACGGCAAAATGCTCGTGTTCGTTTTCCTCCAAGGGCTTGGCTTCGAGAAAAAGCACGGCCTCGTCGAGCACGTCGGTGTCTCCGGTGGTGCGGACATAATGCGCGGTGACGAAGGGCAGCCAGAGGAGATCGTCGGAAATGCGCGTACGCACGCCCGCGCCGGATTCGGGATGCCACCAGTGCTGCACGTCGCCTTCGACGAATTGGTGCGCCGCCGCGCGCAGGATGTGTTCGCGGGCGAGATGCGGCGCGGCGTGGGCCAGCGCCATCACGTCCTGGAGCTGGTCGCGAAATCCGTAGGCGCCGCCCGATTGATAAAAGGCTGAGCGCCCCCAAATGCGGCAGCTCAACGTCTGGTACAGCAGCCAGCCGTTGAGCAGAAGATTGGCGGAAAACTCGGGAGTTTCCACCTGGATTGTCCCGAGGAGATCGCCCCACCAGCGACGCGTCTCCTGGAGGGCGGCCTCCACATTTCCGGGATCGCGGAACCGCTGCACGAGGGCGCGCGCTTGCGACACGTCGGCGGCCTGGCCGAGAAGAAAAGTCACTTCGGCTTCCTGGTCTGGCTGGATCTCGACAGTCACCTGCACCCCGGCGCACGGGTCCAAACCCCCGCCGACGCCGCCGGACAATCTCTCGTGATCCATCGCGGCAGGATCGCGCGTCGAGCGATTGCGTCCGATAAAAACCGCGCGGTTGCCGGTGTAAGAATCGGGCGCCGGGCTTGAGCTCGCAAAGGTCGTGCGGTCACTGAAGGCCGGTTCGTAGGCGTTGCGTGCAAATACGCTCCGGCTTTGCAGATCCCACTTCGTCACGATGTGCATGCGGGTTTCCTCCGGATCGCTCCCGAGGACCAGCGCGGCGTAGGAGGTGACCGTCAGTTTTCGGCGATGGGAGGATAGGTTCCGGAGCCGGAGACGCTGGATGCGGACCGGCAGCCCACCGTGGTCGTCCACCGGCACAAACGTCACCAGTTCCTGTTCGATGGCGTGGCTGTTGTGTTCGCAGATGGTGTAGCCGTGCCCGTGACGCGTGCGGTAGGCGTCAATCTCGCGGATGGGCAGAGGCGTGGGCGACCAGAAGGCGCCGATGTCGTCATCGCGGATATAGATGGCGTCGCCGGGCGGATCGGAAACCGGATCGTTGGACCATGGCGTCAGACGATGGCTCTGGCTATTGCCACACCAGGTGAAGCCCGAGCCCGATTCTGAAACCAGCGTGCCGAAGCCCGGGTTGGCCATGACGTTGACCCATGGCGCCGGGGTTTGCGTCCCCGGGGCGAGATAGATGGCGTATTCCTTACCGTCCTGAGTGAAGCCGCCGAGCCCGTTGAAATACTGCAATTCCATGAACGGCAGCGGCCGCGATATTTCTTCTCGGAACTGTTTCCCTGGCGTCCGCAGCACCGGTTGCGGGCTGACCGGGACCGGCGCGCCCAGTTGCTGGCGCAGATTGCCGCGCGCGGCGACGAGCACAGCCCGCGCGGCGGCCAGGATCACGCTCAGGTCCGGCGGGGAAATCTGGCTCGCGACACAAAGGAAGACGCCGCCGGGTTGATTCACGCCTGTGACCTGCGCGTGCGCCTCGGAGAGCCTGCGCAGGTGGGCCGTGAGCGGCGCTTCATAGCTCTCGGGATCTTCGCTGATCAGAACCAAATCCACCTTCAAGCCGCGCAGATGCCAAAACGTGTGCGCCGTCAGAACCTGCCGGACGACCTCGAGATCGCGGTGATTGCCGATCGTGACCGCAACGATTGGCAGGTCGCCTGAAATCCCTTGCGCCCACAGTATTCGCTGGCCCGCGGAGCCGCGCCCGAGACGTTCCGGCGGCGGCCGCAGTTGGGCTTGCGGGAAGAGGATGTGGGCGGCGAGTTGCTGAAAAAGCTGCACGTCGCCCGGCCGGATATGCAGCCGCCGCATCTCGAGTTGCGCGCCCGTCCAGGCCGTCACGAAAGCGCGATTCACGACGCGGAACTCCGAGTAGCGCTGCACCAGCCCAATCACCGCCTCCCGCGATTCCGCAACCACGGTGACGAGTGAAAATTGGAAGCGCCCGTTGGGTTCGATCGTGATGTGACGACGGAGGCTGAAGATGGGATCAAGGACTGAGCCGATGCTGTTCGTGAGACGGCGCTCGACGGCTTCCGGATTTTCGAGCGTGCGGCCGCGGCCGATAAAACGCGCACGATCGGTTTCGAACTGCGGGAGATTCAAGGACTGCGACTCCATCACCATCAGGTGCGCGGCCCACACCGGCTGATCCTGCGGTGAGCGTGGACGGCGCCGGGCCAGCAGCGCCTGCCACTGCGGCAGCCATTCCGTTTCAATAAACAGTTTGTTGAATGCCGGATGCGCGCGGTCGGCGCGATGGGGAGCCAGCGCGAGTTCGGCGTAGCTGGTCAGTTCGAGCCGGCACGGCTGCCGGGAGCCGTTGACCAGCGTGACGCGCCGGACCTCGGCGTCGTCTTCGGCGGAGACCACGATCTCGGTGAAGGTCTCGCATCGGCCGCTGCGCCGCCGGAACTCGGCCTTGTCGGGCGTAAAGTTCCAGGTGTAGCGCAACTCAGGCGAACGCACCGGCTGATGCGTGGTGCTCCAGAGAATCCCCTCATCCAAATCCCGAATGTAACAAGCTGGACCCGGCACATCGCAGGTGGTGTCCGCCCGCCACCGCGTAATGTCGAGGTCGCGCCAGCGGAGGTAGCCTCCGCCGGAATTGGTCACCATCACCGAGCAGGTGCCGTTGGAAAGTAACTCCGTCCTCGGGCTCATCGTGTCCGGCGTATTCGTGGGCGCCGCGGCCGCGCCGGCGACCGGAACCACGCGAGGTGCTGGCCGCTCTTCACGCGCCTCGCCCGTGGTCGGCGAGATGGACATGGGGATATGCTCGTGCAGCAGCGCTTCACTCGCGCGAATGCGCGGATCGGAATGAAATCGTTTCCGCATCACGCCTTCGTGCAACGCGTTGTCGAACGCGAGCAGGGACATGCCTTGGTGATGCACCATGTAGCACTGCACGACGATTCCCGCTTCGCCTCCGGGTTCGCTTTGCCGCGAATAATCAATCGCCTCGTAGTAGCCGTAGTCGCCCACCATCGCGACGCCTTCCAGCGCGGCCAGCCGCCGCAGATTTTCGATTGCGGCCACGGGTTCCACGGCGAGCGCGAGCGCCGAGGCGTAAGGCGCGACGACCAGGTCGCGCTCCTGGCCGCGCTTCAGCGCCAGCGTCGGCACTCCGAAAGCGCGGTATTGATACACATGATGCCGGTCCAGCGCGGCGAAGGCCGATTCGGAAATGCCCCAAGGCACGCCGCGCTGTTTGCCAAAGGCGATCTGGCAATGCACCGCATCGCGACACGCGCGATCGAGCAGCGAGTTCTCATACGAGCGCGTCAGCAGCACGGGCATGAGGTATTCGAACATCGTGCCGCTCCACGACAGGAGCGGCAACCGCCCGCTCGCCGAGCCAAAGGGCCGTCCGAGCGCCCACCAATGCTCCATCGGCACGTCGCCGCGCGCGATTGCCAGGAGACTCGTCAGCCGCGCTTCGCTGGCGAGCAGATCGTAAAACGAGGTGTCCAGCTTTCGCTCGGCCACCTGGTAGCCGATGGCGAAAATGCGGCGCTGTTCATCGTAAAGGAAGCGCAGCCCCATGCCGCTTTCCAACCGCTGAATGCGGCCGACGATCTCCTCGACCTGCGCGAGCTGCTCTTCCGCATTCTGTCGCGAGCGGGCGACCTCCACGGCCAGTTCGTCGAGCCACACGCGCACTGGCTCCGGAACTCCGGGTTCGTCGCGCCGAAGCTGGAATGCCAGGAGCGTCGCGAGGCGCGGGATATTCGCTGTCGCGATGTTGCGCAAAGAGAACGTCGCCGCGAGCGCCTCCCGCCGGCATTCGTGCGCGAATTCGCCGAGCGACATCAATTGCTGTGGCGACGAGGCGAGGACTTCCACCAGCCGCAGATATTTGTCGATGACCGCATTCCAGGCACCGACCTGCTTCTGAACTTGTTGCACCCAGTAGGTGCGCGGATCGTTGCCGTCCGCCGGCAACGCTTGCACTAGCGCCTTCGCGGGCCGTGCGGCGGAGCGCACCCGATAGATCACGTCCTCAAGATCGACCGGTGTCCCCGACGTGAGTTTCTCCAGCGAAAGCAGCGCCTGTTGGTAGGCGTGTTCGCTGGCCGGACCGGGGATCTGTCGCAAGACCTCGAGCGTGTCTGCAAGCCCGGTGAGCGCGGCGGCGTCCAGCACGGTTTGCGAATCCATTTCCCGAAAGCTGGCTTCGAGCGTCCAGAGGCTCGCGAGGAGATTGCCGCTGTCCACGGTTGAGACGTAACGCGGCCGCAACGGTTCGAGGTTGCTGATGTCATACCAATTGAGCAGGTGGCCTTCGAAGCGTTCGAGCTTATCGAGCGTTTCGAGCGTCGCGAGGTTGCGCGCGAGCACGTCGTCGAGCGTGATGTAGCCGAAGTCGTTCGCCGCGACTGTCGAGAGCATCCACAACCCGATATTCGTCGGCGACGTGCGCAGAAAGACCTCCCGCTTGTGGGTTTCCTGATAGTTATCAGGAGGCAGCCAATGCGTCTGCGGTCCGACGAAGTCATCGAAGTAGCGCCACGTCCGCCGCGCCGTGCCGCGCAGCATCCGGCGATCAGCAGTGGTCAGGGTGCCACCCCGATCACTGGTTGCAGGACGATTGAGCAGGGCCACCGCCGCTGGGGAGAGCGCCCACAAAAACAGGTACGGCCCCGCCGCCGCCACCACTGCCGAGTCGATGAACGAAGTCCCAATGAGCAAGAGCGCGGACAGGCCGGGAATCCACAACCTTTCGAGGATAAACCTTCGCTGCTGGTTCTTGGCGCGCAGATGGGCATCCTGCGCGGTTTCCCACTCGAGCAGCAATTCGTGCGAGACTAGGCGGCGATAAGCGACGCGCGTAATGGCTCCGAGCGCCAGGGCGGCGTGATCCACGAGGAAGACCGCGGAGAGTAATGAGCGCACCAGACAGTCCCTGGGCTCTCGCCAGAATTTCTTTTCGGCGCGAGGCGGCTCCAATAGTAAGCCAAGCAACGAACCGAATACTGGCCGCAGCAGAATGCCCGCGACGATCAAGCTCCAGAGCCCCGGTGCGGGGGAAAAAAACCAGCCGGCGATCAGTAGCGCGACGATCGCCGGCGCCACGACGCTGCGGCGCAAGTTGTCGAAAATCTTCCACCGGTTGAAGGCGGAAAGCGGATTCGGATACGTGCCTCCGTCGCCGGCGGGCACGCGCGCCCTTAGCCAGTCGATGATCTGCCAGTCGCCGCGAATCCAGCGATGCTGCCGGTTCCACCATGCGATATAGCTGCTCGGAAAAACGTCGAGTAACTCGATGTCGGTCGCCAGTCCCACGCGCACGTGAGCGCCTTCGAGCAAATCGTGACTGAGCAGATGCGCCTGCGGAAATCGCCCCGACAGCACGCGATAAAAGGCCTCCAAATCGTAGATACCCTTGCCGTGGTAACTCCCTTCACCAGTGAGATCCTGATAAACGTCCGAGGTTGCGTGCGTGTACGGATCGATCCCGCGCGGGTCGGCGAAGATGCGCGAGAACCAGGTCGCCGTGGAACTCGGCAAGGTGGCACTCACCCCCGGCTGAATGATCGTGTAGCCACGCAACACCGTTCGGCCGTCGGCGGAAAGCCGCGCTTGATTGAGCGGATGGGCGAGCGTCTCGACCATCCCGCGGGCGGTGTCGCGCAGCAGTTGGGTATCGGCGTCGAGCGTGATGACGAAGCGGATCCCTTCGAGCTGGTCGCGATCACCGGCGGCCAGCAGCTCGTCGAGCTCCGGTGCCGACTCGCCCATGAGAAACCGGTTCAGTTGTTCGAGCTTGCCGCGTTTTCGTTCCCAGCCCATCCAGCGCTTCTCGCTCTCGCTCCACTCCCGCAGACGATGGAACAGAAAGAACCGCCCCGGCCCATGCCGTCGATTCAACTCTGCAATGCCGTGCGCGCTGATCTCGAGATATTCCGGATCCTCGGGCATGTGGCGGCGCGGCGCGTCGGCGAAATCGCTAAGCAGCGCGAAACGCAGATTCGGGTCCTTGTTCCCGAGATAGCGAATTTCGAGGCGCGCCAGCTCATTGCGGATCGCGTCCGGCGTCGTCAGCAGCATCGGCACCACCACCAGCGTCCGGCAATCATCGGGGATGCCCTCTTTTTTGAAGGACATCTTCGGCAGGATTCGGGGCGGCAACAGCCGTATCACCAGATAATGCATGATCTGCACGGCGATGTCGCTCGCGGGCAGCAGAAGCAGGACGCCGAGCACGCCCAGCATCGGCACGTTCGTGCCCAACGCCGCCGCGAGCGCGAGCGCACCGGATACGAGCGCCACCGTCAGCAGGCCGATATTTCCGAAATAGAAGCCGGCGGCGTGGCGCCGGAGCCGGCGTCGGAGGCGTTCCGCCAGGGGCACCCGGCAGTCGGTTCGCCGCTCCAGCGCGGCCCGGCCGTCATCAACCAGATAGTAGCCGACGTGCCGTCCGAGATCGTCGTCCGCGGCACCCGCCAGCGCGAGCGCCTGAGCGATTACTTCCAACTCGGAAGTCTTCGACCATTTGGAGATTTCCTCGACCGCACCGCGGTAACGATTGCGCGTCTCGAAATCGACGCGCGGAGAGATGCCGGCGGGGTCTTTGGCGAGCTCGAGATCCGCCCGGCTGACTGCTTCAAAAAGCTCCTGCCACTGGATCTGGGAGAGCCGGCGGCAACTGGTGATGACATTGGCGAGCGAAGCTTGCTGCACCGCCTGGCGACGGTGCTCAAGTTGGATAACTTCGGGGAGCGGCGCGCGCAGCGAACGGTCGAGCCACCCGCTCACCATGGGCAGCGCCGCCTCCTCGTCGTAGAGATGCGCCACCAGTTCGCTGGCAAAATGCGCCGTCGGCTCCGGATTCCGCCGGACCAGTTCGGCCATTAACTCAACCAGCCGCTCCGGGCTGCGCCGCACCCCGGTGATCAGCCGGTTGGCCCAAAAGTCCGACTGTTCGCTCTCGCGCTGCAATTGCTCGACCTGGATCGCGAGCGAGCGCAGGCATTCGACCAACCGCAGCCGCAGCATTAGCGGCACCGCCCAAAGCTCGCCGATGTTGAGGGGACAGACCGTCTGGAGCGCGACGAGGAAGGTCCGAATCGTCTCGGCATCCAGTGCCCCATCGCTCTCGGCCACGATTTCCGAGGCCACCCGGTAAACGCGCGGCAGTCCCGCCTGCGGGCCGCTGGCGATCACCGGCAGCTCTTCGTAGAAGCTTTCCGGCAGACTCCGCCGGATGTCGTTCACCTGTCCCTGGATGAGGTAGGCGTTATCGAGCAGCCACTCCGCGGATAGCGCGAACGCCTGATGCACCTCCGCCGACATGGTCAGGCTGGCCTCCGTCCACTTGAGAATCCGCTCGCTCTCGCGCAACCGGCGCAGGAGAGGGTGGCCGCGCGGCTTCGCTCCGGTCGCGGTGGGGATCGATTGCGCCAGCCGGACGGCCCGTTCGGCGAGGCGCTGACTGGACGGAGGGTCGTGCCGGAGCAACTGCGCCTCGGGTTCGAAATCGAAAGTCGGTGGCGCGTGGAACGCGAACGTCACCGGTTCGTCTTCCACGCCCCGCAAAATGGTCACGACGCGGGCCGTCTGGCTGGCCGGCACCTCGACCATCACGACGGTTTCGTTGTGGATAATCCAGCGTTTGAAGCTCTCGACTTGCACTCGATCAATGCGCGTCTCGAGCCATCGGAACAGCGACCAGCCCGCCAGAGCCCCGCCGAGCGCACAGGCCGCGAGCCGGAGCGCAAACCCTAGAATCGCGCTGGGATGCGCCAGGATACCTGGCAGCTCCAGTGTGAAGCTCCCGACCAGCAACCCAAGCACCGCCAGCCCCAGGGCACCCCATCCGGCCGGGATGCCGCGCTCCTCCACGCGCACCTCGCCTTTTGCCGAACAATGCAATGCCGCCGATCGCCGAAAACCAGCGCCCCGGAGATTCTGCAGAACGGTCCTGCCGATTTTCGGGCTTTGATAAAAGCCCACCACCAGCGCGCACTCCGCTCTCCTCCACGGGAATTTCATAAGAACTTGAAGGGCGGCGGACAATGGATGGTGTGGAGACGTCGCCACATGAGCGGGCTCGCGAATAGGAAGAAGACCGCCAGAGCCGCTTCCACAAGCGCATTCTCGCTGATGGAATACACTTCGTGGGGCCCGGCATTGGTCGTTGCGGTCTGGAGGCGGCTCTGTCCGCAGTCCGCAGAGGTGCCGCCGAGGGCCGGCGAGCAGGCCGCCGCGCGGAAGCCAGGGCGGCACCTGCTTGCGGAGAGAGCCGCCCTACAACGGACGCAAAGTGCCTGTCACGCTCTAGTTCGCCGCCGTGGCCGCCTTCGTAGCCACCGGCACTTTCAGCAGACGCTGGCTCTCACCGAGCAGCCACGCCGCGTCGCGGAAGGGCTGGTAGCTGATGTTCTGCCAGCGGACGAATCCGTTGCCATCGACGAGATAAGCACCGTGCAGCGGGATGTTCTCGAAATCGTCAAACGCCCGATACGACTTGAACGTGCCGAAGTTCGCGTCGGCGACGATCGGGAACGGATAGCCCTTGCCATCCTTGGCTTGCTCAAAAGTCTTGTGCAGGCCAGTCGCCGAGTCGGTGCTTACGGCGATCATCTGGATGCCCGCGTCGGCAAACTGCGCCGCCAGTGGCGCGAAAATGTTCAGTTGTTCGATGCAGCGCGAGCACCCGCTGCCGAGGTAAAAGACCACGAGAACGGGTTTGCCTTTGTAGTCGGCGAGGGCGTGCGGCTGGCCGTCGCTGTCCGGCAGACTCCAACTCGGCGCGGTATATGGCTGCCAGCGGAACGGTCCGAGCGAAGCGAGATCCGGGCGCACGCCGGCATCGGCGGGAACGGTCGCCGGGGTCCGCCAATCTTTGGCCAGCTTGAGTTCCTCGGCAATCGGCGCGAGCCGCTCAAAAACCGGCAGATCGAGTTCGAGGTAAGCGGAGAGCTTGCGCAGCTTTTCAAAAGCCACCCGCGCCTCGTCTTTTTTCCCAGCCTGCCACAGCACCCCGGAGAGATTCGCCAGCGGCTGCACTTGCGCGGGATCGGGATCGCTCGCCTGCTTCGCCAGCTTCACCGCCTCGTCCTTGTCGCCGATCGCAAGATAGATCCGTGCGCGCCGCTCCGAAGAAATGTCGCGCGCCGCTTCGAGCAGCGGCTTCACCGCGTCGGGCCGCTTCTCGTGGATCGCCTGGTAAATCTTCACCTCCGCCATCGCCGCCTCCGTCGTCGAAAGCGGATACGCGAAACTCTTCAGCGCGTCGGCCATCGCCTTGACCGACAAATCCGGCGTCTTTTTCTCCTTTTTCGCCTTGGCCTCCGCCGCGTCCGCCGCGGCCATGCGGTCCGTCCGCGTCCTGGCCAGCAGCGCTTCCAGAGCCTTCAACTCGCGCTCGCCTTCCTGGCCATTCCCCGTGCTGAACCACGCCACGCCCAGCGCGGCGAGCCGTCGTGCCTCCACCTCCGGCTTCTCCGCCGGGGCGAGATAAACCGAGTCCTCCAGCGCCGTGAGAGCGCCCCACATTTCAAACTGCACCAGCATCTCCAGCAGCCGCTCGCGCCCGAGATTGCAGGCCTGGCTGTGCGTGGCATCGAGCCGCGGCAGCTCGATCATGTTCTTTGCCAAATCGACCGCATCATGCGCGCGTCCGACATAGCCTAGATTCTTCATCAGCCAGTCGTTGTTGTGCGCGTAGTTGTGGATCTGCTCCGGCATGATCCGCGCCGCCGCCATGTAGCCGTGGTCCACCCGCGCCGAAGCCTCCTGCTGCCAGGCCCCGTCGGCGTAGCGTTTCAAATTCGAAAAAGTGTGCGCCGGCATATGCCACATGTGCGCGATAGCCGGAGCCGCCTGTCCGCACCGCGCGGCGTCGGTCACCGCGCGCTTGTCGCCGTCGGAGACGTTCCAAAGGTGAATCAGATAGTGATGCACTGGATGCAGCGGATTCACCGCCAGCACCTGCTGGGCGAGCGCATCCACCGCCAGCCGGCTCGGCAGCGGCGAACCGTGCTGGGCGTTGTCCCACAGTTGGAACACGAGGAAGGCCTTCGCTTCGAGATCGTCGGGAAATTCGTAGATCAGCGCCTCCAGCGCCCGGACCAGCGCCGCTCGCCGCTCGCCTTCGTCATTTTTCGAGTCGGCATGAAACGCCGCCCACGCCCCGATCCACAGTTGCTCCCGCTTGCCGGCCTTGTCCTTCTTGGCCTCCGCCAGCTTGATGAATTCCCCCGCGCGTTTCGGGTTGTTGATATTCGCCATCGCCATCCCCCAGTAGGCCATCGCGCACTCCGCATCCAGCGCCGCCGCCTGACGAAACGACCGCTCCGCCTCGAAATACCAAAACCCATGAAGCTGCCCCACGCCCTGCGTGAAAAACTTCTGCGCCAGCTCATTCTTCGTCGTCACTGGAAAGCTGACGGCTCCCGTTCCCGGCATCAGCACCGCCGCCTGCCGCGGCCCCTCGTTGAACGCTTCGCCGTTCAGCGAGTGGCCCGGAAGCTTGGCTTCATCCACCTTCGCCGCCGGCGCGTCCTCCGCATGGAGCGTGGTGAAAGCGAGTGCGAGAGAACAGGCGAGGGGAGTGAGACGCATGACAGCCGCCAACTGACAACGCCCGCACCGGGGCGTCAAGAGTCGGGCAGGCGCCGCGCGATTGACCCCCGCATCCCCCCCGTCGAGCATCCTCCCCATGCGCCTCCCCCTCCTCTGCGTCCTCTGCGTCTCCGCGTCTCTGCGTTTTCAAACCCACGCGCAAACGCCCGCGCCCAAACTCCCTCAGCTCAACGACCCCGCGCTCCGTCTCGAAAAGTACGCCACCTACCCCGAAGTCGAAGCCCCCACCACCGTCACCGGCGGACCGGACGGCAGCGTCTATGTCGGCAACGACCCGCGCGACTCCCGCCTCAACACCGCCCAGCCCGAATGCTCCATCATCCGCTTCTCCAGCCTCGGCCCGGACAAAAAGCGCACCGTCTTCGCTGACAAGCTCTACTCCCCCGCCGGCAGCGCGTGGCACGACGGCTGGCTCTACGTCATCCACGACCCGCTCATGTCGCGCTTCAAAGACACCGACGGCGACGGCATCGCCGACGTGCGCGAAGACCTCGTCACCAGCCTCGGCCTCCCGCCCTACGAGGGCCTGAACGACCATGTCGTCTCCGGCTTCACCCTCGGCATGGACGGCTTCTTCTACATCAGCGTCGGCGACCGCGGCATCTACAAAGCGAAGGGCAAAGATGGCCGCGAACTCTCCCTGCGCGGCGGCGGCATCATCCGCGTGCGGCCCGACGGCACCGGCCTCGAAATCTTTTCCACCGGCACCCGCAACCACCTCGAAGTCGCCCTCGACGCCGAGGACAACGCCTTCACCCTCGACAACACCGACGACGGCAACGGCTGGTGGACCCGCCTCACCCACCACATCGAAGGCGGCTACTACGGCTACCCCTACGACTACCAGCACGCGGCGAACTACGGCGTCACCCAGCCCAGCCCGCAGACGCTCGAGGCGATGAAACGCAACGGTGGTTTGGCGGAGGGAGTAAGCAGTAAGCAGAAGGCAGTAAGCAGTAGTCCCGCAGCGGACTCCGCACTGCTTACTGCTCACCGCTCACTGCTTACTTCCACCCCCTTCCTTCCCGCCATGACCGACTTCGGCGGCGGCTCGCCCACCGGCGGCCTCTGCTACCTGAGCGACGGCCTCCCCGAGCCGTATCGCGGCCGGCTCATCTTCAGCGAGTGGGGCAAAGGCAGCATCCAGGTCATCGAAGTCGCGCGCGACGGCGCCACCTTTCGCTTCGTGAAAAACACGCCGCTCATCCAGAGCGTGCCCGGCGCCGATTTCCGGCCCATGCAGGTCAGCGTGGCCGCCGATGGCTCCCTGCTCATCGCCGACTGGGGCTGGGGCGGCTGGAAAGCGCCCAAGCAACTCGGCACCATCTGGCGCCTGAGCTGGCCCGAGGCGAAGCCCGCCCCGCGCCTGCCGGACGAGAGCAAAGCGAGCGTCGAGCAACTCATCGCCGCCCTCGGCCACCCGGACCGCGACCAGCGGCTGCGGGCGCAGGGGGAGTTGGTGAAAAAAGGCACCGTCGAGCGCGACGGCATACGCGACTGGAATGACGGGAACCTCGCGAAGACTGTTGCGATGGCGCAACTCGCCCGGCTCGCGAAAGACGAAAACGCTGACCGCATCGCGCGCTGCCATGCGCTTTGGGCTTTGGAAAACCTCGCGGGTCGCGCCACCGACGCATGGATCGATAACCCACGTCGCTTGCCCGATCACCAGGAGAATCTTCCCGGCCTCTCGCTCGCCTACTCGCAGGTTTATGCGCTCCTTCCGATCACCTACGGGAAGGAGAAACCGGCTGGCAGCAAAGATGCCGTCATCCGCGCGCAGGCCATGCGCGCGCTCGGCGTGTCGCGATGGAAATTCGATTGCGAGATCATTTACCAAGCCGCCGAAAAACTTTTGGAAGATGAGGATGCGAGCGTCCGTTGGGCGGCGGCGACTGCTGCGGGGAAAACCTATTACGACAATGTGCCGCCCATGCTTTTGCAACGGCTGAACGATACAGATGGCTGGGTGCGTGTCGCCGCACGACGCGGGCTCGAAAACATGATCGAGTCGCAGGGGCTCGGTAGTTGGAATTTCGACAGCAAAGTTTTCGCCAAACCGCAACTCACCGACCAGGAATGGCGCGTCTTGGAAGAATTGCGTCTGGCCGATCCACACACACCCGTCCTGCAACGCATCAACGAGCTGTGGCTGAATCAGGCCGACGTGCTCGCCTTTGTCGCGAAGCGGCTCGCGGGTGAACACAACGCCATCCTTGCCGACCGCACTCGGGCCGCGCTTCTCCTCGGACGCTGGGCCTATCAAGCGAAACCCTACGACGGCAAATGGTGGGGGACGCAGCCGGTGAAGAATTCGCCGCCACCGCCCAGCGTCGCGTGGGCCGGCACGCCGCCGGCGCTCGACGCGCTCACCGCCGCGCTCGCCGATGCCGACTCCGGCGTGCGCCTCGCCGCGGCGCAGGCGTTCACGGATTTCACCCTCGATGCTGCGGGCAAACCCGCCGGGGCCGCGCTGCGCGCCCGCCTTTCCACCGAGACCGAGGCGACAGTGCGCCGGCAGCTCATCGAGGCGCTCGGCGTGCAGCGCGACCCGGAGGCGATGGGCGTCTTCACCGCCATCGCGCTCGACGAAAAGGCCGACGCGGAGTTTCACGACACCGCGATCAGCGCCGTCGTCAGCATCGGCGGCGACGCGGCGAAGCGGACCATCGCGCAGCTCGCCGACGCGAAAGTTTCGCCCGCCGCCACGCGCAAAATCATCGAGGCCGCGGGCGAGCTGCGCGTGCTGGAGGCCGCACCCGCCTTGATCGCGCACCTGCAGGACGAAAACGCAGGCGACCGGCAGGCTGCCGTCAAAGCCCTCGCGCAACTCGGCCCGAAGGCGAACGCCACGCTGCCGCTCATCGCCGCGCTGGCCGACAAAGACGACAAGGTGAAGCAAGCCGCGCTCGAAGCGCTCGGCGCGCTGCACGACAAGGCCGCGCTGCCCGCGCTGCTGGAATTCGCGAAGACGAAGAAGAACGCGAAGGAGCTGATCGCCGCGCTGGCGGCGATGCCTGACCCGCAGGCGATTCCCGTGCTCGTGAACGCGCTCTGCGACAACAACAGCGGCCTCCGCCGCAACGCCCTCAAGGCGCTCAAAACCATGCGCGAAGCCGCGCTGCCGCAGATCGAGGAACTGCTCGCCGGCGGGAAAATGCCGAAGGAATTCGAGCCCGAAATCCGCGCGGCTTTCGACAGCGGCGCGATCGTGAAATGGAAGATGATCGGCCCGTTTGAAAACGTCTGGGGCGCCGTGCATCCGCCGGAGAAGGACATGCTCGCCAGCAGCGGACGGCCCGACCTTTCCAAAAAATACGTGAACGCCGAGGGCAAGGAAACCGGCTGGCGCGACGTGACCGCCGACAACGACGCCGGCCATGTGAATCTCGAAAAGGTTTTCGCTACCAACGGCATGGTCTGCGCCTATGCCTTCGCGGAAATCGAAGCGCCCGCCGAGGCTGATGCCCGCTTGCTCTGCGGCAGCGACGACCAAATCGCCGTCTGGCTCAACGGCGCGAGGGTCCACGATTCCGGCCCCGGCTCGCGCGGCTACGAGGAGGACAAGGACGACGTGCCGCTGCACTTCGCCACCTGCAAAAACGCGCTCCTCGTAAAGATCGGCAACATCGGCGGCGGTTGGGAATTCAACGCCCGCATCCCCGGCCTCGACGGCAGCAAGTTTGTGAAGCCAAAGGACACCCCGCCCGACGAGAAGCAGCGCGCCTTTGCGCTCGCGCAAAACGCCGACGGCACCTGGACCCACCGCGGGGACGCCAAACGCGGTGAGAAGATTTTCCACGACCCCACCGGCCCGCTCGGCGGCATCTGCGCGCAGTGCCACAAGGTGCGCGGCCTCGGAGCGGAAGTCGGCCCCGACCTTTCGCTCGTCGGCAGCGTCTATAAACGCGGCGACCTCCTCATCTCGATCATGGATCCGGGCAAAACCATCGCCCTCGGCTTCGAGCAAATCATGGTCGAGACGAAAAGCGGCGAGATATTCACCGGCGCGATCCGCAAGGACGCCGCCGACACGCTCACCCTCCTCGGCGCGGACCTTCAGCCGCACGTAGTGAAGAAGGCCGACATCAAAACACAAAACCCCGTGCCCGCCTCGATCATGCCGCCCGGCCTCACACTCGGCCTCAACCCCGAAGAACTCGCCGACCTCCTCGCCTACCTCGAAAGCCTGCGCGGCAACTGACGCGCGGAAGCGCCCCCCAAAAAACTGCCGTCATCCTGAACGGAGTTTCGCCGCGGGCGCAGGCGGGGCGAAACGCAGTGAAGGATCGCTGACTGAAACGCGGGCGGAGGAGGTGGGAGTGAGCGTGCGTGATCACTCCCACCGTCTCCGCCCATTACAGTCAGCGGTTCTTCACTCCGCCTTTGGCGCAAAGCCTCCAAAGGCTCCGTTCAGAATGACGGCAGGTTTTTTTCGGGGCGCTTCGCGCCGGAGCGCGGCAGCGGTTGCAATCCGCCCGCCGTCAGGCGAGCGTGCGCGCCCTTTTTCTAATGACCAAACCCAAGCTGACCCTCGTTCCCGACCCCGGTGTCATTGAGATTCGCGGCGCGCGGCAGAATAATCTGCGCGGCATCGACCTCGATCTCCCGCTCGGCAAGCTGAATGTCATCTCGGGTCCGAGCGGGAGCGGCAAGTCGTCGCTCGCCTTCGACACGATCTATGCGGAGGGGCAGCGGCGGTATGTAGAGACGTTCTCGCCCTACACGCGGCAGTTTCTCGACCGCATGGACAAGCCGAAGGTCGATGTGATCCGCGGCATCCCGCCGGCCATCGCCATCGAGCAGTCGAACCCGGTGAAATCGACGCGCTCGACGGTGGGGACGATGACGGAGATCAACGACTACCTAAAGCTGCTCTTCCCGCGCATGGCGCAGGCTTTCTGCCCGGAGTGCGAGCGCGAAATCCGGCCAGAGACGGCGAAGTCGATCGTCGATGAGATCTACGCAAAGCATGCCAACGAGACGCTGCTCGTGACCTTCGGCGTCCCCGCGCCCGCCGGCACGAAGCCCGCCGACTTTTTCGACTTCCTCAAAGCTCAGGGCTACCTCCGCATCTGGCTCGACGGCGACATCGCGCGCATCGACGAGCCGGTGAAAGTGAAGCGTCTCCCCGCCGTGGTGCCCGTCATCCAGGACCGCATCGCCGCGACCTCAGAAAACCGTTCGCGCTTGACCGAAGCCGTCGAAACCGCGCTCCGATTTGGCAAAGGAAAGGTCAGCTTCATCCTTCATCCGTCATCCCTCGTCCTTCCCTTCTCCACCGGCTGGCACTGCGCGCATTGCGACATCGACATCACCCCGCCATCGCCGGGTCTGTTCAGTTTCAATCATCCGCACGGCGCGTGTCCGACGTGCCGCGGCTTCGGGCGGACCATCGGGCTCGACATCATGCGGGCGATCCCCGACCAGACGCTGAGCATTGCGATGGGGGTGGTGAAACCTTTCCAGACCGAGAACGGCGCGGAGTGCCAGCGCGATCTCATGCGCTGCGCGCGAGTGAAGGACGTGGACACGATGTGCCCGCTCGACGAACTGCCGAAGTCTGAGCAGGACTGGGTGATCTATGGCGAAAACCCGAAGGCCGCCGGTGAGGAGCTGTGGAAGGACGGGCTGTGGTATGGGGTGAAGGGGTTCTTCGACTGGCTGGAAACGAAGAGCTACAAAATGCACGTCCGCGTGCTGCTCAGCCGGTATCGCAGCTACACGCTGTGTCCGGACTGCAAAGGCGGACGCTATCAAAAGGCGACGATGAATTTCCGCGCGGCGGGAAAGACGCTGCCGGAATTGATGGCGATGCCGGTGAGGGAGTTGAAGGAAACGCTCAACGCTCAGCGTCCAACGTCCAACGTCCAACGAGGGGGGGATTCCACGACGGAGATGCTCGTGAACGAAGTCACGTCGCGGCTCGGCTATCTCGATGAAGTCGGGCTCGGGTATCTCTCGCTCGACCGTCCGACGCGGACGCTCAGCGGCGGCGAAGTGGAGCGCGTGAATCTGACGACGTGTCTCGGCGCGTCGCTGGTGAACACGCTCTTCGTGCTTGATGAACCGAGCATCGGCCTGCATCCGCGCGACACTGGCCGGCTCATCCGCGTGATGCAGCAGCTCCGCGACAAAGGCAACACGCTGCTCGTCGTCGAGCACGATGAGGCGGTGATCCGCGCGGCGGACAATCTCGTGGAGATCGGGCCGGGGCGCGGTGCGTTGGGTGGTGAGCTGGTTTTCAACGGGCCGCTGAGCGAGTTGCGCAAATCCACGCTCACCGCCGACTATCTCACGGGCGCGAAGTCGATCCCGGTACCGGCGAAGCGGCGGAAGCCGAGTGGCTTCATCTCCGTGAAAGGCGCGAAGGAGCACAATCTCCACGCGATCGACGTGGAGTTTCCGCTTGGCGTGCTGGCCTGCGTCACCGGCGTCTCTGGTTCGGGGAAGAGCACGCTCGTGCATGATGTGCTTTACGGAAATCTGCTCGCGGCGAAAAATCTCTCGACCGAGGAAGCACCGGGCGCGCTGAAAAAGCTGCTTGGCGCGCACAAGATCGAACAGGTCGTGATGGTTGATCAGTCGCCGCTCTCGCGCACGCCGCGCTCGACGCCGGCGGTGTATCTCGGCGTCTTCGACGGCATCCGCGAACTCTTCGCCAGCACGCCCGACGCGGTCACCCACGGGCTCACGGCGAGCGCGTTTTCTTTCAACTCGGGCGTCGGTCGCTGCGAGCGCTGCGGCGGGATGGGCTTCGAGAAAATTGAGATGCAGTTTCTCAGCGATGTCTTCATCCGCTGCCCGGAGTGCGAGGGCAAACGCTACCAGGCGCATGTGCTGGAGATCCACTTCGCGGAGAAATCCATCCACGACGTGCTGGAGCTGACGGTGAGCGAGGCCATCCGCTTTTTCTCGGACCTCGGCGAAAAGAAAATGGTCAAACCGCTGGTCGTGCTGGAGGAAGTCGGCCTCGGCTATCTCACGCTCGGGCAGCCGCTGAACGTGCTCAGCGGCGGCGAATCGCAGCGGCTGAAGCTCGTCGAGCGCCTGACGAATCAGAAGGACGAAAACTGCCTCCTCATCTTCGACGAGCCCACGACCGGGCTGCACTTCGACGACGTGGCGCTACTCATGCGCGTCTTCGACCGGCTGGTGAAGCAGGGCAATTCGTTGCTCGTGATCGAGCACAATCTGGAGGTCATTAAGTGCGCGGATTACGTCATCGACCTCGGCCCGGAAGCCGGCGCGGACGGCGGTCTGGTAGTGGTGGCGGGAACGCCGGAGGAAGTCGCGAAGTGCGAGGCTTCGCACACCGGCCGGTATCTGCGCGCGTTGCTGACGACGGAGAAACGCTCGTCGATCGAGGATGCGTCGTTGCGCGTGGCCGAAGAACCGGCCGCCAATGCGGCGCTCCGCGCGCCGCACGCGATCTGTGTCCGCGGCGCCCGGGAGCATAATTTGAAGAACATCTCCGTGGATATTCCGCGCGATCAGATGGTTATCATCACTGGCCTGAGCGGCTCGGGGAAATCGACACTCGCCTTTGATCTGCTCTTTGCGGAAGGCCAGCGACGGTTCCTGGATTCGATGTCGCCGTATGCGCGGCAATTTGTGGAGCAGCTAGAAAAGCCCGATGTGGATTTGATCTCCGGGCTGCCGCCATCAGTGGCGATCGAGCAGCGGATCACGCGGGGCGGAGGAAAATCGACGGTCGCGACGGTGACGGAAGTTTATCATTTCCTGCGGCTGATGTTCGCGAAACTGGGCACGCAGTTTTGTCCGAAGTGCGAGGTGGCGGTGGAAAAGCAGACGCTCGCGGCGGTCACGAAGAAAGCGGAGGTGCTGGCGAAGAAAGGCCGCATCCGCGTACTCGCGCCGCTGGTCAAGGCGCGCAAAGGTTTTCACACCGAGGTCGGCAAATGGGCGCAACGGCAGGGCTTCGAGGAACTGCTGATCGACGGCAAATTTGAGCGCGCGGATCGCTTTCCCAAGCTGGAGCGCTTTCGCGAGCACACCATCGACGTGCTCGTCGGCGAGCGGACTTCGGCGGCGCGGGTGCAGGAGCTGGTGAAGCGCGCGCTGGAGATCGGCCGGGGCACGGCGAAGGTGCTGGACGAGAAGAATCGCACGACCGTGATGAGCACGGAAATGAGCTGCCCGTGCTGCGGGCTATCCTTTGAGGAGCTTGATCCGCGGCTGTTTTCGTTCAACTCGCCGCACGGCTGGTGCGAGGAGTGCAAAGGCTTCGGCGAGATCTGGAAGGCGACGGTCGATCCGAAGCTCGAGTCGCAGATCGAGATCGAAGTGGCGCAGGAGCGGCAGCATGAGCGGCTGGAGGAAGGCGAGGCGCAGACGTGCGCGATTTGCGCGGGCGCGCGGCTGAATGCCATCGCGCGGCATGTCCGCGTGCTGGGCCGGACGATCGACGAGTGCACGGAGCTGCCGGTGAGTGGCGCGCTCGCGCTGTTGGGCAAGCTGAAGTTTCCGGCGGAGCAGCAGCCGATCGCGCAGGACATCCTGCCGGAAATCGAGCAGCGGCTGAATTTCATGGGCTCGGTGGGGTTGGATTATCTCGCGCTCAACCGCTCGGCCAAGACGCTGAGTGGCGGCGAGAGCCAGCGCATCCGGCTCGCGGCGCAACTCGGCTCGAATCTGCGCGGGGTGCTTTACGTGCTCGATGAGCCGACCATCGGCCTGCACGCGCGGGACAACGCCGCGCTGCTCGACACGCTCGAAGCGCTCAAGCGCAAAGGCAACTCGGTCGTCATCGTGGAGCATGACGAGGACACCATGCGGCGCGCGGATACGATCATCGATCTCGGGCCGGGCGCCGGTTCGCGTGGCGGTCAGGTGGTGGCGCAGGGGACGCTCGCGGAGATTCAGCTCATCGAGGGCTCGGCGACGGGTCGCTTTTTGCGCGAACCGCTGAAGCACCCGATCCGCGGCACGCGGCGTCCGCTCAAGGATGTGAGCCGGTGGCTGGAGCTGAAGGGTGCGGATTTGCACAACCTCAAAAACGTCGATGTCCGCTTCCCACTCGGGAGATTGAGCGTGGTTAGCGGAATCTCGGGTTCTGGAAAAAGCACGCTGATGCGCGGCGTGCTGAAGCCTGCGGTGGCGGACGTGCTGGCGCGGAAGGGCAAAAAGCCGACGGGGAAGAAGCCGCAGACGCCGGGTTTCCGCGAGCTGCTCGGGGCGGAGCAATTCGAGGCGGTGTACGAAGTCGATCAGTCACCGATCGGCAAGACCTCGCGCTCGACGCCGGCGACTTACATCAAGGTTTTCGACGAAATTCGCGCGCTCTACGCGCAGATGCCGGTGTCGCGGATGCGCGGCTACACGCTGAGCCGCTTTTCCTTCAACAGCGAGGGCGGGCGCTGCGAGACGTGCCTCGGCCAGGGCGTGATCAAGATCGAGATGAACTTCCTCCCGACAAGCTACGTGCCCTGCACCGAATGCCACGGCTCCCGCTATGAGGCGGCCACGCTGGAGGTGCTCTACAACGAGCGGACCATCGGCGACGTGATGCAAATGACGCTCGATGAAGCCGCACTCTTTTTTGCGGCACAGCCGAAAATCCAGCGCCCGCTCGCGCTGCTCTGCGACACCGGCCTCGGCTATCTCAAGCTCGGCCAGCCCAGCCCCACGCTCAGCGGCGGCGAGGCGCAGCGGCTCAAACTCGTGAGCGAGCTCACGCGCGGCATGGGTCGTTCGATCAACGCGAAGCTGCGCGAAAATCGCACGGCGAAATCCGTCCTCTATCTCCTCGAAGAGCCGACGATCGGCCTGCACATGGCCGACGTGGCGGAGTTACTCAAAGTGCTCCACCGCCTCGTCGATGACGGCAACACCGTCATCGTCATCGAACACAACCTCAGCCTCATCGCCGAGGCGGATTACCTCGTCGATATTGGCCCCGAAGCCGGCGATGCGGGCGGCGAAGTGGTTGCCTATGGCACGCCGGAGGAAGTGGCGAAGAGCAAACGCAGCCGAACCGCGCCCTACCTGAGGGAGGCCTTGAAGTGAAAGCAAACTGGGTAAGAAACAGGTGCGAAAGGGGCTCACGCACGGCAAAGTGGGGCGCGTGAACGATTCCGAAACATCGCGCGCCGACACCGGGCTGGAGGTGCGCAGTTATTTTGTCCGGGGACGCAATGCGCTACTCACGCGGGCGGATTTTGGAGAGCTTTACGTGGACTACTATTTGCATCAGGGACAGCTTGGTGTGCATCATCAGCCGTCGCATGATGAGCTGCTAAAGCAGGCGCTGGCGGCGGTGACGCTGCACGCGGCGGCACGCCCGTGGGCGGAGGCCATGGCGTGGACGATCCATTTGCAACAGCCGCTGCTGAATCTGTTCGGGGCGGCGGACAACCGGCGAGGGACGGTGATCGGCCAGCTCTTTACCGAGAACGTGAAGGAGGACGGGCGGCAGCTTTTCGTGGCCGACGTGGTGCGGGAACGCGCGGAGTCCCGGCGCAGCGCGGTGGAATTTACGGGCGGCGATGTCTTTCGCGCTGTCGAGCAGTACTGGGTGCAGAGCGAGCAGCGGCCGGCGCGCTTTTTTCAATACGGGCCGGAGGATTTCGTCTTTCTTTCGGCGCAGCCGCAGTGCGATCTGGCCTGGCTCGAGGGGCTGGATGACGCGGCGATGCTGACGCTCGATGCCACGGAGGAGCTGAGTCTGCTGGAAACGCGGCGCTACCGCTGGGAGTGCGGCTGCTCGCAGGGGCGGATGCTTTCGGTGCTCGCGCAGGTCATGCGGACGGACCCGGAAGGGCTTTTCGGCACGGAGGAGGCGCTGCGCATGAGTTGCCCGCGGTGCGGTGCGCGACACACGATTACGCGGGAGGCGATGGAGGCGTTTATCGGTGGGCAGTGAGGATTTTGCGCGGCGCTTTGGCGGCATCGCGCGGCTTTATGGAAACGCGGGGCTGGAGCGGCTGCGGCGGGCGCATGTCGCGGTGATCGGCGTCGGCGGCGTGGGCTCGTGGACGGTCGAGGCGCTGGCGCGCTCGGGCATGGGTTCGCTGACGATGATCGACCTCGACGATGTCTGCGTGACGAATGTGAACCGCCAGCTCCCGGCGCTCGATGGGCAGATCGGGCGGGCGAAAGTGGACGTGCTCGCGGAGCGCGTGGCGCTGATCAATCCGGGGTGCGTGGTGACGGGGCTGATGGAGTTTTTCACCACGGCCTCCGCAGCCCGGTTGCTCGAACCACGTTACGATTTCGTGATCGATGCGACGGACAAGCTAGCGAACAAATGCGCGATCATCGTCGGCTGTCGCGAGCGCGGCGCGCCGGTACTGACGATGGGTGGCGCTGGGGGAAAGCGCGACGGCACGGCGGTGCGCGTGGCCGATCTGGCGCACACCGAGCAGGACGAGCTGCTGCGGCAAGTGCGGCGGAAGCTGCGACGCGAGTGTGGTTTTCCGCGCGATGTGCTGGAGGACTTCGGTGTGCCGTGCGTCTATTCGCCGGAGCAGCCGATGTATCCGTGGACTGACGGGACGTGCAGCGGCGAACCGGAACCGGGCGGCAGCCTGACGCTGGATTGCGCGACGGGATTCGGCACGGCGACGTTTGTCACGGGTGCGTTTGGTTTTGCCGCGGCCGGTGAGGTGGTGCGGCGGATTGCGCTGGGCGTTACTTCTTTTTGAGTGAGGCGAGATATTCGACGAGGTCGATGAGGTCGGCCTGCGTGAGCGCCTGATTCAGGCCGCTGGGCATGAGGGAGGTGGTCAGCTTTTCACGCTTGGCGATCTGCTTCTTTTCAAACTTGTTGGTGGCGCCGCCGGGGAGGGCGAGGACGAGTTCATCCGCTGTTTCGCTGCGGACGATGCCGACGGCGGCGCTACCGTCCTTGGTTTCAAGCTGGGTGGTTTCAAAGCCCATCGTGAGACCGGTGTTGGGGTTGATGATGGCGTCGTAGAGCGCTTCCTTGGGCAGCTTGGAGCCGATTTCGGTGAGCGCGGGGGCAAAGTCGATGCCTTTGTCGCCGATGCGGTGGCAGGTGACGCAGGAGCTTTCGGCGCGCTCGGCGATGGCTTTGCCCTTGGCGATGTTACCGGTGGTTTTGACGAGCTCGGCGATGGGCGGAAGGGCTTTTCCGTCGAGGGCCTGCGGGGCGGGGAAGAGCGCGGCGAGGTCGGCTTTGAGCGTGGGATATTGGACGAGATTGAGCGCGGCGGTGGCGGCGGGTTTGAGATCCGCTGGGAGCTTGCCGTCCTTCGCGAGCAGGACAAGTGCGGTGGCCCCGGTCTGGCTGCGGGCAAGGCCACGGACGGCTTCGGCGCGGACCATGCCGCCATTCGGCGAGGTGACGAGGCCTAGGAGTGCACTTGTAGCGCGGCGGTCGCCGCTGCTGCCAAGGAGGGCAATGATGGCGGACGCCTGCGGGCCGTTCAGCGCAGAGCCGATGAGCTTGGAAAAATCGGCGTCAGCGAGGATGAGCTTGAGCGCGTCATTGGCGAGCGGGTCTTGCGGAGCTTTGAGCGCGGCGTCGAGGAGAGCCGGGGCCTGCCCTCGGAGGCGGAAGTCGCGAACGAGTTCGATGAAACGCGGCGTGCCTTTGGCGCTGGCGATCTGCTTTTCAATGGCGGCTTTGACCTCGGGGTTGGAATCCACGTCCACATTCTTCAGGCGTGCGAGGGCTTCCCCGGCGACAGCGCCCATGCTGTCACCGAGCCCGGCGAGGGTGACGAGGGCCTTGGTCTTCTCCGCGCCTGCGGGGAGAAAGTCGAACTCGCGCAGATAGCGCAGCTTTTCGGCATCAGCGATCGATTTGTCTTCGAGGATCTTCGCCAGGTAGGCGGCGGTTTTTGCGGAGCGGAGACGCCAGATGATGTCGCGTCCGGCAGGCGTGTTCCATTTGTCACCGACGGCGGCGAGCCAGGCGTCGAAGCAGGCATCCTCATTTCCGGCGGCCCCGATGCCGAGGGCTTCGAGATACCAGCGGTCCTTGCCGTCGTGCTGCAACGCGAGCGCGGCCCAGAGCTTGGCGATGTCTTTCGCGCCGTGCAGGGCGAGGGCGATCTCGCGACGGACTTGCGGGCTCGGATCGCGCAGCAGTTTCCCGACGAGCGCGGGATCTTCGTCGAGCGGTGTCGTGTCGATCACATTCGTCCTTTCCAGCGTTGTGCTGAGGCGGATGGCGGCGATGCGTACGTCGCTGTTCGGGTCTCCGAGTGCGGCGCGCAAATGGGGCAGACCCTTCGCCGGGATGCGGGCGAGCAGGCCGAGCGCGCGGGCGCGCATCCGCGGGTTTTCGCTCTTCCAAAGCTGGAGCAGCGCGGGCTCGGCGGCGGCCCCCATTTTGTTGAGCGCCTGCCAGGCGAGAAATTGGGTGGGTTTGTTCGGCGACTGGAGCGCGGTCATGGCACCGGCAGCGGTGGAAACGTCGGGCGTTGGCGCGGTGCTCTTCGCACCGGTGGAAGAGACGCGGTAAATGCGGCCCATCATTTTGCCTTTCACGTTGTCGCCCATGTTGTGGCCGCCGACGCCGGGATCGTACCAGTCGCCGATGACGAGCGAGCCGTCCGGCGCGATAGCCACGTCCGCCGGGCGGTACCAATTATCGGAGGAGGTGAGGATATCGACCATCGTCGCCTTGTAACCCGCGCCTTCATTTTCCACCGGGTAGGCGCGCACGGTGCGCGGACCGGCGTCGCAGTGGATGAGCTGATTCGTGAACTGCGGGCCGAGCGCGGTGCCTTCATTGAGCAGGATGCCGGTGGGTGAGCCGCCGCCGGTCTGGAGTAGATTCGGGACGACGCCGGGGTCGTTTTGATACCAGTGCCGGAGCGGGATTTCGCTCTCCATATTCGTTCGCTTGGCGGACCAGCCGGCGCCGGTCAATTCATCGGTGAAGCCGTAGTTGCCAAACTGCATGACGTAGTTGATGCGCACGCCTTTGTTGCCGTCGTCGTCGTTGTCGCTCTGCCACATCGTTCCGAAGGAATAGACGCAGACCTCGTAGTTGTTGCGAAAGTTGTGCCCGAGCGTCTCCACGTTGCTCGCCTTGCCGGTCTCGAGATCGAGGTCGCAGCGATAGACCATGCCCTGCCGGTAGGGTTTGCCATTGTTGGTGATTTCATTGCCCGCGAGATCTTTCACGATCGTCCCGTCCGGCCACTTGAGTTCGGTGATCGAGTTGCCGGAGTTGAAATAGAATTTCCCGTCCGGTCCGAAGACGAAGGCGTGGATCTGGTGGTCGTAATTCCACACGCCGCCGACCTTGAAGATGATCTTCGCGTCCTCGGCCACGTCGTCGCCGTCCGCGTCGGTCAGCAGCCAGACATTCGGCGCGGCGCTCACAATGACCTTCGTGCCCTTGGCCTGCGGGAGCACGCAGAGGCCGAGCGGATTGGTCATCTCTTTGCTTTGGAAAAAGGTCTTCTCTTTGTCCGCGAGGCCGTCGCCATCGGTGTCTTCGAGGATGACCACGCGGTCGCCCTCGGGCCGCTGCTCCATCCATTTGCGGTAGTTCAGGCATTCCACCGCCCAGATGCGCCCGCGGGGATCGACCTCAATGTTGGTCGGGTTGATGATCATCGGCTCGGCGGCGACGAGCGTCGCTTTCAAACCGTCCGGGGTCTTGAAACTCTGCGCCGCCGTCTTTGCAGCTTCGAGGCCGTAGCGCGATTCGTTCGTCAGCACGGGCGCTGCACCGGCCTGCGCAGAGGCTCCGGGGTTTTGCGTGTAGGCTTTGAAAATCACGGTGCTGCCGATCTTCTGGCCGGTGCCGCCGTCATCGAGTCCGGCCTTGGCTTCCAGTGCGACCACGCCCTCGGGCAAGTCGTAGCCGATGTTCGCCGGCGCATGCACGCCGAGGCCGAACGGGATGTCCTGCCCCTTGATCTTCATCGCGTCGCCCTTCGCGTTTTTGTTGATTCCGAGGCTGCCCCAACCCGTCTCGCTGACCTTCGGCTTGAGGTCGGTCAGTTTGATTTTCGAGCCGTCGGCCTTGATCAGCACAGGCTCCACCCAGTTTGCCCAGTCCGCTTGGAAGCCGTCGCCCGCGTCGCTGACGACGAGGAAAAGTTCCTTCGCACCTTTGAGGTCGGCCTTTACCGGCACCGAACCCTCGCGCACCACGCCGCTTTCAAAGACCGGCTTCACGGAGGGATTTCCGGTCGCGGCGGCTGCGGGCTTGGGCTTCGCACCCGGCTTCGGGTCTTGATTCGCTTCCAGTTCCTCGGCGCTTACTTTCGAGACCACTCCTCCCGCCGGCACCTCCGCTTTCGCCGTCCAGAGGATCGCGTTCAGCACGAGCTTGCGCTGATCTTCCTGGCCCCAGCCTTTGTGAAAATGCCCGCCAGTAAAACCGAAGCCGCGTCCGCCATTCGCGCGCTCAAAAGCCCACGCTGTGGTCTGCGGCTTTTTTGCGGCGACTTCCGCGCGCACTGTCGGGTTGCCCTCGTGAGGGCCGTCCTTGCGCGACATGGTACTCTCGGGCGGCACGTCGGCGAGGACGTGGGTCAGCGTGCCTTTGTCCGCGCCGGCAAAGCGCATGTGGAAATACCATTCGTCGTTTGTCGAGAAAGGCTGCACGCCATTGCTGATCGGATGTTTCGGCAGCTCCTTGAAATTCGCCTGCCAGTGTGGATTCACGCTCCAGTCCGCCTCGAAAAAACCACCCATCCAGCCGAGCGCCTGCGGCCCGCCCTTGTCCGCCGGAAACTCCACCGCGTAATGCAGCGCGACAAAGCCCGCCCCGCGTTTCATCTCCTTTTCGACCTGCGCCAAATGGTCGCCGGAAAGGAGGAAATGTCCGCCACCACCGTCCGAATAAAAGAGGATCGTGTCCGCCTTCGCCAGCTCCTCAGGACTCGGCCACTCTGCGCTGAGATGCGCGGTCGTCGTGACCGGCAGGCCGCTTTCATCGAGACACTTTTTCAGCAAAAGCACGCCGGCATTATGTTCATGCTCACCCGGCCCGTGGGATTGCTTCCCGGCGAGCAGGAGGATGTTCTTTTTCGCCCCGTCCGCGGCAAAGACGGCGCTGGAGGTGCAGACAAACGCTGCGACGAGGACGAGACGAGAGAGGAGTTTCATAGATGGTGAGGAGGCAGTTGGGAGGCGGGCCGCGATACATCGCGCCGCTGCGCGCGCCACGTCAAGCCCGCGGGCAGGGGTTTCTTAGCGACTTCACCGGCGGTTTTTTCTCGCCTCGCAAATCGGACATTGGCAGCGCTGAAAGCCCTGCGGCAAACTGCCCGCCCGATGAACGACCGCTCGCTCCTTTCCACCAAACCCATCGCCCCGCGCGACCGCCTCATTTTCGCCCTCGACGTGCCGACCATCGGCGAGGCCCGCGAGTGGATCGCGCGATTGGGTGACGCCGTGACGTTCTACAAGCTCGGCCTCGAGTTTTGCATGGGCGGCGATTACTTCGAGTTGCTGGCGGAACTGCGGGCGGCGGGGAAAAAGGTCTTCGCCGATCTGAAGTTTTACGACGTGCCCGCGACCGTGCGCGGCGCGGTGGCGAATCTCTCTCGAGCCGGCGCGGAGTGCTGCACTCTGCACGGCGTCAGTTCGATTTACCGCGAGGCCGTCCCGGTCCGCGGCGGCATGAAGCTGCTCGCTGTGACCGTGCTGACGAGCATGGACCAAAGCGACCTCGCCGAATTGGGCTGGCGCGGCGGCCCAGTCGAGGAACTCGTCTCCCTGCGCGCTCGCGCCGCCGTCGCCGCCGGCATCGACGGACTCATCTGCTCGGCTCAGGAAGCCGCCTGCTTGCGCCGCGAACTTGGCCCCGACCCGCTGCTCATTACACCCGGCATCCGCGCCGCCGCCGAGCGCGGCGGCGACGACCAAAAGCGCACGATGACGCTCGAAGAAGCCTTCCGCGCCGGTGCCGACCACGTCGTCGTCGGCCGCCCCATCCGCAAAGCCACCGACCCGCGCGTGGCCGCTGAAGCGATGCAAGCGGAGATCGCTCAGCTTTTTCCCGTTTAGGCGCTCTAAGCGAGAATGCCTTTCACGACCTGTCCGTGCACGTCGGTCAGGCGGAAATCGCGGCCCTGAAAACGGTAGGTCAGTCGCTCGTGGTCGAAGCCGAGCTGATGGAGCAGCGTGGCATGGAGGTCGTGGACGTGGATGGGATCCCGGATCGCGCCGAAGCCCAACTCGTCGGTTTCGCCGAAGATCAGGCCGGGCTGCACGCCGCCACCGGCGAGCCACATGGTGAAGGCATCGACATGGTGATCGCGCCCGACTGTCGCGCGGTTTTCGCCCATCGGGGTGCGGCCAAATTCACCGCCCCAGATGACCAGCGTGTCGTCGAGCAGCCCGCGCTGTTTGAGATCGAGCACCAGCGCGGCGCTCGCCTGATCGACCTGTGCGCAGACCTTCTCGAAGTCGGCATTCAGGTTTTCCCCGGGTCCGCCGTGGCTGTCCCAGTTGGTGTGGTAGAGCTGGATGAAGCGCACGTCACGTTCAGCGAGTCGGCGCGCGAGCAGGCAGTTCGCGGCGAAGCTCGGCTCGCCTGGCTTCACGCCGTAGAGCGCGAGCGTCTCGGGCCTTTCGCTTTTGAGGTCCATCAGCTCGGGCGCGCTGGTCTGCATGCGGAAGGCCATCTCGTAGGCGTTGATGCGCGTGAGGATTTCCGGGTCGCCGGTTTCATCCAGCCGCGCGTGATTCAGCTCGGAGACGGTGTCGTAAAAACGCCGCTCGCGCTCGCGGGTCATCGCCGCCGGGCTGTTCAGATGCAGGATCGCGTCGCCTTTGCCGCGGAACGGCACGCCCTGGTACGACGTGGGCAGAAAGCCGCTCGACCACAGCGAGCTCCCTCCGCGCGGCCCGCGCGGCCCGCGTTGCAGCACCACGAAACCGGGCAGATCGCGCGCCTCGCTGCCGAGGCCGTAGATCGACCACGCCCCAAACGCCGGCCGACCCGGCGCCTGAAAGCCGGTGTTCATAAAGAGCTTTGCCGGCGCGTGGTTGAAGACGTCCGTCTTCATCCCGCGCAGCCAGCAAACTTCATCGGCGATTTTGCGGTGGTGCGGAAAAAGTTCGCTCAGCGTCATCCCGCACTGGCCCGCCGGCGCGAACTTCCGCTCCGAGCCGAGCAGCGTTTCGTTGCCTTTGAGAAAGGCGAAACGCTTGCCTTTCATCAGGCTCTTCGGCGGCGGCTGGCCCTGGAGTTCGCGCAGCTTCGGCTTGTCCTCGAAGAGGTCGAGCTGGCTCGGACCGCCGGCCATGAAGAGATAGATCACCCGCTTCGCTTGCGGCGCGAAATGCGGTGCGCGCGGATTCATGGGATGCGCCGGATCAATCACCGGCCCCGCCGCGCTGAGACCATCCGCGCTGAGCAGTTGATTCAGCGCGATGGCTCCCAGCCCGACGCCGCATTGACCAAAAAAATGGCGGCGCGTGATTTCGTGGAGGCGATGTTCGGGAGTCATTCGCGGGTGATGAAATTGTCGGTGTTAAAAAGCGCGCGGGCGACGGCGGTAAGAGCGGCGGCTTCGGCGGGTGCGGGAGTTTTTGCGAGGGCAGGGGAGAGGAGCTTATTCGCGGCCTCGGCGTCGGTGGCGAAGTCGGCGAGTTGGGCGGCGTGGTAGCGGCGGAGGACGGCGAGTTCTTTTTCCTCGGGCTTGCGGCAGAGGCAAAGGGCGAAGGCGCGGCGGATGCGGGTGTCGGCGTCGCCGTCTGGGACTTCGCGGAGGACACGGGCGGCGAGGCCCTGGGCGAGTTCGGTGAAGGCGGGATCGTTGGCCACGGTCAGCGCCTGGAGCGGCGTGTCGGAGCGTGCGCGGCGCGTGCAGACCGTCTGGAAATCCGGCGCGTCAAAGGTGCCGAAAAGCGGATACGGCGCGCTCCGGTAAAACATCGTGTAGAGCCCGCGGCGGAAGCGGTTCGGGCCGGTGTCGGTCTTCCATTTCTTCCCGGTCTGGGTGAAGGCATAGACGCCGTCCGGTTGCGGCGGATGCACGCTCGGGCCGCCGATCGTCGGATCGAGCAACCCGCTCGCGGAGAGCGCGGCGTCGCGCACGATCTCGGCCTCCACGCGCACGCGCTCCTGCCGCGCGAGGAGCAGATTGCGCGGATCGCGCTCGGCGAGGTCGGGCCGCAGCTTGGAAGCCTGCCGATACGTGGCGCTGGTGACGATGAGCCGGTGCAGCGCCTTCATCGACCAGCCCTGCCGGACGAATTCCCGCGCCAGCAAGTCGAGCAGTTCCGGGTGCGTGGGCGCGGAGCCTTGCGAGCCAAAATCCTCCTCCGTCTCCACGATCCCGCGGCCGAAATAGCGCATCCACATCCGGTTCACGGTCACGCGCGCGGTCAGCGGATTATCCGGGCTGACCAGCCAGCGCGCGAGATCGAGGCGGTTGCGGAATTCGCCAGGCGGCTTTTGAAACGAAGCGCTCACGGCGGCGATCACCCCGGGCAGCAGCACGCCAGCTTGCTCGTCGGGCCGCGTGTAGTCGCCGCGCTGGAGGAGGAAAGTCGCGCGCGGCATGGCGAGATCCTGCATGACCATGAGATCGACGACCTGCCCATCCACGGGATGTGGCTTCTCCGCCTTTTCCTTTGGCACCGCCTTTTCAAAGGCCGCCTTCACCACCTTGCGCTGCTCATCGCCGCGCACCGCGGCGGCGAGTTTCAAAGCCAGGGTGAAAGCGTCCGTCGGCTGCTGTTCGGCTGGCAACGCTTCGATGCGTTCCAGGTCGCCGCGCTCCCACGCTTCCTGGGTGATGCGATGCTTCGGCGACTTCACCGTTTCCACTTCCGCCGAAGTGGGTGCGACCGACTGCCCGAAAATCTCGCCGCGCGCGACTTCGATCGTCGCGCCCTTGTTGTTCACGTCCTCACCGGAATTGAAGAAAGCGAACATCTGGTAAAACTCGCGCTGCGTGATCGGGTCAAACTTGTGCGTGTGGCACTGCGCGCATCCGACCGTCAGCCCCAGCCAGACCGCGCTGGTGGTGTTCACGCGGTCGATCACCGCCTCCACGCGGAACTGCTCCGGCTTCGAGCCGCCCTCCTCGTTGATCAGCGTGTTGCGGTGAAAGCCCGTCGCGATGATCTGGCTCTTCGTCGGCTCGGGCAGAAGATCGCCGGCCAGTTGCTCGATGGTGAAGCGGTCGAACGGCACGTCGTCATTCAGCGCTTTGATCACCCAATCGCGATACGGCCACATCGCCCGCGGGCCGTCGATCGCGTAGCCGTTCGAGTCGCCGTAGCGCGCCTGATCGAGCCAGTGCCGCCCCCAGCGTTCGCCGTAATGCGGCGAGGCCAGCAGCCGCCCGACCACGCGTTCGTAGGCGTCCGGCGCGCGGTCCTCGGCAAAGGCGCGGACCTCCTCCGGCGTCGGCAGCAGCCCAGTGAGATCGAGCGCAACGCGGCGCAGCAGCGTGGCGCGATCCGCCTCCGGCGACGGCGCGATGCTTTCGCCTTCGAGCTTCGCGAGGACGAATTGATCGATCCCGTTTTTCACCCACGCCTGGTTTTTCACCGCGGGCAGCGGCGCGTCCGCCGGCGGGAGAAAAGCCCAGTGGCCTTCATACTCCGCGCCCTGCTCGATCCACCGCCGCAGCGTGGCGATCTGCTCCGTGGTGAGCGGCGGCTTCTTGCTCTTCGGCGTCGGCATCAGCTCGTCCTTGTCGTGCGAAGTGATGCGCGTGATCAGATCGCTCTTGTCCGGCTGGCCGGGGACGATGGCGCGGACGCCGTCATTGTCCGCGAGCGCGCCTTCCCGGGTGTCGAGACGGCGGTGGCCCTCGCGCTTCTTCTCGTCCGGCCCGTGGCAGTAGTAGCAGGTGCCCGAAAGGATCGGCCGCACCTCGCGATTGAACCGCACCTTCTCCGCGCCCTCAGCGAGAGCGGACAGGACCAGCCAAGCGCAGAGCGCAGCAACGGGAGGCAGGGAAAACACGCGCCCAGATTCGCCCGCCATCCGGCCCCTGTAAATGGCGCTTGCCGCTATCTACGGCGCTAATTTGCGGTGGTGGCTCAGTTTTGGGGGGAATTGTCGAGCGGGCCCCTCGCCTGCCCGTGGCAACCGGAGCGGTTGCCCTACAATTGCTTCTCAATTTGCGCCACTACCCGGCTAGGAGGCTGTGGAAAAAGTGCACGGGCACCGGCCGCTTTGCGCGCCGCGCCACGCCCGGTGGTGGAGTTGGAGACGGAAGTCCGGCGACTCAAGAACGCACTGACTCGGGTGACCGAGCAGCGTGAACCGAGCGGAGCGAGATAGACTGCCGCAGGCAGCCCGCAGGTGTGCGCGGAGGCGCGCATCAAATCCTTAAAAAATCCTTGGGCATCCTCTCGATTCCGCGGCAGCTATGTGCCGCTCACGAACCCCTCCGCGCCGAATTTTTACCGCGTGGAGATAACCAAGCCGTAGAGGCCAGGCTACGGCGGCCTTTCCCGGCGCAGGTTGCGTCCACGGGCTTTGCAATTTCGTATGTGTGCGTATAATTCGCGCGCATGCCTGCCTCGCTCAACTACGACACCCTCATCATCGGAGCCGGCCCGGCGGGCTCCACCGCGGCGGCTTTGCTCGCGGAGAAGGGCCGCCGGGTGCTGGTGCTCGAAAAGGAGAAATTTCCGCGTTACCACATCGGCGAGTCGATGATGCCGTTTTGTTGGTTCACGCTCGACCGACTCGGCGTGCTCGGGGAGATGGAGCGCATCGGTTACACGAAGAAGCACAGTGTGCAGTTCGTGACGGCCGATGGGCGGCAGTCGCAGCCGTTCTATTTCTTCCAGCACTACGACCACCCTAGCGCGATAACGTGGCAGGTGGAGCGTTCGGATTTTGACCTCATGCTCCTGATCAACGCGCGGACGAAGGGCGCGGAGGTGCGCGAGCAGACGGCGGTAAAGCGCATGCTCAAAGACGACAGCGGACGCGTCATCGGTGTTGAGGCCGTCGGGCCGGATGGCGAATCGCTACAGTTTTTCGCGCCGATGACCATCGACTGCTCGGGCCGCGAGCAGGTGGCCACGGCGCGCGAAGGCTGGCGGGTGAAGGATGCGCAGCTCAACAAAATGGCGGTCTGGACCTACTTCCGTGGTGCGAAACGCGACCCCGGAATCGACGAGGGCAATACGACTGTGGCTTACGTCGAGGGCCGCGGGTGGTTTTGGTACATCCCGCTGAAAGACGATGTGGTCAGCGTCGGGATCGTGGCGGAGAAGGATTATCTTTTTTCCGAATCGAAAGACCCGGCTGAGATCATGTGCCGCGAAATCGGGCGCAATGCCTGGATCAAGGACCACCTCAGCATCGGCCAGCAGTTCGGCGAATACTGGGTGACGAGTGAGTTTTCCTACCGCTCGAAATACTGCGCCGCCGACGGACTGCTGCTCGCGGGCGATGCCTTCGCCTTTCTCGATCCGGTGTTTTCCAGCGGCGTTTTTCTCGCACTGAAAAGCGGGGAGATGGCCGCCGATGCTGTCGATGCCGCGCTGACGGACGGCGACACGAGCGGCGCGCGTTTTGCGGACTACGGTCGTCATCTTTGCACGGGCATCGAGAATATGCGGAAGCTGGTCTATGCGTTTTACGATCCGAACTTTTCGTTTGGCCGAATGTTGAAAGCTTATCCGCAGTATCGCGGGCAACTCACGGATTCGCTCATCGGCGATCTTTTTGAGCGCGACTTCACCGAGATGTACGCGGCGATGAGCGAGTTCGCCGAACTGCCCGCCGAACTCGCGCACGGTCGCGCGGCGGCCGGGGTCGCGGCATGAGTGCGCGCGGTCTGGCGCTCGGGCTCAGCCTTTGCGGGGCGGGCGCGTTCGCGGCGGACTGGCCGCACTTTCTCGGGCCGAAATACGACAACACTTCCGCTGAAACCGGGCTGCGGCACGAGTGGGTGAAGGAAGGGCCGCGCAAGCTGTGGGAGTCGCCGAAAGGTGCGGGACATTCCACGCCGGCGGTGAGCGGGGGAAAGGTCGTGGTTTTTTCTGCCGACGGCGAAAACGAAGTTGTCGAAGCGCTCGATGCTGCGAATGGCAAACAGCTCTGGCGGTTGAGTTATCCCGCGCCGTTCACGTCGAAGTACGGCGGCGGTTCCGGGCCGTGCTCAAACCCGACGATCGCTGGCGGCCGAGTTTTCACGCTCGGCATTTCCAGCATTATGCACTGCCTCGATCTCGTCACCGGGAAGGTTCTGTGGAAGCGCGACCTTGCCGCGGACTACGAGCTGTCGCCGACGTTCTTCGGCCAGGGCGGCACGCCGCTGGTGCTCGGCAACCGTGTGGTTGTCTCGCTCGGCACGCGCGATCAGAAATCCGTCGTCGCCTTCGACGCCGCGACAGGCACGGAACTGTGGGCCGCGAAGCATGCTTGGGGGTCGAGCTATTCGTCGCCGATCGCCGCCACGCTGCATGGGCGCGAGTGCGTGCTTGCCTACCAGGGCGGCATGGCCGATCCGCCGACGGGCGGCTTGCTCGTCATCGATGCGAAGACCGGCGCGGTGCTCAGCGCCACGCCGCATCGGGCGAAGATGTTTGCCAGCGCGAGCATCTCAGCACCGGTCGTCGTCGGGTCGCGCGTCTTTGTGGCCGAAGCTTACACCGAGGGCGGGATGTGTGTGGAGATCGCGCCGGACTTTTCGGCAAAGCCGGTGTGGCTCGCGCCGAAGCTCGACACCTACATCGTCACCGCAGTGGCGCATGATGGTGCGCTTTACGGCTTCGCCGGCCAGCATCAGCAGAACGCTGAACTGGCCTGCTACGACATCGAGGCTGGCAAGGAACGGTGGCGCGATGAACTCGGCGGAAAATTTCAGCGGGGCTCACTGCTTCGTGCGGACGGCGCGTTTCTTTGCCTGGGCGAAAACGGCGACCTCGCGTGGCTCGACCTCTCGCCGCGCGGGGCGGTAGTGAAAGTGCAGGCCAAACTTTTCCACGCGCCGGAAACTTGGACGCCTCCGGTGATCAGCGACGGGCGTCTTTTCATCTGCCAGAACCAGCCGGGCAGCGGCGGGACGAAGCCGCGGATCATCTGCTACGATCTGCGCGGGGAATGAAGATCGTCCTGCTCACGCCCGGCACGGGCAGCTACTACTGCGGCGTGTGCATGCGCGACAATGCGCTGGCGAAGGAGCTCATCCGCCAGGGGCACGACGCGGTAATGCTGCCGATGTATCTGCCGCTCACGCTCGACGAAGACTCGGCGAGCCCGGAGTCGGAGATTTTTTTCGGCGGAGTGAATGTCTATTTGCAGCAAAAGCTCGCGCTCTTCCGCCACACGCCGCGCTGGCTCGACCGGTTGCTGAATGCGCGCGGGCTGTTGAAGCTCGCGGGGAACCAGAGCGGCATGACGGCGACGGCGGACGTGGGCGAACTCACGCTCTCCATGCTGCACGGCGAGCACGGGCATCAGGCGAAGGAACTCGGAAAACTCATCGAATGGCTGCGCGAGCATCGGCCCGATGCGGTGTGGCTTTCCACGGCGTTGCTCGTGGGACTGGCGCGGGGGATCAAAGACGCGCTCGGTGTGCCGGTGCTGGCGTCGCTGCAGGGCGAGGACAGTTTTCTCGACGGGCTGCCGGAGCCGTGGCGGACGCGCTCGTGGGAGGCAATGGGCGAGGGGACGCGGGACTGCGATGCGTGCATCGCGCCGAGCCGGTACTACGCGGAGTTAATGGGCGGGCGGATGCGGCTGCCGACGGAGAAGCTGCGGGTGATTCCGAATGGGGTGGCGATTGAGGAAACGTCCAGCGTCCAGCGTTCAACGTCGAACGCTCAACCAACCGTCGGCTACCTCGCGCGGTTCATTCCGGGGAAGGGGCTGGGGCTGGTGGTTGAAGCATTCATCCTGCTGAAAGAGCGGGGGCGTTTTCCCGGGGCGAAGCTGCGTTGCGCAGGCGCGATGACGGCGGAAGACGAACGCTATGTGGCGACGCTCAAACGCCAGCTCGACGCGGCAGGCTGTGGCGGTGATGCGGAGTTTCTGCCAAACGTGAGCCGCGAGGAAAAGGCGGCGTTTTTGCAAAGTCTCACGCTGCTCTCGGTGCCGGCGAGTTATGGCGAGGCGTTCGGACTTTATCTGATCGAAGCGTGGGCCGCGGGTGTGCCGGTGGTGCAGCCGCGGTGCGCGGCTTTTCCCGAACTGGTGGATGCGACGGGTGGCGGGATTTTGTGCGAACCGGGCAGCACTGAGGCGCTGGCGGATGGTTGGGAGACTTTGCTCGCGGAGCCCGCGAAAGCGCGCGAAATGGGCATCCGCGGACGGGCGGCGGTGGAGCGGGAATTTTCGATGCCGCGGATGGCGGAGCGTTTCGTTGCGCTGACGGGGGAGTTTTTGAAAACGGAAATCGGCAATTCCGTTTCGCCCGACGCCCGATAATCTCCGCGCCGATGCCTTACGAATTCAAGCTCACCCGCCGCGTGGAATTTGCGGAGACGGACATGGCAGGGATCGTCCATTTCGCGAATTTTTTCCGCATGATGGAGGCGACGGAGCACGCTTTCTTTCGCTCCCTCGGCTTCACCGTTCACGGCCAGGATGAGGGTGGCACGACCGGCTGGCCGCGGGTCAGCGCGTCGTGCGATTTCCGCGCGCCGCTGCGGTTCGAGGAGGAGGTGGAGATTCATCTGCTCGTCGCCGAGGTGCGGGCTCGGTCGATCCGCTACCAGTTCATTTTTCACAAGGCCGGCGACGGTACCGAAGTCGCACGAGGCGCGATTGCCGCAGTCTGCGCAATGGTGGACAAGGCGACCGGGAAGCTCGTTCCCGTGCCAATTCCAGAGCGTATCCGCACGGCGATTACACCCGCTCCGAAGGAACTGCTTTCAACTGCTTGACGGTCTTTCGACGCAGCCGGCGGGCCGGAAGAAGCCACGCTTTCTGTCGGCGACAGCGGTGGCGCGGATTTCATTGACGACGGTGGCGTGTGAAAACTGGCCGGCCTCAACTACGGAGTCAGCGGCCCGTCCAATGACACCAACTCCGGCCCCGGTTTCAACGCCTCCATCTTCGACGGGCGCGGGCTTTATCTTCAGGACAGCATGAGCGTCTGGCAGCAGGTCTCGCCGGCGCTGCCCGATCCGGCACCGGGCGCATTAGGCCAGGACTGGCTTCACCACTTTTCCATGTACGTCGGTGAGGCGGAACTGGCGGCCTTGGAAACGGAAGGTGAGCTTCTCGTGGTCGATGCCGAGCAGGTGCATGACGGTCGCCTGGAAGTCATGCACATGCACCGGATCCTGCGCCACGTTGAAGCCGAACTCATCGGTTACGCCGTGGCTGATGCCCGGCTTTACGCCGCCTCCAGCCATCCAGATAGTGAAGGCGTAGGGATGATGATCGCGGCCCCAGCGTTTCGTGTCCTTGATGTCGCCTTGGAGGAAGGGCGTGCGGCCAAATTCGCCGCCCCAGATGACCAGCGTGTCGTCGAGCAGCCCGCGCCGCTTGAGATCTTTGACGAGAGCCGCGCTTGGCTGGTCGGTGTCGCGGCACTGGATTTGGAATTGCGTGGAGAGATTGTTGTGATGATCCCATCCGGCGTGGAAGCACTGGACAAAGCGCACGCCGCGCTCGACGAGCCGGCGGGCCATGAGACAGTTGTAGGCAAAGGAGCCCTGGCGCTGCACGTCCGGGCCATACATCTCCAGTGTCTCGCGGCTTTCCTGCGAAAAATCCGTCAGCTCCGGGACCGAGGCCTGCATCTTGTAGGCCATCTCGTACTGCGCGATGCGCGTGGCGATTTCCGGGTCGGCAAACTCCGCCGAATGTTCCTCGTTGAGCTTCGCCAGATCGTCGAGCAGACCGCGTCGCACCTCGCGCGACATGCCGTCCGGGTTTGACAGGTACAAGACCGGATCGCCACTGCCGCGAAAGCGCACGCCCTGATATTTCGACGGCAGGAAGCCCGAGCCCCAGTAGTAATCGTAGAAAATCTGCCCGCACGAGGCTTCCTTGTCGCGCGAGGTCATCACCACAAAACCCGGCAGTTCCCGCGATTCCGTGCCCAGTCCGTAAGTTGCCCACGCGCCCATGCTCGGCCGTCCCGGTTGCTCGCCGCCGGTGAGGAAAAAGCTGATCGCCGGCGAGTGATTCACCGCCTCGGTGTGCATTGATTTGATGAAGCAGAGATCGTCCACGATCCCGGCCATGTGCGGCAGATAGTCGCCGACCCAAGCGCCGCTCTTGCCGTACTGCTTGAAGCCCGTGAGCGGCGGCAGCACGAGCTTCTGCTTTTGGCCCTGAGTCATTGTCGAAAAGCGCTTGCCGCCCAGCACCGAGGCGGGAATTTCCTGGCCGCGCATCTTTTCCATCTCCGGCTTCCAGTCGAAGGTGTCGATATGCGGCGGCGCTCCGTTTTGCAGCAGATAGATGACGCGCTTGGCCTTCGGCGCAAAGTGCGGCAGACCGTCGAGCCCGCCCCCGCGTGGCTTTCCGCCCTCAGTTAGCGCGGCGCTGAGATCTCGGGGGAGCAGCGAGGCCAGCGCCAAGCCGCCGATGCCGGTCGCGCTCTTGGAAAAAAACTGACGACGCGTGAGATGGGCGGCGCGGGCTTGTTGGGGAGTCATGGCGTCATTCCTTGGTGAGCGTTTCGTCGAGGTTGAGCAACAGGAGAGCGAGGCTGGTTTGGGCGGCGAGTTCGGGCGCGGGCAGGGCCCGGTCGGGTTTGGATTCGCCGGTGGCGATGAGCTTTTTCGCGGCTTCCGCATCGTTGACGTATTGCTGGCGGAAGCGGGTCAGCGCCGCGGTGAGCACTTGTGTTTCCGACGCTGTTGGCGGTCGCGCGGTGCAAAGGCGAAAGCCGAAGGCCAGCCGCGCGAGATCATCGGCGCCGCCTTGTTTGAGCATCCGCTCGCCGAGGGCGCGGGCGGCCTCCACGTAGGTCACATCATTGAGCGTGACGAGGGCGTGGAGTGGGGTGTTCGTGCGTCCGGTTTTCACCGCGCAATTCTGCCGGCTGGAGACATCGAAAAAGAGCGTGGGGCCGACGATGCGCCGCCAAAAAATATAGAGGCTGCGGCGGTAGAGCGCTTCGCCGTGATCCTGCGAAAATTTGATCTGGCCGAAGGTCGCGTCCTCCCACACGCCGTCGGGCTGATAGACTTTCACCGGCGGGCCACCCGCTTTTTCCACGAGCAAACCCGCCGCCGCCAGCGCCTGGTCGCGAAGCATCCAGCTCGGCAGCCGGTAGCGCGGGCCACGGGCGAGCAACTGATTTTCCGGGTCGCGTTCGCTCATCCCAGGCGGGACTTTCGACTGCTGCCGGTAGGTCGCGCTGGTCACGATGAGCTGGTGCAGGTGCTTCACATCCCAGCCGCTCTCGATGAACTCACGCGCCAGCCAGTCGAGCAGTTCGGGATGCGTGGGCTTGTCGCCCTGGACGCCGAAATCATCGACGGTCTTCACCAGCCCGCGCCCGAAGAACATCTGCCAGTAACGGTTCACGGTCACCCGCGCGGTCAGCGGATGCTCGGACGAAACCAGCCAGCGGGCGAGCGCAAGGCGGTTTTGCGGGGCGTCGGCGGGCTGCGCGGGCAGGACGGCGGGCGTGCCGTGGCTGACCTTGTCGCCGAATTTGTCGTACGCGCCTTTGACGAGGATGAAGGTCTCGCGCGGCTTGTCGCGCTCGCGCATAACCATGGTGCGCGGCGCGGCTTTCTCCTCGGCTTCGCGTGTTGCCTTGGCTTCGTCGGCGCGCTTTTTCGCCGCGATGAGGCGCGGCTCGCTGGCGAGATAGTAGTCGGTGAGCGCCTTGCGTTGTTCGTCGCTGCGCGCATCGGGGGCGATGGCGAGGGCGACCCGAGCATTTTCGGGAATCGGGCGGAGGAGCGCAGAGGGTGAGTTAGTGATCGAAAGGCGGAAGCGTCCAATGACGTGCTGCTTATGTGGCGACTGAAACTGCAGCCGGAAGGAGAGCATTTTGTCGGGCCGGTAGCCGAAGGCATCCTGCAGCTCGAGGATGGCTTCGTGCGCCTGGCCGACGTGCGGCCACGCCCCCCAGCCGGTGTCTTTCTTGCCATCGAGCGCGTCCTTGAGCGGCCAGCCCGGTTGCTCGAAATCCGCCCGGACGGGTGAGAGTCCCACCGGCTTGCCGTCGCCGAGCAGTTTGATGTCGCTCAGCACCCAGCTTCCGTTTGGCGCGCGACCGGGACCTTTGCTGGCGAGCGAATCGTCGGTTAGCGCTTCGAACCGGATCGCCGTCACGTTGCCCTTCTGCGTGATCGCGGTGACGATGAAATCATCCGTGTCCGGGTTCTTGCCGCTGGCGAGGATGGAGCCGTCGGGCAGCTTTGTGAGCGTCGCCCCGTTTTCGCTCACGGCGTCCTCGACCTTGAGCGGCTCCCACTCGATCTGGCCAAGCGTGGCGGCGTTGCGGGCGAGGGCGGTTTCCCACGCGGGTTGCTCGGCGCGGAGCTGCTTTTCCAGCGCATCGTGGTCGCTTTTCGCCTGCGCTTCGACGGCCTTGCGCGCTTCTACTTTTTTCTGCTGCTCCGGCGTCGCGAGGCTGAGGGTCGGGTTCGCGAACCCCTGACCGTCATTTCCCCCGCCGCCGGTTTCCTCGATCGAATTGAAGTAGGCGCTGAATTGGTAGTATTCGCTCTGCTTGAGCTGGTCGTATTTGTGGTCGTGGCAGCGGCAGCAGGTGAAAGTCAGCCCGAGCCAGACCGTCGCCGTGGTCTCCACACGGTCCTGCACGTAATCGACGCGTGACTCCTCCGCGATGCGCCCGCCTTCGCCGTTGATCATGTGGTTGCGGTGAAAGCCGGTGGCGACGAGTTGATCCTGCGTCGGCTTGGGCAAAAGATCGCCGGCGAGCTGCTCGATCGTGAATTGATCGAACGGCATGTTCGCATTCAGCGCCTGGACCGCCCAGTCGCGCCAGTGCCACATCGCGCGCGTCGGGTCGCCTTGATAGCCATTGGTGTCGGCATAGCGCGCGGCATCGAGCCATTCCCAAACCATGCGTTCGCCGTAGCGCGGCGAGGCCAGCAGGCGGTCCACGAGCTTTTCGTAGGCCATCGGCGATTGGTCGGCGAGAAACGCGTCAATCTCCTGCGGGCTTGGCGGCAGACCGGTGAGGTCGAGCGTCACTCGGCGGATGAGTTTTTCTTTCGAGGCTTCCGGCGCGGGCGTGAGCTTTTCCTTTTGCAGCCGCGCACGGACGAAGGCGTCGATGGGGTTGACGCCAGCTTCGTTCGCGCCCGGCACTTCCGCCCGCTTCGGGGCGACAAACGCCCAGTGCTCGGCCCACGGCGCGCCTTCCTCGACCCAGCGCTTAAGCAGTTGCTTCTGCGTGTCGGCCAGCTTGCGGTTGGACTTCGGCGTGGGCATGACCTCGTCGCGGTCGGCGCTGAAAATGCGCGTGATCAGATCGCTCTCCGCCGGCTTGCCCGGCATGACGATGGCCACGCCGTCCTCGTTTTTTCCGAGCGCGCCTTCCTTGCGGTCGAGTCGCAGTTTGGCCTTGCGCGCGCCGGCATCCGGGCCGTGGCAGTGGTAGCAGTTTTCCGAAAGGATCGGCCGGATGTCACGGTTGAAATCCACCTTTGCTCCGGGCTCACCGCCGTGGCCGCAGGCCAGACCGGCCAGCGTCAGGAGTGCAGCGCAGGCCGGCGCACGGAGGGCGCGAGTGCGATGGAAAAGCGGGGTGGACATTGGGTCTTCGGGACAGTCACTCAACACGCCGGAGCGGCAAGTTGTTAGAGGTGGTGAAAGGTGGAGTCCGGGCGCAGGAGCGCCGCGTCGGCGCGCAGGATCGCTTGGCTCCGCGGGTTTAACCGGAGCAGAGCGCTCCTTCGCGACCCACGCGGCTCTTAAACCGGCTATTGTTTGGCGGGTTTGGCGGTGAGCAG
>JBBQCM010000041.1:0-52089 GCA_038318725.1 Chthoniobacterales bacterium
AGAGCTGCTCGCCGCGCGGCGGCTGCAATCGCTCAATCTCCAGGGAACCCAAGTGACCCCCGCCGGCGGCGAGGCTTTCAAAAAAGCCGTGCCGAAGTGCGTCGTCAGCGAGTGATCCCGCCACGAAACGTTGAGGACCAGCCGGTGCGGCTGAGCGATCTGCTGAAAAATGGGCCGGTCGTGCTGACTTGGTATCGCGGCGGCTGGTGCCCGTATTGCAATCTCGCGCTCGCCGCGCTTGCCGAAAAGCTGCCGGAAATCACCGCGGCGGGCGGCCAACTCGTGGCGCTCACGCCGGAACTGCCGGAGCACGCCGAGGAGACCACGAAGAAAAACAAGCTGCCCTTCACCGTGCTCTCGGATGTCGGCAATCGCGTCGCCCGCGAATACGGCGTGGTCTTCAAAATGACGCCCGACGTGGCTGCCGCGATGCAGAAAAACGCGAAGCTCCACGAGCGCAACGGCGACGCCTCCGACGAACTCCCGCTCGGCGCGGCCTATGTCATCGCGCCGGACGGCACGGTCACCTACGCCTTTCTCGATGCCGACTACCGCAACCGCGCGGAGCCCTCGCGCCTCGTCGATGCGCTGCTCGCCTTGAAGACCGGCCAGCCCACGCCGGAGCATCTACTCCTGCAGTTTTGGGAAGGCGTGTGGAATCCGCCTGACGACCTCGCGCTCTGGACCGGCTGATGACCGAGGATTTCGTCATCACCACCGCCGGCGTGGATGTGCAGGGGCGCGCCGCCTTCAAAGAATGGGTCAAAAACTTTCAGACCAAGATTGCCGACGGTCGGCTGGCGAATCGCGAAATCTTCCCGAGCGCGGATGGGAAGCGCGTCGTCTCGCGCTGGCTGGCGACCGGAAAGAACCGCGGCCTGTTTGGCACCGCCGCGGACGGGCGTCCGATTGAGTTCACCGGCATCGCGATCTGGGAAGTGCGCGCCGGCAAACTCGTGCACAACTGGGTCGAGCACAGCGCGTATGAACTCGCGGAGCAGCTCAAGAAGCCCGCGGCGAAGTAGCTCGTCGCGCCGTCCCGATCACGCTCCGCCACGTTCTACGCCGGGCCGCTTTTGCGACACAAGCCCGAGAGCGAGAAGCGAAGTGGCCAGGCCGCCAAGAATGAGTAGGAGATAGATGTGCCGGAACGCGGCGAGCGTGAGGCGATGAGCAGAAGGCTGCCGAAAAAATCCGGTTGCCCGCCGGTGCGAATTTGCGGCGGGTCCGCGAGCCGCGCGCGACCGAGCCACCACGCGAAAACACCCACGGGCACATTGATGGGAAAGATCATCGGCCACGACGCGAGGTCGATGAGCCACGAGCCGGCGGCGGGACCGAACGCCGCGGCCAGCGCGCCGAACGCACTCCGCGAGCGCGCGTTTTTCGCGCGGGAAGGCTTCGAGCGTGAGCGACAAAGTCGCCGGCCTGAGGATCGCCGCACCGACCGCCTGGATCACCCGCGCGCCGATCAGCACGTCCGCCCGCCACGCCAGCCCGCACAGGGCCGAGGCAGAGGCGAAGACGATCATGCCAGCGAGGAAAGCGCGCTTGCGCCCGCGCGCATCCGCCCAGCGACCTGCCGGTACGAGCAGCGCGGCATCGACGATGGTGTAGGCGTTCAACACCCACGAAAGCAGCCAGTCCGGCACTTGGGCAAAGGCCGTGCGGAGTGCGGGGAAGGCGGCGACAACCACGGTCGCATCCAGCGAAACCATGAAGACCGCGATGGAGGTGATCCCGAAAGTCCGCCACGCCGCGCGGGGAATCGCGGCGGAGTGATCGCGGGCGACGCGCTCGTCGCCACGGTGCTGGCGGGCATCACAGTTCGCCTTTCGCCAGACCGCGGAGGATCGCCCCGATCTGCGCGCGGTGCAGGCGCAGGTGAAATCCCGCCATGAAATGCCAGTGCGCGGCATCGAGCGGGCCAAACCACGGATGCGCGTAGCGGATCGGGGTGCGCAGATCGGGAAGGGCAGCCACCGTGCCGGCGATGAGTTCGCACGAGCGCGCAAATTTGCCCAGCATCTCCGCGCCAGCCTGCGCACTCGGTTTCACCGCGGCGGTGCTCGCGACGCGCGGTGGGACCACCCCGCGCGCCAGCGTCTCGATGGTCTCCGCCACGACGAGATTGACGATGCGGAGGTGGTCGAGAGTCATGCAGACCGACCAAAACCGGCTGCTGTCCTCCATGCCGCGCAGCCGGGCGATCAAGACCGGGCGGACCGCGCTCGCCGGGTCGCAGCTTTCCGCGAGGGCGAGAATCGCCCGCTGCTCGGCCGCGAGAAGCGCCGCCGCGGAGGCGCGTGACGCGCGCCACGAGAGCCACCCAAAGATCAGCCTGGCGGCCTGCAATTCGGGCCACGGCAGCCCGGCTCCGGGCGGCGCGAGCGGCGGGGATGCGATCGTCGTCGTTTTCATACTTGCATATTGAAAGTGATATACTTGTTGATTGCAAGTATCCTCTGCCGTGAAATTCCTCCCATGAAAGCATCGAAGAAAACCCCCGCGTCCGCCGGCCGGCGTTCCCCCTGTCCCGTGGCCTGCGGGCTCGATCTTTTCGGGGATCGCTGGACCCTGCTCCTCATCCGCGATCTCATCGTCGGCAAATCCCGGTTTAAGGATTTCACTGCCTCGCCCGAGAGCATCCCCACAAACATCCTCGCGGATCGCCTCGCGCGGCTGCTCAGCGGTGGCGTCGTCAGGCAGATTCCCGCGGGCGACGGCGCGCGGCATTTCGCCTACGAACTCACCGCCAAGGGCCAGGCGCTCAAGCCCATCGTCCGCGCGATCCGCGACTGGGGCCTCGCGTGGGAGAAGGGAACAATCGCCGCGCTGGGCGCGAAATGATGGAACTCGCGGAAGACGGTGCGCAATCAAACTACGCGCAGGTTCGTCTGAGGGAATAGACCGCGCGTCCGCAACCTCCAACCCACCATGAAGCGCCTCCTTTTCTCCCTCGGCATCGCTCTGCTGACCGCCTCCTGCTCCTCCGCGCAGCCGGAGGAAACCGGCAAAGTCGCCTGGGGCGGCGACCTCGATGCCGCGCTCGCGACCAGCCGGCAATCGGGCCAACCCGTGTTCGCCCTCTTCCAGGAAATCCCCGGCTGCGCGGGCTGCAAACAATTCGGACGTGAGGTGCTCTCTGACCCGCTGCTCGTCGAGGCCATCGAGCGCGAATTCACGCCGCTGCTCATCGCCAACAGCCAGCCCGGCAAGGACGCCGAAGTCCTGCGGCGCTTCGGCGAGCCAGCGATGAACTATCAGGTCGTGCGTTTTCTCAATGCCGACGCCGAGGACATCATCCCACGCCGAGATCGCGTGTGGGAAACCGGCCCGCTCGCGGAACGCATGATCGCCACGCTGGAAAAGGAGAAACGCCCCGCGCCCCAGTATCTGCGCCTGCTTGCCGCCGAACACTCGCCGCAACTCCGGGAGGCGGTCTTCGCGATGTATTGCTTTTGGACCGGCGAGATGGAGCTGGGAAAAATCGACGGCGTCATCACCACCGAAGCCGGCTTCATGGGCGGCCGCGAAGTCACCCTCGTCCGCTACGATCCCGCCGCCCTTTCGCTGCCGAACCTCATCGCCACCGCCGAGCGCGTGCGCTGTGCCAACGCCGTTTCCGTCCCCGCCACCGACCTCGCCGACGCCAAGGCCACGCGGCTGAAGGTCGGCGTCATCACCGGCTATCGCCCCGCCCCCGCCCTCGATCAAAAGAAGCAAATCGGCGGCACCGCCGCGGAGAAACTCCGCCTGACCGGTGCCCAAGCCACCAAAGTAAACGCCTGGATCCGCACCGACCCGGCCAAAGCCCTCGATTTCCTCACACCGTCGCAACGGGCGCAGGTGAAGTAGGCTCGCTTGCCTTGGTGAAAGCCCCAGCCGTCGTCGCACTTTCGCTGGCGGCTTCGAGCTTCCGCCAAGGGTGCGAGGAAGTGCTCAGGCCCGCGGTGGTGGGCTGCACGCCGTGAAGGTGATGCTTGATTGCGCTTAAACACCGAGCATTCACCCGCGCGAGCCTTTTCTACAGGCCGGGAGGCTTGTCCACCACGATTGAGACGCGGCGGTTCTTGGCGCGCCCGACCGGATCGTCCTGGCCATTCGAGGTTGTGTTCGGTGCCACGGGGTTCTCCTCGCCAAAGCCTTCGGCGGAAATGGTGGCGGCGGCGATGCCTCCGTTTTTTACGAGCCAATCTTTCACCGCCGTCGCCCGCTCCCGGGAGAGCGTCAGGTTGACGGCTTTTCCGCCTTTCGCATCCGTAAACCCTTCGACGCGCACTTTGCTCTCGGGAAAGAGCGACAGGACGGTCGCGACTTTTTTCAGCGCCTCCTCGGCGGCGGGTTTGAGTAGGGCTTTGTCGTAATCGAAGAGCACATCCCCGGCGAGATTCAGCCGCAGCGATTGCGCACTTTCCTGGGCCTTCAATTCCTGGCGCGCCTTCTCCAGCTCCAGCTCCTTCCTCTGAAGTTCGAGGCTTCTCTTTTCGAGTTCGAGCTTCTGCTTTTCGAGCTGCGCCTGCTGCCGGGCCAGCGCAGGATCGGCCGCCGATTGGGCGCGGCCAGGCAGTGGCACGCTCGCAGCCATGAGGAGAGTGAGCAGGATTGAGCCGGGAAGAGCGAAGTAGGTTTTCATCGCAGTGTTATTCGATTGTCGCCGCTTGGATGGACGGGCCGGAAAAGCGACTTCCGCATTTTACCTCGGTCCCAAAGTGCGGTCCTGTCGCCTTTGCGAAAGGCATGCTCGACCCGTGTGCGCGGGAAACTCACTCCCAGCTCGCAAAGGAACGCTTTTAAGAGCCTTTCGGCGGCCTTCTGAAAATGGAAACCGACGTGGTATCGCTGACACGTTCGGAGGTCAGCACTTCGTCGATGATCGCCTCGTCCTCCGCGGCTTTGCGCAGGAAAAGGAGCGCTTGCTCATGCAGTTTCATCGTAGAGAACCCGGCCTTCGCGAGCGGCTTCGTAGTAAACATTGTTGGGTGTGTCGGCCCAATATCGGACTCTGTCGGCGCTCACGACGAGGACATCGACACGCATCCGCAGCGGGCTGAGTGCGCGGCGCAGGCGGACCATCTCGGCAGCCGCGTCGGCGACTTCAGGCTTGATTACGAGCAGGTCGGCGTCGCTGTCCGGGCGAGCGTCACCCGGGCACGCCATCCAAAGAGGATCACCCGCTCCGGCGCAGCAAGCTCCACGATCTCCGCGACGGCCAACTGAAGTTTTTCCCCGGTCACGCTCCAGCGTTCGCTCGGTGGGACTTCGGCCAGCGTCGCGTCGTGAAGTCTTACTTCTTCTTGGCGGCGCGCTTTTCCTCGATCGCGGCCTGGGCGGCGGCGAGGCGGGCGACGGGGACGCGGAAGGGTGAGCAGCTCACGTAGTTCAGGCCGAGCTTGTGGCAGAACTTCACGCTGTCGGGATCGCCGCCGTGCTCGCCGCAGATGCCGAGCTTGATGTTCGGTCGCGATGCGCGGCCTTTCTCGACGGCCATGCGCATAAGCTGGCCGACGCCCACGGTGTCGAGGGTGGCGAAGGGGTTCTTCTTGAACACTTCGTTCTCGATGTAGGGCATCATGAAGTTACCCATGTCGTCGCGGCTGATGCCGAGTGCGGTCTGGGTGAGGTCGTTCGTGCCGAAGCTGAAGAACTCGGCGCTCTGCGCGATCTCGTCGGCGGTGAGGGCGCCGCGCGGGACTTCGATCATGGTGCCGACGAGGTAGTCGAACTTCACCTTTTTCTCCGCCATGACTTCCTTGGCCACGCGATGGACGATTTCGGCCTGGAGGTCGAACTCCTTTTTGAAACCGACGAGCGGGATCATGATCTCGGCTTTCACCTTGATCTTCTTTTTCACCACGTCGGCGGCGGCCTCGAAGACGGCGCGGGCCTGCATCTCGGTAATCTCGGGATAGGCGATGCCGAGGCGGCAGCCGCGATGGCCGAGCATGGGGTTGAACTCGTGCAGATCCTTCACGCGCTGGGCGATCTTCTCGGAGCTGATGCCGATCTTCTTGGCGAGCGCCTGCTGCGACGCGTGGTCGTGCGGAAGGAACTCGTGGAGCGGTGGATCGAGGAAGCGGATGGTCGCCGGGTAGCCTTTGAGCGCGGTGAAGATGCCGGTGAAATCCTTGCGCTGATACGGCAGGAGTTTCTTGAGGGCAGCGATGCGGTCCTCGGTCTTGTCGGCGAGGATCATCTCGCGCATGGCGTCGATGCGGTCGCCCTCGAAGAACATGTGCTCGGTGCGGGTGAGGCCGATGCCGACCGCGCCGAACGCGAGCGCGTTCTCGGTCTGCTCGGGGTTGTCGGCGTTCGTGCGGACATCCATGCGGGTGGCTTGCGCGCACCACTTCATGAGCTGGTTGAAGGCAGCGAATTTCTCCGTCTTCTGCGCGCGTTTATCGCCGTGGAGCATGCCGGTGATGATCTCGCTCGGCTGCGTGGCGAGCTGGCCGCCATAGACGATACCGCTGGTGCCATCGATCGAGAGATAGTCGCCCTCGCTAAACGTCTGGCCGGCGACCTTCACGGTCTTGGCCTTGTAGTCGATCTGGAGCGCGCTCGCGCCGCAGATGCAGACCTTGCCCATCTGGCGGGCGACCAGCGCGGCATGCGATGAGACGCCGCCTTTCGCGGTGAGGATGCCCTCCGCCGCGATCATGCCGCGGAGATCTTCCGGCGACGTTTCATTGCGGACGAGCAGGACTTTTTCGCCCTTCTCGGCAGCAGCCGCGCAGCGGTCCGCGTTGAGATAAATCTTGCCGGAAGCCGCGCCGGGACCGGCGGGGAGACCGCTGGCGATGGCTTTGGCTTTCTTCACCTCGGCCACGTCGAAAATCGGGGCGAGAAGCTGGTCGAGCTGATCGGCCGGATTGCGGAGCACCGCAGTTTCCCAGTCGATGAGCTTCTCCTTGTACATGTCCATGGAGAACTTGAGCGCGGCGGCGGCGGTGCGCTTGCCGTTGCGCGTCTGGAGCATAAACAGCTTCCCTTCCTGCACCGTGAACTCCACGTCCTGCACGTCCTTGAAGTGCTTCTCCAAAGTCGCACGGACCTTCATCAGCTCCGCATAGGACTTGGGCATTTGTTTCTTGAGCTGCGACACCGGCTCCGGCGTGCGCACGCCCGCGACGACATCCTCGCCTTGCGCGTTGATCAGAAACTCGCCGTAGAATTCGTTCGCGCCATTGGCCGGGTTGCGGGTGAAAGCCACGCCACTGCCCGAGGTCTCGCCGGTATTGCCATAGACCATTGCCTGGACATTCACCGCTGTGCCCCACTCCTGCGGGATGTTGTATTTGCGCCGATAAACGATCGCGCGGTCATTCATCCACGAACCAAAGACGGCACCCGCGGCTCCGCGGAGCTGGTCCCAAGGGTTGTTCGGGAAAGCTTTGCCGGTGCGCTCTTTCACGAGCTTTTTGAAACGCGCGACGAGTTCCTTGTAGTCAGCCGCATCGAGCTTCGAGTCATCGATGTCATGCTGGCCGTGCTTCTCGTCCTTGTAGTGCTCGATCACGGACTCAAACGGATCGTGATCTTCGCCCTCGCGCTTTTGCACGCCCATAACCACGTCGCCATACATCTGGATGAACCGGCGGTAGCAATCCCAGGCAAAACGCTCATTCTTCGTCGCGCGAACGAGCGACTGCACGGTCTCGTCGTTGAGGCCCAGGTTGAGGATCGTGTCCATCATGCCCGGCATGGAGTCACGCGCGCCCGAGCGTACGGCGACGAGGAGCGGGAAGCCCTGCGCGTCGCCGAACTTGTAGCCCATGATCTTCTCCATGTTGGCCACGCCCTTCTCCATCTCCGCCTGCATGGTCGCGGGATAGGTCTTTTTGTTCGCGTAAAAATACGTGCAGACCTCGGTCGTGATGGTGAAGCCGGGAGGCACGGGCAAGCCGATGCGGGTCATTTCCGCGAGGTTCGCGCCTTTGCCGCCGAGGAGGGGTTTCATCGAGCCGTCGCCGTCGGCTTTGTTGGCGCCCCAAGTATAAACGTACTTGGTGGCTTTGCCGGCCTTCGCCGCGCCATTGGTTGCTGTTTTGGCCCGCGAAGGCGGGAGTTTCACTGATTTGGTTTTGGTAGCCATGAGTAGTTGGGGTTGAGGTTTGGAAAATTTCTACGCCCCCGGCTGCTCCGCGGGCTTCATCGGCGGCGCGGCATTGGCCGCCACCACCACCGTGTCGATCGCCGTGTTGAATTCATTCAACCCGGTGCTCGGCACGATCACGGTATTACGCCGCCCGTGCGCCTCCTCGGTGATGCGCAAGAACCGGCCCCGCTCGTTTTCGCGGAACTCGATATAGTAATGCTTGCGCTCCACCTGGAGTTCCTGGCTGGCGATAATGGTGTCCATGTGGCCCTTGGGAAAAGATCGGGGTTTGTTTTGGGAGGCGCTCCTTTCCGGGGAAAAGAGCCGCGCTGTATGCCATACCCCCCGCGGCGAGCCAAGTGATTTTTCCAAATCCGCCCGCAAATCGCCGGCCGACGGAGCTGGGACGCAAAAGAAAAACCGCGCTTGCCCCGCGCAAGGCGCCACGCAATTTTTCGCCCCATGAAAATATTCCGTCTCCTCCTCGCCGCCGTCCTCACCGTTCTCGGCCTCAGCGGCTGCCTCGACATCGAGAAAACCGTGAAGCTCAAAGCCGACGGCAGCGGCACCGTCGAGGAAAAGATCGTCATGAGCAAAGCCACCGTGGCGCAGATGGAGCAGATGGCCGCGGGCTTCGGCGGGCTCGTGGAGAAGAAAAAAGAGGGCAAGCCGGCAGCCAAAGACTTTGGCCTCATGGATGAGAAAAAGCTCAAGGAAGCGGCGGCGAAAATGGGCGAAGGCGTGACCTGCGTGGGCGCGAAGAAGATCGAAACCGAGACCGGCAGCGGCTACCTCGCGACCTACGCTTTCAAGGACATCAACACGCTCAAACTCGACCAAAACCCCGGCGACTCCATGCCCGCGCCCGGCGGCGTCAGGGCCCCCGGCGGCCCCGGCAAAAGCAAAGTCGAGCCCGTGACCTTCCAGTTTGCCAAAGGCACACCCGCCAGCCTGACGGTGAAAATGCCCGTCCCCGAGCTCACGCCGAAGAAGGAGAAAAAGGAGCAGCCCGCCGGCATGGAGACCATGGCCATGCAAATGATGCAGCAGATGTTCAAGGACATGAAGATTACCATGGCCGTGGAAGTGCCCGGCGCGATCACCGAAACGAATGCCGAATACCAGGTCGGCGCGCGGGTCACGCTCATCGAGATGGATTTCAACAAGCTCCTCGCGAACCCGGAGAAGTTTAAGCAACTGGCCGTGGAAAACCCGAAGACGCTTCAGGAGAGCAAGGCGCTAATGAAAGGGATCGACGGGGTGAAGATCGAAACCGCGCCGGAGGTGAAGATCAAGTTCCAGTAAGGAACGCGCCGCGGCAGCGCGCTGGCGGTCCACAGGGTAACCTGGCAGTTCGGCGCGGCCTTTTTGAAAGCCTCGAGGCCGGTGCGGGTCACGTTGGTGTCGCGCACATTGAGCGTTTGCAGCTTGGTCAGGGCGGTGAGTTTGGCGAGGCCGGCGTCGCTAAAGCCTTTGCAGGCTTCGAGATTCAGCTCAGTGAGTTGCGTGGTGCCGAGCAGTTCCCCGAGTCCGCGATTGCTGATCCCGGAGCCATAAAAATCCGCCTTGGTCAGCCGCGGCAGCCGCGCCATTTTTTCCAAGCCTTTGCCCGTGAAATTGGTGGTGTAACGCACCATTATACCAAACACAGTTGAAAACCGACACCTTCCAAAGTCCGAGAACCGAAGGAAATCGCGCAACGCACCGATTCGTATCGTCCAGTCTTCAACTGAGTTTGGTATTACTCCGGTGGATCAGCGGGTAATGGCACTCGATCCGCTCCCCCGCGCCGTCCGCCAGCGGAGCAACCAGCCCGCGGCTCAGCATCCCTTTCTTCATCCTTCCGCCTTCCCCCCTCCATCCTTTTCTCCCCCCTCCCGCACCGCCGCCGTCAGCATCACCACATCGCCGGGCGATTGGGTGGTTTTGAGGATGATGCGCTTCGTTGAAAGTGGAGAGCGAGATTCTAAGACCGACCCCGGTTCACCCAACGCGCTCACGGCAGCGAGATCTCCACGCGGAAAAACTTCGTTCCGCCCGTCGCGGAGAGGTCCGTCACAGTGCGTAGCGTACCGTTGTCCGTCGTCGTGAAATTCGTGAGCGGGAGCCAAGTGGGGGCGGCGAGGCTGACCTTGCTCGTCACCACGTATGTGCGCCCGGCAACAATGGGGCCAAACGTGATCGCCATCTGCCCTGCGGGTCCCGGCGCCAGCGCCGGCCCAGGCGGTGCAGCTACCACTGCGGTAGTCATGCTGAAGTGCGACGCCACGCTCGTCGGGTCAAGCCCGGCGACATATTCGAAGAGGTTCGCGAACCCGTCCCCGTCCGGGTCCGCCGCGTCCGCGGCGTTGCCGGTGTTGCTGGTCGTGCCGAAATACTTGAGACGCCAGCTCTCCAGCGCTGTGGGCGGCGTGAAGGTCACCGGGTTGGACGCGATGCCATTGGCGATGGCGGATAACGAATAGGTTCCCGCAGGCAGCCCGGCGGGCAGCGTAAACTCGGTGGACACATTGTTGGCCCCTGTCATCACGCCCGTGTTGCTCCAGTTGTAGGTTCGGCCGTAATACACCGTACCACCGCCACTCGTCAGCCGGACGATGGGATAGTTGGTCGGGTTTTGGTTGTTGTCGCCGAAGCAAGAACCTTCGGAGATTCCGTTTAGCTGGGTTCCGGTAAGATGAAACGATCCATCCGCGTTCGGAGTGATTCCTACGATGGTCGGTTTGCCCGCTGCCAGCGGCGCACCGTAGGGCTTGTAGTTGTAAACTTGATTGCTGAAGTCCGAGTAAAGGGCGGTTCCGTCCGGTAGAACCAGCATGGTACCATAGTACGACGGATGGTTCATCGTGTTGCTGGTGGGCGTAGCAGGGCGGAACCAATTTCCCACCGGGTCGTACTGGTAAAAATACATTGGAGCGGGATTGTGATTCCCAGAGGTCGGAACGGGCGAAACGGCGCACAAGATTGTGCCGTCCGGCAGCATTGCACCGGGCGCATCGGGAGTGCCGAGGCCACCGAGGCCGATAACAATGTCCGGTCCCGCGACCCATGTTCCGGGAGTATTACTTCCCGAAGGTGAATAAATGGCCGTGTGGCCGAGGGAGCCGATGAATAATGCCTTCCGGCTTGGGAGCAGGAAGGCTGGCCCGGTTTCCGAGCCATACGGGTCGTAAAGCGCTACCGGCACGGTCCCATCCGCAACCCGCCGGCCAGTCGGCGGGTCGAGCGAGGGAATGTACCGCTCAGAAGCGGTGGAATCTCGATCCACCATCAGGATGCTGCCGTCCGGCAATTTGAGCCATGTGGACTCATTGTGAATGCCGCGGCAGGTGGCACCTGGGTTCCAGGTATTCGCGACAGGATCGAAAATCAGCGTGCCTTGCAGCGAACCCTCGACCAGCGCCACCAGCATCCTCCCGTCGGGCAAAATGGACGAACTGGCGTCGCTGAATGTATGCGCGGGTGTCGGCGTTACGTCCTGCCACTGATTAGCGACCGGATTATACACCTCCGCCTTCTGTTTATTTCCGGTCCCAGATTCGCCGCCCGCCACGAACACCCGTCCGTTCTTCAATACGTGTGCTGCATAATATAGTCGGCTGTCATTCATCGACGCGATTGGTGTATTCGTGAACCAAGTCCCGCTGGCGTATTGTCCGTCGCTGCCTGGCGTGAGCCTGTAGCAGACGTTAGATGTGTTCGACGTGCCGTCATTCTGGTGCGCCAGCACCGTGCCATCGGTAAGGAGGAACATCTGCCCGATCGGCCCAGGGGCTGGCGGCAAGGCTGTCCACGGCGAAGCCGGCGAATACAGCTCCACGCTGGCGAGCTTGCTGCCGCTGAGGTCGTGAAGGCCTCCCGCAACGAGCACCTTGCCGCTGGGCAGCAGCGTGGCCGGGTGCTGAAAGCGCTCGGTGGCCAGCGCGCCGGTGGCGCTCCAAGTGCCCGTGGCCGGATCGTAGAGCTCCGCGCTGGCGAGAAAGCCTGAATCCCCAAAGCCCCCCGCGACGAGCACCTTGCCGCTGGGCAGCAGCGTGGCCGTGTGAAGATAGCGCGCGGTGGCCAGCGCGCCGGTGGCGCTCCAGGTGCCCGTGGCCGGATCGTAGAGCTCCGCGCTGGCGAGAATGCCTGAATCCCCAAGGCCCCCCGCGACGAGCACCTTGCCGTTGGGCAGCAGCGTGGCGGTGTGAACATGGCGCGCGGTCACCGCGCCGGTGGCGCTCCAGGTGCCCGTGGCCGGATCGTAGAGCTCCGCGCTGGCGAGATCGACGCCGCTGCCGTTAACGCCCCCCGCGACGAGCACCTTGCCGTTGGGCAGCAGGGTGGCGGTATGATAATAGCGCGCGGTGGCCAGCGCGCCGGTGGCGCTCCAGGTGCCCGTGGCCGGATCGTAGAGATTCGCGCTGGCGAGATTTCCGCCGCTGCTGTTATAGCCCCCCGCGACGAGCACCTTGCCGCTGGGCAGCAGCGTGGCGGTGTGATTGGAGGGCGCAGTGGCCAGCGCGCCGGTGGCGCTCCAGGTTGCCCGTGGCCGGATCGTAGAGCTCCGCGCTGGCGAGATAGCTGCCGCCGTTAACGCCTCCCGCGACGAGCACCTTGCCATTGGCCAGCAGCGTAGCGGTGTGATAACCGCGCCCCGTGGCCAGCGAGCCTGTAGGCCCGAAAGTATCCGCCGCCTTGGCTGACGAGGCTGTTGTAAAACTGAGGGCAAAGGTGAATACCAAGATTGAGATGATCGGGGGGATATTCAACATAACGTCGGAGGTTGAGCTGGCTTGAAGTGGATTGAAAGAATATCCGGACCGATAATATGAAAGCCGGTGACTTCGTCGTTCTGCACGTTACCAAACTCCCGTTTGGTAACGCGATAATCCGCGAAACTCCGTTTCGATGCAGCGAGCTGTTGGTCGGTCAGATCGCGGGCGCTGATCTCGAAGGTGGGCGTGACGGTGACGTTCCAATGGCCGGCCGGCGCACCCGGCGTGGTGAGGGTGAGCTGGCGATACACGCTGCCGGCTACCGGTAGACTTATACGCGTTTCGTCGCATCGCGACGCGTGAGCATAGCCCGGCACTTTAAGTGCCGGGACCGAGGGAAGGACGTTTCCGCCGCGTAGCGACGGTCGAAGGCCCCAGTCGGAAAAGGATATCGTACGTCGCGACGCGACTGATCCCGTTCTCTCCGAAACCCGGCACTGAAGTGCCGGGCTATTGTCATTGCATCGCAATGCGGCGGATTTGCCGGATAGCTTCTGGAGCATGTTGCCCGTGAAATTTGCGAGCAGCAGGGAGACGAGGCTTTTCACGAGAGAATAATGGCAAGGTGGCGAATGAAAGTAAAAGGCCGGCGCGCTGGTGGGAGCACGCCGGCCTTCATATTGAATCGCGCGAACGAAGCCGGCGGATTATTTTCCGCCGGGACCGTAGCCCTTCGCCGCTGTGCCGTCGGGGTTCAGATGGTTCGTCGCCCAGAGCACGCCGCGCGTCACGAGGTCGAGATACCTGGCGTCTTCCACGGTCGCGTTGTTGTGCCCGATGGTCGTGCTAAAGACGCGGGTCTTGTTGTTCCAAAGATTTGTCCAGACAACGATGGTCTCGGTCGTTTTGTCCTCCACGGTTTCGGTTCCGTCCGCCTGTTTCTTTTTGTTGTGACTGACCTGCTTCCCTTTCGCCAGCGCCTGGTTACCCGGCATTACCTGCACATTGTTGTAAAGCTCCTCTTTGATCGTCGTCCAATCTTCGAGACCTTTGGTGATCGGGCTGGCTTTGTCCGTGTAACTAATCTCGATCGGCTCCTGCGGGCCGTGGCCGGTGGACTGCATGCCGAGGTATTCGTACCATTTCGCGTTGTCCGCGCCGGCGGCCACGGGCTTGCTGAAGTCGCCGAAGCGGTAGCAGTGCATGGCGCAGTGCAGGTTCACCGCGGGGATGCCGTCCTGGTGCGGCTTGAGCACGCCGGCGATGACCGCCGGGTCGTTGATATCCGCCGCGCACTCGTCGTGGATAACGAGGTCGTAGCCCTTGGCGTAACCGGGGTTGCCGTAGATCGGCAGCTTCGGCTTGGTGCTGCCGTCATCGACGTGGATCTGATCGACGATGACATTGGCCCGCGCTTCGAGACCTTTCTTGAGAATATCTTTCTGCACCTTGTAGTCGTGGCAGCAACCGCCGGTGAGCAGCAGCACTTTGAGCGGCTTCTGCGCATCGGCGGCGCGGGCGGCGGGGGAAACGAGCACGAGGCTCGCGGCGAGGATGGCGGGGAGGAGGAGGAGTTGTTTCATGTGGGAAGGAGCGGGAGCGTAGGCAGGAAATGGCGCGCGTCGAGCAAAGGAATCGCCCCATTGGAATATGAAAAGCGCAGAGACGCAGAGACGCGGAGAAATCCGCTGGCGGACTCGGAGAGCGCGCAGCAATCGTGGGTTGATCGTCCCTCCGCGTCCTTTGCGGCTCTGCGGCTCTGCGTTTCAAAATGAAGGATCCGAAACGTCCACACGCAAAATCCCCGCTTGCGCCCTCTCCACACCTGCGCTCGTTTCCCCGCCCCGTCGCTTTGCACAACTCACAACGCTTTGTTGCCTATTCCAACTTTTCTCCCATGAACCTCCCCATCGCCCCGTCTCTCGCCTTCGCTTTCCTTGTCACCGGCACTTTCGCCGCTCCGACCGACGACACCGACCGCGCCGCGCTGCTCAAGGGCGTGAGCGAAGTCAGCACCGGCGGCGTGCCGGGAGGCGTGAGCGCGTTCGGCCCGACGGCGTTCGCCGTGGTCGCGGGCAAGGACGGCAAGAAGGCGCTGCTCCCCATTGTCGCCGCGGCGCGGTGGGAAAAGGGGCGCGTCGTGGCGTTTGGGCACGACGGCTTCCTCGGCTCGGTGAATGAAACCGGCACGAGCGCGCTGCTCGCGAACGCCGCGCGCTGGGCGAGCGGCGACGCGCCGAAGCCCAAGGTCGGCGTGTTGAACAACGCCGCGCTGTTTGGTCATTTGAAAACGTGCGGCCTCGATCCGGTGGCCCTCGATGGCAAGGACTGGACGACAAAGCTCGCCGGTCTGAACGCCGTCTGCGTGAACGCCCACAAGCTCACCGCGGCGGATGTCGCGCCGCTGGAGAGATTCGTCCGCGCCGGCGGTGGCCTCGTCACTGCGGCGACGGGCTGGGGTTGGCTTTACGGCGGGAAGGACAAGACGCTCCTCGCCACGGAATTTCCCGGCAACCTGCTCATCAAACGCGCCGGCCTCGTCTTCACCGCCGGTACGCCGGACAAGACGCTGCCCAAAGCCTTCGCCACCGGCGGCGACCTCACGCTGCTCAACGCCACCGCCGCGCTCCAGGCCATCGCCGACCACACCAGCGCCAAAGCCAAACTCGCCCCCGACCAACTCACCCAAGCCGGCGCCACCCTCGCCGACGCCATGCGCGCCCTCCCGCCCGACGACACCCTCCTTCTCCCCAAAATCAACGCCCTCGCCAGCCAGCCCACCGAGTTCCCCAGCCCCACCAAACCGCTCCGCGCCGACGACGCCCTCGCGCGCCTCATGCTAACCCGCAATCTCGAACTCCTCCGCACCGCCAAGCCCGAGCTACTCCGCGCCCACCCCGCCGCCGACGCTTTCCCCGGAGCCGTCCCAAAAACCGCGCCGCGCATCGCGAGCCGCACCGTCGCCATCGACACCGCTGTCCCGCAATGGCACAGCACCGGCCTTTACGCCGCACCCGGCGAACTCATCCGCGTCACCGTCCCCGCGGAAGCCGTGGACAAAGGGTTCGGCGTTCGCATCGGCTGCCACACCGACAGCCTCTGGCATCTCGACAAATGGCACCGTGCCCCGGAAATCTCCCGCCGCGAACCGCTCAAAACCGCGCAGACCACCGCGGCGAATCCCTTCGGCGGCCTCATCTACATCGACGTGCCGGACAAAATCACCCCCGGCACCGTCCAGGTCACCATCGCCGGTGCCGTCGAGGCCCCGCACTTCATCCTCGGCAAAACCAGCGTCATCGACTGGAAGAATCGCATCCGCAATCTTCCCGCGCCCTGGGCCGAACTCGAGACGAAGAAGATCATCCTCAGCGTCCCCTCCGAAAAAATCCGCCAGCTCGACGATCCCGACGCCCTCATGGCCCTCTGGGACCGCATCCTCGACGCCGAAGCCGACCTTTCCACCATCTCCCACGACCGCAAACGCCCCGAGCGCATCGTCCCCGACACCCAGATCTCCGCCGGCTACATGCACAGCGGCTACCCCATCATGACCTTCCTCGACAAAAGCGTGGAGCACTCCCTTTCCACCACCGAACTCGCCGCCGGAAGCTGGGGCCATTTCCACGAACTCGGCCACAACCATCAGCAGGGCGACTGGACCTTCGACGGCACCACCGAAGTCACCTGCAATCTCTACTCCCTCTACGTCATGGAAACCGTCTGCGGCAAGCCATCCGGCCAGGGCCACGACGCCATGAAACCCGAAGCCGTGGACAAGCGCCTCCGCACTTATCTCGGCATGGGGGATAAGTTCACCCGCTGGAAAAGCGACCCTTTCCTCGCCCTCACCATGTATCACCAGCTCCGCACCGGCTTCGGCTGGGAGACTTACAAAAAAGTCTTCGCCCAATACCGCGAGCTGCCCAAATCCGAGCGCCCCAAGAACGACGACGAAAAGCGCGACCAATGGCTCGTCCGCTTCTCCCGTGCTTGCGGCAAAAACCTCGGCCCCTTCTTCGAAGCCTGGGGCGTCCCCACCACCGAGTCCGCCCGCCAATCCATCGCCGACCTCCCCGGCTGGATGCCGGCGGACTGGCCGAAGATGTAGAAGTGTGAGAAGCCGGGCGGCAAGCCGCTTGCGGGGCGTGGAGAACCGTGGCTAGGCTCCGCGGATGAAGGCGACAGAACAAATGAACGAGATCGCGGCTGAGCTAATTAAGGAATGCAATGAGGCAGTGACGACAGCCAGAGAGGGATTCGCCCACCCTATTCTAGTCGAAATAGCCGCCTCGAAGGGGCGCCTATTGCTGTTGAAGCTTGGTGCGTTTGCTAAGATTTGGGCCGAGGTTTTTGAGCCTCCGAAGGGAGGAACCACGTACACCGTTTCTTCTGGTGCCAGTCCAATTGTGAAGGGAGGGATTCCTGCTTCCAGAGCGGAGAGAATGCTCGGGGCAGCGAGGAGCATAAAGGAAGCGATCGATAAGGGTCGGCTCGTCACGATTGAGGACGAGGTTACAAGCGAGGTGCTTGGCGACCTCATGGACCAGGCGAGTGCATTGTTCAAAGGCGGGTATTGCTTGGCATGCTGCGTTGTACTGCGGGCAGTGCTTGAAGAGCGTCTCCGCAAACTCTGTCAGAATAGAGGATGTAACCCGACACAGCCCCGCCCGGGGATCGACGATTACAACCAAGCTCTCTACGCTCGCGGCAAAACACTACCCTCCACAGACTATCAAAAGACTGACATGATATGGGTTCAATCTATCGCCAGTATTGGTAATGACGCCGCTCACAATAAGAGACTGATTGCCAATGAGGACGCAGAGCGAATGACCCGCGACGTGGTTTCCTTTCTCGCGAAATTCTCGATATAACGCCGGGAATGAATGGTAGCCGTTTTTTCCCTCCGCGCCGAAGCTCCGGCTTCGGCACGCGCTTGGGAGCGAAGTTGCCCTTCGCAGGGCGGCGAATGACGGGCCTGCCTCCACCCGCGGTCATCCTGAGCGCAGCGGAGGCGGAAAGGCGGGCGCAGCGCAGTCGAAGGACCCCGGCGGTTCATTCACGCACTCGACCTTTCTCGGACCGCCAGGGTCCTTCGACTCCGTTCCCACCCGCCTTCGCCCGCCGGGAACTGCGCTCAGGATGACCGCGGGATCGAGGTCGGTTCCCAACTGCGCTGCGCCCGCCTTTACGCGTCCGCCCCGCTCGGGATGACGCGCTTTGTTTTCCCCGTCCCGAAGCGTTCCGGCGCGCGGGAGTCGCCACCCACCCGAGCGCCAACGGCGTTCCATCCATCAGCCCAGGGTCGGCGCACGCAGGAAAGTCCTACCCCCCGGTGCGTCGAAAAAAACCGCGCTAGCCCCGACCGGGTTGGATCGAGCGGGGCCGGACGAGCCGGCAACCGTATCAGTTAGCGCAGTTTTTTGGACGCTGACCTGGGAGCGCGTGGCGCGCAGCCTTAGGCTGAATGGTGGGGAACGACTGCCGCATTCCGTGGTGCCCCAGAGGGTGCAGAGATCAAAGCCGCGCCTTTCCTGCATGACTTGGGGAAAGGCGTGACTTTCCGGTGCGAGGAGCGGAGCATGACGGGCGCACTTCATCCCCTACGGAAAGGAGACACCCATGCTCTGGAACACCATTCGCAACCTGCCGGGAATCACTCCGCTGGATTTCCCGGGATATTCGACGGCGTATTTGCTCGGGATCGCCGGTGGCACGGCGTGGCTGATCGCACCTTATCGCGACCTGACGAAGATCGCGACGGCGCTGCGGGACTCGGAAGATTTGCGCGATCTGCTCACAGAGCATCGGGTCCGGCTGGGGCTGCGCGACACCGATGTGCCGCCAGCGGAGGTGGAGCGAATGCCGCGTTACGGCGAGCTGGTGGTGGGGCCGAACGCGGGCATGGACTTCACGGCGGCTCGGGTGGATCCGCTGGCGCCACCGGTGATTCCGGGCGGGCCGGTGCCGAAGAATCGGAAGAGCGACCGGGAGCAGAACGTGAAGGAATTCTGGGAGACGCAGACGCCGCAGTCGCATCACATCGTGGAATTCAACAACCTCTGCGCGCTCGGGGTGAGCAGCGAGAGGGGGCTGGGCGAGATGGATTACCAGTTGCTCCCGGCCGTGCTGCTCGCGGCGGAGTTTCATCAGCGCTACTACAGCGCGATCCTGAAACCCGCGCAGCACTGGCCGAGAGCACAGCTCCAGACGAGCATCGCCGCGCTCTATCAGTCGCTTTACCACGGGCGGAGCAGCGTGTTCATACCGCTTTGGGATGTGTCACGAGTCATCCTGAATCAGGCCGGGATACCGTAGCTGCGTCTGCTTTGGACCTCTCACTTCTTCCCCGTCTGGGCCTTCCACTCGTCTCTAAGCTGCAGCGTAAAAGGAGACAAAAATGTGTCGCAAATCATTACGGCGAGCCCGGCAAAGCTCCCCCTTGACCCGGCGAGGCCCCCTCAACCCGGCGACGCCCCCCTCAACCCGGCGACGTTCCTCCACCCTCTGCTGATTATTTGGATTTGGACGGCATCGATCCCTGCAATCGAGCGTCGGAAAATGTGACCAGGTACCTTTCCGCCGCTCCCGCCTGGACGATGTCGAGAATGAAGACGCTCCCAAATGTCAGGACGAATTCGGCGAGCACGCCGCCGCGCGGGGAAAACTTTTTGAGGCTAAAGGTGAAATACTGCATCGGCTGATGCGCACGACGGAGTTCGGCCAGCGTCACGGATTGATGGTCCGACAGCTTCACAAACGCCATGACTTCGCCGTTCCGGATCAGATCGAGTTTGTTGTAGATCGAGGGCGGTTGCCAATCGAACTGATGATCCTCGCCTTCCTCGTAGTTTTCGAGCTCCTTGAAGGTCTGGGCAAACTGCAAAACCTCGAATGAGCCGCCCCGATGGTTTCACCCCTCGTGCCGAAGCTCCTCCTTTAGAGCGGTATAAGTTGAAGTGTAGCCGCTATGGGTTGTAGAGGCGGCTCTCCGCGCAGCAGGTGCCGCCTCTGATTTCCCAAGCGCACTCCCCGGGCGTAGGCGGCACGTCCTGCGGACAGAGCCGCCTCTCCACCGGCTACGACATTCTTGAAACCGCTCTAGGTCTATTCTGTATCCTGTGCAGGAAACACCACTCGCTCGTAAATCTCCGCCAGCGGGAGCGTAGCGCCGATGCAGTCGAGTGGGATGACGGCGTCGAGCCCGGAGAAGACTTCGCGGACGAAGCCGGTGGCTCCTCGCCGATACGCAATCACGAGGGCGCGTTCGCTTTCCACGAGCAGATAGACTTCCAGGGAAGGCAGCGCGCAGTAAGCGTCGAGCTTTTCGCCCTCGTCGGTCCGGCGCGTGGAGTCGGAAATGACCTCGACCACGACGATTGGCTGGTCCTGGTAGGTGTCGTTGGCCGGGTTCGGGTGACAGGTGACCTGCGCATCCGGGTAGTAAAAGCGCAGCCCGGTCAGCAGGCGCAGCCGGACCTTGGTGTCGCTGTTGTAAGGTCGGCAGGGTTTGCCGCGGAGCTGGATGCCCAAGGACAAAAAGATACTCCCCGCGATGTCATTGTGGACGTTCCTCGCACCGGCCATCGCGTGGACGACTCCGGCGACATACTCGTGCTTCACTTCGGAGTGGAGTTCGCCATCGAGGTAATCTTCGGGAGAGACGAGAAAGTCGCGAACGAGCATTGCGGTCATGGGCGCACGGTAATCACGGCAGGGGATCGCGACAAGCCGCCGCTGCGTCACTCCTTCAGCGCCTTCCCCGTCATCGGCACAAACCTTACCGGCAGCACTGCACGCCGCTCGATCTTGCCGCCACGCTTTTCGAGCACATACATCTCCTGCGCGCCGAACTCGCCGACCGGGATGACCATCCGCCCGCCCTCCCGAAGCTGGCGCACCAGCGGCTCCGGTATATGATCCGGCGCGCAGCTCACGATGATCGCGTCGAACGGTGCCGCCTCCGGCCAGCCTTGGTAGCCGTCGCCCGCGCGGACCTGCACGTTCTGGAAACCGAACCGCGCCAGATCGGCGGCGGCGCGCTTCGCCAGCGGTCCGACGATCTCGATCGTGAAAACCTCCGCGACCAGCTTCGCCAGCACCGCCGCCTGGTAACCCGATCCGCTGCCGATCTCGAGCAGGCGCTGCGTTGGCTGCAGCGCGAGTTGTTCCGTCATCAAAGCCACGATGTAGGGCTGCGAAATCGTCTGCCCGTGGCCGATGGGCAGCGGCCGATCCTCGTAGGCGCGGGCGCGCCGCTCGGCCGGGACAAACTCGTGTCGCGGCACCTCCCGCATCGCCGCCAGCACGCGCGGATCGCGGATTTCGCGCGCCGCGATCTGCGTCTCCGTCATCGCCTGCCGCTCCGCCGCCGAATCCCCGGCATCCCGCGGGGCTCCCGGCTTGCCTGCCGGGAGGCTGAGCAAGACCAGCGGCAGCCATTCACGACGCATGAACGGAGCTTCGCTCCCCATCGCCCAAAATCCACTTCGTCCTTCGCGTTTGCCGTGCGCCCGCCGCCCGGCTACAAAGTCCCGCATGTCCGCCCCCCCGAGCGATGCCCTGCCGTCCGGGGCGCGCGGCTTCGCGACCACGCGCTGGAGCGTGGTGCTGGCCGCGGGCGGGGCGACGCCTGCGGCGGACGAGGCGCTCGCGGTGCTCTGCAGCGCCTATTGGTATCCGCTCTACGCCTTCGTGCGGCGGCAGGGGAGGAGCGAGCACGATGCGCAGGATCTCACGCAGGAGTTCTTCGCGCGGCTGCTCGCGAAGGACTGGCTCGGCGGCGTGGAACGCGAGCGCGGGCGCTTCCGCTCGTGGCTGCTCGCGGCGCTCAAACATTTTCTCGCCAACGAATGGGACCGGGCCAGCGCCCTCAAGCGCGGAGGCGGGGCGGCCGTCGTGTCGCTCGATGCGCTGACCGCCGAGCAACGCTACGCGCTCGAACCCGCGGACCCGGCCAGCGCGGAAAAACTCTTCGACCGCTGCTGGGCGTTGGAGTTGCTCGACCGGGTGCTCACGCGGTTGCGCGGGGAATTCGAGGCGGCGGGCAAGGCGCGCATTTTCGAGGAGCTGAAAGCGGGGATCGTCGGCGACTCCGCGCCCTATGCGGAAATCGCCGCCCGGCTCGGCGCGAGCGAGAGCGCCGTGAAAGCGGCCGCGCACCGCCTGCGCCTGCGCTACCGCGAGTTGCTGCGCGCGGAGATTGCCGAAACGGTCGCGCTCTCCGGCGAAATCGACGACGAACTCGATCAACTCTTCATCGCGCTCGGCTCGTGAACTTTTTCAAAATAATTCACAACCATGGCGCGGCCATTCTTCTCTATCCGGTGAACGCAATCACGCCATGAACCCAACTCACCTCTGTCCACAATGCCAGGCTGTGCTTCCCGCGAATGCGCCGGAGGGCCTCTGCCCGCCGTGCCTGCTGAAAGCCGCCGCCGGTTCGCCGTCCGTGGGCGACATCATCGACATCGGCGATCCCGCCGAGGTGGCGAAATGCTTCCCTCAATTCGAAATCCTCGAACTGCTCGGGCGCGGCGGGATGGGCGTGGTTTACAAGGCGCGCCAGCGCCAGCTCGACCGCATCGTCGCGCTGAAAATCCTCCCGCCGGTGGAAGCGCTCTCACCGGATTTCATCGCGCGCTTCACCCGCGAGGCCCGCTCGCTGGCCAAGCTTACGCACGCGAACATCGTCGCCATCTACGATTTCGGCGAGAGCGGCGGGCTTTACTATTTCAGCATGGAGTTCGTCGATGGGGTGAATCTGCGCGCGCTCCTCGCCGCCGGGAAAGTGGCCCCGGTGCAGGCGCTCGCCATTGTCCCGCTCGTCTGCGACGCGCTCGCCTACGCGCACGAGGAGGGGATTGTCCATCGCGACATCAAGCCGGAGAACATCCTCCTCGACAAAAAAGGCCGCGTGAAAATCGCCGACTTCGGCCTCGCGAAACTCCTGCGCCGCGAAGCGCTCGACATGTCGCTCACGCTCACCGGCGTGGCGCTCGGCACGGTGCGCTACATGGCACCCGAGCAGATGGACAAGCCCGAGACCGTGGATCACCGCGCGGACATTTATTCGCTCGGCGTCGTCATTTACGAAATGCTCACCGGCGAGGTGCCGATGGGCCGCTTCGCTCCGCCGTCGGCGACGACCGGCGTGGATGCGCGGCTCGACGAGATCGTGCTGCACACGCTCGAACGCGAGCCCGCGCGGCGCTACCAGAACGTCACGGAGGTGAAGACGGACATCGAGGGCATCGCCAGCCTGATCGAAAAACTCCCGCTGGCGTTGCGCATGCAATTCGGTTTCGATTACCGCTCGGCGGCGACGGTGTTCGGCCTGCCGCTGCTGCACGTCGCCACGGGCGTCGATCCGGTGACGGGAAAACAGCGCGTCGCCAAGGGAATCATCGCCCTCGGCAGCCGCGCGCGCGGGGTTTTCGCGTTCGGCGGCATTGCGCAGGGTTTGTTTGCTTTTGGGGGGATTGCGATGGGCGGCCTGGCGATGGGCGGGCTCACCCTCGGCCTTGTCTCGATGGGCGGTTTCGCGTTCGCGCTGCTCTTCGCCTACGGCGGAGTCGCGGCCGCGCCGTGGGCGCTGGGTGGCGTCGCGCTCGGCTACATCGCTGCCGGCGGCGCGGCCTACGGTGCGCACACCGCGAGTTCGCTCGGCAGTGACAGGATCGGCGTGGACTTTTTCCGCGCCTGGAATCACCGCGCGATGGCGCTGTTCTGGGTGCTGTTTTCGCTCGGGATGATCGGACAGGCGGTAGGAATCTGGGTGGCAAAAAGAAACTTTTTCGGTCGGCCGCGGCCCGCTGACGAGCCGCGCGCACGCGGGTGAATACACCGTCAAGGCCGAGCTATGGCACGACGACGCCGGCGACCACTTAGCTGAGACGCTCAAATCCGCCGTCCCCGGCAATGGCGGGGAAATAAGCCGCGGTGCCGGCGGCAAGACCGTGAGCGGGTCGTGAGAGCGTTGCCGTGCGCCCGCCGCCCGGCTACAACGTCCGCATGTCCGCCCCCACGAGCGATGCCCGCCCGCCCGCCGCGCGCGATTTTCACACGACGCACTGGAGCATGGTGCTCCGCGCGGGAGGCGGGAGCACAGGTGCGCAGGCGGCGTTGTCGAGTCTGTGCGGCGCGTATTGGTATCCGCTCTACGCTTTCATCCGCCGGCAGGGGCACACCGCGCACGACGCGCAGGATCTGACGCAGGAGTTCTTCGCCCGGCTGCTGGAGCGCGGCGGGGTCGAAGGCGTGGCGCGGGAGCGCGGACGTTTCCGCACCTGGCTGCTCGCGGCGCTGGAGCACTTTCTCATCAATGAGTGGCACCGCGCCCGCACGCAAAAGCGCGGCGGCGGCGGGGCGCTGCTCTCGCTGGATGACGATGCCGAGGCGCGCTATCTCCGCGAGCCGGCAGATCCGATGACGGCGGAAAAACTCTTTGACCGCCGTTGGGCGCTCACGCTGCTCGACCGGGTGCTCGCGCGGCTGGGAGGGGAACTGGCGGACGCCGGCAAGGCGGCGCAGTTCGAGGCGCTGAAGTTTTGTCTCAGTGGCGAAAAGCACGCTTACTCCGGGGTGGCCATCGCGCTCGGGATGAGTGAGGGCGCAGTGAAGGTGGCCGCACACCGGCTGCGGGAGCGCTATCGCGCGCTGATTCGCGCGGAGATCGCCGAAACCGTGGCCACCGCGGAGGAAGTGGACGGCGAAATGCGCGACCTTTTCGCCGCGCTCAGCGGCTGAAAAAAGAAAGCGTAACCAATCCGCGGAAATCCTGCTGAACGAGGCAAACACCCATCACGCCCATGAATCCGACGACCCACTGCCTCGAATGCAACGCGCCGCTGACAACCGCCGAAACCCAGGGCCTGTGTGCCCGCTGCCTTTTAAAAATGGGATTTGCCAGCCAGCTCGCCGGCGGGTCGAGCCTGCCCGCTTCACCCGGGAATTCCGGCCCGCCGCCGATGATGCCGTTTTCCTTCGGCGACTACCGCATCGAGCGGCTGCTCGGCAAAGGCGGCATGGGCGCGGTGTATGAGGCGGAGGACACGGCGAGCGGGCGGCGGGTGGCGCTGAAGGCGCTCGGGCACTCGCTGGATTCGCCGGACACGCGGAAGCGCTTTCTCCGCGAGGGGCGGCTGGCGGCGTCGATCAACCACCCGAACACGGTCTATGTCTATGGCACCGAAGAGATCGAAGGCGCGCCCGTCATCACCATGGAACTCATCCCTGGCGGCACGCTCCAGGAGCGCGTGAAAGAGGGCGGGCCGATGCCGGTGTCGGCCGCGGTGGACGCGATCCTGCAAATCATCGCGGGGCTCGAAGCGGCGCACGCGGTCGGCATCCTGCATCGCGACATCAAGCCCTCGAACTGTTTCATCGACCCATCGGGCATGGTGAAAGTCGGCGACTTCGGCCTTTCGATCTCGACAACCTCGCGCGGCGATTCCGCACTCACGATGGCCGGCTCGGTGCTCGGCACGCCGGAGTTTTCCTCGCCCGAGCAGCTCCGCGGTGAGGCGCTCGATCTGCGCGCGGACATCTACTCGGTAGGCATGACGCTCTACTACCTGCTCACGGGTCAGACGGCGTTTCGTGGTGAAAACGTCGTGCAGCTTCTCGCCACCGTGCTCGACAAAGCCGCGCCCTCGCCGCGCGCCGTCCGCCCGGAAATTCCGGAGTTCCTGGCCCGGATCATCCTGCGGTGTTTGGAAAAGCAGTCGGGCGATCGGCCCAAAAACTACGATGAGCTGCGCGCGGCGCTGCTCCCTTTCACCTCCACCGCGCCCACGCCCGCGACCCTCGCGCTGCGCCTCGTTGCGGGCGTCGTGGATCAAATCATCCTCATCGGCATGCGCATCATCGGGGCGATGCTGATGTTCGGCGGGTTCGAGGCTATGACCCGCGCAGCGGCGATGCGCTCGCCGGGGTGGTTTTGGTTGAGCCTCGGATTGCTCTTCTTCGAGATCGCCTACTTCTCGGTGAGCGAAGGCCGATGGGGCGCCACGCCGGGCAAGGCGCTCGTGGGCCTGCGGGTCGGCGGCCTGGACCGGAACGCGCCAGGCATCCCGCGGGCGCTGCTGCGCGCGCTGATCTACCTGGTGCCGACGATGGTGGCGTTCCTGCGCTTCGACGCCACAGGAGCGCCGTCGGAGTCGATGGTCTGGGACTTCGTCCGGGGCATTGCCCTTTGGCTGTTTCCCGCGCTGCTCGCCCTGACGGCGCGCCGGCACAACGGCTTCGCGACGGTGATCGACTTGCTCACGAAAACGCGGGTCATCCAAAAATCCGACTTCGAGTCGCGCGAGTCGTTCGCGCAAATCGACGAGCCGGTCGCGACGACTGAGACGATGCCGCAGTTCGGCCCCTTCCACGCGCTTGCGACTCTCAGCTCGGACGACCAGGGCGAACTCGTCCTGGGTTACGACACGAAGCTGATGCGCCGCGTCTGGATTCGAAAGGTCGCCGCCGACACCGCGCCGGTGGCCGCCGCGCTGCGCAACGCCGCGCGGCCCAGCCGGCTCCGCTGGCTCCAGGGCAGCCGTGAGGGCGCGGACGCGTGGGATGCTTTCGAGTCCGCGCCCGGCACGCCGCTCAACACGCTGCTTGCCACGCCGCAGCCGTGGAAAAACGTGCGCCACTGGCTGCTCGACCTCTCCGCGGAATTTGCCGCCGCCACGCGCGACGGCTCGCTGCCCGCCACGCTCGCGCTCGACCGCGTCTGGATCACCGCCAGCGGTGGCGCGAAGCTGCTCGATTTCCGCGCGCCCGGCGCGGAGGTCGCCGTTGAGCCGCTGGCCGGCACGGAAGGGTCCGCCTTTCTCAACCAACTTGCCATTTCCGCGCTGGAAGGCCGCGTCGCGACCGCGGAGGAAGGACGCACGAGCCATCCCCGCAGGCCCGTCGCCCTCCGCGCCCGCGGGCTTCTGCGCGTGCTGCGGGAAGCGGGCGACTTCACCGCGCTCGCCGGACAGCTCCGCGCGCTCGTCCAGCAGCGGCCCGCGATCTCGCGCCGCCGCCGCCTGGGTTTGATCCTCGGTTGCACGGTCCCGTCGCTGGTCATCGCGGCCTTGCTGCTCCTCGGCTTGAACTTGTCGGCCAAGTGGCAGAAAAAAGACCCCGACGTGATGCGGCTGAAAACCGCGCTCATCAATCACGCGAGGATGGAAAAAGGGGAGTTTGTTTCGCCGGAGATCGATCCCGCCGCCGCTTTGCCGCCGCTGGAAATCTACATCGCGGGCCGTTATGCGAACGTGCTGGCAACCGACGTGTGGAGTTCGCCGTATGTTGTCAGCGCGCTTTCCCGGAGTGAGCGGAAACGCGCCGTGGAGATTTACGCCCGGCACCGTGATCCGTCCCCGGAGGCCATGGCCGCCGCTCGCACCGCGCTCGGCCGTGCCGTGGACGCCAATGGCGAACTGGACCTCGCGCCACATTTTAAAAATTTCGAGAAGGTGAATCAGGTCATCCGGTGGCCGATGGCGATGGGCGGTTTTCTGTGGGCCGCGTTCCTGAGTGTCGCCGCTGCGCTGTTTTTCCGCGGTGGCGTGCTCATGCGCGCGCTCGGCATCGCGGTGGTCACGCGCGACGGCTCCGACGCCTCGCGCGGCCGGATGCTGTGGCGCGCGTGTCTCGCGTGGTCGTGGCTGCCGCTCGGGGCGGCGGCGGTGGCCATGCTTGTGCCAGCCAATCCCGTGAACTTCGCCGTCTGGTTGGTCGCGAATATCGTCCTCGGCGCGGTGGGCTGGTCGGCCGCGCTGCCGGACCGCAGTCTGCCGGATCGGCTCGCCGGGACCTGGCTCGTGCCGCGGTGATACCCGCACGGTCCGGTTTCCAGACGAGTCTTCCCGCCAAGATTCCGCGCCGCACCGGGTCTTCCTCATACCCATCCCCGCTCCCATGAAAAGATTCTCCGCCCTCCTCTTCACCTGCGTGTGGCCATGGCTCGCGCACGGCGGGTTCAAAGCTGGCTTTGCCGAGCGCGACATCACCCCGGAGATCGGGATGGAGGTGCCGGGCGGCTACGGGAAGACCTTTGCCAGGCGCATCCATGATCCGTGCAAGGCGCGCGTGGCGGTCTTCGACGATGGGAAGCAGCGTGTCGCACTCGTCGGCCTCGATGCGCTCGTGGTGCCGCGCCCGCTCGTGCTCGAAGTGCGCGAACGTATCCGCGAGCGGTGCGGCATCGCGGCGGTGATGATCGGCGCGTCGCATTCACATTCCTCCGGGCCGACCGGGATGGTCCTGCCGGGCGAGTACGACCACGCCTCGCCGCTCGCGCAGGATCTCGCTTACAAACAATCCTCGTGCGCCGATGCGAAGTATCTCGCGACGGTGGGCGATGCGATCGTCGAGGCCGTGGTCGCGGCGGATGCCGCGCGCGTCGAGGCGACCGCGGGCTTCGGCACCGGGCGCGAGGACACGGTCGGCTTCAACCGCCGGGTGCGGATGAAAAACGGCCTGAGCTTTTCCCATCCCGGCAAAGGCAACCCCGACAACGTGAACTACGCCGGGCCGACGGACCCGCAGGTCGGCGTGATCGGCGTGTGGGATGCGGATGGCAGGCTCCTCGGCTGCGTCGTGAACTTCTCCTGCCACGCCACGACGAGCGGCCCGTGGGTGTCCGCGAACTGGCCGCATTACCTGGAGCAGGTCATCGAGGGGTTTTACGGAAAGGACGCGGGCGTGGTCTTCCTGCAAGGCGCGAGTGGCGACGTGACCCAAGTGGACAATCTCGATCTGCACGCGAACCCCGAGAGCGATGCATGGGCGCAATTTGTCGGCGGACGGGTGGGCGCGGAGGCGGTGAAGGTGCTGCTCGGCATGTCGCAGACGCGCGTGAACGAGGTCCCGCTCGACGTGAGGGCGAAGACGCTCACGATCCCGCGCCGCGTGCCCGCCCCGGAGCGCGTGAGCGCGGCCATCGAACTTGCGAAGCAGGACGCGAAGACCGCCGGGCCGGATTGGGTGTGGGCGAAGGAAACGGTGCTGCTCGATGCGCTGCTGGCGAAGCATCCCGCGGTCGAGGCCGAAGTGCAGGCCATCCAGATCGGCCCGGTCGTGTGCGTGTCGAATCCGGCGGAGTATTTCTGCGCCTACGGACTGGAGATCAAGGCGGGGAGTGGCTTCCCGATCACCTTCCCGGTGGAACTCGCGAACGGCTGCGTCGGCTACGTGCCGACGGAGGAAGCGTTCGGCGAGCACGGCGGCGGTTACGAAACACGGCTCACCAGCTACAGCAATCTGGAGATCACCGCCGGCAGCAAATTACGCGACACCGGTCTCGAACTCGCGCGCCAGTTGAAGCCGGCGCCACTCCCGCAGCGCCCGCCCGCACCGCCCTTCAAAGCAGGCTGGACTTACGGAAACGTGCCGCCGGGATTACGATGAACCGCGCGCTCGCCGCACTCATCTTCCTCGCCTCGACGCTCGTGGCGGCGGATTGGCAACCCACGGTCGTCCCGACCGTTGCGGACCTGCCCACTCCCGTCTGGTTGCGCTGTTTCATCCGTGTGCCGGACAACATGGTGACTCCGGCGGAGAAGGATCTGTGGCGCGATTCGATGACGCTCAGCCTCGGCGGCATCCGCGGCCCACTGGCGGTCTGGCTGAATGGACAAAAGATCGCCGCCGCGCCCTCGCTGCCCGAAGGCGAACGCCGCCGCTTCAAAGTGCCGAAGGACATTCTCGAAAAGAAGGTGTTCAACGTCCTCGCCATCCGCCTCGAAGGCGCGGCGCGCGGCGTCGGCATGGCGCCGATCCTCGCGGGCTACTTCGATGAACTGCTGCTCGAAGGCGCGTGGGAAATGCAGACGGGCGAACCCGCTCCCGGCGAACTGAAAGCCGCGAAGGAGCAGCCCGGCGCGGCCTTTTATACCGAGGCCGGCTTCCGCCAATCGACCACGCCACTCTCCGCGAATCCTGAGCTGATGCCCGGCGCACGCCTTTCACCCGCGGAGTCGCTCGCGAAAATGACGACCGCGGACGACCTCGTCGTGGACCTTATCGCGAGTGAACCGCAGGTCGCGCAGCCTACGCACATCAGCTTCGACGACCGCGGCCGCGTGTGGGTCGCGCAATACCGCCAGTATCCGTATCCCGCGGGCGTGAAGATGATCAGCCGCGACAAATACTACCGCTCGCGCTTCGACCGCGTGCCGCCCGCACCGCCCTATCACGACCGCGGGCGCGATGTGGTGACGGTGCATGAGGACACGGATGGCGACGGCATTTTCGACAAGACGAAGGTGGTGCTCGACGGGCTGAACATGGCGAACTCCGCGCTCCGCGGGCACGGCGGGATTTGGGTGATGGAGACGCCCTACCTGCTCTTTTATCCCGACGCGAACGGTGACGACATTCCCGATGGCGATCCCGAGGTGCGCCTCGCGGGCTTCGGCCTCGAAGACACGCACTCGGTCGCGAACGGTCTCGTGTGGGGGCCGGACGGCTGGCTCTACGGCGCGCAGGGTAGCACCACTACGAGTCGCGTCACGCGTCCCGGCGTGGATGCGGCGGACTTCGCGGGCGTGTATCACGAGAACTGCATGGTCTGGCGCTATCATCCACGCACGAAGGCGTACGAGATTTTCGCGGAAGGCGGCGGCAATGTGTTCGGGCTGGATTTCGATTCCGAGGGCCGGCTTTTTTCCGGCCACAACGGCGGCGAGACGCGCGGCTTTCACTACATGCAGAGCGCGCTGCTGCTGAAGCAGGGGATTGATCCGGGGAAGTTCGGCCCGACCGGGCATCCATTCGCTTTCGGCCACATCGAGATGATGAAGAGCCGCAATCCCATCGCGCGCTTTTCCCATGCGACGATCGTCGCCGACGGCACCGCACTGCCCGCGCACTACGCCGGGCGCTTTTTCGCCGCCGATCCGCTGCACCGCAATATCGTCGTTGCGGAGCGCTTCGCCCGCGGTTCGACTTTCGAGACGGCGGACACCGGCATCGCGCTCGCGGGGGCCGATCCAGCGTTCCGCCCGGTCTATCTCACGAACGCGCCCGACGGCGCGATCTACGTCGCGGATTTCTACGAGGAGTTCATCGCCCACGGGCAGAACTATCAGGGCCAGCTCGACCCGAGCACCGGGCGCATCTACCGCATTCGCGGAAAGGAGATGCCGCTGGAAAAGGACGTGAATCTTGCGGCGAAAACGGGCTCGCAACTCGTCGCGCTGCTCGCGCACCCGAACCGCTGGCATCGCCACACCGCCGTGCGCCTGCTCGGCGAGCGGCGCGATCCCGCAACGCTCGAACCGCTGCGTGCCGCGCTGCGCGAGGCGGCCGAACATCCGGCGCTGGAAGCCTTGTGGGCGCTGCATCAAATGGACGCACTCGATGAAAAATCGGCGCTCATCGGGCTGTCGCATCCGAAGGCTGCGGTGCGCGCGTGGAGCATCCGGCTACTTGGCGACGCGAAGAGCTTGCCGGACGCATTTACCGCCGCCGTGCGGCGTCTTGCAGCCACGGAACCCGACGCCGAAGTGCGCGCACAAATTGCCTCCACCGCCCGCCGTCTGTCCGCAGATCAAGCGCTGGCGCTGGTTGGCGCATTGCTCCGCCGCGATGCCGATGCCGGCGACCCGTGCATTCCGCTGCTCTGCTGGTGGACGCTCGAATCCCACTGCGCGCTCAATCGAGATCCCGTGCTCGCCTCGCTTCCGTGGGATTCCGCGATGGTGAAGCAACACCTCCTCCCACGGGTGATGCGCCGCTTCGCCACAACCGGCGCGCGCACCGATCTGCTCACCTGCGCGCGCCTCCTCGACGCCGCGCCCACCGCCGAACATCGCCAGTTGTTGATGAGCGGATTCGACGAGGCCTTCAAAGGCCGCGCGCTCCCGCCGCTGCCGGAACCGCTTGTCGAGGCGCTCACGCGCCACGGCCTCGCGTCGCCATATCTGCGCGTGCGGCTTCGCGAGCCGGAGGCCATCGCTGCCGCGCTCAAGACCGCGGCCGATGAAAACGCGAAGCCCGACGAGCGCCTGCTTTGCGTCCGTCTGTTCGGCGAAGTGAAGCTGCCCGAGTCCGTGCCCGCGCTTTTGAAAATCCTCGCGTCGGCAAAGTCGGTGGACCTCCGCAAAGCCGCGCTCACCTCACTCCTGCTCTACGACGGCCTCGCCATCGGCGAGGAAGTCGCGCGCCAGTTTCGCGAGCTGCCCGCCGACGTGCAGACTGCCGCGCAAACTCTGCTGACGAGTCGCCCCGCGTGGAGCCTCGCCTTCCTCCGCCTCATCGAATCGGGCACTGTGCCCGCGTCCGCCGTCCCGCCCGGCACCGCCGCCGCGCTGCGTGGGCATGATGACGCCATCGTGTCGGCGCTTGCGCAGAAGCTCTTTGCGAAGCCCGCGCCGCGTCCGCAGGCTCGCGCGGAAATCGAGCGCGTCCGCGCCGTCATCGCGGGCGGCCCCGGCGATGCCTACAAGGGCGAGCCGATCTTCGCGCAGCGCTGCGCCGCCTGCCACACGCTCTTCCACAAAGGCGGACGCATTGGCCCCGACCTGACGGCGTATCAACGCGACGATCCCGGAACTCTGCTCCCGAGCATCGTCGATCCCAGCGCCGAGATCCGCGAGGGCTTCGCGAACCAGTTTGTCACCACGCACGATGGGCGCACGCTCAGCGGCTTCCTCGCCGATCAGGACGCCGCGGTGATCGTCCTGCGCGGTCTCGATGGGCAGGACATCAGCCTCGCGCGCAGCGCGGTCCGGGACATGCGCGCGGCCCCGGCGAGCCTCATGCCGGAGGGTCTGCTCACCGGTCTGAGCGACCAGGCGCTCCGCGACTTCTTCGCCTACCTCCGCATCCCGCAACCCATCGCCCCCTGACATGAAACGCCTCTTCGCCACACTCACCCTCGCCCTCGCTTCCGTTCCTGCTTTCGCTGACGACTTGAAGATCGGCATCATCGGTCTCGATACGTCGCACGTCACGGCATTCACCGAAATCATCAACAACCCGAACGCGCCGGGGCACGCGCCGGGCGGGAAAGTCGTGGCGGCGTTCAAGAGCAGCAGCGCCGACATACCTTCAAGCGTGGCGCACGTCGAGGAATACGCCGCGAAGTTGCAGAAGGATTTTGGCGTGAAGCTGGTCGCGTCCATCGACGAGCTGTGCCGCGAGGTCGATTGCGTGCTCATCGAAAGCGTGGACGGCCGGCCGCATTTGGCGCAGGCCCAGGCGGTGATTGCGGCGAAGAAGCGCGTCTTCATCGACAAGCCGATCGGCGGTTCGCTGCGCGACACGATCGAGATCTTCCGCCTCGCGAAGGAGGCCGGCGTGCCGGTGTTCACCTCGTCCGCCTATCGCTACTACGACAGCATGGTGGAGCTGAAGAAGACCGACGTGGGCGAGATCCGCAGCGCCCTTTCCTATGGCCCCGCGCATCTCGAAGAGCATCATCCCGACTTGTTTTGGTATGGCGTGCACCCGGCTGAGGCGCTGTTTACGGTTATGGGTCGCGGCTGCGAATCCGTCGTCCGCACCCACGCCGCGGATACTGATGTCATCACCGGCGCATGGAGTGGTGGGCGCATCGGAGTGCTGCTCGCGCTGCGCACGAAACCGCTCCCGCACAAAGTCACGGTCTTTGGCGACAAGGGATCCGCCGAGCAGAAATCCGCCGGCGACAGTTACGCGCCGCTGGTGCGCGAGATCATGCAATTTTTTCAAACCGGCATCGCGCCGGTGAGCGCCGAGGAAACGCTGGAGCTGTTCGCCTTCATGGAAGCCGCTGACGAGAGCAAGCGGCGCGGCGGACAGCCGGTGAAGCTAAGCGAAGTGCTCGCGGCGGCGCATGCCGCCAGGTAGTTCGTCTACACCGCGAGCTTCAAGAGTCGCTGCGCATTACCAAAGAGCAGCTTGCGCTCGACGGTCTTGGACCCGGCGAGCCGGCGCACCGTCGCCAGCATTTGCGAGCCGCTGCATTTTGCTCCCGCTCCGATCACGTCGTCACAATCGCTGCCGAACATCAGCTTGTCCTGATGCCGCGCGATAAAGGCGCGGGCGTGGTCTTCGTCGCGCAGCAGCGCGTTGAGACCGGAACCGGCGCTCAGGTCTCCGAAAAAATTCGCGTGGTCGGCGAGGAATTTGTCGGTGAGGCCGCCGGGCGCGACCGGGCCTTTCGGGTAGAGCGTCTTTTGGTCGGCCTGCGCGTCGATGTTCGCCCAGAAGGTTTGCGCGTGGCCGATGAAGTTGACCTTCGGGAATTTTTCGAGGATGCGCGGGAAGCGCTCGTAGCTGGTGTTGTAGCGGCGAAACTGGAAATGCAGCAGCACCGGCACGGCGAACCCCTCCGCGAGTTCGGCAACGATGGCGACGGCGCGCGAGTCGGCATCGACCATAAATTTCTGCTCACCAATGCCCAGCCCGCCGGCCCGCAGCACGCGGGAAATTTCTTCGCGCGCCTCGCTGAGGTACGGCACCTCGTTGGCGAAAAAGGAAAATTCGCGGGGCAGCCGTTTCGTCACTTCCATCACGCGGTCATTGCCGCTGCACGCGGCCTCCAGTCCGAAGAAGCGGCCTGCCGGCAGGAGGATCGTGTGGGCGACGCCCATGGCGCGCTGGTGCGCGATGAGCTGTTCGTCGGTGCGCCCCGCGTAGTCGGTGTGCTGGTGGATGTCGATGACCGGCTCAGGCGCGGCCTCCTGCGCCACAGCGGCGGAGGCGGCGAGGACGAGAAAGGCGCGGCGGGAAATGGGCGGCATGGGGCGGGAGGACAACTAAGCGGCTTTCTAATGCGCGGTTTCCTGCTCAGAAACAATCATGCGCTTTTCCCTCCTCGTGCATTTTCTGCCCGCATTGCTCGCCGCCGCCGAGCCGTCCGTCACGCCCGCCGACCTCCCTCGCGTTCCGCCCACCCCGCCGGAAAAGGCTGTGGCGACTTGCGCGGTGCGCCCCGCTTTTCACATGGAATTGATGGCCGCCGAGCCGCTCGTGATGTCGCCTGTGGCGATGGCTTTCGATGAAAACGGCCGGCTCTTTGTCGTCGAGATGCGCGATTATTCAGAGCATCGCGATGAAAAGCTCGGGCGCGTAAAGCTGCTCGAAGACACCGATGGCGATGGACGCTACGACCGCGCGACGATCTTCGCCGAAGGGTTGCCGTGGCCCACCGGCGTCGCTTGCTGGGACGGCGGCGTCTTCGTCCTCGCATCTCCCGAACTGCTCTATTTCAAAGACATGGACGGCGACGGCAAGGCCGACGTGCATGCGCTCATCTTCACGGGCTTTGGCAATCTCGTGGAGAAGCTGAACGTGCAGCAGTTGCCGAATTCGCTGACGTGGGGGCCGGATCAGCGCATCCATGGTGCGCTCGGTGGGAATGCGGGACTGGTGCAGAACTTCGCACGCTTCGGCTCGCCCAAGATCGAGTTGCGCGGCCGCGATTTTTCCTTCGACCCGCGCACTATGGACCTCCGCCCCGAGAGCGGCGGCGGGCAGTTCGGAATGACCTTCGACAACACGGGGCGGAAATTCGTTTGCGCGAACAGCCGGCATCTTATGCAGGTGATCTACGAGGATCGCGTCGCCGCGCGCGTGACCGACTATCCGCTGCCCGCACCCGCTGTGGACATTGCCGCCGACGGGCCACAGGCCGAGGTCTTCCGCCGCAGTCCCGAAGAGCCGTGGCGGGTGCTCCGGACGCAGTGGCGCGTGGCCGGCAAGGTCCAGGGACCGGTCGAAGGCGGCGGACGGGCGAGCGGCTATTTTACAGGCGCTACCGGCGTTACGGTCTATCGCGGAGACGCGTGGCCGGCGGAGTTTCGCGGCGATGTTTTCGTCGCCGACTGCGGGAGCAATCTCATCCATCATAAGAAGCTGGCTGGCGATCTCGTGCGCACCGGCGCGCGCGCGGCGGGCGAAGAGCGGAGCGAGTTCGTCGCGAGCACGGACAACTGGTTTCGTCCCGTCGCCTTCGCCAACGGGCCGGATGGTAATCTGTGGTTCGCGGACATGTATCGTGAGGTCATCGAGCATCCGTGGTCGCTGCCGGAATCGCTCAAGGCGCAGCTCGACCTCGACGCGGGCAACGATCGCGGGCGCATCTTCCGCCTCGTGGCGGAGAACTCCGCGCCGCGCTCCGCCCTGCCGCTCGGGAAAGCCACGACGGCCGCACTTGTGGCGCTTCTCGAACATCCGAATGGGTGGCATCGCGATACCGCCGCGCGCCTGCTGCACCAACGTCAGGACAAGGCCGCCGCGCCCGCGCTTGCCGGGCTCGCGGAGAAATCCGCCGCGCCGGCCACCCGTCTGCTCGCGCTGCAAGTGCTGCGGGGCCTCGATGCACTCGACGACGCGACGATCGACCACGCGTTGCACGACGCTGATGCCGACGTGCGCGCAAATGCCGTGCGGCTCTCCGCGAATGTGAACGCCGATCTCGCTGCCGATCCATCTTCGCGCGTCCGCGCGGAAGTTGCGTGGGCGCTCGTGACACTCGCACCCGCCGACAAAACCGAATTACTCGCCACCCTCCTCGACCGCGCCGATGAGCCGTGGCTGCGCCACGCCGCACTCGCCGCCGCGGGCGACGCTCTCAAGCCCGTCCTCGCCAAACTCGACGAACGGAAATCCCCGCGTGTCGCCGCGCTGCGCGAGCTTCTCGGCGGGAAATCGGATCGCAAGGCGACACTTCCCGCTTTGAGTCCACCCGGCTCGCGCGCCGAAGTCTTTGAGCGCTTCCGCCCCGCGCTCACGCTGCCCGGCGACGCCGCCAAAGGCCGCGCGACCTTCGATGCACGGTGCGCTCTTTGCCATCGCTTCGGCGGTCGGGGTAACGCCGTCGGCCCCGACCTCGACGCCGCGCGGCTCGCGGGCCGTGAGAAACTGCTCGGCAACATTCTCGAACCGTCGCGCGAAATCACCGCCGGCTACAGCTTCGGCATCGTCGGAACTAAAGACGGCGAGAGCGTCAGCGGCCTCCTCTCGAACGAAACGCCCGCCGGGCTCGTGTTGCGCCTGCCCGGCGGAATCGAGCGCATCGTGCGCCGCAGCGCCATCGCGAAGATCGAGCGCCCGCTGCGTTCGCTCATGCCCGACGGCCTGGAAGCCGGCCTGACCCCGCAGGACATGGCCGATCTCCTCGCCTTCCTCAGCACCGAGCCGGCGCGACCGTGATCAATGCGAGGCGGCGGCCGGCGCGGGATTATGTCCCCTCGGGCCGCAATTCTCGGCGCGAATAAAGCGATGAGTCAGAGCGTGATCGTCATACACGTCAATTCCGACTACTGCACGTTGGCCGTTGCAACCGGCGTTTCTTATCCCCAGAACCCGCGCAATTTTTCCTTTTCGGGAATGACCAGCGGGAACTGTTTGCTCATTGCGTGGTCGGCAATGCCGGCAAGTTCGCGCAGAGCAAGGTGGAGGTGTTCGGGCCGCACGCGAATGCCCGCGGCGGAGTCGCAGGCGAGGGTGTCTGGGCGCAGCGGGACGGCGAACTGCTTTTCGTCGGTCGCGCCGAGGACGCGGTCGCCGCGGATGCCGTGGCCCATGAACATAATCGAGCCGATGGACCAGTGGTCTTTGCCTTTGCCGGCATTGTAGGTCGGGGTGCGGCCCATTTCGCTCTGGATGACCACGACGAGCTTTTCCCGGATTTTCAGCTCCTCAGCGCGGCGCAGGAAATAGGCGATGCCGGCGAGGAATTCGGGGATGAGTTTCATCTGGTCGGCGTCGTTGTTCGCGTGGCTGTCGAACTGGCCAATGGAGAGATTCGCGGAGACGCAGACGCCCGCCTTGAACGAAGCGAGCGCGATCTCGGCTTGCTGCGAGAGGCGTTCTTTCGGAATGTCCTTGGGGATGTAAGGCGTGACGCGACCGAGCGCTTTTGAGTTGAGCTGCGCCGCGTAAAGCATGCTCTCGGCGTGCTCCATGCGCGGGAGGATGGCGCGGGAAAGCGTGGCGTCGGTCTGTTCCTTGAGGGCGCGCTCAATGCGGTCGATGACGAAGTCGTCGTGATACGGGCTGCGCAGGTTGCCTTCGATGCAATCGGCATTGGCGACGTTTCGCAGCGAGGGCAGGTAGGGAATGCGCGACATGGCGACGAGGTTCCCGGTGTTGGAGTAGTTGCCAAACGTGAGGAACGACAGCGGGCAGCCGGGGCCTTTCGCGGCGGCGACGAGCGCGGCAAACGTGGGATACGCGAGGCTGTCGAGCTTGCCGGTGGCCATGTAGCGGGCACCGGGTGAATGGTTATTCACGGAGTAGTCGATGCCATTGAGCACGAGTAACTCGCGGCCAAACTCGGCGTAAAAGTCCTCGTTGCTCAGGCCCGCCTGGAGGTGCGCTTTGGTCGGGGCGAATTTGTGCGCGCCGTGCGTGAGGATGTCGCCGTCTTGGTATAGTCGGTTGATGTCGCCGATGCCTTTCGGGTCCATGAGATAAGTCGTGTCCCAACCGCCCGAGGCATTGAAGACGACGTAATAAGGACCTTCGTAGGCTCCAGATTCGGCGCGTGCGGGCGCGGGAAACCACATGGGCGCGGAGACGCCGAGGCCGGCGAGTCCGCAGAGGCGGAGAAAGTCACGCCGCGAATGTTCGAGGTTTTTACTCATAGAGAAATTCGCGCTGGCGCAGCAGATAGGTGACGACACCGCGCCACGCGCGGACGGTGTAGACGGGGTCTTTGAAACGCTGCTCGCCGGTGGCGCGGCAGGAATAGTTTTCGAGTGGCTCGAGGCCTTTGCGTTCGTGCGCGTCGCCGACGATCCCGGCGAAGAGATCGAAAGTGCGCTGCACTTCTCCGCTGTCCGCGGCATCGAAGCGTCCGAGCACAAGCTGGTGAAGATGCACGATGGCGTCGCGGATGCGCTGGTCGCTCTCCGTCGATTCGCCGGGCAGCACGTCCGGCTCGATCTTCGGAAAGAGGCGGCGCTGTTCCGGCGCGAGGGTGAAATCGGCGGCGACATTCCGGCACGCGACCTCATTCGCCATGGCCCGCTGAATCGCGCCCATCGCGCCGCTTGGGTCGGTGGCGCGCTCGGTCACTTCCTCCGAGTCGATGCCGCCGTAGAGCATGTCGAGTTTGTTGTCGGGCTTGTCGAGTCGGCCCCACCTCTTGCCGAAGACGGCGAGGATTTTCCGTTCGAGCTGTTCCGGACTGAGAATGCGCGCGACGCCGAGGTCATCGAGTTCCGCTTTGCGTTTCGGATTGGCGACCGCGGTGGCCACACCATCAGCGCGGTAGAACTGCGATCCAGCCCACGCCTTGAAAGCCACCTTGAGATTGTAATTCGCCTTCACGAAGCGCGTGGTGATCGCATCGATCTCGCGCCGCTGCGCCGCGTACGCCCGCTGCCGCCCGTCGAAGAGCGGATCATCGAGCGCCTTCGGCGGACGCAGCGCCCTGCGACCCGTGAGCACGTAATAGACATGCTCGACCATCGTCGTGGCAAAACGAGGGTCCTTCGCCGTGCGCTCGCCGAGCCATTGCAGGGCGCGCCATTTTTCCGTGGGGGGCATTTCTTCACCCTCGAAGCCGGGGCCGAACATGTCCTTGAACCAGCCGTCCTTCCTCGGCCCGAACACGCCTTCGAGGCTGTAGAAATCCTGAAACAGCCCCGCGAGCGGATCGAGCGTCTTGTGGCACACCACACACTCCGGGGCCTGCATCGTGGGGATTTTAAACTTCGCCGACACCGCCGCTGCGTCCGACACCCGCGCCGCCAGTTCCAGCACATCGATCCCGAGAAAATGCTCGTAATACATTCGCCCGCGAAGGCGGTTCCGGTTCGTCTCCGTCGTCGGAAAACGGCGCAGATACTGGAACGACCCGAGCATCCCTGCGTGCGGATAGAAGCCCGTCTCGCTGACTTGCTCCTTCCCTTTCTCCCGATGCTTCAGCGCGGCGAGGCGGATGGGGATGTATTCAAACGGATCGTCCACATTGCGGAAGCGCGGGCGCAGTTCCTCGAAGTTCCCGTAGCCGCGCGCCGTGTAGGGCGACACCATCGTGTAATCCGCCGTCACGATCTCCGTGAAAGGCCGCTCCTCGCGCACGATGTGTTTGATCAACTCCAGCGGCTCGCGACGCAGCGCCTCGTGATATTCGCGCGTGAGTTTGTAGCGCGCTTGCTGCTGTGCCTTCGCGTCGCCCGCTGCGCTGAGATCGTGCTTTTGATCCCACAGGCGCGTCTTCTCGAAATTGTTGTAAGGCAGGGCGCTCAACGGTTCCTCGCCGTAGCCGCGCACGAGCAGAATGTCGTTGAACGCCTCCGCGAGCCGCTCGTAAAACGCCTCCTCCTTCATCACCGCATCGAGCAGCCCGTCCAGCGCGGGCAGCCCTCGCTTTTCGATCACCGCCACCTCCTCCGGCTTCGGCAGTCGCCCCGCGAGCGAAAGCGTCGCGCGGCGGAGCAGACGGCGATCGTCGAGCATCGCGATGCCTTCGAAAAACGGCCGCGCATTCTCCGCCGCACGAGCCGGCTCCGCCTCCGCCGGCACGCTCAGCCGGCGGACGAACTCTGCGAGGATGAGATACTCGGTCGAGTCCGGCTTCACGACTTGCTCACCTTCGTGTTCGAGGCCGCCCGTGGCCTTGAGCAGCAGGCGCGACTTGCCCTCGTTCTGCTTCGCCGCCATCCGCGCGAAGGCCGCGCGGTTGTGCTGCAAGGAAACGAGCCGATCGGGGTGTGGATCACGCGCAGGATCCTGCAGCACGAACTTTGTATCCTCGGCATCGCCACCGGCCTTGTGGCATTTTAGGCAGCTCTGCGCCGCAACCTTCGTCCAGACCTCGTCCCGGAAGTGATCGTCCTCCGCCACCAACGGCGACCCATCATCTTTCGCGGCGGCCTCACCGGCCACCGCACTACGGAGGCAGAGGGAAGAGATGAGCAGGAACAGCGGGAACGCCCGCCAGAATGGAGAATGCACTGTGAATGTGAGTAAGGGGGCAAATGCGCCGACGCCGGGAACGTTTACCCGCTTTAACACTAGATGCAAAGATCGCCTCCGCGGCGGCCCTCGGTCCAAGACCGCTCGTCTCAATTCCCGTCGTTTCGAGCTTTTCCATGAACTCGGACATCCGTCGCCTTTGTCGAGGGCGGCAAACTCCAGGACGTTGGCGGGGTCGAGGCTTCGTAGAGGGCTTCGAATTGCCGGCCAGTGAGCTTGGCCCGCCGTCAGGTGGAGGGCGACCGCGCAGTTTTCGTCGAGGGTGGCCGCATGGAGCTTGGTGCTCCCGGTCGTTTATATCGATTCCCAAGGTCGTTACTATCGCGCGGTCGAGGGCCGCCGCGTCTATGTCCAGGACCGCTATTTTGAATCCTACCCGTCCAAATACTGCTATCCGGGTGGCCGCCGTCGGGTGACGATCATTCTGCCCGTTAGCTGAAGTAGGTGTCCTCATGCGCGTATGGCGGCGCGCAGCAGCAGAGGAAGCGGAGGGCTTCGCGGGCGGTGATGGTGTGCCAGGCACCCGCGGGGATGAGGATGGCGTCTCCGGAGCGCACGGCGCGCCTTTCACCGTCGATCTCCATTTCACCCGCACCTTCGAGAATGAAGTAGAATTCCTCGGCGAGCCGGTGGCAATGCCGCTGGGTCGCGGCACCGGCGGGGACGCGCGCTTCGGCGAGCGACTGCTTTTCGACCGGTGCATTGGTGCGGTCGAGGATGCTGCGGATGATCGAGCCGTCTTTGGTGGTGAAGGACTTTTGGTCGGCGAGATTGAGGACGGTCATGGGGCGATGGTGGGCGAAACGGGAGGTGACAGGCAAGACGGCCTCTTGCATCCCGCAACCCGCATCCGCATTCTCCGCGCATGAATTATTTCCACGGCTGCACCGCTCTCATCACCGGCGCGTCCTCGGGCATCGGCGAGGAGTTTGCCCGCCAGCTCGCGCCGCATGCGCGCACGCTCATCCTCGTGGCGCGGCGGGTCGATCGGCTGGAGGCGCTGAAGGGGGAACTGGACCGGCCGGGTCTCACGATCCACTGCCACGCGGCGGATCTGGCGGACGAAGTGCAGATCGAGGCGCTGCTCGCGGCGCTGGCGGCCAGTGGGGAGCGGGTGAGCCTGCTGATCAACAACGCCGGCCTCGGTGACCACGGATTCTTCGAGGACAGTGAATGGTCGCGCGTGAGTGCGATGCTGGATGTGAACATCAAGGCGCTGACCCGGCTGACGCACGCGCTGCTCCCCGATCTGGTGCGCGCGGGCCGCGGGGCGATCCTCAATGTGAGCAGCATCGCGAGCCTGCTGCCGCTGCCGAAGATGGCGGTCTATGCGGCGTCGAAGGCTTACGTGAGCAGCTTCTCCGAGGCGCTGCGCGGAGAGCTGCGCAGCACTGGTGTCTCCGTGACGGCGCTGTGCCCGGGACCAGTGAACACGGAGTTTTTCGAAGGAGCCGAGCGGGCCGACGCGCGTGAAGGCATGCCCGCGCCGGAGATTTTCAAAGTGTCCGTGGAGGAGGTGGCGAGGGCGGGGCTCCGGGCTGTCGCGCGCGATCGGGCGCGGGTCATTCCGGGATGGCAGGTTTGCGTGGTGATGACGCTGGCTTCACTGGTGCCGATCTTCTTGCTGCGGCTCTTCCTCGCGCAACGGCGGTCGGACGAAAGCTGAGCCGTTGCTGTTGTCGGCGCGGGTTCTTTGCTCTATCCACTCGGCCATGCTCGACTTCACCAAACTCTACCTTTTCATTTTCGGAGCCCTCACCATCGCCGGCGGCGTCATGGGATACCTGAAGGCCGGCAGCAACGCCTCGCTGATCGCCGGCGGCATCTCGGGACTGCTGCTCCTCGTGGCCGGCTACCTTGTGGCCACGGGCAAGGCGCAGCCGGGATTGATCCTCGGCATTGTTGTTTCGATCGCGCTCGCCGGGCGTTTCGTGCCAGCCTTTCTCGCCACGCACAAATTCATGCCCGCCGGGATGATGGCCCTGCTGAGCGTCGCAGGCATCGTTATCACGGCGCTCGGGTTTTTGAAAAAGTAGCGGTCTGCCGTGCTACGTGCCCCGGCCCTGATGCTGCCCCGTCTCGCTTTCGTTGCGCTCGCACTGATGGCTCTCACAGGCTGCCCCGGCCCAGCGGTGCCGCCGCCGACTCCGCCGGCTCCGGTGACCCCACCGGCAACTCCGCGCCCCACGCCGGAGCCGACTCCGCCGCCAATCACTCCGCCCCCGGTGCCCTACGTGCCGAACAAGCGGCTGGAGATCGGGAAGATCTTCAACGGCATGCAGTATCGCGTGAAGCTGGAAACCGAGCACGGCACCACGGCCACGCGCGAGCGCAACGAGCCGGAGAGCTACACCGCGGAACTGACGGTGAAGGTGAAAGTGCCCAAGCCGTACCGCGAACTCGACGAACTCAAGCGCATCAATGACGCGCTGCCCGAGGTGCTGCCCGCGCTCCCTGCGCTGCTCGAAACGGCCAGGGTTTCGCCACTTTTCGACGAACTCTACCGGCTGAAAGTCACGAATCTGCAAAACAACCTGATGCGGCTCGACAACCTGCTTTCGCGCCACAATTTCTACGACTGCGAAACCCTGCTCGAACTCCAGGACCCGACGACCAAACGCCGTGCGCTGCTTGTGCAGTCCGACATGGACAGCGATACCGACGGCTCGGACAGCGACCGCGTGCCGGAGGTCGAGGGCGCTTCGTCCACCTTCCAGCCATTCACGAGCTACCGCTGGGCGAAGAAGTCGGAGCGGGCGAACCAGTTCATCGCGCCGCGCGAGGCGAAGATCAAACAATGGGAGCAGGAGCTGGCGACGCCAGGGCTGGCCGCGGCGCGGAAGGAGGATTTGCGCGAGGCCATCGCCCGCACGCGGGACGAGATCGGACAGTTGAAGCAGTTCAGCTTTCTCGTCGCGAACGCCGATCCTTACATCGTGCTGCCGGGGGTGATTTATTACAAAAGCAAGGCGGGCCCGTTCAAACCGCGCGTGGGGGACTACTGCGTGGTGATCTACGGGAAGACGCTTTACCCGGCGATCATTGGCGATGTCGGGCCGATGAATGTCGTCGGTGAAGCCTCGCTGCGGCTGGGCAAAGAGATCAACCCCAAAACCAGTGGGGAGCAGCGCGCAACGAACGATCTCAAGGTGACCTATCTGATTTTCCCCGGCACCGCGGAAAAGTTCGACGTGCCCGATCTCGCGAAATGGCGGACGCGGTGTGAGAAATACCTCGGCGAGCTGGGCGGATTTGGTGGGGAGCTTTTCACCTGGCGGGATGTGACGAAACCGAAGACGCCCCCGGCGACGCCCGCTCCCGTGCCGCAGCCACCCGCGACTCCGATGCCGGCCACGCCGGCACCGTCAGCCGCTACGCCGCCACCGGTAGCAACGCCTGCGCCCAAGCCGGAGTAACATTTTGGCGTCGGCGCGGAGCTGACCCACCCATTCATTCGCGATCCGTGATTCCAAAACAGCCGGCCTTCGCTACGCTGCACCGCGTGCAACCTTCCCTCGCCGGCAAATCCCTCGTCGTGATCGGCGGCACCACCGGCCTTGGTTTCTCCGCCGCCAAGGCCTTTGTGGAAGCCGGCGCGCGGGTGATCATCGTCGGGCGCAACTCCGCGAGCGCGGAGCGTGCAGCAGCAGCGCTCGGTGAAAATACGCGCGCCCTTTCCGCCGACGCCTGCGATCCAAAAACCGCGCCGCGCGCCATCGCGGAGGCGGTCGCCGCGTTCGGCAAGTTCGACGGTCTCTACCATGTCGCGGGCGGCAGCGGGCGGCGGATGGGCGATGGCCCGCTGCACGAACTGACCGACGAAGGCTGGCGCGCGACCTTTGATCTCAACCTCACCTCGCTCATGCTCTCGAATCGCGCTTCCGTCCGCCGATTTCTCGCGCAGGGTGGCGGCGGGAGCATCCTGAACATGGGCAGCGTCCTCGGCTGGAGCCCGTCGCCGCGCCATTTTTCCACGCACGCCTATGCCGCGGCGAAGGCCGCGCTCATCGGCTTCAGCAAAGCGACCGCGGCCTACTACGCGCCGCAGGGCATCCGCATCAACGTCCTCGCGCCGGCGCTCGTCGAGACGCCGATGGCGCTGCGTGCGGCGCAGGATGAAGCGATCCTGCGCTTCATCAAAACGAAGCAGCCGCTCGACGGCGGACGCATCGGACAGCCGGCCGACCTCGACGCGGCGGCGGTCTATTTCATGGGTGACGGGTCGCGTTTCACGACCGGGCAAGTGCTCGCCGTGGATGGCGGCTGGTCAGTTAGTGAGGGGCAGTATGAGTAGCGTCTGCATCGGCCTCGATCTCGGTGGCACGCAGATCAAAGGCGTCGTCGCCACCTGGTCGGGCGACATCCTGCGACGCGAAGCGCGGGCGACGAATGACGACGGCAGCGCTTCGCGGACGTGGGCCTACATCGCCAAAAATCTCGCCGATCATCTCGGGCACGAGCTGGCTGTGGGCATCTCCGCGCCCGGTCTCGCGGCGCGCGACGGACGCTCGATCGCCTTTCTGCCCAATCGCCTGCGCGGCATCGAGGGGCTTGACTGGACAGAACTGCTCGGACGCGGACGCCCAGTGCCCGTGACGAATGACGCGCACTCCGCGCTCGCCGGCGAGGCCTGGATTGGCGCGGCCCGCGGGCTGCAAAACGCGATCCTCCTCACGCTCGGTACCGGCGTCGGTGGCGCGATTTTGTCCGAGGGAAAAATCCTCCGCGGGCACCTTGGCCGCGCCGGACATTTCGGCCACACCTGCCTCGCCCTCGACGGCGCGCCAAGCATCGTCGGCACGCCCGGCGCGCTGGAGGATTTCATCGGCAACCACAACATCGCTGCGCGCACCGGCGGGCTCTTCGCGACCACGCACGAACTCATCGCCGCCCACCGCACCGGCGAGCCGGAGGCGGTGCGGCTCTGGCTCTGCTCGATCCGCGCGCTGGCCTGCGCCATCGCCAGCTTCGTCAATATCCTCGACCCCGAGGCGGTGATCCTCGGCGGCGGCATCGCCCAGGCCGGCGACGCCCTTTTCGAGCCGCTCCGCGCGGAACTGGCCCGCATCGAATGGCGTCCTGGAGGCCAGGCGGTGAAGCTGCTCCCCGCGACGCTGGGCGAATGGGCCGGAGCCATCGGCGCGGCGCGGGAAGCCTTGCTAGCTGACGGTGAAACCAGAAATCTTTGACCAAAATCCCATGACGCAAAACTCCCTCCTGGACACGCTGCTCTCGCTGTTCGGCTCGCTTCAACATACTGCGCTGCTGAGCATGATCCCCAATCTGCTCTTCCGTCTCGTAGGGCTGTGGCTGTCCGTCGTCGGCTGGAAACGACAGCGCGCATCCGGCTTTCTGCTGCTGCTGGCATCGTCGGTTATCGGTGTCGTGTCGGCTCTGATGTACATTTGGGTTTTTTGCGGTGACGCCAACTTCACGTCCGAACGCGCTCCACTTGCCAGCATCGCTTCACACCTCGGCACCATCGCTGCGATCTTCGGCACCGCGGGCATCTGGCACTTCGTCTATCGCGCGCGCTTTGCCCCGCCCGAACCCACGCCGCAATGAACCCCGCCAACGACTACCTCACCAAATGCCGCGCGCTGATCGACGCGGTGGAAAGCCAGACGCCCGCCATCGCGCAGGCTGCTGATTGGTTCTCCGATACCATCCTCGCGGGGCGCATGGTGCATGTCTTCGGCTCGGGCCATTCGCGGATCATGGTCGAAGAGATGTGGCCGCGTTACGGGTCTTTCCCGGGGTTTAATCCAATCGTCGAGCTGTCGCTCAGCTTTCACAATCTCGTGGTTGGCGCCAACGGGCAGCGGCAGGCGATGTTTCTCGAAAACGTGAGCGGGTTGGCGGAGCGCATCCTGCGCAACTTCGATCTCGCGCCCGCGGACTCGGCGCTGGTGATTTCATCGAGCGGCTGCAACGTCGTGCCCATTGAGATCGCCGAGGAGTTTCAAAAGCGCGGCGTCCGCGTGGTGGCGATCATCAGCCGCGCGCACAGCGAGGCCAGCACCAGCCGCCGGGCGGATGGGAAAAAGCTCCAGGACTTCGCCGACCTCACGCTCGACACCGGAGCACCGGTCGGCGACGCAATGGTGCGGATCGCCGGACTCGACACGACGGTCGCGCCCGGCTCGACGGTCGGCGGCTGCCTGCTGGTGAACTCGATCAAAGCCGAAACCGCCGCCCGCCTCACCCGCGCCGGCCAACCGCCGCGTGTACTGAGCGCGGGCGCGGTCGTGGGCGCGGAACGCGCGGTGGAGCTTTTTGAAAGCGCCTACGACGAGCACGCGCGGCGGCTGGCGAAGCTTTACGCAAACCTCGGCGCTTAGCCGCAACCCCGATCAACCATGCAACTCCGTCCCCTCCGCACGACCGTCATCGGCAGCTATCCATTTCCGTCCTGGCTCGAATTCGCCTGCCAGCATCTCGATCAATTTGGCAAAGACGACCGCGCCGAGATGCAGGACGATGCCGTCATCGCCGCACTGCACGACCAACTCGCGGCGGGGCTCGATGTCGTGACCGACGGCGAGCAAACGCGGTTCGACTTCAATCTCTCGTTCTACGGTTTCATCGACGGCATTGAACTTGAAAGCGCATCCCCGCGCCGCTTCGGCCCCCCAGCACACGACCAGCGCGGAAAGCACGCCGTTGTCGGCGAACTGCGTGCGCCGCGCGGGCTCGGCGCGGTCGAGGAGTTCAAGCGCTTGCAACGCCTCGCGCCCACGGGACCGGTTTTGAAAGCGAGTGTGCCCGGCCCGTACACGCTGAGTGGGCGGCTGGTGCCGAACGCGCAATATCCCGACCGCTACGAGCTGACCGAGGCGCTGCTGCCCATCGTCAGCGCGGAACTGGAGGCGCTGGTCGCGGCCGGTTGTACGGAGATCACGGTCGATGAGCCTTCGATGAGCTGCTACGCGCACCGCGAAGACCCGGGAAAATTCGTCGAGATTTTTAACCGCACCGTCGAGCCCATCGTCGGTCGCTGCCGGCTCTCGACGCATCTCTGCTTCGGCAATTTCAAAGGCCGCGCCGTGGGCCTGCGCCGCTACGCGCCGATGTTCCCCGCGTTTCTGGACATGACGCTCGACGAGGTGCATCTCGAAATGGCGAGCCGCGAGTTTTCCGAAATCGCCATCATCGGCCAGATCGCGCAGCGGATGGATGTCGCGGTCGGGATCATCGACGTGAAGAGCTACTTCATTGAGACGCCCGAGGAAGTGGCCGCGCGCGTGCGGCTCTGCCTGGAGCATGCGCCCGCCGGGCGGCTGTCCTTTGCGCCGGACTGCGGGCTGAGCCAGACGGCGCGCTGGGCGGCGAAGCAGAAACTGAAAAACATGGTCGCCGGCGTGAAACGCGTGCGCGCCGAACTGGGGCTGTGATCCATCCGCTGCTCCAGGACGACGCTTTTCTCGCCGATGTCGCGCGACCGGCGGCGTCCCCGGACGAACTGCGCTTGTGGTGGCTGGGGCAGAGTGGTTTTCTGCTGCGGTGCTGCGGACACTTTGCGCTACTCGATCCGTATCTTTCGGATTCGCTGACGGAGAAGTATGCGGCGACGGACAATCCGCATGTGCGGCTGACGGAGAGGGTCATCGCGCCCGAGCGGTTGACAGGGATCGAGGTCATCACGTCGAGCCACAATCACACCGATCATCTCGATGCGGAGACGCTCCGTCCGCTGCTCGCGGCGAACCCGCAGGCGCGGCTGGTCATCCCCGAGGCCAACCGCGCCTTCGTTGCGAACCGTGTGGGCCTCGGCCCCGGCGAATTGCTGGGGCTGGATGATGGCACAAGCGCCGTCGTCAATGCGTTCACGTTTCACGGCGTCGCCGCGGCCCACAATGAACTCACGCGTGACGCGGCAGGGCACCTCCATTTTCTCGGCTACATTATCCGCTGCGGGCGGTGGACGGTCTATCACTCCGGCGACACGCTGCTTTACCCGGGCCTCGTGGAAAAGCTGCGCGCCTTCGCACCAATCGACCTCGCGCTGCTGCCGATCAATGGGAACCGCCCGGAGCGCCGCGTGGCTGGGAATCTGCACGGACGAGAGGCCGCGCAACTCGCCCACGCTGCCGGTGTGCGCTGCGTAGTGCCGTGCCATTACGAGATGTTTGCTTTCAACACCGCGGACCCGGCCGACCTTTTTCTCCCGGAATGCGCGCGAATCGGACAGCCGCACCGGGTGCTGCGCGCCGGGGAAGCGTGGACGGCGTGACTCGCGGGACGCAGGGCGCTGGCATGCTTAAAGCTAAAATGTGCGGGCATGACCTCTCTGCACGCCCTCAAAATCAAGATCTTTGCCGATGGTGCCGACAAGGCGGGAATGCTGGACCTTTATGCCAACCCGCTCATCCAGGGGATGACGACGAACCCGACGCTGATGAAAAAGGCGGGGATCACGGATTACGAGGCCTTCGCGAAGGATGTGCTCCAGACGGTGAAGTCGAAGCCGATTTCGTTCGAGGTCTTTGCGGATGATTTCAAAGAGATGCGGCGGCAAGCGCTGCGGATGCGGGATTGGCAGGCGAATGTGTATGTGAAAATCCCGGTGCTGAGTCCGGCGGGCGAGTCGGCGATGGGGCTCATCCGCGATCTGGCGATGGATGGGGTGAAGCTGAACGTGACGGCAATCCTGTCCGAGCGGCAGATCGAGCAGGTGGCGGGAGCGCTGGTGCCGGAGGTGCCTTCGGTGGTGTCGATCTTTGCGGGACGGATTGCGGACACGGGACGCGACCCGATGCCGATCGTGCGGGGGAGCCATGCAGTGCTCAAGGATTTGCCGCAGGCGGAGATTCTCTGGGCCAGCGTGCGTGAGGTATTCAACATCTTCCAGGCGGATGAAGCCGGCGCGCAGATCGTAACGGTGCCGCACGACATTCTGCACAAGGCGATTGCCATGTACGGTCGCGATCTTGATGCGCTGTCGCTCGATACGGTGCAGATGTTTGACCGCGACGCCAAGGCGGCAGGCTATACGCTGGCTACTTCACCGACGGCTCCGGCTGAGGCGCTCCCGCTGCGGCGGGCGGCTTAGGCGGCGCGGCGAGTTTGTCGCGGAGTTCGAGGAACTCCTTCTGGTTGGGGCGCATTTCGAGCGCCTTCTTCAGTGGCTCTTGAGCTTGGGCAGTTTTGCCGGCTTCAAAGCGGACGCGAGCGAGGAGGTAGTAGGTCTTGGCGTCGTCGGGCTCGGCATCGATGGAGCCTAGGAAGAATTTTTCCGAGAGATCCCAGCGCTTTTCCTCCATGGCGAGAACGCCGAGGTTATTAAGGGTGCTGGCGTGCTGTGGTTTGAGGTCGAGGGTGCGCCTGTAGAAAAGTTTGGCGCGGGTGCGGAAGTCAGCTTTGACGCGGTCCTCGGTGGCGCGATTGCTTTTGTCGAGCCAGAGGTTGCCGAGGCCGAAGTTGATTTCGGAGTTGTCCGAGACGTAGGCAAAGGCGGTCTCGAAGTTACGCTCGGCAAGATCAAGATCGCCGGACGCGAGGGAGCGGATGCCGGCGTTGTAATAGTCGAGCGACCAGAGGCCGGGATCGAGGCGGGGAATGGAAACGAAAGTGGCGGTGCCGAAAGTGATGAGGAGGTACGCACCGACACCCAGCCAATGGCCGCGCACGAGGTTTAACCAAAGCTGCCAGAGTCCAAAGGCGGCGAGAATCATGAGACCCGGCACGGCGGCGAGGCGGTAGCGCTCTGTCACGAAGACCGGCAGCAGCGCGCACATATGCAGAAGCACGGCGGCGGCGACCCAGCGCGAGCGGGGAAAGAGCATGATCGCCGGCAGCGAGCCCGCGAGCCCGAGTGCGGCGATGAGGCCGAAGCGGAGGCCGGGCGGCAGGGTGCCGTCATCGCTGAGGCGCTTTATGGCACCGACGTCATCGTACTGGTAGGCGTTCCAGAAGTTCCCAAATTTGACGGCCATAAGTCGGAGCCATGCGGGGCGGTTTTCGCGGATGTAGGCGTTGGCCTTTTCGGACCAGTAGCGGGAAACCTCGGCACGCTGGAGTTTCTTGCCGGCGGCTTTCTCGGCGAGGGTGATGGAGTCCTTGAGCAACCCCTCCTGCGAAGCGCGGAGCCCAGGCGGCATTTTGGGATAGCCGTTGGCGGTGGGGTTGTTGCCGATCCAGAAGTTGATTCCGCTGTGGGCGGAGAGCATGACGGGTTCGCCAGCGATGAAATAATTGTGAATCCACGCGGGCGCGGCTCCGAGATAGAGGCCGCCGACGAGGGCGAGGACAGCGGCGGCGATCTTGGGCAGGCGCGCGCGGAAAGGAGCGCCGCGCTCCACGGAAAGAACCAGTGCCGTCAGCAGGAGCGGGACGGCGAAGAGGATGGTGGCGACGAGCATGGCGATGACGCCGACAAAGACGCCCAGTCCGAGCCAGGGCTTCCACCAGGACGAGCGCTGCGTTTTCACCGCCCACCAGACGCAGGTGTAATAGGAGAGCACCAGCCAGATGGTGGGCATCAAGATCATGGAAAAGGTCTGGGCCGGGGTGAAGAACATCCAGAGCAGCGCGGCCCCGAGGCCGATGATGTGCGGCCTCGCCGTGGCCAGACGGTCGCCCTCTTCTTCAGCAGTGGGAGCGAAAACGGTGCGCGCGATCTTATAGAGCAGCGCGGCAATCCCCGCGTCCATCAGCGCCTGGAGCAGGCCGGCCGCAAAAGGATCGAGCCCGCCGGAGAGTTTGTAGATGGCGGCGAGGCAGTAGGCGTAGCCCGGCAGGCCGTAGAAAGCCTTGTGGTCGGTCCACTGTCCGTGGGTGATCCGCAGCGCCCAGTCACTGTAAAACTTCATGTCATCCCCGTCGGGGAGGAAATGCGGGGAGTTCGAGAACTGGATCAGGACGAGCAGCCGAATCGCAAACGCGAGAAGGAAAATCCAAAAAACGGGAATTGAGCGGGCGGTTTGGAGGAGGCTGCTGGAAGGCATGGGCGGCAATTTCGGACGGGGCTTTAAGGCGATTCAGAGAGAGACGACGAACGCAACGGAGTATTTCTGGAAATTATGGTGAATACCGCGGTCGTGGCATCGCCGGTGCTAAAGATAGTCCCGAAGTTGCGGAGCAATCCGCAAGTCACAATAAACAAAACCAAATAGAAATAATACATATCCTATGTTGCAGAAACTGAACACACGTCGCGGGGGCTTCACCCTCGTGGAAATCATGATCGTCGTCGCCATCATCGCCCTCCTCGCGGCGATCGCGGTGCCAAACTTCCTCCGTGCTCGCAAGCGCTCGCAGGCCACCCGCATCCTCGAAGATCTTCGCGTCATTGACTCGGCGATCGACCAGTATGCGATCGAAACCAACAAAGCCGGCAACGCGACAGTCAACTGGACGGACATCCAGTCCTACCTCAAGAAAGGT
>JBBQCM010000042.1:0-51472 GCA_038318725.1 Chthoniobacterales bacterium
TCGAGCGCGCCGGACGCGGCGAGGGTGAAGTCGCGGACGGCGTCGGCGTCGAGACGATGGCGGTTTTGCCGCCAGAGCAGGCGGTTGTCGCCGTCGAGCTTCGCGGCATCTTCGCGCAGGTCGGAGGATTGGCGGTAAGTCGCGCTGGTGACGATGAGGCGGTGGAGTTCCTTGAGCGATCCGTGCGCCTCGTCGCGGAACCAGACGGCGAGCCAGTCGAGCAGCTCCACATGGGAAGGTTCGCCGCCCATTTTTCCGAAGTCGCTCGGCGTGTCGCAGAGGCCGCGTCCGAAGTGGTAGTGCCAAACACGATTGACGATGCTGCGCCAGGTGAGCGGGTTGCCGGGATGCGCGATCCAGTCGGCGAGCGCGGCGCGGCGTTCGCCTTCGTTTTTCGGGTTCTGCAAAACGAAACGCGCGGGCCGATGCGTGAGCGCGGAGAGCGCGCCGGGCTGGGCGACGGCGTGCGGTTTGTCGAAATCGCCGCGGTGCAGGACGTTCACGACCTTCGGCTCTGGGAGCGCACGCGCCTGCATGGCGCCTTCGCCGGACGGGATGTTCACCGAGGCGGCAGCCGCGAAAACCACGGCCTGCGGCGGAAGCTTGGCGAGTGCTTCGCTGGCGACGAACCGGAGCGCGTGCGCCGCGAGCGCGAGGCGCTGCGCTTCCGTGCGTTCGGCGGCGCCAACGGCGAAGGCATCCTCGACTTCGCCGGGAAGCGCAGCGGCATTGGCGGCGAGATCCGTGGTCACGGCGAGGCTGAAGGCACCGATGAGATGCGAACCTCCATGCGCCTGGCGCAGCGTGACCGCGAGCCGTGCGCCGGGTTTCAGCGTGAGCGGCTCCGCGAGCGCGAAGACCGCGTGATGCGGCTGCCCCTCCGCGGGGTGAATGCCCCACGCCGTTTTGATGTCACCGTCGAGCGCGCGGTGAATTTCCCAGTCGGCTTGATTGAAGTCCGCAGTGGCGCTGGCCAGCTTCATCACGCGGCCTTCCACCGCGCCGGGCTCAAAGACGCGCGCCTCGATTTCGGAAAGGTGCAGATTGCCATTGGCCGCGCGCCCCGGCCCGCGCACTGGCAGCGAATCGTGCGGCAGCACATTCAACCGCAACGCGGTGACGCGCTCGGGTAAAGTCGCGGCGGTGATCGTATAGGCATCGCGCTCCGGCAAGGTGCCGCTCACGACGATGACGCCATCCGCACCACGCTTGAGCGTCGCGCCTTCCGACGAGATGAATGTCTCCGCGTCCAGCGCCTGCCAGCGCGCGCCGCCGCGGTGCTGCGCGAGCCACTGGTCCACCAGCGGCGCATTTTCTGCGGCCAGCAGGACCGCGGCATCGCGCTTGGCCGTCGCCGCGATGAGCGACTGCCAGCGCTGCCGCTGCCGCTTCACGGCGAGGTCTTCGTCGTAAGCCACATCGCCTTTCAAGATGCCGGCGAAGACCGCCTGCAACGCGTAGTAGTCCTCCTGCGTGATGGGATCGAACTTATGCGCGTGGCAGCGGGCGCAGTTCGCGGTGGTGCTCACGAACGCGGCCATCGTTTGCGTCACGAGATCGTCCCGATCCAAATAGTCAAACGTCACCGGCGCGGTGCCTTGCGCGCTCAGATCCAGCGTCCCCGCACCGAGATAGCCGAGCGCGGGCGTGAGCTGTGGCTCGTCGGGAAAGAAAACATCCGCGGCCAGTTGCTCGCGGATGAAGCGTGGCCAGAGCGTGTCTTTATTCAGCGCGGCGATGATGTAATCGCGAAAGCGCCACGCGTTGTCGCGACCGACGTCGTGCTCAAAACCGTGCGAGTCCGCGAAGTGGATCGTATCCAGCCAATGCCGTGCCCAGCGCTCGCCGTAGCGTGGCGAGGCGAGCAGCCGAGAGACGAGTTTTTCGTAAGCCTGCGGGTCGGTGTCCGCGGTGAACGTGTCCACTTCCTCTGGCGTCGGCGGCAGACCGATGAGGTCGTAGCTCACCCGCCGAATCAGCGTGCGCCGATCCGCCTCCGGCGAAAGCGTGAGGTTTTTCGCCGCCAGCTTCGCACGAATAAAACCATCAATCGGATTCGCTTCCGCACCCGGTACCGCTGGCTTCACGAGTGGTTGCAACGACCAGTGCGGCTTCATGTCCTTCGGACCCGCAAACTCCTCCGGCCACGCTGGCCCGGCATCGATCCACGCCCGCAAGGTCGCCACCTGCTCCGCCGTCAGCCGCGCTTTGTCGCTCTTCTTCGGCGGCATCAGCATCTCCTCATCCTCACCGCTCACGTAGCGGATCAGCGGACTGGCCTTCGCATCGTGCGGCACGATCGCCGGCTCGCCGCTCTCACCACCTTTCAGCGCCACGTCCCGCACATCCAGCCGGTAGCCGTTCTTCTGCTTCTCCGGCCCGTGACAGCCAAAGCAGCTCTTCTCCAGAATTGGCCGCACGTCGTTGACGAAGTCTGGCGGGCTCGCTGCCTGCGCGAAGGTCACACACGCCATGAGTGCGATACAATTTTTCATGCGAGCAGCTCGCGGATCACCTCGCCATGTACGTCGGTGAGCCGACGCTGGATGCCATTTTGGTAAAAAGTGAGCTTCGTGTGGTCGAGACCAAGCAGGTGTAGCGCGGTCGCGTGCAGGTCGTAGCAGTAGGTCGGATGCCCGGCGGCTTTCCAGCCGTGGGCGTCGCTCGCCCCGTAGCCGAGGCCGCCTTTGATCCCGCCGCCCGCGAGCCAGGCGGTGAACGCGCCAGGGTTGTGGTCGCGGCCTTTGTTCGCGCCTTGCATAAACGGCTGCCGGCCAAACTCTGTCGTGCAAATGACCAGCGTGCTGTCGAGCAAGCCGCGCGCGCGGAGATCGGTGAGGAGCGCGCTCGCGCCGGTGTCGAGCACGCGCCCCCAGTAACCGTGGTCGCGCAGGATGTCCTCGTGGCTGTCCCAGTTTGGCCGGATCTTCTTCGCCGAAGTATTTTCCGCGCCGCAGAAAATCTGCACGAAGCGCACGCCGCGCTCGACGAGCCGCCGCGCCAGCAGGCATTGCCGGCCAAATGGTCCGGCGTCCGCGTCGGCGAGCGCGTAGAGACTGCGTGTCGCTTCGGTTTCCGCGGCGATGTCCACCGCCTCGGGCGCGCTGAGTTGGAGCCGCGCGGCGAGTTCGTAGGAAGCGATCCGCGCATCGAGCAGCGAGTCGGCGCGGGCGGCGGCGTGGGCGACGTTCAGCGTTTGCAAAAATTCGCGCCCGTCGCGCTCCGCATCGGGCGACACAGGTTGCGCTGGGAAAAGATCGGCGAACGGGGCTCTGCCCGCGGCGGTTTCGAGCACCGTACCTTGATGCACCGCAGGCAGGAATCCGGCGCCCCAATTCGCCACACCGCCCGGTGGCAGTCCGCGCGGATCAGGCAGCACGACGAAGGCGGGCAGGTTTTCGTTTTCGCTGCCGAGGCCATACGTCACCCACGAACCCATGGCCGGGAAACCCGGGCGGATGAAGCCGCTGTTCATCATAAACATCGCCGGCCCGTGCAGCGCCGACTTGCTCTGCATCGAGTGGATGAACGCCAGCTCATCCACATGCCGTGCAAGGCCGGGAAAAAGATCGCTGATCCAGCGCCCGCACTGCCCGTGCTGCCGGAAGGGCCAAAAGCTCTTCGCATAATTTCCTGCCACGCCGGCGAACGTCTGCTTTCCCAATTCCGCATCGAACGGCCGCCCGTGCATCCGTTCCAACTCCGGTTTGTAATCCCACGTATCGACATGGCTCAGGCCGCCCGGGCAGAAGATCTGGATGACCGCCTTTGCCTTCGGTGCGAAATGCGGCGCGCGCGGCGCGAGCGGGTTTTGCGAACTGGCCGCCTCTGCCGCGAGCAACCCGTCGCGCGAGAGCATCGCAGCGACGGCCACGCCGCCGAGGCCGCCACCGAGGTGCCACAGGAAGTCGCGCCGGGAATGAAACGGTTCGCTCATGGAGTTTGTCTTCATCGCTCGCATCATGGGCTGGCTTTTTTCAGGCGCCAGTTCCTTGGGCGTCGGCGCGGCCTTCCGCTCATGCGAGCACCTGACGAATGGCACTGCCCTCCACATCGGTGAGCCGGAAATCGCGGCCCGCGTGGCGGTAGGTGAGCCGCTCGTGATCGAAGCCGAGGCAGTGCAGCATCGTCGCGTGCAGATCGTGGACGGTGGCGCGGTTCTCGACGGCGCGGAAGCCGAACTCATCCGTCGCTCCATAGATGGTGCCGCCGCGAATGCCGCCACCCGCCATCCACACGCTGAAGCCGTAGTGATTGTGATCGCGCCCGAGTTTGGATTTCCCCGTGTCGTTCAGTTCGACCGTCGGTGTGCGTCCGAACTCGCCACCCCACACGACCAGCGTGTCTTCGAGCATCCCACGCTGCTTCAGATCGGCGAGCAATGTGGCGATCGGGCCGTCGATCTGCCCGCAGTGGGTGCGCAGATTGGCCTCGATGTTGTCGTGATGATCCCACGGTTGCCCCGCGCCGTGCCAGAGCTGGACGAAGCGCACGCCGCGTTCGAGCAGACGCCGCGCGATCAGCGTCTGGCGGCCATGCACATGCTCCCCGTAGGCCGCGCGCATGTGCGCCGGTTCGCGTGAGATGTCGAAGGCATCGGTCGCCTCCATCTGCATGCGGAACGCGAGTTCGAACGACTGGATGCGCGCATCGAGCCGCGGGTCCTCCGAGCGCGCTGCGCGGTGGGCGGCATTCATTTCGCGCACCAGATCGAGCTGCCGCCGCTGGATCGCTTCAGTCGCGTGCGGGCTCCGGATATTTTCGATGAGCTTTCCGACATCCGTGTGCTGCGGATCGATAAACGTCCCCTGATACACGCCGGGCAGAAAGCCCGACTGCCAGTTCTCCGCGTCCTTGATCGGGTAGCCGCCGGGGCACATCGAGACGAAACCGGGCAGGTTCTGGTTCTCCGTCCCGAGCCCGTAAAGCACCCACGCTCCGACGCTCGGGCGCGCCTGCACGGAGTCGCCGCAATTCATCAGCATCAAGGATGGCTCATGGTTCGGGACCTGCGCGACCATCGAGCGAATCACCGCGATGTCGTCCGCGTGCTCTGCCGTCTTCGCAAACAGTTCGCTAACTTCGAGCCCGCTTTGCCCGTAACGCCGAAACTTAAACGGCGAGGGAAACGCCGCTCCGGTCTTCCGCTCCGTGCGCAGATTCTCGGTTGGGAGCGGCTGCCCGGCGTATTTCGCGAGCGCCGGTTTCGGGTCGAAGGTGTCCACATGCGACGGCCCGCCATTCAGGAAAAAGTGGATCACCCGTTTCGCCCTCGGCGCAAAATGCGGTGCGTGCGCGGCCAGCGGATTCCCAGCCGCGCCGGTCTCCGCCGCGCCGAGCGTCTGGGCAAAACCCAGCGCGCCCATGCCCATCCCGCAGCGGTGGAGAAAATCGCGGCGAGTGAGCGCCGGGGGAAGCGTGTGCGGAAAGCGCATAGTTACCATTTACGACCCGCGAGCTGAGGAATCCACGGTGGAAAAGTGATGCATTGGGAGATGCTGGAATGTTGCCCTTGACTCAATCCACGAACGAAAACTCGTTCGCGAGCAGGAGGGCGTGGGCATACTGCTCCCATGGCCGAAGTGGTTGGACGTTGGTGGGAAGCGGTCCCCTGAATTCCTTCTTTGCGTCCCAGGTCGCGCTGGTGCTGACGATCGCGGGGGACCAGAGGAATTGGTCGCTGTTCAAGCCGTCGCGGATATCGACGATGAAATCGAGAGAGTCGCCCCGCTTCACCTCGATGCCGGTCGCGGACATCGACTCACGCGAATGATGGGCTGTCACCGCTTTCAATTCGCCATCGCGGCTGGACACGACGAAGGCGCGGATGCCGTCACCCGCATCGGGTTCGTGAACGAGCTCGCCGGAGACGGAAATGACGGTGTCTTGCGGCGCGATCCAGCGGCGGATGCAGGCGTGCTGGCGGTCGTTGCCGGGATGGCCGCCCTCGGCGGTCAGTTGCGCCCAGCCGAGCGTGGCCTCCGGCCAGGTTTCCGCGCCCTGCCAGGCTTTGCCGGTGAAGTGCGGAAGCGCGGTGAAGGATTTGACGCGCTTCGTGGCTTCATCGTATTCGCCCCAGCCGTAAGACCACGCCGTCTTCACGGGCGGCGGCGCGGGGATCGCGGCCTCTGTCTCCGCGGCAGCGGTGAAACGCAGCGCGCTCGCGACTTCCTGGTCCGTCGCCGGGCGTTGAAAAAGCGCGCGCACCAACCGCTGCACGCGTTCCTGGGAGGACGACGCCTCCTGGACGTCGGCGCGGGCCGCGAGTGCGCGCGCACGATCGGCGACGAAAGTGTGATTGAGAAAAAAAAGGGCCTGCTGAGGGACGGTGGTCGCGTGCCGTTGCGCGATGTGGATGTCGGGATTTGCGAAGTCGAAAACGCGAAAAGTGCCGGGCAAAAACTGGCGATCGACGAGCCCGTAAAGCGTACGGCGTTTGTTGGCGGCGGCCAGCAACTCGGCTGGCTTTCCACCGATAGCCGGATCGAGTTCGCCCGCGACCGCGAGCATGCCATCGCGCAGTTGCTCGAAGTCGAGGCGCTGCCGCGGGAAGCGGGAGAGCAGCCGGTTGTCGGGATCGCTGGGCAGGATGACAGCATCGCCTTGCTGATAGACCGCGCTCGACAGGATGAGCCGGTGCAACGCCTTCAAGCTCCAGCCCGAGCGCACGAATTCGATCGCCAGCCAGTCGAGCAATTCCGGATGGCTCGGTGCCTCGGCGCGCCGTCCGAAGTCGCTCGGCGTGCGCACGAGGCCGGCCCCGAAGTGATGCTGCCAGACACGATTCACCATCACGCGCGCGGTGAGCGGATTATCCGGGCGGGTGATGGCTTGCGCGAGTTCGAGGCGACCGCTGCCTTTCTGAAACGGCGCGCGCACCGGTCCGGCGACCACTTTTAGAAACTGCCGCGGGACCTCCTCGCCCTGCCGCGCAGGATTGCCGCGGATGAAAACGCGCGGATTCCGCTCTGGCTCGCGATCCGCGAGAATGAGCGCGTGAGGTGGCGAAACGGGTGTCTGGATATGCCAGCGATCCACTTCACCTTGGAGCTTCCACAGTTCCTCGCAGGCGGCAGTGGGAAAGAAGAGTTCATTGTCGATGATCCCGGTGTCCGGCACCGAAGTCGGCGAGCGCGGATCATTTAAAAAGCTGACGAGTCCCGCGTCCGAAGCCTCCGCGAACAATCGACCGTAACGCTCCGCAGTCTCGCGCAGAGTTTTCGGCGGAGCCGCAAAGGCGGTGGCGACGGCGGGATTCAGTTCCGCGCCGTGCGCCCGAACAAGCGACTCCAGCGCGTCTGGAGCCTGCGCCTCGAAGGTTTCCGCCGGCAGTTTCGCGAGCGCGTGCCAGGGCGCAAAGATCGGGTTGATCGTGCCTTTGGTCCGGTGCAGGAAATCGCGCCAACGCCGCACCGAGGCAGGGATGAGATCATCCGCCGTGAGGATTTGGTCGAAACCCTCCTCGGGATATTTCTGCAACTCCGATTGTGCCGCGAGATAGTCGCCGACGCGAGCCCGCAGCCGGGTGGCTGCCTGGTCGCGACGCTTCTTCATGGTGTCGGCGAGTTTCTTTGCACGTTTGGAAAACTCGGCGTCCGTGGATTCCGCACCAAGGCTGACGAGCTGTTCCTCGCAAGAGTCGAACACCCCATACAGCGAGTAGTAATCGCGGGTCGGGATGGGGTCGTATTTGTGATCGTGGCAGCGGGCACACGCCGCTGTGAGCGCCATCGTGCCGCGGGTGACCACATCAATGCGATCGTCGATGATGTCGCGGGTGACGCCGATAAAGCGGCGTCCGCCTGTGATGAATCCCATCGCCGCGAGATCGGGTGCACCTGCCGGTACAAGCTGATCCGCGGCGATTTGAAGTTGGAGAAAGCGATCGTAAGGCAGATCGTCGTTCAAGGCCCGAACGACCCAATCGCGATACGCCCAGGCATGGACGAAAAACCGCTCCTCGCGTGCGTAAACGTAGCCTTTCGTGTCAGCGTATCGCGCTACGTCCAGCCAGTGCCGTCCCCAGCGCTCGCCATAGTGCGGCGACGCGAGTAAGCGATCGACGACCTTGGCAAAGGCGTCCGCCGAGGCATCTGCGACGAAAGCTTCAACCTCGGCGGGTGTCGGTGGCAGGCCGGTCAGATCGAAGCTCGCGCGGCGAATCAGGGTGCGCCGGTCCGCCGGTGGCGCGGGCTTGAGGCCGGCTGCTTCGAGTTTTGCGAGGATGAAGCGGTCGATGCCCGTTTTTATCCAAGCCGCGTCCTGTACCGTGGGGAGCGGCTGCTCTTTCGGCGGCTGAAACGCCCAATGCGCCAGTGTCGAGTCGGGTGCCAGACGACTCGCATCCGCTGGCATTGGAGCGCCCATTTTCACCCACGCAATGAGGTCCGTGATGATCGGTTCGCCGAGCTTGCGCGAAGCGTCGTCTTTCGGCGGCGGCATCTGCAAATCCTTGTCGTGATACCGTACCGCGGTGATGAGCAGGCTTTCCTCCGGCTTCCCTCCGACGACCGCCGGCCCCGTCTCTCCCCCACGCCAGACCGCCTCCCGCGAATCGAGCCGCAGCCCGCCTTTGAGCTTCCTGGCATCCGCGCTGTGGCATTCGTAGCAATGCTCCACCAACACCGGGCGCACGCGCTTTTCAAAAAACTCCACGTCCGCCGCACTATCGGCACCGAGTACGACAAACGGCGCGAGAACCGCGCCTAGAATGAGCAGGGTGGTTCGCATTTGGGATTTAGGGTTTCGGAAACTGTTAGGTGAGACCGGCGAACTTCAATCAAGAAGCCGCCGGGCGAGGGTAGGCTGATTCGGCGAGAAAGAGAGTTCAGCGAATCAGTCCACATAGACATATTCATTGGCGTTCAAAAGCATCCGGCAGAGCTGCGCGAGGCCGCGCGACCGCGCGAGGGCGATGGCCGCATCCCGCTCGGCAACCGTGGGATTGCGACCAAAGGCGAGCGCGAAGGCGCGCGCGGATTGAGCGCCGGGATCGTCGCCCGCTTCTGCCTTCACGCGTTCGGCGAAGTAGCCCGCCTGTTTCTGCATGAAGTCGTTGTTGAGCAGCGCGAGCGATTGCAGAGCCGTAGTTGTGACGTTGCGCGAGGGCGTGAGGTTGGCGGGATTGGGGCAGTCGAGCGTGGTGAGGAACTGCTGCGTGGTCGTGCGCACGACGAAACGATACACGCTGCGTCGCCACAGCTCGGGCTTGTCGGGCGTGAGGTACTTGTAAACGGGCGCGTATTCTTCCACGTAGTCGAAGTCGCGGTAGCCGGGGCCGAACATCTCGCCGTTCAGCTTTCCACTCACCGCGAGCACCGCGTCGCGCAGTGATTCCGCGTCGAGGCGGCGCGGTGGAAAGTGCCAGAGCAGGCGATTGGCAGCATCGACCTTTACGGATTCCAGACTCCGGTCTCCTGACCTCTGGCGATAGGTTGCGCTGGTGCAAATCAGCCGGTGCATCGCTTTCAGCGACCAGCCGCGCGCGGCGAATTCCTCGGCGAGCCAGTCGAGCAACTCCGGGTGCGAGGGCCGGCCTCCGCCGGTGCCGAAATCGCTGGGTGTATCCACGATCCCGGTGCCGAAGTGATAGTGCCAGAGCCGGTTCACGAGGACGCGGCGCGTGAGCGGATTGGCCGGTGCGGTGATCCAGTCTGCGAGCGCGCAGCGGCGCGTGCCCTCGGCGCTTTGCGCCGGCGCGAGTTCGGGCTGCAGATTCGCCACGAGCGCGAGAGCCGCGGGTGCAACCTCGTCGCGCGGCTGCTCGGGGTCGCCGCGGTGGAGCACATGCACCGCGGGAGGCGTCTCACTGACCACCGCGTAGACCTTCGCTGGCGCCGGCACTGCTTTGAGTTGCTGCTCCAATTTTGGGATGAGTACCGTGAGCCAGTCGCGCTCCGCACTCTCCGCTTCCGTCAGCGCGGAAGGCGCGGTGGCGGCGATCCGCGGATCGCCGAAGAAGACCTGATCGAAGCCGATGCCGTCGCGGCCATCCGTCGCCATGAGCGTGAGAAAGCGCGCGGTTTCCGGCAGGGCCACGCTCATAAAAATTCGTCCGCTCTTCGGCCCGATGCGCTCGGTGACAAACGCCAGTTCGCCATCCAGGAACACCCGCACATCCGCGGCGGTGTCGGCGTCGGGGCGTCCGCCGTAGCCCACATCCGCGTGGAAGCGCAGCGCGCCCACCTTGAGCGCCGCGCGCATTGGTCCGAGGTCGAAGGTGACCGCGGCGTTCGCGTGCAGGCCGAGCAGCGCGTGGCCGTCCGCGGCAAAATCCACGTCGCCGATTTTCGTCGTGCCCTGCGGATTGATCGGGCCGTTGCGGATTGCATCCCACGCTTCTCCGCTGCTTTTCGGGACGCCGCGCACTTTTAGACCTGTGGTGCTCACGGGCACTTCCGCGCCGCCGTCGCCGTTTGGCAAAACCACGCCGTCCACGAAGTCGCCCTCGACCGGGGCGAAGACATTTGCTTTCGGGGTCAACTGCGCAAGCGGGCCGTCCTGACGCCTGCCAGTTTCGACGTGAAGGCCCGCACCCTTCGTTCCCGAGCCGGTGCCATCCCCTCCGCCGACTATGTCCGCGAGATCGAGTCCGTGGTTCTCCAGCTTTGCGAGTTGCGTTTTGGCCGCGGTGAGTTCGCTGGAAAGCCGCTGCCTTTGCTCCGCGAGGCGGCGCACCTCGCCCGCATCCACGTCGCGCTCGCCGCGCTTCACCCCGGCGAAGACGGACCACAGCGCGTAGTATTCGCGCTGCGAGATCGGGTCGAGTTTGTGGTCGTGGCAGCGCGCGCAATTCACGGTCACGCCACAGGCCGCGGTCATCACCTGTGTCACCATGTCGTCGAGGTCGTCCGCGCGGGCGAGGCGCTTGAGCACAGGGCTGGGCGTCTCCGCCTGCCCGACGAAGTCCCACGGTCCCGCCGCGAGGAAACCCGTCGCCGTCACCGCCGCCGGATCGCCGGGTCGCAGCACATCGCCAGCGATCTGCTCGCGGAGAAACGCGTCGTAAGGCTGGTCTGCATTCAAAGCGCGGATCACCCAATCGCGATACCGCCAGGCATTGTCGCGCCGCTGGTCGCGCTCAAAGCCATGCGTGTCCGCATAGTGCGCGATGTCGAGCCAGTGCCGCGCCCAACGCTCGCCGTAATGCGGCGACGCGAGCAGCCGATCTACCAGCTTTTCGTAAGCGCGCGGGTCGGCATCCGCGACAAACGCCGCAACTTCTTCCGGTGTCGGCGGCAGCCCGAGCAGGTCGAATGTCAGCCGTCGGATGAGAATGCGCCGGTCGGCCTCCGGTGAAAGCGCGAGACTTTTTTCCGCGAGCTTGGCCCGAATGAAGGCGTCGATCGGATGTCCCTCGCCCGGCACGCGCGGCCGTTTGATTGGCTGCCAAGCCCAATGGTCCAGCCGCTGATCGTGTGCGGCGGCCCGGTCCCCGTCCGTCTCCGGCCAGACGGCGCCGGCATTGATCCATTCGCGCAGCGCGCCGATCTGCGCAGGGGTGAGCCGTTCGCCTTTCGATGGCATCACTTCGTCCGGGTCCGCACTCGTCACACGCACGATGATTTCGCTCTCCGCGCTCTTGCCCGGAACGAAGACCGCGCCGTTTTCGCCGCCCTTGAACGCGAATGCCCGGGCGTCGAGGCGCAGCGCGCCTTTCTGCTTTTTCGGGCCGTGACACTCGATGCACCGCTCGCGCAGCAAGGGGCGGATGTCTTTTTCGAAATCCACCGCGGCGATCGCGGTATTCGCGATCACAGCGAGCAGCACGATGGCGGCGGATGGGTTCATTGCTCAGGCCAGCACGTCCTTGATCACATGCCCATGCACGTCGGTGAGCCGGCGCTCGATGCCGTTATGGTAAAAACTCAGGCGTTGGTGATCGAGGCCGAGCAGTTGGAGGATGGTGGCGTGGAGATCGTAGATCGTGGTCACGTTCTCGACCGCCTTGTAGCCAAATTCGTCGGTGGCGCCGTAGCTGAAGGCGCGCTTCACGCCCGCACCGGCGAGCCAGACGGTAAAGCCGGCGGGGTTGTGATCGCGACCGCTCGCGCCTTTTTGAAACGTGGGCATCCGGCCAAACTCGGTGACGAAAACGACGAGCGTGTCGTCAAGCAGGCCGCGCTGCCGCAGATCCCGGAGCAGGCCCGCGACCGGCTGGTCGAGCACCGGCCCGTGCTTGTCGTACTGCTCCTTGAGCGTCTTGTGGCCGTCCCAGTTGCCGACGCCTTCGCCCATCGCGTAGGCGCCGTTGAAGAGCTGCACGAAGCGCACGCCGCGTTCCAGCAGCCGCCGCGCGAGGATGCAGTTGCGGGCAAAGCGCGCCTTGAGCGGATTGGCGGAGTCGTCGGCGCCGTAGAGCGCGAGCGTGGCGGGTGTCTCGGGCGCGAGGTCGCTGATCTCCGCGGCGGCGAGTTGCATGCGTGCGGCGAGTTCGTAGCTGGCGATGCGCGCGGCGAGTTCGGTGTCGCCGGGATGCTGCGCGAGATGCCGGTCGTTGAGCATCCGCAAAAAATCGCGTGTCGCGGTGTCGGCGTCGGCACTGATGCTGGCCGGGCGCGCGAGGTTTGGGATCGGTTTGTCGGCATTGAAGGGCGTGCCTTGAAACATCGCGGGCAGAAACGCCGACGCCCACTGCCGAGGGCCGACCTGCGGCACACCGCGCGGATCGGGGATGGCGACGAAGGCCGGCAGATCCTCCGACGGCGAGCCGAGCGCGTAGGTGGTCCATGCGCCCATGCTCGGAAAGCCATCGAGCGTGAAGCCCGTGGCCATCTGGTTTTCCGCCGGGCCGTGGGTGTTCGACTTCGCGGTCATGGAGTGGATGAAGCACATCTCGTCGGCCAGCGCGCCGAGTTGGGGCAGCAGTTCGCTGGTCATCTTCCCGCTTTCACCGCGCGGTTTGAAGGCCCACTGCGGCTCGATCAGGTTCCCGTTTTCGCCCTGGAAAGTGATAAGCTTGCCGCTGTCCGGCATCGGCGTGTCGTGGCGCTTGATGAGCTCGGGTTTGAAATCAAACGTGTCCACATGCGACAGCGCGCCCGAGCAAAAGACGAGCAGCACGCGTTTCGCCTTCGGCGGAAAATGCGGGGCGCGCGGAGCAAGCGGATGGGCTGGATCAATGACCGGTCGGATGGGCTCCGCGCCGGGCGCGCGTTGCCCGCCGAGCAGGGCGGCGAGGGCCACGCCGCCGAGTCCGGTGCCGCCCCAGCGCAGGAAATTGCGGCGGTCGAGCAGATGGCGTCCGGCATGCGAGAGCGGCGAGTCGATCATGAGATCGGAGGATTGAGCATTCGGCGGAGAACATTCTCCGTGATCCGCTGCACCCGCGCGTCCGGGCCCAGCGGTTCGGTGTACACTTTCGGACGGACGTAACCTGGCGGCGCGCTCAGGCCATCGGCCCACCAGCAGGTGCCCGCGTTGAAGACGAAGTTTCCTTTCGGGCCCGGATAGACGGTTGCGGTGTGAATGCCGCCGTTGGGTTTCCCGGGTGCCGCTTGCGTCGGCGAAGTGGCCACTATTTCGAGGCCCGGAATCGGTGCGGGGTCGCCGTGCCATTCCCAGCCGATGATTCCGGGAATGTGATCGCCCGCTTTCATCCCGGTGCCTTCGTGGACCCAATGCTCCGGCAGCGTGCAGACCCAGTCCGCGCCGCCGGTGACCGGCCCGGTACTGTGCGCGCCGATGAGTTCGTTCGCATACGGACGCTCATGGCTGAGGGTTTTCATGGATTCAAATTCATGCGTGCCGCCAGGAGGTCCGAAGACGCCGACCCGCTCAAACGCAGCCAGCGCGGGATCGAAGGCGATGCGCCCGCAGATCGCATTGCCCGAGAAGAAGCCTGCGTTGACTCCGGCGGCCACGGCGGCTTGGACGTTGCGAAACATTTCGATCGTCCAGTATTCGTCGTGCCCGACGCTGAGGAAGCCCTTCGCGCGCAGCAGGCCCGCGGCGTCGCGATGGGTGTCGAGATTGGAGATGTAGGTGATGTCGTAACCGTGCTCTTCGAGCCAGAACGCGAAGGGGAATTCCCAGAGCAGCCACTCGCCCGAGCCGGTGGAGAGCGGGGTATCGAAAATCTGGCAGTACTTTCCGTAAGGCCGCCGGTAGCTCACCTGCACGCCGCCACCCCAATACCATTCGTTTTTCCCATCGTCGTAGAGCGCGAACTGCGACGGCCAGCGGTTGTAGGCCTGCCAGGTGTTGTCGCTGCACTGGAAAAGAAAATCCGCCCGGCGGTCATCCCGCACGATGAAGACGACGTAGCTTTGCGGGCCATCCGCGCCGGTGCTGAGTTTGCCGAGATAGACGCCGCTGACCGCATCGGCGGGGACTTTCCACTCCGCGCCCGCGGACCACTCGCAGACCCGCACGCGCTTCTCGACAATGGGCGGCTCCGGCTGTTCCACGCCATCGAGCGGACCCAGCTCGGCGACGAGTCGGCCGCCGTCGCCGCCATACCAGCCCATGCGATAGAGTTGCAGCGTCCATCGCACCGCCGGCCGCGTGCTGGCGTGAAAGCGCACGGTCTCCCCGGCGCGGACGCTCGCGGCGGAGGCGAAGCCTTCGATCCACGGGCAGCGATATTTTGTCGCGGGATCGATGCGCGGGCGGGCGAGCATCCAGTCCCGCGTGCCCTGCCGTGCATTCTCCTCAGCGATGATTCCGCCCTTTTTGTCAGCCCCGCGAGCGAGTGAAGCGAGGCCAAGACCGACGAGTGTCTGGACCGACTGACGGCGGGTAATCATGGCTGGCGCAAGGTTTGCAGGAAGGCGAGGAGGTCGGAAAGTTCCTGCGGCGAAAGAATGCTGTCGAATCCCGGCGGCATGAGCGAGGCCGGGCCTTCGGTCAGGGCGACGACATCCGTACGCGGGATGCGAACCTCGGTCGTCGCGCTGGTCGCGAGGGTAATCGCGTCCTGCGATTCGTTTTTCACGATGCCCAAATGCTCGGCTCCGGCGCGCGTGCGGACGAATAGCGGTTCGTAGCTGCGCACATAGCTGCTGCTCGGAAACGCAATCGCCTCAAGCAAGTCGCGCGCAGTGCGGATGCTGCCGATCTTCGTCAGATCCGGCCCCAGCGTTCCACCCTCGCGGGCGATGGCGTGGCAGGTGGAGCAGGCGGCCTTGGCTCCGCGAAAGATTTCCGCGCCACGCTGCGCGTCGCCGCTTTTCGTGAGCGCGGTAAGTTCTTCGAGGCGCGCGAGCTGCTGGCGGCGCATGGTCGCATCAGGCGGCGCGGCGGGTGCGATCAGCGGGAGAGCGGGGGACATTGCCGGCTTGGGCAGCACGAGCATCTTTTGCGCGGCGCGGGAAACCTCTCCCGCAAAGCTCGTGGCGTCTGGCGTCAGGCCCGCAGTGTCGGCGATTTCGTAGAGCGCATAGGCCGTGGAGTGAAAGGCGAAGCGGTCCGGCGCGGATGCCGCGAGCAGCGGAGCGACCGCGCTTTTGTCGCCAATGCGCCCGAGCGCCTCCGTCGCCGCCCGGCGGAGATGCGCGTCTCTGCTCACGAGCAAGGCGACGAGTGGCGCCGTCGCCGCGCGGTCGCGCCACAGCCCCGCGCCATAGGCGGCGAGTGCTTGCGTCTCCTGGTCACTCAGCGCGGCGCGGATGGTCGCTCGCGCTTCCGTTCCGTCAATGCGGATCAGTCCCCACAAGGCGCTCAGGCGCGGCGCGACTTCGCCTGCGCTGCGTACCTTTTCCGCGAGTGCTGCGGACTCGCGACGCTGCACGAGTTGCGTCAAGGCGCGTGCGGCCACTTCGTGGCGCGGATCGGCGAGGCGCGCGATCAACTCGGGCGTGGGGACATTCTTCCACGCGAGTTTTAGTCCGCGCGCATCGGCGACTTGCGGCGCATCCTTTCTTCGCACGCGGTAGATCGCGCCGAGCACTTCGGGCTTCTCCGACTTCGAGGTCGGGCAACAAAGCTTGTACCAGCCGCCTGTGTCGGCGATGAGCACGCTGCCGTCGGCGTCTTCGAGGACGTCGGTTGGATGAAAATCCGGCTGATCGCTCACGACCAGATCGCGGTCGGTCGTGTGGAAGGTCGCACCGTCGTCCGTGAGCGCGTGGTGTGAGACTTTGCGCATGTTAAACTGCGCGCAGAGCAGTTCGCCGCGCAGCCCGAGCGCACTGCTCCGCACCATCTCCAGCCCGCTCGCCGCGGCCGGCCCGAGGTGGGTCATCACCGGCATCAGGTCGCCGGTGCGCGCGTGGCCTTGGAGCACACCGTGATCTTTTCCCCATACGCCGCCGTGGACGGCGTGCAGGATTCCATCGCGCTGACCTCCTTTTGGTTCGACGAAAAACGTGCCGCAGAGGAAACGCTCGCCGGTCGGTGAAAAGACCACATCGACCGGGTTGTCCATGCCGCCAGTGATGACCACTTCGAGTCCGCTGCCATCCGGTCGGGCGCGGAAAAGATGGGAGGCGCGCGTGATGAAATCGCGTCCGTCCGCCAGACGGTGCCGCTGCTCGGCGAACGCGCCTTTGCACCAATAGATGAAGCCGTCCGGCCCCGCGTACGGTCCGTGCAGATCGTTCGCGCAGCCGGTCAGTGTTTTGCCGTCGAACCAGACCTCGCGTTTATCCGCGACGCCGTCGGCATCGGTGTCGGTGAGTTTCCAGATGACCGGTGGTGCGGCAACGTAGAGTGAGCCGTCGAGCCACATCGTGCCTTCGGGAAACGAGAGCTTGTCGGCAAAAACCGTGCGCTCGTCGAAGCGCCCGTCGCCATCCTTGTCCACAAGGCGGACGATGCGGTGTGTGGGATTCTTGACCTGCTGGTCCGGCTTCTCGTTTGAACCGGAGCTGTCGGAGACGTAGAGCGCGCCCGTCTCGTCGAAAGCCATGTTGATTGGGCGGTTCACCAGCGGAGCGGCGGCGACCTGTTCGATGACGAAGCCGTCCGGCACGGTGAAGGTGTGGATGCCAAGTTGAAACTCCGCGGCGGCGGCGGCGGCGGTGATGCAGAAGAGAAGGGGGAACGGGGAGCGCATGAGTCAGTAGATGGTAATGAATTCGCTGGCGTTGTAGAGCGCGCGGCAGAGCACCGGCAGGCCGTGCGCGGCGATGAGCTGCGTTGCCGCGACGGTCTCTTCCGGGTGAGGCTCGCGGCCAAAGAGCAGGGTAAAGGCGCGGCGCACTTGCGCGGCGGGATCGGCTCCCGCCTCGCGCTGGAGCCGCTCGGCGAGGAAGCGCGCCTGTCCGAGGAGGAACTCGCTGTTGAGCAGGTTGAGTGCTTGCAGCGGTGTGGTGCTGACGGTGCGGCGGGGCTGGATTTGCCCGGCGTCGGGGCAGTCGAACGCGCCGAAGAGCGTGTCCAATTCCACGCGCGGTTTGTTTTGATAGACCATGCGGCGGAAGTCGCCGGCGGCGAACTTTGTCTTGGTCGCATAGACCTTCACGTAGTTGGTATTCGGCTCGAAGAGATCGAAGCCCGGCCCGCCCGCGCGCAGGTCGAGCTGGCCGCTGGCGGCGAGGATGCTATCGCGCAGCGCCTCGGCTTCGAGCCGGCGCGGCGGAAAGCGCCAGAGCAGGCGGTCGCTGGCGTCGAGGGCGGCGGCCTGCGGATTCGGCGTGCTCGCCTGGCGATAGGTCGCGCTGGTGAGGATGAGCCGGTGCATGGCTTTCATGCTCCAGCGGCGGGCGATGAACTCGCCGGCCAGCCAGTCGAGCAGTTCCGGGTGCGAGGGCCGCGTGCCGTTGAGCCCGAAGTCGCTTGGCGTGTCCACGAGCCCCGTGCCGAAATGATAGTGCCAGAGCCGGTTCACCATGACGCGCGCGGTCAGCGGGTTTTCGGGCGACGCGATCCATTGCGCCAGCGCGAGCCGGCGCTCCTGCTCGGGGGCGTCGGCAGGGAGGTGAAAACCGGCGAACGCGCTCAGCCCGGCGGGTGCGATAACTTCCTTCGGCTGCATCGGATCGCCGCGGTGAAAGCGGCGTGTCTCCGCGGGTTTCGCGTCGAACTTCCCAGCGTAGGCGGTCGGGTTCGCGGAGAGCGTGGCGATCCTGGCTTCGGTGTCGCGCCGCTCGGCGTCGAGCTTCGCGGCCTGCTCGCGCTGTGCGGGGGCGAGCGCCGGGGCGTCCCATTCCGGGGCGGCAGGCGTGCCGGGAGGGGCGGTGGTGCGGTCGTTCGAGCCGGCCAGAGCGCGCCACGGGCCGTCGCCGTTTCGCACTTCGATAATGTAACGCTCGGGCGTGCGGTCGCGGTATTTCTCCTCGCGATCGCGTGCCCAGACGATGCGGTCGATCGTCGCGGCGGCGGCAAACTCGATCTCGACCCAGCCGCGTCCGGCAGTGTCGGAAATCCAACTGCGCCCGTTGCCGTATTGCCCGTCGGTGAGATGCGCGAGCTGGTGTTTGGGATCGCCAGCGTAGTTGCCGGAGGACGTGGCGCGGGCGTTGAGCGCGACGTTGTGAAGGTCGGTGGTCCACACCTCGATCTCGTCGAGACATGGCTCGGTGCCGTTGTTTGTTTCGGCGATGGTGAAACGCAGCCGCGTCGCTTGGGCCGGCGCGAAGCGCTCGACGTTGCGGCGTGAGTTCACCGCCGCGCGCCGTGCGCTTTCCGCTGCGGGATCGGCGAGCGGTGCGAGCTGTTCGAGTTGCGTGGTGATTTCCGCGAGCCGCGGTCGCAGGGCGTCGGCCTCGCGCTGGCGGGGGGCGTTTTCCGCGCCGCGGATGGGCCGCTCGCCATGCTGCACGCCGGCGAAGACGGCTTTCATTGCGTAGTAGTCAGTCTGCGGGATCGGGTCGAATTTGTGATTGTGGCAGCGCGCGCAGTTGACCGTGAGCGCGAGAAAGGTCGCGCCGGTCGTGCCGACCATGTCGTGCAGTTCGTCGGCGCGCTGGTTGGCGGTGAGCACGGGATCGGGGCTTTTCACGCGATCGGTCGGACCGCCGACGAGGAAGCCGGTCGCCTCGTCCGCGCCGAGCGCGTCGCCCGCGAGTTGCTCGCGGATGAACCGGTCGTAGGACCGGTCCTCGTTGAACGCGCGGATGACGTAGTCGCGGTAGGGCCACGCGTTCGCGCGCGGCTGGTTGGTTTCAAAGCCATCGCTTTCCGCGAAGCGCACCACGTCCAGCCAATGCCGCGCCCAGCGCTCGCCGTAGCGTGGCGAAGCGAGCAGGCGACCGACGAGTTTTTCGTAAGCCTGCGGATCGTCATCCGCGACGAAGGCCTCGATCTCTTCCGGCGTCGGCGGCAGTCCGAGCACGTCGAAAGAGACGCGGCGGATGAGCGTGCGCCGGTCGGCTTCGGGCGAAAGCGCGAGTCCTTTCTCCGAGAGCTTGGCTGAAATGAAAGAGTCTATGCCCGTGGTGAGCGCGGGCCGCGGCACCGGCTGAAAGGCCCAGTGCGTCTTGCGCGGATCGTTCGCGCCGTCGTCCGGCCACGCTGCGCCCTGATCGATCCACGCGCGCAACACGCCGATCTGCGCGGCAGTGAGCGGGTCGCCTTTCGAGGGCATCTGCATGTCGGGATCGAGCCCGGCGACGAACCGGATCAGCGGACTCTCCGCGCTTTTGCCGGGAAGGATGTTCGGTGCGTAGTTGTCGCCGCCGTGGAGCGCGCGGTCTTTGATGTCGAGCCGGAAACCGCCCTTCTGCTTCTCCGCGCCGTGGCATTTTCCGCAGTTCTTTTCGAAGATGGGCGCGATGTCTTTCGCAAAATCCACCGCGCGCTCCGCCGCCGGCGGCAGCGCCGCCAGGTCACTCGCGGCGAGATCTGCGCCAGCAGCCAGGACGAGGAGACTTGCGCGGATCATGGTGGAGAGACAACCACGCAACGCCCTCTAACGTAGTCGCGCGGTGGAAAAAGCGCACGGGTGTCGGGCTGCGCTGGAGCTAGGCCGAGGCCCGGCGGCGGAGGAGAGCCAGGAGTGCGGTCCCTCCGGTCAGCAGGGCCAGCGATCCCGGTTCCGGCGCCGTGGCGGGTGCCACGCTATAATTGAGCGACACATTCCCGGCATCCTCCTGCAGCCAATAGACGCTCTGGCTGATTGGGTCGAAGGCCATGCCTTCCCCTGCCGCTTCGGAGATAAAGCTGGCCCCGGCGACATTTCCAAGGCCGAGAACGTTCGTCATCAGCGGGGCGAAAGCACCGGTGACGGACCCATCTGTCCCGAGCGGGATGCTGCCGGTGGTGGCGCCCGAGCCGGCGGGGCTGGGGAGGCTGCGGCCGGATAAGTCGAAGCTCACGCCGCTGCTGATATTAAAGTTCCCCGAAATGGCGAAGACCTTGTCGGCATCGAGTTGTAAAACGACGCTGGGGTTGAGATGAGAGAGATCGCCTAGGTAGCTGATCGTCCCGGGGTTTGGGCGGGTCAGGAAGCCACCAGCAGCGGGGATCCCACCGATGTCGGCGAAATTGAGATAACCTCCGGTGGTGGCGTCGATCGGGCACTCCGATGAGATGGTGCCTCCGGCAATGTCGATCCTCCCGCCAAGGGTGAACGAAATGTGAACTATCAAGGTGTTATCAATCAGATTCAGAACTCCGGCTGGAGCGATGTTTACGGTGTTCGCTTCAATAACAACTCCGCGGGACTTTGCGACCAAGCCCGACACGATTAAGGTGAGAGCGAGTTGGCGGAAAGGGCGGCAGATCAACGGTAATTTCATCGGTTTTGGTTTTTTGTTGTGGGAGAGATTGATTCACTCGTTTTCCACCCATACTCACGCATCGATCCGTTTGCCACGCCGGGTAGACAGCCACTACACCGCGCGGCCGACTGCTTCCGCCACCTTTTTCACGCGGGCCACGAGATCGACGAATTCGTGCGGGAGCAGCGCTTGCTCGCCGTCGCTCTTGGCGAGTTCGGGGTTGTTGTGGACTTCGCACATGATGGCGTCGGCACCGCAGGCGACGGCGGCGAGGGCCATGCTGACGACGTGTTCGCGGAGGCCAATGCCGTGAGTGGGATCGACGACGATGGGGAGATGGGTCTCGGCCTGGAGGACGGGGACGGCATTGAGGTCGAGGGTATTGCGGGTGTAGGTCTCGAAGGTGCGGATGCCGCGCTCGCAGAGGAGGACGTTGAAGTTGCCCTCGGCGAGGATGTACTCGGCGCTCATGAGCAGGTCCTTGATGGTGGCGCTCATGCCGCGCTTGAGCATGACCGGGAGTTTGCTGCGGCCCACTTCCTTCAAAAGGGAAAAGTTCTGCATGTTGCGCGCGCCGACCTGAAGGCAGTCGGCGTATTTCTCGATGATGTCGAGGTCCCGCGTGTCCATGACTTCGGTGATGACCGGGAGCCCGGTTTCGGCGCGGGCTTCGGCGAGCAATTTGAGGCCATCGACGCCGAGACCCTGAAAGCTGTAAGGCGAGGTGCGCGGTTTGAAGGCGCCGCCGCGGAGGACGCGGGCGCCGGCTTTGGCGATGTCGCGGCCGATGCTGATGATCTGCTCCCGGCTCTCGACGGAGCAAGGGCCGGACATGATGACGATCTCATTTCCGCCGACGGGCACGTCGCCGATTTTGACGGGGCCGGTCTGGCCGCGGAATTCGCGGGCGACGAGCTTGTAAGGTTTGAGCACAGGAGTTACGGACTCGACGCCGGGGATGGCGGCGATGGGCTTTTCGCGGATGACATCCTCCGCACCGATGACGCCGACGACGACGCGTTGTGCGCCACGGGAAACTTCGGCGCGCAGACCCCACTCTTTGATGCGGTCGAGAAGGTGCTGGACCTGCTCTTCGGTGGCGTCGGGCTTGGTGACAATGATCATGGGCAAAGGGTGGGGAGAGTAGTCGGTGAGGGCATTTCGGCAACGGCATTTTTTGGATGCGCGTGGCGGTTGACAGCGTATGGCGAATCTGTTTCCGTGCGCGCCGTGAAACTCCTCCTCCCGCTGCTTGCCACCTCACTTTTCGTCACCGCCTGCTCCTCGCCGGACGCCTCGCGCCGGGCTCTCTGGGCGGACTCCTCCTATGTCGATTCCGCGCCCCAGTCCGAGTCGCACCCCGGTCGCCGGCCCGTCTGGCGGGAACGCACCTACGCCGAGTCACACGCCGGGCGCTGGGAACCGACGGTCGGCTTTTCCGACCCGAACGCCACGCGCCGTGTTCTTTACTCGGACGCCCGCGGATCCGGCCCTTATACCAATGCGCTCGCCGATGGGTCGTGGCGCGGAGCTGGCAAGCCGGTGGACGCGGAGATGAAAGAGCGCCACGAAGAGCAGGAATCTCAGAGGATGCTGAACAAGACGCATTCCAATCCTGCCCTCCCGGAGCCGGCTCCCTTATAGGGCGGCAGGCGTCGTGAAATTCGCAAGCGCGGGCCCGGCTGAACTACACCGTGTCACACCCCGAGGAGGGTGCGCTGCCAGGGCATCATGCGGGGAAGGATCTCGGCGTTGCCGGCGGCGAGGTTTTCCAAGATGGTCTTCGGCGCGATGAGGGAGGGGTCGAGTTGGAGGTCGGCCGCGAGTTTGTCCCGCCGGGTCTTGAGGTCTTTGAGCTTGCGGTCAAAGTCGGGCGTGGGGCGGGGACGGGGTTTGCGTTCGCGCTGGGGCCAGTCGCTCTCGGAGAGGGAGAGGGCGGCGGTGGCGGCGTCGTAGAAGCGGCGTTTCCGCGGGCCGTGGAGGTGGTGAAAGCTGACTTCTTTGCCAGCGTCGAAGTCATCGGCGGCGCGGAGGAGTTGTTCGTTGTGGAGGATGTGGAAGGCGGGCCTATCGACACTCTGCGCCTCCTGGTCGCGCCAGTGCCAGAGAGCCCGGAGGACGGCGCCGGAGCGCCCGCGCAGGTCGTGGCTGCCGGTGATGCGCCAGATTTCATCGGGGTCGCGCTCTTTCGTTATGGTGGAGGCGGCGATGGCTTTTTCGCAGGACTGGCGGAACCACTCGGTGCGACCGAGGCGGATAAGATCGGCCTCGAGGTGGTCGGCGATCTGGGCGAGGTAGTGGGTGTCTTTCACGGCGTAGTCGCTCATCTGCGAGGGGAGCGGACGGAGCGCCCAATTGGCCTTTTGCGAGGCTTTGGCGATGGTCTCGCCAAAGTATTTCAGGATGAGCGCGGCGAGGCTGAACTGCTCGATGCCGGTGAGCCGCGCGGCGATCATGGTATCGAAGACGGAGGACGGTCCGGCGAAGCCGACGCGGCGCAGGAGGCGGAGGTCGTAGTCCGCGCCATGGATGATGAGTTGTTTCCCATCGAAAGAGGCGAAGAGTGGTGCGAGATCCATCGCGGCGAGGGGATCGATGAGCAGGTCGCGGCCGGGGACGCTAATCTGAATGAGGCAGAGCTTTTCAAAGTAGCAGTGCAGGGAGTCGGCCTCGGTGTCGATGGGGATGCGCGCCAACGGGGCGAAAAGCGGGAGGACGCCGGCCAGGGCGTCGGGGGTATCGATGAGGGGGTGCATGGCTTAGCCCCGAAGACCGGTGAGGAGGAGTTCGGCGTTATTCTTCGTGTGGCGCAGGGCGTGGACGAGGACTTCGGTGGCTTCGAGGGTGGGGAGCACAGCCAGTTGCCGCCGGAGGACGGTGATGCGCTCGAACTCCTGCGGGTGGTAGAGGAGTTCGTCGCGGCGGGTGGCGGACTGGAGGAAATTGATCGCGGGAAAGATGCGCTTGTCGCTGAGGTCGCGGTCGAGCCGGATTTCCATGTTTCCGGTGCCTTTGTATTCCTCAAAGATGAGGTCGTCCATGCGGCTGTTGGTCTCGATGAGGCAGGTGGCGAGGACGGTGAGGCTGCCCCCCTCCTCGGTGTTGCGCGCGCTGCTGAAAAACTTCTTCGGTTTCACGAGGGCCTTGGAATCGACACCGCCGGACATGGTGCGGCTGCGTCCGCCACCGCCCTGGAGGTTATTGTAGCCGCGCGAGAGCCGGGTGATGGAGTCGAGCAGGATGACGACATGGCGATGCAGTTCGACGAGCCGTTTCGCGCGTTCGCTGACGAGTTCGGCGATGGCGGTGTGGCGCTGGGGGCTTTCGTCGAAGGTGGAGGAGTAGATTTCGCAGTTCACGCTGCGCCGGAAGTCGGTGACTTCCTCGGGGCGCTCATCGACGAGAAGGAGGATGACGTGGGTTTCGGGAGAGTTGACGAGGATGGACTGGGCGATGTCTTTGAGCAGGATCGTTTTGCCCGTGCGCGGGGGCGCGACGATGAGCCCGCGCTGCCCGCGTCCCAGCGGGGCGATGAGGTCGAGTGCGCGCCCGGTGATGGATTCGCTTTTTTGATTCTCCAGGATGATCCGCCCCGTGGGGTGCAGGGCGGTGAGTTGGTCGAATTCCTTGGTCGGGGTCCACGACTCTGCCGGGATGCCCTCAATGGCCACCACTTTCTCGAGGGTCATGAATTTCTCGCGGTCGCGCGGCGGGCGGATGCGCGCGGTAAGGCGGTTGCCATTGCGCAGGCCGAACTGGCGCTCGGCGTTGGTGGACACATAGACGTCCTGCGGGAGGGAGCGGAAGTTGTAGCACGGCCAGCGGAGAAAACCGCTGCCCTGCGGGGCGAGTTCGAGCACGCCGTCGGCGAAAATTTCGAACCCGCGGGCGGCGTAGGCTTTCAGCAGGTCGAAGACGAGGTGATGCCGGGTGCGGTCGGGATTCAGGCGCAGCCGCAGTGCCTCGGCCCGCGCCATGAGGGCCGCGAGCGGCTCGGAGTGCAGTTCGTCGATCCAGAGCTGCGCGGGAAGCGTGGGACTGGCGGGCTCGGCGGTCGCTCCGGTTTCCCCGGAGGTGGCGGGCACGGGTGTTTCAGCCGGCGGTTCGGCGGAGCCAGTTGGCGAGGAGTCCGGCCTGTCGCTCGAGGCAGGGGAGGGTGGAGTCGTTCCAGATGACATGATGGGCTTGGTTGATTTTCGTGCCGAGATCGAGCTGCGCGGCAATGATCTTTTCGGCGAGTTCGGGGCTCAGGTCGCGGGCTTCGGCCAGCCGCTGCCGCTGGGTGGCCGGCGTGCAGGCGACGACGATGATACGGTCAAAACGCGCTTCGGCCCGCGTTTCAAAAAGCAGCGGGATGTCCACGAGCAGCCAGCCACCGTCGCTGGCTTTCTGTCCGGCACGTTCCGTCCAGCGGTCGCGGATGACGGGGTGGAGGATCAGTTCCAGTTCGCGGCGTTTTGTCGGATCGTCGAAGACCAAGGCCCGGAGTTTCTGGCGGTCGGGACTTCCCGAGGCGTCGCAAATCCCCGCGCCGAACGCGTCGATGACTGCGGTGCGGATCGAGGCATCATTGGTGAGCAGTTCGCGCGCACAGTGGTCGGCATCGAATAATTCAGCCGGGAAACGGCGCAGCAACAGGCTGGTGAACGACGATTTTCCGGTGGCAATGCCTCCAGTAACGCCGAGGACGGGCACGATCCCCTTACTTTGGCATTAAGGGAAGGTCGTTAATATTGAGATCCGGCGGCGCCAGGAGTTCAATGATTTCTTCCTTTTCATCATCCTGCCGCACTGGCTCGCCGGCGGGATTCATCAGGCGGGCGCTGACGAAGATCACGAGGTTGCGCTTCAAGTGCTGATCGACGCTCGAGCGGAAGAGGCGGCCAATGATCGGGATGTCGCCCAGAAGCGGAACCTTGTCCTCAACCTTTTGCACGTCTTCGCGCATCAGACCGCCGAGGACGACGGTGTTGCCGTCGAAGATGCTCACACTGGTCGTGACCTTGCGGGTGCTGAAGATCGGCTGGTTGATCACGTTGGGTGTGATGACGTTGACGATCGACTGGCCGAGGGCGTTGGTCGAGGTGGTCTGAATCGGGCTGCCATAGTTGATGAAGCCTTCAAACTCGACGACCTGCGGGACGAGGTTGAGGTCGATGGTGTAGCCATCGGGACCGACCACGGGTTCGACTTCGAGAGTGACACCCGTGTTGCGCACTTCAAAGGCGGTCGGCGTGGTTGGAGTGACCGGGAAGGAAGAGGCTTGTCCCTGATTTCCTCCTCCCAAAATACCCCCGAGGCCGAAGCCGCCGCCATTCGTGAAGGTGCTGCCAATGGTCTGCGGAATTTGGGGCGGGTCGAATTCGGTGGGGTACTTGAACTCGCGGATGATCTCGATGACGGCCCGCTGGCCACTCTTCGTCGTGACCCGGGGGGCGGAGAGGAGATCGACGCCTTTTTTCTGGTTGAGTGCACGAATCACGACTTGGAATTGGGGATCGGTGAAGACGCCCGAGATCGCCCCGAGGGCCGGAGTGAGCAGGCTCGTGCCCGTGGCCCCGAAGAGCAGGGCATCAATCGCGTTGGCACTGATCGCCGCGCCGCCGCCGCGGTTGCCGGCGGTCACCGGAAACTGGCCGACCGGGGTGTTTCCGGGGGCGACAAACGGATAGTCGAGCGGATTGACGCCAGCCGAAGTTCCGGGAGTGCCTCCCCCGAGGAAGACGTTTTTCGTGCCCGCGGAGTTAAACTGCCCGAGGAGCCAGTCGAAGCTGAGTTCTTTGAGATTGGTTTGCGAGATTTCGACGAACTTCGCCTCGATCTCAACCTGGGTCGGGCCGCCGCCACCGCCGGGGGCGTTAATGATGGTGTCGATAAGGTCGAGCTGATCCTGAGTGTTGCGGACGATGAGACGGCTGTTGGTGACGATGTAAATCGCCGAGGCGGCACCGTTGAATTGCACACCATTGGAGATCAGCCAGTTTTTGGCGGATTCACGATCTGCGATGCCCGAGCCACCCTTGGTTGCATCAGCCGGCCCTCCACCGCCCGCGCCGAAGGCGGGTGCACCCAAGGTGCCGCCCGCGGGACCGCCGCCGGCGGTGGAACGTGGAATCAAGTCCGGGCGGACCTTCCACTCCTTGGTGATCAGAATGTCGGTATTCGTGCTCGCGGGAACGACGAATACAGCATACTGCTCGACTTTGAATTTGAGGTTCGCCAGGCCGGTCACGTAACGGAGGGCTTCGATCAGCGGGATGTTGGAAAGCGCGACGGTGATCCGGGCGTCGGCCGGGTTGCCCAAGGACGCCGGGGCCAGCGTCGGAGCGGCGACCGCGGCGACGGGCGCGGCATCAAGTCCGGGAATCGCCGAAACCGCCGGAGCGACTCCCGCATCGGGAACGCTCACGTTGGAGCCCGGATCAAGTTTAAGGACGATGTTGACGCCGACCTTGGGATCGTCGGGATCCAGTTCGACACTTTTCCGTTTCAGGTAGTCCACCGCTTCGCGGATCGTGGCTTCCTTGAAGTCGAGCTTCGGAATGATGATGCGTTCGAGCTTTCGCTGAATCTTGGCGATATTGCCGCCATCGGATTGGGGCTGCACGATGGTGGTGGCGTTTGGGTCGATGTTGAACTTGCGCACCGGATTGGCCCAAGCGGCATCCACACGCTGAATGGCCCGGGCGCGGGCTTCGTTATAGGAGACGACGTTGAAGTCGCTCTTCGCGCGGTCGATCTGCTCCTCCATGATCCTGGCCGCCTTGTTGTAGGGGTCGATGTTGAGCACCTGCTCGCAGCGGCGGAAGGCGAGGTCGTAGCGCGCGGAATCATAGAAGCCCTTGGCATCGATCATGAGCTGCTTCACCTTCTCGACATTCGCGCGGAATTGCGGCCCGATGGTCCGGTTGTAATAAGTCGGATCCTCGAGGTGGGAAAGAATGAGGATGGCTTCCTTGCAGCGCGGATTGTAACGCTCGTCGATGACCACGGTGAGGGTGTTCTTGGCGTCCTCGTAGCGGCCTTCGCTGATCCGCTGCTCCGCCAGCTTGCAGGCGGCATCGCAGAAGCTGCGCAGCGCGCGGTTATAGGCCGACTGGGTGAGTCGGGCGTTGGGGATGTAGTCGCAGGCCTGCTTGTAATAGGCCGTGGCCTTTTCGTAGTCCCGCACCTTCATCGCCCGGTCGCCATTCTCGATCATCTGCTGGCCGCGATTTTCGTAGTCCCGGCGGCGCAAGAGTTCATTCTCCGCAGTTCTTTGCACATCGGCGGCAAAACCGAGGGTCGGAGTGAGGATCATCGAGGTGACCAGCAGCGTGGAGATCGTGGTGGCAAGTGGGGGTTTGGTCATGGGTGCGTAGGTTTGGTTGGGAGTGGTTGGGTAAAGGATTTGGGAGCGGCGCGTCGGGCCGCGGCGGTCAACTCGGGGGATGGGTCGGAAGGCAGCTATTTACTTGGCTATGCTGTCACGCGGATCCGGGAGGATCTCGATTTGCTTGCCGTCCGGGGTCTGTATTTGGGCTTTGCCATCTTTGCTGTCAATAAGTTTGTAATCAGGCGTCGTGCTTAGGGGCTTCAAGCCGAATTTGCCGAGTTTCTTCACCCTGAATTCGAGCGGCGGATTGGGCCACTTGTAAAGAAAGCGCACGAAGTAATCCGGCGAGTCGGTCACGCGGTTGAGGATGAGGACGACAGGTTCGTTGGTTTCTGTATTGATGAGCGTCAACTCAGACACGTCTTCGTCCTCGCCGGTGTTCGGGTTTTTCTGGGTCTTGTACTCAAACTTCTCCAGGCGAAATTTCGTGTTGGTTACATTTGTACCGATCTTGAGAAACTCACTGGGTTGCCGGAGGTCGATGGTATTGATCTGAAACTCAAACTTCTCGGGTTTGTCCGTCTTGGGATTGCCATCGTAGCCGTTGAACAGGAGCCGGAAAGGAACGCGTTCGATCAGTTTGACAAAAAGTTTGGAAGGATAGGGCGGGTGCGAGTCCTTTTTGTTCGGATCGGTCGGGCCGCCGGGCTGCTGCCGCCATTCATCCTCGTTGGGGAAGCCGTCGCCATCCGGGTCTTGTAACGGCACCGTCGGGTCGAGAAGCGGAAGATGGTTGTCGATGAACCAGAGATTCGGAATCGGTTGTCCCGTGAGGCTGTCGTTGTAGAACGCTTCTTTGTCGGGCTTCACCGGCTTCCCGTCTTTTCCCACAACATAGCGGTCGGAAACGAAGAGCGAGCCGATCTTCTTTGGGATGTTGGGTCCCTGTTGATGGGAATCCGGCTCCGCCCATTGCGGGGGAGTTTCGAGAGCTTTCTGGGCTTCCTCGACTCGATCAAGGACGAGCGGCGGCACTTTATCGCGCGGAATCGCGACGGCGGTGGCGGCGGAAAAACCGTCGGCAAAACTCAACGCCCGCAGGATAAGCATGACCGAAAAGGCCAGCAGGACGAGCGCGAGGAGGGCGAGCGCAAACTGGTCGTAGTGTTTCTTGATCCAGTCCATAAGCTATTTGGCAGGGGCGTCAGCCGGTGCCGGGGCTGCGAAATTGACGATCTCAATCTGCAGGGTTACCTCAAGTTGTTCTTCGCCGACGATGTAGCTGGAGACAACCTTGGGAGCGGCGGCAGCTTCAGGGATCGGGGCTGCGTCCGGTGGGGATCCAGGCGGTAAAGGCGGGGCCGGGGGCGGAGGGACACTCGCAGCTCCGGCATTTGCATCGACACGCGGGGGGCCTTTTTCGTTCTGATTCTTCACGCGAATGCTGCGCACGATGTAAAACTGCGGAGCTTTCGGGCTGACGAGGGTGTTCAGGAACGCGGCCAGGGATTCCTGCCGGCATTGCATGGTCATTTCGACGATGTTTGCGGTAAGCAAGTTCCGACCCTTTCGGTCGCCTCTTTCATTGCCCCGCGCCTTGCCGGACTCCTCGGGCAGGGGTTCCCGTTTGATGTTTTTGACTTCGGTCACGCGGCTCTCGATCAGTTTTCCAAAGAGCCACTCGATGGCTTTGAGTTCATGTCCCAGCGGTTCGGCCGCATCCTTGTCCGGCGGCCGAGTTTCATAGACATCGAAGCCGAGGAAAAACTTGGGTTTTGGCAGCTCCGTTACTCCGGCCGCCTTTTCCACGACGGTATTCTTGGTGGCCTTCAGCTTGTCTTGAAAGCCCTCGGGCGTCATCGAGTCCCGTGGAAAAGTCTTGGTCGCGAGCATCGACTGGAAAGCGGCAATGGCGTCGATGGCGTCCTTCTTCTGCGCGACCAAGGCGTCCAGATTCTTCTTGTTCGGAGATACCGGCAGATTCTGCAGCCGGTTGAGTTCACCCGATGTTTCGGTGTAGCGGGTGGTCGCTTCGTCGGCCCTGCTCATGGCTCCGAAAAGGAGGTAACCCAGCACCCCGACTCCCACGAGCATCACCGCGAAGAATCCGGCGAGGAATTTGTTCTCTTTGATCCAGTTCATTTGGGGCTGGCGGCGAGGGTGGGCGAAGTTTTCAAGACGAGGGGGATGGCGAATTCGTAAGCCCACTCATTGTCGTTTTCCACGGAGCGGACAAAGCCTTTGTCCTTATCCGTGATCACGTCGTAGAGCGGGGATTCCTTAAGCTTGGCGATGAATTCATCGAAGACCTCAGCCTTGCGCTCATTGAAAAGCCAGAGGCCCTTGACCATCAAAACCGGCCCGCTGAAGGCGGGATTCCTTCCTTTGCCAGCAGGCCCGGCCGCCGGTTTCGCATCGACCGCATCTCTGGGGTCGGTTTTTTTGACTTCGAGCGAGGTGATCCAGACGAGATCCTTGGGCAGTCGTGCATTGAGGTCGTCGAAGATCCTCACCCAGTAGGAGCGATCCTCGACCGCCGTAAGCAGCGGAGCGGCGGTGTCCTGCTGGGCTTTGATGTCGGCCCGGGCGGCATTCATGCGGTTTTCGAAGTCCTTCAGAACGCTGACCGGAGGGGTTAGCTTATCGCTGACTTCGTTGGTCACCGCGGCGGCCTGGCTGTAGTAAAGCCACCACGCCGTCAGTGCCAGCAAAGTGCAGACACCGGCGAGCAGGATATAGGGACGGCGTTCGGCGAGTTGGTGGCGCTTGACTACGCGCACCGGACGCAGGTTCAGCTCCATCGGGCAATTGCTGGTGCCGCGCAGTGCGAGCCCGACGAGTTCCCCCATGCGATGGGCGTTCTTGCCGATTTCCTCCAAGTTCAGGCCGGTGCCGACGGCGACGTTGCGGAGCGGATTGAAGAATTCGACGGGGAGCTGGAATTTCTCGTGAAAGAATTCCCGCATATACGGCAGCGTGACGCTGCCGCCGGCCAGGTAAATCCGCTGAGGCTGGGTGCCACTCTGCTGGGCACGATAAAAGCCGATCGACCGGGCAATCTCCGCGTGAAGCCGGGTCATGGAGTTGCGGATCATTTTCGAGACGCGGGCCACATCCGGATCTTCCGGCTCGGCGTAAGCTCCGCCGAGGCTGACGAAGCCGTCACGCTTTTTCCGCTCCTCAGCGACGCCAAAGGGCTCGTTGAAATCGCGGGCGATCGCCTGGGTGATGGTGCTGCCGCCATTGGGAATGCTGCGGCTGAAAACCTTGTTCGGTTCGATGAAGATGAGGTTTGTGGTGCGTGCGCCGATATCAATGATCAGCGAGCAGCCATCCACGTCGCTGTAGTTGTAGCGATAGGCGTTGTAGAGGGCCATCGGCGCGACATCGACGAGCGTGGTCTGGAGATGGGCGTCCTCAATGGCGGCGTTGATGTCGTCAAGAAGGTCGGATTTCACCGCGACGATGACGACTTCGACCTGAGCGGGATCGCCGCTATCGACGAGCTGATAATCCCACACCACCTCGTTGATCGGGTAGGGGACGTTTTGCTGCGCCTCGAAAGTAACGATCTGGTCCACCTGCTCCTCGCCGACCGAAGGCAGTTTGACGAAACGCGTAAAGACCGATTGCGCGGACACCGCGTAGTTCACCTTGGCGCCTTTCAGGCTGGCTCCCTGCACCATTTCATCGAGGACGAGCTTGCTCTGAGCGAGGCGGGTGGAATCGGCGGCCGGATCAGCGAGCAGCTCGCGGGTCTGGTGGGACGAAAGGATGAGTCCTCCGTCTTGTCCGATTTTGAATTCGGCGAGTCCGACGGTCTGGTTGCCCAGATTCAGACTGAGGATGCGGGTGGGTGCGGCCATGAAAGCTCCAGCGTCGATCGCTTACTTCGCCTTGATCGCCTCGTAACGGTCGAAGTAGAGCGGCGCAAAGGGAGTCTCCATCTTGTTTAAAACCATACCGGTGAGGCGGGCAAGATTGGGGATCTCAACCTTCTTGATCGCTTCCCGATCAATCACCGCCCCTTGTTTCGAGGCGGTGATCCAGACATTTTGGATACTGCCTGCCGAAACCGCCTTTCCTCCCGTCAGCTTCTCCAGCGCCCGCGGAGAGACATACATGACCGAATAGTGCTCGCGTCCCTTGGGGATGTTCACATGCGTGACCTGACCATCGAGGAGCTTGTTCTCGATCATGATCGTGTAGAGGAAATCGATCTGGTCGATCTCCTCGGCCTTGGTTTCAAACTCGACTTCGATTTCCACCCAGTCACCGACCTTCGACCGCTTCTCCGGCCCCGTCTTGAGCGTGAAGTCTGGCGTCTTGACGATGTCCGCTTTGATCTTGGAGATCTTGAGCGCACCGACACCGATCGGAACTTGCGCGGAAGCAGAGAGGGCAAAAGCGAGGATGGCGCAGGTGGTAAAGGAGAGAATTTTCATGGGAGGGTTTGCTTAGTTTCTTTCGGAGCTGCGGGGGTGTCCGCTCTTGTTGATGATTTGGCGGGGGTTGGGAAGGAAAAAATCGCGGGAGGCGGCAAATCCTTATTTCATGCGGGTTCGGAAGTAATCAATCGTTTTTCTGATTCCCTCGTCGAAGTCCACGCGCGGCTCCCAACCGAGCACGGTTTTCGCCCGCGTGATGTCCGGCTGCCGCACCTTCGGATCATCCTCGGGGAGCGGGCGAAATTCCGTTTTCGCCGGGGTTCCGGTGATGCGGATGATTTCCTCGGCGAACTGCTTGATGGTCATCTCGCGCGGGTTGCCGATGTTCACCGGTTCATGGAACTCGGACTGCGAAAGCCGGAAGATACCGTCGATCAAATCCGAGCAGTAGCAGAACGAGCGCGTCTGCGAGCCGTCGCCGAAGATGGTCAGCGGCTCGCCGGTCAGCGCCTGGCCGATGAAGGCCGGCACCACGCGCCCGTCGCGCAGCCGCATCCGCGGGCCGTAGGTGTTGAAGATGCGGACGATGTGCGTGTTCATCTTGTGAAAACGGTGGTAGCCCATGGTCATCGCCTCGGCGAAGCGTTTGGCCTCGTCATAAACGCCGCGCGGCCCGATGGGGTTTACATTGCCCCAGTAATCCTCGCGCTGCGGATGCACGAGTGGGTCGCCGTAGCATTCGCTGGTGCTGGCGAGGAGAAACGCGGCCTTCTTGTCCTTGGCCAGCCCGAGGGCGTTGTGCGTGCCGAGTGAGCCGACTTTCAGCGTCGGGATCGGATGTTCGAGGTAGTCGATGGGCGACGCCGGCGAGGCGAAGTGGAAGATGAAATCCACGTCGTCCGGCAGGAAGATGAAATTGGAAACGTCGTGCTTGATGAAGCGGTAGTTTTCGTTGCCCGCGAGGTGCTCGATATTCGCCGTCGAGCCGGTGATGAAGTTGTCGATGGCGATCACGCGGTGGCCTTCGGCGAGCAACCGGTCGGTGAGATGGGAGCCGAGAAAACCCGCGCCGCCGGTGACGACGGAGATGGGCGAGGAGGACGAGCGCTGAAACATGAGCGCGGAATGTGAACGCGCGGACGCCGCTTGTCGAATGTGCTCCTAGGCGAAATCGCAGAGCGCCTCGACATAGGCCGCCGAACCGTCGCGCAGCCAGCCGTCGAGCTGCGCTTGCTCCTTGAGTTGCTGCCCCCGCAGCCGCGGCACCACGACAAAACGGCTGGCGATTTCCGGCAGCGCGGTGAGGTCGCTCCACAGCTTCTCAAACTGCGCGACCGGGAAAATGTCCTCCTGCCCGTGACCCCAGCGTTTTTTTACGTCCTTGAGGGTGATGTAAGTCGGCACTTTCGCCGCAAGCGCGCGGATCGCGGCAGTGACGCGCGGTTCGTCATCGAGTTCACCGCGCGTGAGGCCGAAGGCGGCAAGCAGGCCGTCGATGTCAATCCACGTCGTCATGGAATTGTAGTAGGTCAGCCCGAACTCCAGCTCCTCGCGCGGCATGGCCAGCCCCTCGACCAGTCGCACCCGTCCATCCACGCGGGCCAGTCCGCCGCCGCGGTCTTCGAGCCGCCGCGTGATCATCTCGAAGCTGAGCGTCGCCCCGCTTTCGAGATGCTGTCCGAGCAAGGCCGGATCGAGGTTGGCGCCGACCGTGTCGATGTTGTGCAGGAGCAGCGTGCGGAGCTGCGGACGCTCGCGGAGCAGCGCGGCGAGCATCCCGTTGCGGAGCAGGTTTGGAGTTTCGTAAAAATGCCCGACGGGGTGCAGGCATTGCTGCGGCAGGTTGTCCCGATAGTCCGTCGCTTCGCCCGCGCCCTCCGCCCAGCGCAGCAGCGCGGCGCGCAGCGATTCGCGGACTTTCTGCTGCTGCTCTTCGAGCACCTGCTGCGGCATCTCCTCCCAGGCGAAGCGCAGATCGCGCGCCGCCGGCACCATGCGCAGTCCCACGCTTTTTCCCCGGGAGAGCAGGAGCGGGCCGGCATAGCCGTAGTTTTTCCGCGCATCGAGGATCGCCGAAATCGGCCCGTGCGTGAGGTAGCTCGTAGTGAAAATGTGCGGAACCGCCATCCCGGCGAGCCGCGAAATGTGCCGCGACTTCGCGAGATGCGTTTCCAGAAACGTCCGATGCCGCCCGTCCATCTTGCAGAAGGGATGCAACGACTTCACCACCCCCGCGCCTTGGGTCCACCGCGACGCCGCCCCCGCGGCGAGGGTCACGACGGCCGCCTCACCTGCGCGCAACGCCGCCAGGCCGCGCGCGGCGTGCGCTTGCGCCGTTTGGCCGCCAGAATCAACGACGTCATCCGTCCGGACGTCCTCAATGACGGTGTTCGCCGGGAGACGGTTTTGGGCGAGGCCGATGCGCCCGGCCTTCAGGTCCGCACGAATCTGAGCGTGCGCCTCCGGGTCGAAGCCGTTTTCCGTGAGCAACTCGTGGAGTGATTGCGCGCCGGCCTGCACCTCGCGGCCACGCGGGAGGAGCGCGTCGAAAAGCTCCTGCACCACGCCGCGCAGCTCCGGCTGCGTCCGGCAGGCGGCGGCGAATTTATCCAGCTCCGCGCGATCCGCGGCGGCGAGCGATTTCAAATCCCGACGAAGCATCGCGGGCGCGCGCAGCAGATAGTAACCTTTCGGCATCAGCGCGGTCTGGCCGGGCAGGAGATCGGCGAAAGTGCCGTGCTCATTGATGCGGAAATCATAGACCACCGGCTCCATGGCAAAGGGCAGCGACGCCGCGAGTTCCTTCTTCACCGCGCGCATGATCTCGCCGAGGCGCTGCTGCGCCTCCGCTTTGCGCGCCGGCGCGAACATAAAGCCCATGCCGCCGCCGCTCATCCCGCCGAGCATCCAGAAGCCGAGGAAATCCGCGCCAAACTCCGCGCGCACCTGCTCGATCAGCCGCTCGGTATAATATGTCGAAGCCCACGGGATGATCGTCTGGATCGGGCCCTCGAAATTGCGCGTCGTTGCGCCGCCGATCCGCGCGACGTCACCCAAGCGCAGCGCGTCGAGGATTTCGTCGAGAAAGCCCAGCGCCTCCTGCCGACCGCGCCACTCGGCGGCGGAGCGCAGCAGGTATTTCTCCGTCACCATTTCCAAAATCGGCCCCACGTTTTGCGCCATGCCGCCATGCACCACAACGAGCGAATCCTGCAACGCCTGGCGCGCGGTCTCCGGGATTTCCTCGCGGGTGAAAACATGATGACGAGGCATCAGCCGTCCGCGCGAGATGCCGTGCTCGGGATCGCCCGCCTGCGCGGCCACGCCTTCGATGAGTTTGATCCCCGGCCACACCCCGCCCGAGTCCTGCCAGCCGCCGCCGCTGCCACCGAGCCATTCGCCGAGCAGCGCCCGCGCGAGGACCAGCCGGCGCTCCGGCTCGCGCAGGGGCCCGGTCAGCGACTCCGCCTGCCCGGTTGCGCGCATCAGCACGCCGATGAGCGCGGCGAGCAGGTTTGTCGAAACGGCGAGGCGCGAACCTTTCGGGATGTCGTTCACGCTCGAAACCAGCTCCAGCCCGCGCCCCGGCCCGAGCATTTGCGCGAGCAGATCAGAGAGGCTTTGGCCCGAGCCCTCGATGCCCGGCGGCACGAGCCCGCTGGCAATGACCGCCGCTTTTAAGAGCCCGAGATAATCCTTCGCAAAATCAAACACCTCCGCGAGCGACGAAATCTCCGCGCTCGCGCCGAGATCGACCGAGACCAGCCGCAGCACCGGCTGGTCGATCACTCGCAGCCAGGCGCTCACCGGCGGCTGCGGCTCGGCGTCGCGCCCATGCACGCCGAGATCGACGGAGATGTTCAGCACCTTCGCCCCTTCGGGAAAATCCATGCCGAGGAAAAAGATGTCGCTCCACGCCGAATGCGTGAGGTCCATCCGCACCGGCGTGCGCTCGCGCAAAATGGGATACAGTCCCTCGGCGTCCGCCCGCAGCAGTTCGGGCCGCAGCCGCAGCGGTTGGTCGTTCGGGTGGCCCATGCGAAACATCCACTGGTTGCCCCGCACCGTGCGAACGCTGCGCCGCACTTGGTTCGCCAGCGTTTGAAACGCGAGTCGGTGATACGCCGCGGCGAGCGCCGAACTGAGGGCGTCGCTCGGCCCGTCGGCTTTTTGCTTTTGCGAAAAAACCTCAATCGCCTCCTCAAAGCGCCGCTCCAGCAGATGCTCGTAGCCGTGAAAAGGGATGAGCCCGCTGGTCGTCAGCTCCGCGCGCGTGGGCAGATGAAAGCGATGGATCGCGTAGAGAAAAAGGAGCGCGCGCACGCGCTCGTAGAGGTTGGGCGAAGTGCGGCGGAAGGCCTCGAGCGCGGCACCCTCGGCGAGCAGTTCGTCGGGCGAAGCCGCGGCGCAAAACTCGTCCAGCGAACGGTCGCGCACGGCGGCGTCCGGCGAGGTGATGAGGTCGAGGAGGCCGAGGGACATGCGCGCCTATTTCGCGAGCTTCGCCGCCATCAGTTCCACGATGCCGCGCAGCACTTCGTCGCGATCCGTGCCGCCGAGCGCGAGTGCGAGCTGCGCGGTGAGCAGGCCGTACTTCACGCCGAAGTCGTAACGCCGCCCGTCCAGTTCCGCGGCAAGGTAGCGCTCCTGCGCGGCCAGTTGCGCGAGCACCGCGCGAAAATTCACGCTCCGCTCGCGGCCCTGCGCCTGGGCGAAGACGGCCCCGAGCAGCCGCTGCAAAGCCGGCGTCAGCACATGCATGCCGAAAAAGCACAGGTAGTAGCCTGCGCGCAGCCCCGGCACGTCGATTTTCTGCTCAGCCTCGGTCGGCGTCGGCTTTTCCAAAACCGTATCGACCTGATAGAGCCGCCGCGCCGCATCGACCAGCCGCCCGCCGACCGCGCCGTAGTACGGAAGCTGGCTTTCATGGGTCGATTCCACCGCAGACACCGCGCACTTCTCCGCCCGCGCCACTTCCACGAGCTGCTGGGCGCAGCCCTTCGCTGTGGCGCTCAGATAGAGGTGATCGCCGACCAGCAGCAGAAACGGATCGCTCCCGCAAAACTCCGCGGCGCTGTAAATGGCATGCGCATAACCCAGCGGGGCGGGCTGTTCGATGAAGGTCAGCCGCCCGGCATGCGCGCCTGCCGCCGCGCGGTAGGCCGCTTCGTCGCCTGGGCTGATGACCACGCCGATCGTTCCTATCCCCGCGCCGAGCACCTCCTCGACGATGATGGCCAGAGCCGTTTTGGTGACGCCGTCCCGATCGACGAGCGATTGCAGCGGCAGCGTGCGCTGGCCGGTGCCGGCGGCGGTGATGAGAGCTTTCTGGATTTCCATGCGAGCGGGCGAGATTTGCGAAACTCCGCGCGCGGGTCAATCGGGCCGGTTCATTTCGCGCCGAATCCGAAGAAGACCACGGGAAGGGTCCGGCAGAGGATTTTCAGGTCCAGCCAGAGCGACCAGTGGTCGATGTAACGCAAATCGAGCTTCACCCATTCGTCGAAGCTGCTGATTTGATTACGCCCGCTGATCTGCCACAGACAGGTCAGCCCCGGCTTCATGCTCAGCCGCCGGCGCTGGGCGGTGCTCTCAAACTGCTCGACCTCATAAATCGGCAGCGGACGCGGGCCGACGAGGCTCATCTCGCCTTTGAGCACGTTCAGGAGCTGCGGAAATTCATCGATGCTCGTCTTGCGCAGGAATTTTCCAAAGGCCGTGATCCGCGGGTCTTTGTCGATTTTGAAAACCGGCCCCTGCATCTGGTTGTAGGCGATCAGCTCGGACTGGCGCATTTCCGCATCGGTGTGCATGGAGCGGAATTTGTACATCGTGAAAGGCCTCCCGTTTTTGCCCGCGCGCTTCTGCCGGAAAATGACCGGCCCGGGCGAGGTCAGTTTAATGCCGACGGTCGCGATCACGAAGCCCCAGGAAAGCAGCACCAGACCGGCGAGCGCCCCGAGGCGGTCGATCAGCGATTTGACCATGAGAGTCCAGGACACATCGGGCGTCGTGCGGAAGACCAGCATCGGCTGGGTGCCGAAAACGTCGAAGGTCGGTCGCGCGATCGCCGTCCGGATGAAATCCGCGACGACCCACGCCTCCACGCCCTCGATTTCACACGCCTCGATGCCTTCCTGCAACCGGTGCAAATGGCTGTGCCCGCCGGCGAAGATCACCCGGCTTACTGAGTATTTATGCAGTGACTCGATAAGATCGGCGACCGGCTGATGCTCAATGTCGATCTCGGCGACGATCTCCATTTCCATGATCTGCTCCGCGGTGAAAGTATGCCGCAACTGGTGTATGTCGTCGGGCGTGCCCACGAGGATGAGACTTTCGCGCAGATCCTCGCGCTTCGCCCGGTTGCGAAATCGCGTCAGCGTCAGCCGTTCACGGAGCAGCAGCATCGTCGTGGAGATGACCACGAACATCGGCATGACCGCGCGGCTGGGCACGTCGAGCCGGAAAAAATAGGCCGCCAGCGCGATCAGCAATCCGAGCCAGAAAAACGCCCGCGCGATCTGCGCGAGCGAGCGACCCGCGTCTTTTTCCAGCGGATTGGTGTAAAAACCCTGCAATTCGAGGCTGATCGGGCCAAAGGGCATAATGACGACAAGCAGCCACTGGAATTCCTTGAAAGGGCCGATCGGCTTGTCGAAAATAAACCAGTCCGCGCCGAGGTAGCGGAGCGTGTGGGCGACCCAGAAAGCCACCACGAGCAGCAGGCCGTCGGCGATCTGGAGCGTTTGGAGATTGAGTTCTTGTTTTCGACCGAGCATCGGGTTTTCTGCGGGGCTGCAAAGAATATGAGCGGAATAGATATTTCCAGAGATTTGAGCTTCAGACCGCAAGTTGTCGGCACTGTTCACTCTCCGGGAGCGCTCCGCCGGGCTCTGAAAATCCGGCACGGCGAGGTCGATTTTCTCGAAATTCGCGTCGATTCCTTCGCGCCCGACCCCACTTCCCTGCTGCGCTCACTGCCCCGGCTCCGGATTCCGCTCATCATCACGGTCCGCCACTCCGACGAGGGCGGCGCGACCCGCCTTAACCTTTCCCGCCGCCGCGAACTTTTTGCGCGCTTTCTGCCGTTTGCGACGCTGATCGACATCGAACTGCGCTCCGTCGAGAAGCTCGCCGCGACTATCGCCGACGCCCGTTCCCGCGGTGTGCGCGTCATCCTTTCCGCGCATCATTTCAAAACCATGCCGCCGGTCGCGCAACTCCAGGATCAGATCCTTCGCGCCCAAGCCGCCAGGGCCGACCTCTGCAAGCTTGCCGCCCGCGCCGAAACGCCCGCCGCCCTGGCTCACCTCCTCGCCCTTTTTGCCAAAGAGTCGCCGCTTCCGCTCAGTGTGATGGGCATGGGCCGCTTCGGAAAAATCTCCCGCCTCCTCCTCGCGCAAGCCGGCTCCGTCTTGAACTACGGCTACCTCGACGAACCCAACGCCAGCGGCCAATGGGAAGCGACCCTGCTCAAAAAGCGCCTCGCCGAACTCAGTTAACGCCATTTCCTCCAAGTCGCCTCACGCGTCCCCCAACTCGTAACTTTCTCCTACGCCTTCACCGGCTGGTTCCCCAGCACCCGCATCAGTGCCGCATAGATTTCCGACGGCCCGAGCCCCTTGCTCACGTAGCCATTCGCGCCCGCCTTCCGGGCCGCCTGCATCGCGTCCTCGTCGTAGCCCAGCCCGGTGAACATGACGATCGGCAGATCCGCGTGCTTCATCCGCACCTGCGAGATCAGCGTGAGTCCGTCGATCTTCGGCATCCCGATGTCGAGGATCAGCCCGTCGCACGGATTCAGATCGAGCCACGACTCCACCTTCGTGCTGTCGGTGAGCGACGAAGCCGCATGGCCCTTGCCGCGCAGGTAGGTCGTCAGAAAGCGATTCAGGAGCCGGTTATCGTCAACAACGAGGAAGTTCATGGGAATAATGGTTTTGGGGCTGACCGTGAGATTAGCAGCGGGTGTGCCAGCGAGGGAACGGCGGAGGGTGAAAGTGAAAGTGGCAATGGCGGCACGAGGTGCCACCTTCGGCGCGCACCGCTTGCGCCGCAAATTCCACTTTCCCTTTCCACCCGCCCTTTCCACTCTGCTCCATGTCCAAACTCGACCCTCTTCGTCAGGCCGTCGCCGTTTCACCCGATAATCTCCCGCTGCTCCTGCTCCTCGCGCAGTCCTGCCTCGACGAGTGGTCGCTTGACGAGGCCCGCGCCGTTTTCGAGCGCGTCCTTCGGCTCGATCCCGCGCGGCCGGAGGCGAAAGTGGGTGTCGCCCGCGCGCTCCATCTCAGCGGTAAGACGAGCGAGGCGGTGGTTCGCGCCGAGTCTTTGATCGCCGAGCATCCCACATTCGCGCCCGCGCATCTGCTGCTCGCGCGACTCCACGCGGGCGAGGGAAATCGCGCGGCCGCGCAGACCAGCTACGATCAGGCCCTGGCCCTCGATCCCACGCTGCGCGATCCCGGCTTGGAAAAAGAATTCGCCGGCCGGGCCCCGCAGCCCGAAGAGCCCGAGAAAGTCACCGCCCAAGGCTGGACGCTTGAGAGCGACGGCGAGGAAAAGCCCAGCGTCGGCGCTGGCGACATTGAGCGTCCGAAGCTCACTTTCGCCGACATCGGCGGCATGGATTCCGTGAAGGAAGAGATTCGGATGAAGATCATCCACCCGCTGAAAAACCCGGCGCTCTTCAAAGCCTACGGCAAAAAAATCGGCGGCGGCGTGCTCCTTTACGGCCCGCCCGGCTGCGGCAAGACGCTCCTCAGTCGCGCCACCGCCGGCGAGATCAAGGCCAACTTCCTTTCCATCGGCATCCACCAGATCCTCGACCTTTACCTCGGCAACTCCGAAAAAAACCTTCACGCGCTTTTCGAGATCGCCCGCACCCACGCGCCCGCCGTCCTTTTCTTCGATGAAGTGGACGCCCTCGCCGCCGACCGCAACGATCTCAAGCGCAGCGCCGGTCGCACCCTCATCAACCAATTCCTCGCCGAGATGGACGGCAACGTCGGCGACAACGACGGACTTCTCATCCTCGGCGCGACCAACGCTCCGTGGCACCTCGACCCCGCTTTCCGCCGCCCCGGCCGCTTCGACCGCATCCTTTTTGTCCCGCCGCCCGACGAGCCTGCGCGCCGCTCGATCATCGAAGTCATGGCCAAAGACAAACCAATGGACCGGCTCGACGCCGCCGCCGTCGCCAAGAAAACCCGCGACTTTTCCGGCGCGGATTTGAAAGCCGTCTTCGACATCGCCATTGAACGCTCGCTGGCCCGCGCCATGTCGGAAAACCGCGTCATCCCGCTCGTGACCGATGACCTCCTGAAGTCCGCCAAAGACGTGAAGCCCTCGACCAAGGCGTGGTTCGAGAGTGCGAAAAACTACGCCATCTACTCCAACCAAAGCGGCTTCTACGATGACGTGCTGGAATTCCTCGGAATGAAGAAATGAGCGACGCTTTTGCCCTCCCGCCGCAAATCATGCGCGGCCTCCAACTCAAAGACCTCGGCCGCTACGCCGACGCCGAGAGCGCCTTCAAGGAAGCGCTCGCCCAAGAGCCCAACGACGCCTTCACCCTCCACCACCTCGCCGCCTGCCAACTCCACCAGCCTCGGCGACAGCGTGATGCCCTCGCGACCATCGACAGTGCCATCGCCAACGAGCCCAACGACGCCGACCACCACGTCCTCCGCAGCTACATCCTCTCCACCCTCGACCGTCCGAAAGACGGCCTCCTCGCCGCCCGCACCGCGCTCGGTCTCGAACCCACGCACACGGGCGCCTTCACCGCCGAGGCCCAGGCGCACCTGCAAATGGAGCAGTGGCCGCTCGCCGAACAGTCCGCCCGCCAGGCTCTCGCCCTCGACGCTGAAAACTCCGCCGCCGCCAACCAGCTCGCTTCCGCGCTTCGCTTGCAAAACAAACTCGGCGAAAACGCCGCGCATCTCGCCGGCATGCTCGCCCGCGATCCCGAAGACCCTTTCACCCACGCCAACGCCGGCTGGACCGCCCTCCAGCGCGGGCAGCATCGCGATGCCGAGACGCATTTCCGCGAAGCCCTCCGCCTCGATCCCGATTTCGAGTCCGCCCGTGAGGGTCTGCTGACCAGCTTTCGCGCCCGCTCGCCGATTTACCGCGCCTACCTGAGATACTGCTTTTTCATGCAGCGCCTCAGCTCTGGCTCGCGCTGGGCCGTCATCCTGGGGCTCTACTTCGGGGTGAAGGTGGCGGGCAAAATCCCCGGTGGCCATATCCTCGTCGCGCTTTACATGCTCTTCGTCTTGTGGGTCTGGGTCGCCAAGCCCATCGGCAATTTCTTTCTGCTCTTCGATTCCTTCGCCCGCTACGCCCTCCGGCCGGCGGAGAAACGCGAGGCCCTCATTGTCGGCGGCGGTCTGTTGGCCGGCCTCGTCATCCTCATCGCCGGCGCGAGCCTCGCCGCAGAGCCCGTCGTCACTCTCGGCCTCGGCCTGATTGCCGCGTCCTTCCCGCTCTCGATGACCTTCACCAACGGCTCCCGCCTCGGTACCTGGCTCTTCGGCACCATCGGTGCGATCACCCTCCTCGGCGCGGTCCTTCAACTCCTCGCCGGCCACGTCCCTTTGATCGACGCCGACGCTGCGACCACGATTTTCGCCACCGGCGCCTTCGCCTGCCTCATCTCCACCTGGCTTGGCAACGTCCCCGCCCTGCGTCGCCCGGCACTATAGAAAACTCCGGTCATCCGCGCCGCAGCCCCGGCGCACGCTCCCCGAGGGCCGCGTAAATCTCCCGCCGCACCGCCGCGATCTTCTTCCGCAAAGCGACGCTCCCCTCCGCCAGCACCCGCACCGCCCAGCCGCCGCGCACCAGCGCACTGACCCCGACCCACGCCGCGTCCTCGTGCAGCTCGTGAAGGTGACGCCAGCACGCCGAATCCTGCGTCAACCTTGGCGAAAGGGCCAGGCAGCTCGCGTAATACGCCTCGGGAAAACGCGCCCGCACCGCAGTCAGCGTCGGGCTCTCGGGTGTCAATGTGTAGCGCTCCCGCGCAATTTTTCCCCCGCCGAGGAACAGCTCTGTTTCCCAATCCAACTCCCCAAACGCGAAAACCTCCCCCGACGCCGTCCGTCCCGGTGCAATCATCTCTATCAACAGCAGCCCGCCACCTTCCTCCACCCGCACCACCGTCCGCTGCCGGTAGCGCGCCCCAGATTGCGGGATGAACATCTCCGGCCAGCTCTCCAGCCACGCCCCGCGCGCCACGCGGAACTCCTGCTCCACCCGCGCGTCCCCCGATACCGCCCGATGCGCCCGGCTCGCGCTCGGCGCGGTCAGCAGCACTCGCGCCCCGCTTTCCACCGCCACTCGCACCCGGATGCGATCCCCCGCAAACAGCCCTGCCGTCGGGTTGACCACATTCACCACCAGCACGCCCTCGTCGAGATGCGGTTTGCTCAAATGGATCGGCGCGGCAAATGACTGCGCGCGGATGAACGTCTGTCCGTCCGCGCGCACCGCGCAGGTGAGATCGAGGTGGCCGTGGAGGAAAGTCGGAGGGCGGAAGTCGGAGAGCGGAAGTGAAGATGGAACGCCTCCGTCTCTTCCGACTTCCGCCCTCCGCCCTCCGACTTTCAAAAAAGCACCTCCCGCCGCAGCCACGCCAGCACCTCGTCCTTGCCCTTTTCGCTCCGCAAATCCGCAAAGATCACCGGCCGCTCCCCGCGCATCAGCTTCGCGTCCCGCGCCATCACCCCGAGGTCCGCGCCGACATACGGCGCGAGGTCCGTCTTATTGATCAGCAGCAGATCGCTATGCCGGATCGCCGGCCCGCCCTTGCGCGGGATCTTGTCTCCCTCGGCCACGTCGATCACGTAGATGAACGCCTCCACCAACTCCGGCGAAAACGTCGCGCTCAGATTGTCTCCGCCGCTTTCCACGAAAATCACCTGCACATCCGCGTGCCGCCGCTCCAGTTCCGCGATGGCCGCCATGTTCATCGAAGTGTCATCGCGAATCGCCGTATGCGGGCACCCGCCCGTCTCCACACCGATCACCCGGTCCGCCGGCAGCGCATTGTTCTTCACGAGAAACTCCGCGTCCTCCCGCGTGTAGATGTCATTCGTCACCACCGCCAGCGACAGCTCCCCGCCCAGCCACTGGCAAAGCCGCAGCACCAGCATCGTCTTCCCCGAGCCGACAGGCCCGCCGATGCCGATGCGAATGGGACGGGATGAGATGTTTTGCATCACTCCGTCCTAACAGAATCACCACGCCACTTCCAACAACGCCGTTGCCGCGGTGCGCGGATCGCCGCGCTCGGCGAGTGATTGGCGGACGGCCGCAGCGGTGCGCTTCACCGGCGCGTTGTAAACGACTTTGCCGTTCGCTTTCACGATCACCGGCTGGTCGAGATCGAGAAGCTCGTCGGAGAGGCGCAGCGTGAGTTTCTTCACATCGTCGCTTCGCAGCTCAATCGTCTGCCCATCGACCGTCGCGATAATCTGCGCCTTCGCCATCGCGTCACCGGGTGCGATGGCGAGCCAGTAAAAGCGCGTCGAGAGCACGTCGTCCTGGACCCAGACGATTTTCTTTGGCCACGGCTGGCGGGTGTATCGCGCCATCCAGGGCAGGGCCTCGGCGTCCTGGAGATTCATCCAGTGGCCGCTCTCGGGATAGATGCGGGCCAGGTGCGTGTAGCCATCTGGATCAGCGCGCTGGAGTTCATCGAGACGCGAGGCCCACTCGGCGGTCACTTGGTTGCGTTTGTAAGCCGCGTCCTTTCCTCCACAGAAAAGCGCGAAGGGCAGATTGCGAAGTGGTAGCGGCGAAGCGTCGTTCGGGTGGCCAGCCATCATCGCCGCTGCGGCCCAGCGGTCGGCCATGCGCGGCGCGAGCTGATAGACGCCGTCGCCGCCCGCGGAGTAGCCCATCACATATACTTTGTCGGGGTTCACCCCGCGCACCGCCACGCAGTCCTCGATGAGCCGGTCGAGCAGCGCATCGATGTGCGCTTCGTGCCAAAGGTTCCAATTGTCCGTCGGCGCGCGTGGCGCCAGGTAGAGCGCATTCTCGGGGCGGTAAAGACGGACCTGATTCTGCCACTGCGAGTCATTCACCTGGGCCGGCGCGCCGCCCCCGCCGTGCAGCGAAAGCCACAGCGACCAGCCATTCGCCGGTTTCTCTCCGAAGGATTTTTCCAACCAGCGCATCTTCCGGCCAGCGGTGGTGATCTCCTTCGCCTCTACCTCCGCGGTGCGCTCCATTTTCAGCGCTTCCACCCGCGCCTCCCATTGCCGCGCGAGTTCGTCGCGCGCCGCTCCCTTGGAAAGTCCGGGTTCATCCGCGGACACCGCCGTAGCGGTCAAAACAATGAGGAGAAGTCTTTTCATGCGAGAGAACACTAGGAAATGAACAGCCGCTCGTCCGCGCGCTCGTGACGCATGGCGGCGATCTCGAGGAGGGGATTGAACCAACCGGCGTCGGCGCGGGCGATCGCGAGAGAGCCTTGCACCACGGATTCCGCCTCCTGGCACGCGGCGCGGAGGACGCGCTGGCAGGCGTCCTGACCGATGCGGATCAGCTTCATGGCCGCGGCGCAGATGGCGGCGAGAGCCTGGTAGAAATAAGTGGTCAGCGCGGCGATGAGCGGGATTTTTTCCACCTGCGCCTGCAAGGCGCACACCACGAGATGATGCCCGCTCGCCCGGCCTTGCCGGATCGCCTCGTCGAACTCCGCGAGCACCGCCGCGTCCGAGATCGTGCGCAGCGCCTTCAGCCGCCGTCCGCCGAGTTGCGCGCTGGCCTCCCGGCTTTCTCGCGCGAGCTTCCAGGCGCTGATCTCGGCATCGAGCGCGCACCGTTCGCCGATGCTCTCCGCGGCGCAAGCGAAGCGCAGATACGGCAGTTCGTGGTGCTCCTGCGCGGGGCTGATCTGCTCTCGCAGAAACCGCCCAAGTGACTCCTCATCCCGCACCAAGCCCAGCCGCACGCTTTCCTCAAAGCCCAGCGAGTGCGCATACGCACCTGTGGGAAAAAGCGCGTCCGCCGTTTGCAGCATGAACGGCATCCACGGGAAGCTTTGAGTTTCGAGTTTTGAACTTTGAGCTTTCACGTCAGTGGCGATGGCCGCCGCTCAGCGGATGGAAGACGCGTCTGCACGCCACAAAGCCGATCTGCTCGCGCTCGAAAAGCCGCCGCACCGCCGGGTCATCGACGACGCGCACGATGTCGCCCACGACTTCGATCTGAAAATGCAGGTTGCCAACCATCCACCCGAGCCGCGCGGCCGTCGGCGAATCGGTGCCAAGGGCGACTTCCAGCACCGGCTCATATTTCTGCGCAATGACATAGACGGCGGTGTCGCTTTGGAAAACCGCTGCGCCATCCGGCAGCGGCGCTTCGAGGTCGAAGCCGAACTCGGACCCGTCGTCGGCGACCCCGCGCCAGCGGCGCTTCGCGAGGGTGTAGCGGTCGATGGGGATGTGGATTTTTGCGAGGGTGTCGGCAAGTGGCGGCAGAACCTCGCGGATGATCTCCATGCGGCAAGGGTGTAGCAGCGGCGGTCGGGGGAGTTCGATGGAAAACATATGCGCCGTCCCACTTGGCAACGGGCGGGCGGCGACTACTTTCCCCGCCTCATGCCACCCACCAGGAAATCGCCCCGCCCGCCGCGTCCCACCGCCTCAAAGGCCGCCCGTGTCGCGGTCTGGGCGTTGATCGTCGTGGATCAGGAGCCACTACGACGCGCCGCGACGGGCCAGTGCGATGAGTGCCTGGAGGACATCGAGACGGCGCGGGCGGATCTGGCGCGTTTCGAGCGGGAGGACCGCCCGGCTTTCGAGCGCTGGATGGCGGGGAAGTTTGGGCAGGTGATGACGGAGCTGCGCGCGCTGGAGGCGCAGTACGCGGAGAAGGCGGGTCTCGCGGAGGCGATCGAGATGGAGCTGATTTTCGGCGGCAGCCAGACTCATCACGAGGCGTATCAGGCGGTGATGAAGCGGAGGGAGCGCGTGGCGCAGGGCTTCGCGCCCGAGCCCGAGGAAGGGCCGCACGCCACCGGCGGGTCGGCGGCGGACGCAGACGAGGCCGACGATGGCGATGACATGGACCGGTTCATATTGGGGGATAAATTTGAGGAGTATTGTGCGCAGGAGCTGGGGGTGAATCCCGAGCAGCTCAACCGGCGCGAGTACGATGCGTTGTTCAAAGAGTTCAAGCGCAAGGTTTCCGGTAAGGACGCCGACCCAAAGCCGCGCAATGCCGCCCCGCCGCCGCGCGCGAAAGCCCGCGCCGCGGTGGCTCCCGAGGCGCGGGTGAAGGAGCTCTATCGCGTGCTCGTTCGCCGGCTGCATCCCGATATGCGCGCCGATGGCGATGCCACGGTGGCGGAAGTCTGGCACGAGGTGCAGGCGGCTTATGCGGACGGCAACGTCGAGCGACTGGAGGCGCTGCTCGCCTTTGCCGACGTGCGCGAAAAGCGCTTCGGCCCGCACACGTCGCTCGCGCAAATGCGCGCCGTCTTCTCCGACCTCGTGCGCACGCTCCACGCCGTCCGCCGCAGCATCGCCGAGGCCCGCAAGGCACCCGCCTGGAACTTTACCCGCACGCTTGATCGCGTCGGCCTGGAACGCCAAACGCGCGCCGAGTTGACGCGCGACCTCGTTCGCCGCCGCGCGGAATTGGCGGACATCACCCGCGTCCTGGAAAACTGGACCCGCGCACCCATCCGTCGGCGGTCGGCGACGCGTTAAAAGATCGCGCTCTTCCGGCGCTCCCGCACTTGGTTTATCGGACCTGCCGAAGGGCTTTCCCGGCGTTTTTTTTCTCAGAACAGGAAATACCGCTGCGCCATCGGCAGCACTTTGGCCGGCCCGCAGGTGAGGATGCGGCCGTCGGCTTTGACGGTGTAGGTCTCGGGATCGACTTCGATCTTCGGCAGCGTGTCGTTCCAGAGCAGGTCACGCTTGCTGATCTTGCGCGTGTTTTTCACGGCACTCAGGCGCTTCTCGAGGCCGAGCGAGGAGAGCGTGCCGCTGCGCAGCGCGGCGTCGCTGACGAACGTGAGCGAGGTGGAAAACTTCGCGCGACCGTGGGCGGCAAACTGCGGGCGGTAAAACGTCGGCTGCGGCGTGGGGATGCTCGCTCCGGGGTCGCCCATGTTGGCCATCGCGATGAGCCCGCCTTTCAAGATGACCTCCGGTTTCACGCCAAAGAACGCGGGCTTCCAGACGACGAGATCGGCGAGTTTGCCGACTTCGATCGAGCCGACTTCGTGCGCGATGCCGTGGGAGATGGCGGGATTGATCGTGTATTTCGCGATGTAGCGCAGCGCGCGGAAATTGTCCGCCGCCTGGTGCACGGGCGCATCGAGTTTTCCAAACTGCGTTTTCATCTTGTGCGCCGTCTGCCAGGTGCGGATCACGACTTCACCCACCCGCCCCATGGCCTGCGAATCGCTCGACATCATCGAAAACGCGCCGAGATCGTGCAGCAAATCCTCGGCGGCGATGGTCTCGGGGCGGATGCGGCTTTCCGCGAAAGCCACGTCCTCCGGGATCTTCGAGTCGAGGTGGTGGCAGACCATCAACATGTCGAGATGCTCGTCGATCGTGTTGACCGTGAAAGGCCGCGTCGGGTTCGTGGAAGACGGCAGCACGTTCGCCTCGCCGCAGACGCGGATGATGTCCGGCGCGTGTCCGCCGCCCGCGCCCTCGCTGTGAAAAGTGTGGATCGTCCGGCCTTTGAACGCGCGGATCGTGTCCTCGACGAAGCCGCTTTCATTCAGCGTGTCGGTGTGGATGGCGACCTGCACATCGAGTTCGTCGGCCACGTCGAGGCAAGTCGAGATTGCGCCCGGCGTCGTGCCCCAGTCCTCGTGCAGTTTCAGCCCGATCGCGCCCGCCAGCACTTGTTCGCGGAGCGGTTCGTGCGTGGCGCAATTGCCTTTGCCAAGGAAGCCGAGGTTCATCGGATACTCATCCGCGGCTTCGAGCATACGGTGGATGTTCCATTTCCCCGGCGTGCAAGTCGTCGCATACGTCCCATGCGCCGGGCCGGTGCCGCCGCCGAGCATCGTAGTGACGCCGCTCGCCAGCGCGTGCTCGATCTGCTGCGGGCAGATGAAATGGATGTGCGAGTCGATCCCGCCCGCGGTGACGATGCACCCCTCGCCCGCGATGACCTCCGTGGCCGCGCCGATGGTCATGCCGATGCCCTGCTGGATACCCGGATTCCCCGCGTGCCCAATCCCCACGATGCGCCCGCCTTTCACGCCGATGTCCGCCTTCACCACACCCTGCACCGCGTCGAGGATGAGCGCGTTCGTGATCACCAGATCGAGCGACTCCGCATCGCACGCCGTCGGCGACTGCCCCATGCCGTCGCGAATGACTTTGCCGCCGCCAAATTTCACCTCGTCGCCATAAGCACCAGCCTCGGCGATGAGGTCGCGCTCGACCTCGATGAGCAAATCCGTGTCGGCAAGCCGCACGCAGTCACCCACGGTCGGCCCAAACATTTCGGCGTATTGGCGGCGGGAGAGGTGCAGGGCCATGGCAGGAAATCAGTGGATGCGGTTTTTTTCAGCGCGCTCCATCGCCTTTTCCCAGCGGAGGCGCTGGGCGATGGCGGCTTCGCGCGCGTCGTCTTCGCCGAGTTTCGAGATGTAAAAATCGCGCGTCTTGCGCACGCCGGGCTGTGGGCTGCCCGTCGCGGTCCAGACCTCGTAGAGGAAAACCTTGCCGCGCACTTTTTTGAGCGGCTTTACTCGTCGGCGGACGCCGGGAATGCCGGACGTGTTGCGCCGGGTCACGCGCCGGGCGAGTTCGCTGCGCGTGATGGGCCGCAGGTTTTTCACCGCCTCGTCGCGCCAGTGCATGGCGTGACTCAGCGCGCCCGCCTTGCCGCCACGTTTCGAGTCCGCGAAATACTCGCTGAGGGTGATCCCCCGGCGGATGACACGCACCTCCCAGCCGCGGCTTTTGCTGGCGCCGTGGGTGACGATGCGGGTGATGCAGCGAAGGCCTTCGGTGCGGGCAGCCATACAAGTTCTTGATTCTGTCAAAGCGGGCCGTCGATTTTGTTGTTCAGGCCAAAGACCTCGCGCGTGCCGGCCAGCGCGACGATCTCGACTTCCTTCGTGTCTCCGGGTTCAAAGCGCACCGCGGTGCCCGCCGCGATGTTCAGCCGGAATCCGCGGGCCGCTTCACGGTCGAAGCGCAGGGCGGAATTCACCTCGTAGAAATGGAAATGGCTGCCGACCTGGATCGGACGGTCGCCGGTGTTGGCTACGGTGATTGTCTTGGTCGCGAGTCCGACGTTCGCGGCGATGGGCGCGGCGTCGGCAGCGGTGATGATTTCTCCGGGGATCATACTCAGCGGATCGGATGGTGAACGGTGACGAGCTTCGTCCCATCCGGGAAAGTCGCCTCCGCCTGCACTTCGTGGATCATCTCGGCGACGCCTTCCATGACGTCGTCGCGTTGCAAAATCGTGGTGCCGAAGCTCATCAGTTCCGCGACCGATTTCCCATCCCGTGCGCCTTCGAAAATTTCGTAGGTGATGATCGCGATGGCCTCCGGGTAGTTCAGCTTCAGCCCGCGCTGCTGACGGCGGCGGGCGAGGTCGGCTGCGGCGACGATGAGCAGTTTCTCGATGTCGCGCGGCGAGAGATGCATCGGCGATTAGCGTTTCCGCGAGGCAACCCAATGCGCGACACAGCCGACGACGGTGAGCGCGAGGAGAATGAACAGCAGAGCGTGCTCGCTCGCGTGGCCGGGGTGCGGCGGCACGGTCCAGTCAAACGCGGAGTGACCGGGATGCGCCTGGGCGAAACTGGCGGTGGTCAGCAGTGCGGCGAAGGCGGCGGGAAATGGGCGAAGCGGAAGGTGTTTCATACGGCGGTGGTGAATTCGGGGGAGACTAGAAAATGCGTGTGGACGCGGGCGAATCCTTTTTCGTGAAAACGACGCGCGCTCATTCCACCTCATCCCCCGCCGTCGTCAGTTTGATGACGGGGAGCTTTTCGTCCTCCTCTTCGTCGTCGCCGGAAGGCGTGTGGATGAGGTCGTCCAGGCGGGCTTTCAACGCGAGGAATTCGGGGCTGAGGAATTGCGCGACGCTGCGTGGGCGGGGGACGGGGTTTTCGATGAATTCCCGGATGCCGCCAGGGTTGACGCCGAGGA
>JBBQCM010000043.1:0-50886 GCA_038318725.1 Chthoniobacterales bacterium
AACTCGAAGATCGATCTGTGGACTGAGACCGGCAAAGGCCGGGAGCACTTGCTGACCGAGATTTTCCAACTCCTCGAAGATGAAGGCAGGCGCTACTCCTCCGACACCGGCTGGAAGGATTGGGACATGCAGATTTATGGCAACCAGTGGTGGAGCATCAAGGTCGCAACCGTGACCGAATACCATGGTGGGCCGAAGTGCCTGACGCGCGTGCGGCTGACATACCAGGCCGTCGCCTCGACCGTGCTCCTCAATGTGATCCTCCTCTCCGGACTTCTCTACCGCGTGGCCTTCACCGCGAGCCGCGACTGGTTTTGGTGGGGGCTCTACGCGTTCATTCTCTTCTGGCTCTATCTCCATGCGCGCAGGTTGAAACGTCGGGTCGCCGACCTCGTCATCGCCGCCGCGCTGCGCTGCGACCTCATGCGCGTCTTCGGCACCGCCAGCAAGCCGGCACCGCAAGCGTGAGCCTCCGCACCGCCGATTACGATTACACGCTGCCGGACGAACTCATCGCCCGTCATCCGCTCGCGCACCGCGCGGACTCGCGCATGATGGTCCTGCACCGCGACGGCGAGCGCATCGAACACGGGATGTTTCGCGATTTCCCAAGCTTTCTCCGTCCCAGTGATCTCGTCGTGCTGAACGACACCCGCGTCATTCCCGCGCGGGTCTTCTCCGACGACGGCGGGCGCATCGAATTTCTCTTTCTCGAAAACCTCCGCGACCACGTTTGGAAATGCCTCGTCAAACCCGGTCGCAAGATGCGCCTCGGCGCGCTCGTCGCCATTCGCGGGACCACTGGAGCGGTCATCGGCATCGAGCCCGAAGGCGAGCGCATCATCGAATTCCGCGGCCCCATCGACCTCGACGCCGCCGGGGAACTCCCCATCCCGCCTTACTTCAACCGCGCGGTCGAACCCGGCGACGCCGAGCGCTACCAGACCGTCTTTGCCCGTGAACGCGGCGCCGTCGCCGCACCCACTGCCGGCCTGCATTTTACGCCCGAGTTGCTCGCGCAAATCCCGCACACTTTCCTCACGCTCCATGTCGGCATCGGCACCTTCCGCTCCGTGCTGACCGACGACATCAGCGCCCACCGCATGCATGCCGAGCGCTTCCGTGTCTCCGAGGCAAGTGCCCGCGCCATCAATGCCGGCCAGCGCCTCGTGGCCATCGGCACCACCAGCGCCCGAGTCCTGGAAACGTGCGGCCGGCCCATCACCGCTCGTGAGGGCAGCACTGACATTTTCATTCACCCGCCCTACGAGCCGCGCGCCGTCGGCGCTCTGCTCACGAATTTCCATCTCCCGCAAAGCACCCTCCTCATGCTCGTCAGCGCCCTCGCCGGCCGCGAGTTTACACTTCGGGCCTACGCCGAAGCCATCCGTGAGCGCTACCGCTTTTACAGCTACGGCGACTGCATGCTGGTGCTCTAGCCTCCCGCCGGCAGCGCGAGACTCCAGTACCACCGCACCAGCTCGGGTCCGGCAAAGAGCCAGACGAGCGCGCCGAGCGCGAGATAGGGACCGAAGGGGATTTTCGTGGACCACTCCCGGCGTCCGATGGCGATGGTCAGCACGCCGATGAACGCGCCGAAACACGACGCGCTCATGATCGTGAAAGCCACGGCTTTCCAGCCGAGGAAGGCACCGATGCAGGCGATGAATTTCACATCGCCAAAGCCCATCGCCTCACGTGGAAAAGTGACCGCAGTGACTTCCCCGCGGATGACATCGACTTTCACCAGCTCCCATTTCCGCCCGTCGAGGTGCAGCCACTCGCATTCGCAGCGCACGGCAGCCTTTTCAAAGCGCTGGCCGTCGATCTCGATCCAAGTGCATTGCATGAGCACCTGCTCATTGCCGCGGTAGAAAAAGTCGCTCCAGAGCATGGCTTCTTCGCCGACGATGAAATCCGCCTCCTGGTCGCGCCGCGTCCAAGTGAAAGGGGTCGGCTGGTCATACGTCAGCCGCTTTTTGCCAAAGGCCTTTTTCCCGAGTTGCACGACAAGCCACAGCGTCCCAAAGCCTGCGCCCGCGCCGACGAGCGACCACAGTCCGCCCATCAGATTCGATTCCTGACCTTGCAGCGTCGGGATCGCGAAGCTCAGCACCACGCCGGCGACGGTGCCGCCGATGGTGATTTCGTCCGGGATGATGAAGTGCTCGAAGTCGATGAAGGTGGCGACGATGAAAAGCGCGACCATGATCCAATAAGGCAGCGCCAGCGCCCACGCCTGGGGCGGCCAGCCCGGCGCGCCCCACGTCCACACTTTCAGCCATACCGCGAGAAAGAGCAGCCCGGTGAGCAGCTCGACGCCGAAGTAGCGGAAGGAAATCCGCGAGCCGCAGTTCGCGCACTTCCCGCGGAGCACCAGCCACGTCACCAGCGGGATATTATGGTAAAGCGGAATCTGATATTTGCAGCTCGGACAAAAGGAACGCTTCGGGTCATTGACCGACAGGTCGAGCGGCATGCGGTAAATGCAGACATTCAGAAAGGAGCCGATGGCCGCGCCGAGAATGAAGGCGAAGGCGGCGAAGATGATATCGTAGATAGGCGGGAACACCGGCGCGAAGCAAAGCAGCGCGTGTGCCTGCGTCAATCCGCTTCCACCCACATTTGCGCACGCTACCCCGCATGGATTTGAACCATGACAAAGGGCTTCAAAGACCCTTGTGCTACCGTTACACCACGGGGTAAATAAGCCTGACTAACAGGCATTTGCACTGCGCTCTCCCTGCGCATCCCACCAACTGACTGGCCGGGCGTGCGTGCAGGGAGTGGGGATATAGCATCCACCCCGGCGTTCAGCAACGCCGTTTTGGGTGTGGAAGGCCCGAGGCCTCAGTCTGACAGTTTTTTGACAAATCGTTTGCTGCTTTGTGACCCCATTACGAGCGCCGGGCGCTAGGCTGCGCCGCATGAAAACGATTGTTTCCCTCCTCGTCGGCGCGGCTTGGAACTCGAAGACGCCGTGGGCAGCGCGGAGTTGATTCTCGCCGCGCGGGTGGCAGAGGTGAGCGAAATCCGGCTCGTCCGGGGCGGCAAATGCGAAAGTGCGACGCAACAATTTCGGCTTCCGCCGCCTCGCCAAGGACTACGAGTTCCTGACAGACTCTTCCGAAGCCTTCGTCCTCATCGCCGCCGCTCACCTTCTCCTCTCACGCCTCGCGGCCTAAAGCGACTTCCGGTACATACTCTGAGGGAAGTTTCACGGCGTGCTGCACTCAGTGAAGGCCACGCTCTCGCCCCCGTCGCAGACTTACTTTCGCAGGAAGACGAACGCACCTTTTTTGTTGCCAACGAGGACGTCGGGTTTGCCGTCGCCGTTGAAGTCGCGCGCGCCGACGATGAAATTGTCCGAGTAATCGTTCTCATTGCCGAGTGCGCCTTTGAAGCCGGGGAACTCGACCTCCGCACCCGCGGCATTCTTGCTCTTCGATTTTTTCGCGTCGGGATAAAAGGTGACGCGCTTTTTGAAGTCCGGCTCCGCCCACCAATACGGCCCGTAGGCGACGTCGCCTTTGCCATCCTCGGACCGCCAGCGCAGCAGATAGCCGCTGAGCTTCTCCGGCGCGATGAGAGCGTCTGAGAGGCTGTGAAATAAGTCAGCGGAGAGCCGGCGTCCCAGCGGGACGTTTGATGGTCGCCGTGGGCTTCCGCCCACGAAGAGGAAGGGAGAGCACGCCGTCGCTGAGCGACGGTTGAAGCGCTCGGATGGCGCTCGCGACAAAGGTCTTTTTTCTGCGCGGACCGTTGGACTGAAGCCCACGGCTACGCTCGTTCGTCCCGATGGGACGACTTATTTCACATACTTTTTTCGGGAGGTTTTTGAGAGAAGCTCGGGATGCAAAATTCGACTTCGCGCATCGTCTCCACTACGGACATGAACCGATCTGCCGGCCCGCATCGAACGGTTGCTCCGCGAGAGAAGGGTGCGGTTGCCATAACCGCGCTGAAAGATTTCCCATCCGGCCAAAGGGCCTTGCCGTTCCAAAGATCGCGCTTCTGCACGCCGCGGAGACGGCCTAGCCTTCCGGCCTTTTCCGATGCCCGAGCCCCGCTGTCTGACCGAACGTTTCTCCGCTATGGGCCTGCGCATTTTTCACCGGCGCATGCACGTCGGGCTCACCGCTGTGGCGCTCGCCGCGCTGGTCTATCGGCCGCGGAATTTCTTCGGTGCACACGCTGCGGCGGGCACCATTGTCTGCCTGCTCCTCGTGTTCGCCGGGCTGGTGCTGCGCGCGTGGGCAGCGGGGTGCGCGGGCGGGCACACGCGGCGCGCGACCATTGAGGCTCCGCGCCTCGCCACCGGCGGGCCTTTCGCCTTCGTGCGCAATCCGATCTATCTCGCGAGCATCATCCTCGGTCTCGGGATGGTCGGGCTGCTCGGCGATCCGTGGATGCTCGCGCTCTACCTGGCCGTCTTCGCATTTCTTTACACCGCCATCGTCCCCGCCGAGGAGCGCTTCCTCCGCAGGCAATTCGGCGACGCCTACATCCGCTACTGCGCCCACGTGCCGCGCCTGCTGCCACGCCTTCGTCCGTGGGCGGAAGCGGAGTCGCGCCCCTTCGATCGCGCGGCGACCGTGGGCGACGCGCGCCTCGCGCTCATCCTCGTGGCGATCTACGCCGGCCTGCGCGGCGCGGCGTGGGTGCGGATGTCGTGGCTGGGTTGGTAAAAAATGACGAAATTCGCGGCCACGCCAGCACCGCCCTTCGTCATTCCGGCCCGACCGGCAGACGCACGATGATTGTGGTCCCCACGCCATATTTGCTCTCCGCTGTGACCGAGCCGCCATGCGTTTGCGTGATGTGTTTGACGATCGAGAGGCCGAGCCCGGTGCCGCCCTGCTCACGGGTGCGCGCTTTATCGGCCCGGTAGAAGCGCTCGAAAATGTGCGGCAGGTCGGCGGGCGGAATCCCCAGACCGCTGTCCTCCACGCGCAGCTCCATCTGCCCGCCCGCGCAGGATGCGCGGAGCTGAATCCGCCCACCGGGATCGGTGTACTTCACGGCGTTTTCGAGCAGATTGCCGAGCACCTGATCGAGCCTCAGCCGGTCAGCGAAAAGCGCGGGCAGGTCCGCCGCCACGTCGAGCGTGAGGGTCAGTTTTTTCTTCGCGATCTTGCTCGCCCAGTCGGCGCTCACCGTGCGCAAAAACTCCTCCACGGCAATCTCCTCGGTGTGCAGGGTTTCCTGCCGCGATTCCAGCCGCGCGAGCGTCAGGAGATCCTCGAGCAGCGCGTTCAGCCGCTGCGAATGTTTGGTCAGAATGGCGAAAACCTCCGCCTGGTCCTTGCGCGACATCGCCGGATCGTCGCGCAGATTTTCCAGGAAGCCGTGGAAAATCGAAAGCGGCGTGCGCAGCTCGTGCGAGACATTGGCCACGAAATCGCGGCGCACATCCTCGAGTTGCTTCAGGCGCGAGATGTCGCGGAAGATCGTCACCACGCCGGGCCCGCCCGCCTGATCCCGCATCGACACGGCATGCACCGCGAAATGCCGCACCGGACGGCCGCCATTCATCGCCAAGTCGCGGGTCTGCGGCTGGCCCGTGGCCAGAGCCTCCGTGATCATTTCCTCCAACTCCGGCTCGCGCAGGATGCGCAGCACCGTCTGGCCCAGCGGATCGCCCTTGGGCTCGAAAAGGGTGATGAACGAGGGATTCACGAGCCGCAGCACATGCTGCGCGTCCACCACCATCACGCCCTCGGCCATGCTGGCGAGGACGGCGCGGAGATTGAATTCCTCGCGGTCGAATTGTCCGCGCAACCGCTCCTGTTCCGCGGCCAGCTTTTCCAGCGGATGCGTCAGCGCGGCGAAGCGCCCGCCTTCCGCAAAAACCAGACCGCTCGGCGGCCGTCCCGACGCCAGGTCTTCGATCCCCTGCCCCAGTCGCCGCCAGTGCCGCAGGAACCGCCGGTGCGAAAGCCACCACGCCGCGGCGATGGCGGCAGCCAGAAATCCGAGGAACCAGGACATGCGCCGGCTCGGCCCCTACCTCCCGTGATCGGCGATGCGGTAGCCAAACCCGCGGATTGTCTCAATGGAGTCCGCCGCCTTGCCCAATTTCTCGCGAAGCCGGCGGATGTGGGTGTCCACCGTCCGCGTGTCGATGGCGGTCTCGTAACCCCAGACGTCGTTGAGCAGAGTGTCACGGCTCTGCACGCGCCCGCGGCGCTCGATGAGGAGCGCCAGGAGTTTGAATTCCGTCGCCGTAAAATCGACAGCCTTGCCGGCGATGGTGATCTCGTAGCGGGCGCGGTCGATCTTGATGTTGCCGAGCGTCAGATGATCGCTGGCCTCGGTCCCGCCATTCGCGCGGCGCATCACCGACTTCACCCGCAGCACCAGCTCGCGCGGGCTGAAAGGCTTCGTCAGGTAATCGTCCGCCCCGAGTTCCAGTCCCACGATGCGGTCCACCTCCTCCGCTTTCGCCGTGAGCATGATGATGGGGATGTGGCTCGTGGCCGCTTCTTTTTTCAAAACCTTGCACACCTCGAGGCCGGACATTTCCGGCAGCATGAGGTCGAGGACGATGAGCGCCGGCAGCGACTCCCGCGCCTGGGTCAGCGCACTCATTCCGTCCTCGGCCTTGAGGACATTGAAGCCGGCGTTCTTCAGGTTCATCGAGACGAGTTGAAGGACATCCGGTTCGTCGTCGGCGACGAGGATTTTTTTGTTCGCAGCTTTGCTGGTCATGGAAGTAGGGGCGGAGTCTAGGAAAGCGAACCCCACCGGCAAGGAAGGGGATGTGACATTCGTGCAACACCCCGCGCCACCGCGCAAGCGGGATCACCGGCCGTTCCTGTCGGTTGCATCCGGCACGCCGTGCAGGGTCCGTTCGAAGTCGAGGATGTGGACGACAGCTCGCCGGATCGCAAAAACGTGCGGGGTGTGACGACCGTGGATCTCTATCTCGAATAGCAGGCGGCCAACGTCGCTGGGGCGAAAATCCACGTTTTTGTCGATTGAGAACAAGTAACTGTCCTGACAGTGATCCCCCGTTCGTCGTAGAATTGAACCGCTATCCATCATCAACCTAACAGACTATGAACACGCCGATACCGACCAACGATTACATGCTGCTTTTCCGCGGGACCGATTGGGACTGCGGGCTCTCGCCGGAGCAACTGCAGCAGGTGGTGGCCGATTGGGCCGCGTGGTTCGAGCGGCTGACGCAACAGGGGAAGGCCGTCTCCGGCCATCCGCTGACGAATGATGGGAGGATCGTCTCCGGCAAACAGGGGCGAACGGTGGCGGACGGGCCGTTCGCGGAATCGAAGGAAGCGGTGGGCGGGTACTTTTACCTTAAGGTCGCGGACATGGAGGAGGCCGTGGAGGTCGCCCGGCAGTGTCCCGGTCTGGAGCATGGGGCCATCGTGGAAGTCCGGCAGGTAGCGGACCTGTGCATGACCCGGCAGCACGCCATGGGAGCCTCCCCGCTCACTGGCGAGTTGGCCGCCACGACGGCTTAACCGGTGTGAGCCCGGCGTCTGATCAGAGCCCCTCGGCACCCCCGACCGGCGAGATTTCCCGGCTGGCGGATCACCTTTTCCGCCACGAGGCGAGCAAGCTGGTCGCCGTGCTTACGGGCATTTTCGGAATCGCGCGCCTGCAACTGGCCGAGGACGTGGTGCAGGAGGCGATGGTGCGTGCGTTGCAGACGTGGCCGTACTATGGCGTGCCGCAAAACCCCGCCGCCTGGCTGACGCAGACGGCGAAGAATCTCGCGCTGGATTTGATCCGCCGGGAGAAACGGTTTTTGGACAAGCAGCCGGAGATCATCGCCTCCGTCGAGCAACGGCTCGCGGGCGGCGAAGCGGACGCAGCTCCAGGCTTCGACGACGAGATCAAGGACGACCGACTGCGGTTGATGTTTGCGTGCTGTCACCCGCTCATCCCCCAGGAAGCGCAGACCGCGCTGGCGCTAAAGACGCTGTGCGGCTTCAGCCCCGGCGAGATCGCGAAGGCTTTTTTAACCAGCGAAGCGGCCATCGCCAAACGGCTCACGCGGGCGCGGCAACGCATCCAGGAGCAGGGCATTCCGTTTGAGATTCCAGGCGGCGCGGAGCTTTCCAGCCGGCTCGAGGGCGTGCTGCAAATCCTCTACCTGCTTTTCAACGAGGGCTACAAAGCCTCGAGCGGCGAGAGCCTCGTGCGCGCCGAGCTCTGCCACGAAGCCATCCGCCTCGCGACCCTGCTCGCCGGGCATCCGGCGGCCCGGCAGCCGCGCACGCACGCGCTCCTCGCCCTGATGCTCCTCGACGCCGCGCGCCTGCCCGCGCGCACGGACGCGGAGGGCAACATCCTGCGCCTCCGCGAGCAGGATCGCGCGGTGTGGGACCGGGAGATGATCGCGCGCGGCATCTGGCATCTCAGCCAGTCGGCCGCCGGCGAAGTAATCAGCGAATACCACGTCCAAGCCGGCATCGCCGCCTGCCACTGCACCGCGCCCGATTACGCCGCCACCGACTGGCCGCGAATCCTTGCGCTCTACGACAGTCTGGTGGCGCTGAACGACTCGCCCGTCGTGGCCCTGAACCGCGCCGTCGCCGTCGCCCACGTCCACGGCCCGGCGGAGGGTCTGGCCGCCGTCGCGGCCATCCCGGATCGGCGGCCCTTGGAATCGTATTACCTGCTGAACGCGGTGCTCGGCGACTTCGAGGCGCAGCGGGAGGATTTTCCGACCGCCGCCGAGCATCTGCGCGAGGCCATCCGGCTCACCGAGGTGAAATCCGAGCGCTCCTTCCTCGCGGCCCGACTCCGCGAGTGCGAGGCGCGGGCCTAGCCGCAGAGCCGTCGGGGCGCGACCTCGATGGAGCGCGTGCCGTTGCCCACCCAGATCGCGCCATCCTGCACGGTCACCTGCAACTCCATCGTCCGCTCCGCCAGCGCGGCGAGTTCCTGGCTTTGCTCCGCGGGGATCTGCCAGACCGTCAGATTGCGCGCGCGGGTCAGCTTCGACTCAATCCCATTCCACCAAACCGGCGTGCTCGCGCTGAAGCTGTAAACGCTGACGCGACCGACCCGCGCCGACGCCCGCAGCAACCGCCGGTCGTCGGGCTGACCGACCTCGATCCAGTGCGCGATGTAGCCGGTGAGGTCTTTCTGCCAAAGGCCGGGCTCGTCGGCGTCCCACATGTCCTTGGCAAATTCGAGCGCGCCGTGCTCGTTGTCGGCAGGGACGTTCAGGGCAAAGGCGAGCAGCCGGATGAGCATGCGTTCGTCTGTCTCCGACGGGTGCCGGGCGATGGTGATCGGGTGGTCGCCATAGATGCCGCGGTCGATGTCGGAGAGCTGGAGGTCGGCTTTGTGGATGGTCGCTTTGAGGGCCATGGAGCGGGCAGTATGGCGGCCGCCGGGGAGAGCGGCGCGGATTATTTTTCAAAAGAGTGTCCTCGACGAATGGGCTTGTTCGTCGAAGGGATGTAAGGCCGCCCACTCACCGCTTGCCTCGCGCTCGCAAACTTCTAAACCCCTCCCATGTTCAAACTCATCCTCCTCGCCCTCGCCGTCCTCGTCGTTGGCTTCGTCATCGTCGTGGCCCTGCAGCCCACGGACTTCCGCATCACGCGGAGCGCCACCATCCCCGCCCCACCGGCCGTGGTCTTTGCGCAGGTGAACGATCTCCACAAATTCCAGGAGTGGTCCCCCTGGGCGAAAATCGATCCCGCAGCGAAGATGAATTTCGAGGGTCCGCCCGCCGGAACCGGCGCCGCCTACACTTGGGCCGGCAACAAGGAAGTCGGCGAAGGGCGCATGACCGTCACCGACAGCCGTCCGAGCGATTCGATCCTCTTCAAACTCGAATTCTTCAAACCTTTCACCGCCACCAACACCGCGGAGTTCACCTTCAAGCCGGAGGGCGACCAAACCGCGGTCACCTGGAGCATGACCGGCAGAAACAATTTCATGTTCAAAGCCGTCGGCCTTTTCATCAACTGCGACAAAATGGTCGGCGGCCAATTTGAGCAGGGGTTGGCCGGTTTGAAAACGGTGTCTGAAACCGCCGCCAAGAAAACCGTCACCTCCGCCAACTAATCAATAAGACTAACCATGGCTCACTATGTTGACGGCTTCGTCATCCCCATCTCGAAATACCGAATCGAACGCCGCGGTGATGAAAAAGACCCCGCGCCTGGCCAGGACGACGGCTCCCGCAGCCATGCCCTTCGACTGCAAGCGCATGATCTATGGCGGCTTCAAGGCCATCGTCTCCGCCTGACCCGCGGCCTATTTCGCCGGCACCGGCACGGGGATGACGAGCTTGCCCTTGATCTCAGCCACGGGGCTTTTGCTGGAGCCGCTGCCGGAGCCGCTGGCGCCTTTGGACTCGGTCTTGACGACGAGCTGCTTGTAGGGCTTCACCGGCATCTTGTACATTTTGCCGTCGGGCATCGGCATCGCCTTGTTCATCCGCGCGGCTTCCTCTGCGGTCGGCGCGACCAGCTCCACGCTGACGACCTTCGAGCCTTTGTCGATCATCTGCATCATCTTGAAAAACTCGATCTGCTCCGGCTGCGCGCCTTCCGTGTAAAGGAAAGCGGCGAGCGCGGTCGCGTCGCCCGCTTCGAGCGCTTTGCGGTAGCTGTCGGTGAACGCCTTTTCCTGCTCCGGCGTGGCGGCGCGGAGCGAGGCGGTGAGGAGCGAAACGACGAGGATGAGGGATGAGAGGAGCGTTTTCATAGGCCCGCATCCTACCCGGCTCTCCTCGCCGGGTGAAGCTGGAAATACAAGATCGTCGTCGCTCACGAATTCCGATTCGTCGGCCGCACCGCAGATCCCTGACTCTGCTCACCGGACTCCCCTCAGCGGCACCCTCCAAATCCCCGGCGACAGCGGCCGAACTGGTGCTGGTGTAAAGGCAGCACGTCGGCTAATCTTAGTTAGCGGTTGCTCTCGCCTCCTGTAATGAACGCTGATCTTGACCATCTCTGGCAGCAAATCACCCAGCAGTCCCATTCTCCGGGTTATCCATTCATGGCCCGGACCATTGGCGACGCGTCGAGCGCAACAGACTCTTGCTTGCCACCCATTAAAACCCGCTCGAACCCGACCTATGACAAAATCTGAAAAGAACAAAATGCTCCAGTGGAACACCATGCTTTGGATCGCTGCGATGGTCTTGCCTGGCGTCTGCCAAATCGCCTTCGAATCGACGAAGTTTCCGTGGATTGTCATCATTCCATTCCTGCTGCTGGGGTGTCTCCTAGCGTCGAACAATATGCTCAACCGGGCAATTGGAGAACCGACGGATGATCGAGTGACCGAAGAAAAGGACCGGTAGGCGCCGCTGCACCCTGATTGAAAAGACACCAACGATTGGCATTATCCTCGCGAGCGCCGGCAGCAACCGCCGAGACTGAGCAGTCCGAGCAACAGCAGGCTTGCCGAGGCAGGTTCGGGCACTGCCTGCACCCCGCCCGGTGAATGCAGCAGGCTCGAATCGCCGCCAAACTCGTCCAGCGCGACGAGAACGCCGGTCCCAATGTTGAGCGCAGCGATCGTCTGGCTCGAATCAAAATCAAGGAGCGCAGCCACATTGACCGTGGCCGTGCCGGCGATGAAAGAGCCCGTGACGCTGGTCACACCGGCATTCGCATTCAGCGTGTCGTAAGACTGCGGACCGCTGAGGATGAGCGTGCCATCGCCGGTCTTGGTAATACCGCCATTCAAAACTTCTGCCTCCACTGTCGTATTGCCGTCGAGAATGTTGAAGGTGCGGGTCGCCCCTTGGAGGTTCAGTTGGCGAAGACCGGAGAAATTATTCACTAAAAAATTGTTCGTTCCGCTGCCGGTGAAGTTGCCTCCCAAATTTACCGTTGCGGCGAAGCCAGCGCCATTCGTTCCGAGCCTCAACTGCGCGTTGGTCATGCTCAGCCCGCCGGCTCCCACGGTCACCGTGCTCGGGTTGGTGTTGGCTCCGAGGCGACCGGTCGAGCCATCCATGATCAACGCGTTGGAGGTGACGGTCGAGTTGCTGTTCACGAAGTCGTGCTCTCCGTTGGTCACGCTCAGGGTTCCGAGGATGTTCAAGTTGCTCAGCACGGAAGTCGTCGGATTTCCTACTCCATAGCCGGAGCCCACGGGCACGGTGATGGACAGGCTGTTGATCGTATCGGCATTGGCGCCCGTCCGAATGTTCGCGCCATTGGTCAGGTCGCCGATGACCACATTCGCGGAGTCAGCAATCTGGTTGGCGGCGGTGAGGATGACCGAAGCGCCGCCATTGGCCGTAAGGTTTGCCGGCACGGAATTGCCTCCAGTGTAGCCGAGATTCAGCGTGCCGCCTGTGACCGTCGTCGTGCCGGTGTAGGAGTTGGCGACGGCCCCGGCGAGAGTCAGCGTCCCGAAACCGGATTTCGTGAACAAGCCAGTCTGCGCGCCCAGATTCGCCATGACTCCAGCGTAGCTGAGCGTCGCTCCTCCCACAACGTCGAGCGTGCCGCCGATCGAGGCCAAGGCGATGCCCCGGTTGGCATTTAAGGTCAACGTCGCCGAGGCCGAAAGCGTGCCGCCAGCGAGGATGATTGCGCCGGGCGTCGCTGCGCCGGGCGCCGCGCCGAGGTTGTTGTCCGCGACGATGCTGACGGTTCCACCGTTGATCGTCGTTCCAGCAGTGTAGGTGCTCGCGACGGCTCCGGCCAAGGCCAGTGTACCTGCGCCCGTCTTCGTGAGTGAGCCGCTCTGCGCGGGCACGTTTGCGATGACTCCGTCGTAGTTGAGAATTGCTCCATCCGCCACGTCAAACGTGCCGCCGCCCGATCCCAAGGCGATGCCGCGATTAGCGCTCAAAATGAAACTCACCGAGGCCGAGAGCGTGCCGCCATTGAGGGTGATCGCGTCGGGTCTCGGCGCACCGGGCGCCATGCCGATGTTCTCGTCCGCGGAGATGCTGACCGTGCCGCCATTGATCGTCGTCGTCCCGGTGAAGGCGTTGGCGCCGGTCAGCGTGACGATACCGGTGTTGTTTTTCGTGATGCCGGCGCTGCCGCTAATCACACCACCTCCGATCGTGTAGGGCACAGCCACGGTGTTATTGAAGGTCATGCCAGAAGAGACCACCCCGGCTGCCACAACGGTGATGTTAGTGTTCGCGCCGGTGTTGTCGAAGACGACCGCGTTGGCGTTGGCAAAGGTGCCGCCAGGGGCCCAGTTGAGTGTGGTCGTATCCCAATTGCCATTGGTCGCGCCAGTCCAGGTCACCGTCGGCGCTGCCGTCACATTCAGCACGAGCGTATTGCCCACCGCCAGAATCGCGTAAGTCGCGCCCGACGCCATGCCGGGTCCCGAAGGGTTGATGGTGTAGGTTGAGCTGTTCGTAACGCTGCTGGCGGTGAAAAGCACATAACTTCCCACGGCGAAGCCAGTGTTCTCGAAGAGGTTCAAGATCGTATTTACGCCAGCACCGAGACTGAGCGCTCCGGTGGAATTGACAGTATCGGCAACGCCCGGCGAAGTGAGATCGAAGTCGAGCACGCTGCCTGCGTTGATCGTAATCCCGCCGCCCACATTGAACGTCCCAATGTCGCCGCTCAGCGGCGCACCGGTGCCGGGCGAGAACGTCCCACCGGCATTTGAAACAAGCGAGCCGCCGATGCGAGTGCCAGCGAGTATTCCCGAACTCGAGATCGTCACGGAACCCGCGCCGGTCGCGGAGCCCGTGGTATTCGTGAGCAAAAGCGTGCCGCCGCTGATCGTCGTGCCGCCGCTGAAACTGTTTGCGCCGTTAGTCAGCACGAGCATGCCGCCAGTGCTCTTGATCAGACTGCCGGTGCCGGTAATCGTCCCATCATAGGTCGAGCTACCCGTAACGCCGAGCGCGGTGCCGGTGAGTGTGACGACGCCAGTGTTCGCGCCTCCGGTTTCGCCCAGGCCGGCGACCGTCTGGCTCGCGTTGTTGAAAGTGGCGGCACCATCCACGTTGAGAACGGTCGCGCCGCCGAGCGAGCCGGTCGCCGAGACGTTCAAGTTCGTGCCCCCCTTCACATTCAGCGTGGCCGTATTGAGCGTGCCGTTCACGTTAAGTGCGCCGCTGTTGAGGTCCACTTTCAACGTCGAGTTGTAGGTGGCGGTGCTGCCGATGTTAAGCGTGCCGGCGGTGATGGTTGTCAACGGCGTCGTCACGGTGCCATTGAAAGTTACGCTGCCCGCCTGGTTCTTCGTTACTCCCGAACCCGCAGTGACAGTAATCGCTCCGCCGCCGATCGTGAAATTGTTGAGGGCGTTGTTGAAGACGATTGAGTTGGCCGTCACGCCGCCCGCCGCCACGGTGAGGTTCGTGGCACCGGGAGGAGCCACCGAAAGGTTGACGTCGTCAAAGGTGACGTTGCCGCCGTTCGCGAACTTTGCCCCCGCGCCGGTCCAGTTCGAGGTCGTGTTGACGTCCCACGCCCCGTTCACCGCGCCGGTCCAAAAGAAACTCGGATTGCCCGCGAGCACTTGCAGCCAGAGCTGTTTCGATGGCACAGTGCCGCCTCCCGCAGCCGCGGCAATGGCGTCGCCTGGCTTGAGGACAGAGTAGTTAAAGAGCGTCGAGCCGTTGATCGTGAAGGTGGCGTTGTCAGTAAAGGAGCCGAAGCCGCTCACGGTGATCAGGCTATAGGTTCCAACTCCGAATCCAGGCAGCGCGGTAATGTTCAAGATGTCCGTGCCGGCGTTCATCAGAAGATTGCCTGCGCCAGTGACATCGATCAGGTCGCCCATTCCCGGTGTGCCCGCGGCACCGAAGTTATAGTCCAGCGTCGCGCCTGCATTGATCGTCAGGTTGTTCGCGATCGTCAGTGTATTGGTTGTCGTCGCCGACATGGCCGGTGCGAGATGGCCGGTCGAACTAACGTTCACCACGCCGAATATTGTGCCATTACCGCCCAGCGCGCCGATCAGCGTTCCGTTGCCGACGTTCACCGCCCCGCTGCCGAGAATGGCCGAACTTATCACATCCGTGCCATCGCCAATGAGCAACGTGCCGCCGTTGATGGTCGTTGCACCGGTGTAGTTATTCAGAGTGCCGCCGAAAATCTGCGTCCCCGAGCCAACCTTGATGAGCGTGCCGGTGCCAGCAGGAAACGTGGTGTCGCCCCCATTGGTCTGGGCGGCGGCGCCGTAGAGCGAACCGGTATAGTCCGTCGAGAGATTGTTTGCCCCAATGGTCAACGTGCCGCTGAAATTCCGGAGGTTTACGTTACCGGCAAGGGAGCCGAAGTGATCATTGCGACCGGCGAGATTGGCTGACACGTTGTTGAAGTTAGGCAGGACATTGTGATCCGGAGTATCGTCAACGATGTCCATCGTCACAGCCGAGGACGCGGGAATTTGATTGTTCTGAGTCCAGGCGATGCGTCCATACTGGGTTCCTGAGCCAAAGCTGCCGTCGGAAATGCTGAACCAGAGCCTCGTCGGGCCTTGATAATCGGCATTCCCGCCACCGCCGACTGCAAGGTTGTTGGCCAGGTTGATCAACTCGTTGGTGCCGCCGCCCGCCGATCGAGCGTAGAAGGTAAAGCCACCGGTGCCTGTAATTTTGTTCTGGATATTGGATGTGCCACCGCCCGTGTAGGCGAAAGTCCCGCCGCGCGTGCCGACGGTCCAACCTTGAGTCGTTGCCGTAGTGAGACCAGCAAAGGTGCGCAACTCACCGCCGTTGAACGTGACATTGTCTGAAGCCGCCGCCGAATTGCCCAACTGGTTCGCCTGCCCGATCAGCAGAATGCCTTCATTAATCGCCACCTTGCCGGTGAATGTGTTGCTCGGCTTGTTAGTCTGGGTGTTGCCATTGCTCAGGTCCAGCAAGCCAGGTCCAGACTTGGTTAGGCCGACGGGGCCGCCGTTATCGACGATTCTGGATGCGATGCGCAAGTTGCTGTCGGTATAGACGATCAGGTCGGGAACGCCCGCTCCCGCGGTAATCTGTCCTGCGTCCCCATTGGTCTGTCCGGCGGCGGTGAACTCCCCGAACTGATAGCCGATAAACGCCATGTCCGGGATGTCAGTCTTATTATTGTAGTGGCCGATCCCGGTCGCTCCGCTTGAGATGATGCCACCCGTGCCAACCGTCAGCGTGATGGTTAAATTGGCGGTAACGCCCGTGCCAAAGGTGATGCCATTGTAGAAGGTGTTGTTCGTAGGTCCACCCGTCACTCCACTCAGCGTGCTCCCGCCCGTCATGTAGAGCGAGTTGATCGCCGTATTGGCCTGGATACGCACCGAGTTATTTCCAGTGGCATCGAACTTGGTATTATCCGTGGCGGCGATGGCGCTGGTTATCGTGCCCGTCGCATCCGCAGTCAGCGCCGTGTAAGCGCTGTAAGGCACGATGTTCTTCGAGACGTCGGTCGTCGCCCAATCAAGGCCCGTGCCGGCCGCCGTCCCCGTCACTGCCCAGCCACCGATGATCCCATTCACCAGCGTCACGTTCGGCGCCTTGATCGACGCGCCAGCACCCACCACGAAATTCGCCGTACCGCCGGCCCCCGTACGGCTGAAGCTCGCCAGCGGGCTCGGATCCGCAGGCGCTCGACCAAAAGTGAGCGAGGAACCGCTACCCGAAACCTGCACCACCGATGCACCCGAACCCACACTCAACGTGCCCGCCGCTTCGGTCGTTGCCCCGGCATTCCCTACCAGACTGAGGATGCCTCCCCGCGTCGTGATCGTCGTGTTATCATTCAACCGGTTCGAGTTATTCGCCGACGCGTTATCCAGCACCAGCGTCGTGCCCGCATTGAGCGTGATCCCGCTCGTGCTCTGCAGACTCCCATTCGCCCCGCTCAGATTGAGCGTCCCCGTGAAAATCGTCGTGCTCCCCGCATAAGTATTGGCGCTCGTGAACGTAAACGCACCACTCCCGCCGATCGTCAGGTCGTTCGGTGCGCCCCCCGAAATGATCCCATTGACCGTCACCGCGTCCGCCGAATTATTCGCCCACGTCTGCGCGGCGCCGAGCGCCACATTCGTATTCAGCGTGATCGCCGCCCCTGCGTTGTCCGTCATACCGCCGGAGCCGAGGGTCAGTGTATTCCCGCCGCCAATGGATATCGCATTCGTCGCCACCGGCGTGAAGGTCAGGCTTCTGATGCTGAAATCCACGCCCAGTTGCGTGGCCAGATTGATCGCGCCGGGGATATTGAAAAACACATCGTCCGCCGCGCCCGGCACCGTGATCGTGCCATTGTTGAAACCCGGCGACGACGACCAGTTGGTCCCATTGACCCCGGCCGTCGTATTCCAAAACGCGTTGTTATCTCCTGACCAAAAAAGGCTTCCGGCATTCGCCGACGAGACGAGCGCCAGCGCAACGAGCGCCGCGATCCCGGCGGCGAGGGGACGCCGCGGCGCCTGGGAGAGGGTAGGTGCCATCGCAGAATTCACACAGTGCGACGCGTTGCTGCGGAATGAGATGCGAGTATTCATAAGGCACTGGCGGATGGAACCGCACCCGCGTGTTTGGTTGTTTGACTGACGGGGAGATGACACACACGAAAAGCGGCGACTGCCTTCCGTCTAACAGCCTTAACGAAGCAGAAAAAGAATTATTACAAGATTTTGACACGCGCCACCATTCATCTGGATCGCCCCAATTGGAGTGGAGTTCTCCCGGGTGACCCGAGCGGTGGACAAATCGCGAGGAAAATTTACCAAAAACCCAAGGCCGACCTCGCCTCCGCGGGCGATGAACCCTCGCTTATGAAAACCGCAATCCTCCTATACGCGTCAGTGGCGGGCGCGATCGTTTACCTGCTAGCGCGCTAAACGACGGCACGGCCCGGTGGGCATTTTGAATTCCCAGACGCCCTCGGTCTGAACAGCGGCGGCTTGTCCTGAGGACGCGCCGCAGACACCCTCGGTCAGGATTTCAACTCGGCACCGGTGTTGGCGTCAGTGATGCTGAACTTTTCGTGGTGGTAGGTGGGGTCGCTGCGGAAGGTGAGGCGTCCGGCGTATTTGCGCTCGATCTCGACGAGGAGTTCCTCGTCCTCGCTGCGGAGGCGCTCCATGACGTGGGGATGAACGATGATTTTCACTTCGTGGATGGAGTCCTGGTATTTTTTCATCACCTGATGCAGGGCTCGCTGGAGCTCGACGCTCATGGTCATGGCGCTCTTCACCTTGCCGTGGCCGTGGCAGTAGGGACAGGTGTCGAAGACGGCGCCGCTGATGGATTCGGCGGCGCGCTGGCGGGTCATTTCGAGGAGGCCGAGCGGGGAGATGGGCAGGACGTGGGTCTTGGCCTTGTCGCGGCGGAGGCCGTCTTTGACGCGCTGGAAAACGGCCTGTTGGTCCCGGCGGCTTTTCATGTCGATGAAGTCGCCGATGATGAGGCCGCCGATGTTGCGCAGACGCATCTGGCGGGCCATCTCGTCGGCGGCTTCGAGATTGGTCTGGAGGATGGTTTTCTCCACGTCTTTGCCGCCTTTGTTGCGCCCGGTATTGACGTCGATGGCGATGAGGGCCTCGGTTTCGTCGATGACGATGTAGCCGCCGCAGGGCAGCCAGACCTGACGGTGAAAAGCGTCGTCGATCTGCTTCTGGACGCTGAAGTTTTCAAAGACGGGGAGGGAACCGCTGTAGTGTTTGATGCGGGAGGCGGAGCGTTTGGAGATCTGGCCGACGACTTCGATCATGCGTTTGACGGCGGCCTCGTCGTCGCAGATGACTTCGTCGATTTCGTCGGTCAGGAAGTCGCGCACGGTGCGCTCGATAAGGTCGGGTTCCTCGAAGACGCAGGCCGGCGCGGGTTTGGTTTTCATGGCGTCCTCGATGGCGCGCCATTGCTCGATGAGGAGGCCGAGGTCGCGGACGAAGTAGCGCTCGCGCTGCCCCTCGCCGACGGTGCGGACGATAAGGCCCATGCCTTCGGGGATGTCGAGTTCCTTGAGGATTTTGCGGAGGCGGTCGCGCTCTTTGGGCGACTCGATTTTGCGCGAGATGCCGCACTGGTCGCTGTAGGGCATGAGGACGAGGTAGCGCCCGGCGAGGGAAAGATTGGTGGTGATGCGCGGGCCTTTGGTGCTGATGGGCCCTTTGGTGACCTGGACGAGGACTTCGCTGCCGACGGGGTAGATGTTGGGGATGTCCTTGGCGGTGATGCGCTCCTGTTTCTTTTTGCCGCCGGTGCGCTCGACCTGTTCGATGCCGCTATCAAGGGCGGCCGGGAGGGCGTCCCAGAAATGGAGGAAGGCGTTTTTCTCGAAGCCGATATCGACGAACATGGCCTTGAGCGCGTGCTCGATGTTTTTCACGCGGCCTTTGAAGATGCTACCGACGATGTTGCGGTCGGTCTGGCGCTCGATGGAGTATTCCTCAAGGATGCCGTTTTCGAGGAGGGCGACGCGGCGTTCGAGTTTTTCGCAGTTGATGATGAGTTTGTTGCCGGTCTGGCGCGGGGCCAGGCCGATCAGTCTTTTGACGCGTTCGGTCATGGAAATAAGTTTGGGGTAAAGTTTGCTGAGCACGTTGGGTGGGAGCGTCAGCGTGAGAAGGGCTTGGGTGGAGACCCAGGCTTGGAACTGGGATTGGTCGGGGCGGGCGCGGGTTTGCGCCCGAAGAGGCGGTCGAGAATGCCGGCTTTTTTTTCGGCTGGCTCAGGGCTGGCGATGTCGGAAGCTGGTTTGTTTTTGGTGGAACCTTTGACCTTGCCGCGCGCATCGGCGGTAGCGCGAATGTCGGGTTTGGCTTTGCCGCCCTTGAGTTCGATGGCAGCGCTGTCCGGGGCTGTCGTCTTCGGCGCGTTGCCCTCCTCCTCCGAATTGACGGTAACTTTCTGCCCATCTTTGTAATCGGGCAGCGCTTCGATGACGGCGAAAGGGTTGGGATTGCGGGCCGGGGCAAGGAAGGTGAGGTCGGGTTTGTAGGTCCCCTGGTCCATGGCGAGGCATTGCTCAAGGATGCGGGTGGCAATGGGTGCCGCGACGCCGCCGCCGTGTTCGCCGTTTTCGACCATCGTGCAGATCGCGTAACGCGGCTTGTCGTACGGCGCAAAGCAGCAGAACCACGCGATGTGCTCCTTTTTCCCGCGGTCGGTCGCCTGCGCGGTGCCCGTCTTGCCGGCCACGACGACATTCGCCAGCCGGGCCTTTCCGCCGGTGCCGCCGCCGCCTGGGCCGCCTTTTTCATTGACCACTTTCCACAGCCCGAGGCGCACCAGATCAATCTGCTCCTTGGTCAGTTCCTTGCGCAGATCGCCGCGAATCTTCGGCTGATCGGGCACGGCGACATTTCCGTTTTCGTCGAGCACGGGCTTGCCGTCGGGCGTGAGGACGGTGCGGACGAGCCGCGGCTCATAGGCGATGCCGCCGTTGGCCACGGCGGCATAGCACATGGCCATTTGCAGCGGGCTGGCGAGGACATAGCCCTGGCCGATGGTGACATTGGCCGTGTGTGCGGTCGTCCATTTGAGCTGCGGGTATTTCATCCGCATCCACTCCGGGCCGGGCATGATGCCGTCCTTTTCGTCGGCGAGCCCGAGGTCGTAATGCTCGCCGATCCCCATGATTTTCCCGATATGGTCCATCGCCTCCATGGTGGCGGCGTTGCCGTACTGGTAGAAGAAGCAGTCGCAGGAAACTTTCAGCGCATCCGTCATGCCGAGGGTGCCGTGGGAGCCGCGCTTTTCGGCGATCCAGCATTTGAAATAGTGGTCGCCGTAGCTGATGCCACCGGGGCAGTTGTAGCTGCTGCCGCCGAGTCCTTTGGTCAGGCCGGCGAGGGCGGTGATGATCTTGAAGGTGGAGCCCGGCGGAAAGCCGCTGACGGCGCGACTGACCAGCGGTACGGCCTCGTCGTCGCTGAGTTTTTTCCAGTCTTCGCTGGAGATGCTGGGGATGAAAATGTTCGGGTCGAACGAAGGCACCGAGCCCATGCCGAGGATGTCGCCGTTGTTCGGATCGATCACGACCGCCGCCGCGCGCCCGAGCGAAGGATTCCGCAGGGCCTGCTCGACGATCATCTGGATGCGGGCATCGAGGGTCAGATAGACGTTGTTGCCCGGCTTCGGAGCATCCGTGCGAACTTCGCCCTCGATCACCCCCTTCACGCTCCGGCGAAGCACACGGGCACCCGGTTCACCGCGGAGGTATTTGTCCATCGAAGCCTCGATCTGCGATTTTCCGTCCACGTCCGGCTGGTAGTAAGTGTATTTGGTGACGTCGGGCAGGACGTTCACGTCGAGCGGCGCGCCGACGTAGCCGAGGAGATGCGCCGCGAGCGCGCCATAGACGTACTGGCGCACTGGCTTGACCGCGATCTCCACACCGGGCAGGCCGATGTCGTGCTCGGAGAATCTGGCGATCGTGTCGAAATCGAGCTCTTCCTGGTAGGTGAAGGGAACGAGGGTGTCGTTGCGGTAGTGCTTCTGGAGGCGCTCGGAATTGTAGTCCTGCGCAAGATCGAGCTCATCGAGCCGCGGGATGACCGTCGTATTCACGATCTTCACGACGTCCGCCCCCTTCAACTTCTTCTTCATCTGGTTGATGTTGGCGAAATACTCCGTGAGCGGGACCGTCTTATATTTCTGCCGGTAGCCGCGGACCATGTCGGGCAGATAGAAATCGACTTCATAGCTGGCGCGGTTGGTGACCAGCGTGACGCCATTGCGGTCGCGAATCTCCCCGCGCACGGACGGGATGCGGACGGTGACTTCCGATTTGCTGGCGATCTTCTTCGTCCACTTGTCACCACGCAGGACCTGCTCGTACCAAAGCTTTCCGACAAGCACGCCAAAGGCGCAGAGCATCACGAAGCCGAGGAAGATCACGCGCCACTCGGCGCTGGGACGGCGGGAAAAGCGACGGGCCATAAATCAGGTGGAGCGTTTCGGCTCCCGCTCCGACTGGGCGTCGTGGCCGATGAGGAAACTGATATAATTCAGGGCGAAGAAAAAGAATGGCGAGAGCAGCGTGGCCACGAGGCCCGCGCCGCCGATGCGCCACCAGACTTCCTTGTTGAAGAGAAAGATCACGGGCTCCTGCCGGAAGGTCCGCATGAGATATTCGGCGAGGACGATGACCGAGGTGCAGACCCCGCTGAGCAGGCAATGGATTTCCCAGCGGCCGCGCAGAAAAAGCGGGCGGAAGCCGTTCATCAGCGCGCCGAGGATGGCGTAGAGAACGATCGACCAGCCGAGCGCCACCTCGACAATCGGCCCGCTACCCTCACCGACGAGATCGATCTGCACATTGAGCGCGTCCCACATCAGCCCGCCGCAAAAGGCCAGCGCGAGCATCCCCGGCACCGGCAGGGCCAGCGCGCCGTAAAACATGATGATCGGCATGAGCAGCACACGGATGCCGTAGGGCGGCAGCGGCGCAATGAAATGCTGGACGACCAGGCCCATAAACATCGAAACGACCAGCACGAGGAAAAGGATCATCTCCGGGCGCCTTTCATTGGTTTTTCCCGACGACGACAAAGACGTCTTCGAGCTTGGTCAGATCGACGGCGGGAATGATCGTCGCGTGCCCGTCGAGGCCGCCGGCGATGAATTCCTTGACTTGGCCGATGAGCACGCCAGAGGGAAACACCCCGCCTGCGCCCGAACTGAAGACCTGCTGTCCCGGTTGCAGATTGGCCTGTTTGGAAATGAAGTTCAGCCCGACGTTCGGTGCCCCGCCACCGGACAGGCGCTCACCCTTGACGATCCCCTGCTCTCGCGTGTTTTCGACATTCGCAGCGACCTTGCAGGTCTCGTCGGCGATCAACAACACGGTGGCCGAATGATCGGAAACTTCTCTGGTCTTTCCGACCAAGCCGGCCTCGGTCAGCACCGGCTGGTCGCCGTCCCTGTCCAGTCCGTCCTTCGAGCCGCGGTCGATGACGACTTTGCTGTACCACGTCGCGGCGTCGCGGGCGATGATCCTCGCCGGTTTGAGCGTGAAGACCGCGCGCTCCCGGTACTGGAGCGCCTTACGGAGTTGGTTGTTCTCGGCTTCCAGGCCGCGGAGCGTCTGGTTGGTCGCGCTCAGATCTTTGTTTTGCACGTTCAGCCGTTTGTTGTCGGTCTCAAGCTCATCCAGCTTTTTCAGCCCCTCGCGAAACTCGCGGTACTTCTTTTCAAATGACGATCCCGTTTTCAAAAACGGCGAGATCATCCCGAGGAAACCGGCCTGCACGCGCCGCATATTGTGCGGGCTGAGCATGAGAATGAGCGCCGTGAGGACGACGAAGACGATCACCGTGGGGATGACGATGCGACGGTTCATGCGGAGAGAGGCCGCGGAAAGGTTGGGCGTTTGGCGAAGGCAGTCATGCCTGCGGGTTCTATGTCGAGCGGCGGGTGTCGGTCGTGGACACCTGGCGCAGGAATTTGATCTCGCTGAGCGCACGGCCGGTGCCCTCGGCCACGGCGCTGAGCGGATCCTCGGCCACATGGACCGGGAGGCCCGTTTCTTCGGTGAGCAGACGGTCGAGCCCGCGCAGCAGCGCGCCGCCGCCCGCGAGCACCAGTCCGCGGTCCACCAGATCGGCGGACAGTTCGGGCGGGCAGCGTTCGAGGGTCACGCGCACGGAATCGACGATCGTGGAAATAGGTTCGAGCAGCGCCTCGCGGACTTCCTGCGAGGTGATGGTGAGCGTCTTCGGCAGACCGGCGACCAGATCGCGCCCTTTCACCTCCATCGTCGTCTCCTTTTCGCAGGGATACGCGCTGCCGATCTTGATCTTGATGTCTTCCGCGGTGCGCTCGCCGATCATCAGGTTATAGGCCCGCTTCATGTACTGGATGATCGCCTCATCCAACTCATCCCCCGCCACCCGCACGCTGCGGCAGAAAACGATGCCCGAGAGTGAAATCAGCGCGACTTCCGTGGTGCCGCCACCGATGTCGATGATCATGTTCCCCGCCGCATCCTGCACCGGCAGCCCGCAGCCGATCGCCGCCGCCATCGGCTCCTCGATCAGATGCACCTCCCGTGCTCCGGCACGTAGCGCGGACTCCTTCACCGCGCGTTTCTCCACCTCGGTGATGCCCGAGGGCACCGCGATGACCACTCGCGGGCGTGGCTTAAAGAACGCCCGCCGCGGATGCACCTTGTGGATGAAGTGCCGCAGCATTGCCTCGGTGATCTCGAAATCTGCGATCACCCCGTCCTTCAGCGGACGGATGGCCACGATATTGCCCGGCGTGCGCCCGAGCATCCGCTTTGCCTCATCACCTACGGCCAGCACATGGTTCGTGCCGGCCCGCACCGCCACCACCGAGGGCTCGCGCAGAACGATTCCGTGGTCCTTTACATAGACCAGCGTATTCGCCGTGCCGAGATCAATGCCGATATCATTGGAGAACAGCCCAAAAATTCCATTAAACATTCAAAGTGAACCTCTTCTTAAAATCGTAAAATTGTGACTTGCGGTAAGTGCCTTGGACGGGGTGCGGAGGCAGCGGAGTCATCGTTCTCTCCGCTAAAATTAGCCGCGGGGTTATCAAAAAGCGGCTGAAATTAGGGGTGCTCCCCCGCCACCGTCAAAAGAAATCGCGGCCCATTCGCGAATCTGCCAGGCGCGCCGGTCAAATCCGCGAAACCGCGCCGCGCCGGGGAGATTTTTCGCGTGTCACGCGCAGAATTCAAGGCATCGTCACCAGCGGAACCACCATGAACAAACGCCGCCTCCTCGTCCGTGTCATCCCCATCGCCATCGCCGCCGTGGTCGTCTTCTTCCAGTATTGCTCGTCGGAAAAAATGACCAACGAAGCCGGTCGCACGGCCCGGCATGCGCTCAATCCCCAGCAGGAGGAAGCCCTCGGTTTGCAAAGCTATCAGCAAGTCCTTCAGGAATCGCAGCTCATCAATTCCGGGCCCGAGTATGAACTGGTCAAACGCGTCGCCGCCCGACTGGCCGGGGCGACCGGCCCGGCGGCGAAGAGTTTCAACTGGCAGGTCTCCCTCGTCCGCAGTCCGCAGGTCAATGCCTTCTGCCTGCCGGGTGGAAAGATCGTCGTTTTCACCGGCATCCTCCCCGTCGCCAAGACCGAGGCCGGACTGGCCACCGTGATGGGCCACGAGATGGCTCACGCCACCCTCCGCCACGGCTCCGAGCGCCTGCTTCAGCAAAAAGCCACCCAAACCCTGATGACTGGCGCTCAAGTCTCGGTCGGCGACTTGAGCTACGAGCAGCAGCGCGCCATCATGGGGGCGCTCGGCGCAGGCGCGCAATACGGCGTGCTCCTCCCCTTCAGCCGCGACCACGAGAGCGAAGCCGACAAGGTCGGCCTCCTCTACATGGCCCGCGCCGGTTACGATCCACGCGAGTCGATCGCCTTTTGGCAGCGGATGAGCGAGGCCAGCTCCGGGAGCGGCAAGCCGATGGAATACATGTCTTCCCACCCCTCCGACGCCCACCGCATCGCCCAGCTCAAAGAACTTCTCCCCGAAGCCCAGGCCGAATACGAACGCACCAAAACGCGCTGAGCGACGGTGAAAGAAGCCGTGCTGGTGGATGGCGTGATCGCGCCAGGCACGTTCAGCGTACGCGACGTGGGCCAGAGACCGGGATCAGGCGACATTTCTTGACGGCAGTTTCCGATTTCCATTCCGGCGCGGCTGGCCTTTCCTGCGCGGGTGCTCTTCCCCCGCATTGTCCCCTGCTCCACCGGCGCATGAGCCCGCTCCTGCTGCTGTGCATCGGCATGGCCATCGTCGTCGGCAGCATCCTCTGGCTGCGGCTGCACGCCTTCCTCGCGCTGATCCTCGGGGCCTTTGCCGTCGCACTGCTCACGCCGGAGGCCGCTTTACGCAGCTTTTCGGACACGCGCGTGGCCAAGAGCGAGATCACCGCGAAGGCCGCGACGAAATTCGTCGAGAAGCCGGCCTCCCAGCGCGTGGCCGAGGAGTTTGGCCGAACTTGCGCGAACCTCGGCATCCTCATCGCCATGGCCACGATCATCGGCGAAGCGATGCTCCTCTCCGGCGCCGCGGAGGCGATTGCCGCGGCGCTGCTCCGCTGGTTCGGCGCAGCGCGGGCGCACTGGGCGTTTTCAGCGCGGCCTTTCTCCTCTGCATCCCCGTGATGCTCGACACGGTGATGTATCTCCTCGCGCCGCTCTTCAAGGCGCTCGCGCGCAAAACGGGCCGCGATTACCTGCTGCTCGTCATGTGTACGGTCGCGGGCGGCACGATCACTCATTCACTCGTCCCGCCGACGCCCGGACCGCTCTTCGTCGCGGGCGATCTGGGCGTGCCGCTCGGGCTGATGATCGGGATGGGCGGCGCCATCGGCCTCGGCGCGGCGCTCGTCGGCGTGATCTTCGCGCACTGGTCGAACCGCCGCCACACCCTCGAAGTCCCGGTGGAAGAAGCGGCCGCCACATCCGCGGTTCGCGTCCTTCCGCCGCTCTGGCTCGCGCTGCTTCCGGTCATCCTGCCCATCGCGCTCATCGCCTTGGATGCCACGTTCTCCGACGGGTTGAAAATCACCGGTGGCTGGCTCGCGTGGCTGGTGAAAACCATCGGCGACAAAGACATGGCGCTGACCCTCGGCGCGCTCGCCGCACTCGCGCCGCTAGCGGGCCGCGGTGGGGAAGGAGCGAAGGCCGTGAAAAACGCCGTCAGCGAAGGCGCAGTCATCTTGCTCATCATCGCCGCGGGTGGCGCTTTCGGCGGCGTGCTCCAGCAGACCGGTATCGCCGGGGAACTCGCGGGCCAATTCCAAAGCGTCCACCACCTCGCGCTACCCGCCATTTTTCTCGTCACCGCGCTCGTCCGCACCGCGCAAGGTTCCGCGACCGTGGCCATGATCACCGCCGCGCCCATCGCCAAGGCGCTCATCGTCGGCGGGGCGACGATCCATCCCGTCTATTTCGCCATCGCCATCGGCTGCGGCTCAAAGCCTTTCCCGTGGATGAATGACGCCGGATTCTGGATCATCACGCGCCTCAGCGGAATGCGGGAAGCGATGACCTTGCGCACGATCTCACCGATGATGTCCATCCAAGGCGTCGCCGGCCTCGCGCTCACGATGCTGAGCGCGTGGCTCTGGCCGATGCGGTGACGCCGTTTCAGCGCGAAGCCGGGCTGGACTGCGCCGGGGATGCCGTCATCTTTGGCGGCCATGAAAACGACTGGCTTGTCCCTCCCGCGCCTTTTCCTGCTCGCCGCCGCGCTGTACCTTGCGCCCGCCATTTACGCCCAGACGCCGGTGCCGCTGCCGGCGGGCGTGGAGCGGATTACGTCGGTGGAAGGCATCACCGAATACAGCCTGGTCAATGGTTTGCGGGTGCTGCTTTTTCCCGATCCGTCGCGGCCCATCGTGACGGTCAACATCACCTACAAGGTTGGCTCGCGGCATGAAGACTATGGCGAAACGGGCATGGCGCATCTGCTCGAGCATCTGGTTTTCAAAGGCACGCCGAAGCATCCGAATATCCCGCAGGAGCTGACCGAGCATGGCGCGCGAGCGAATGGCACCACCTGGCTCGACCGCACGAACTACTACGAGACGGTCTCCGCGACGGAGGAAAACCTGCGCTGGGCGCTGGAGCTGGAGGCGGATCGGATGGTCAATTCGTTCATCGCGCGGGCGGACTTGGAAAAGGAGTTCAGCGTGGTGCGCAATGAATATGAGCGTGGCGAAAACAGCCCCGGCGGCGTGTTGCAAAAGCGGATGATGCCGGCGGTTTTCCAGTGGCACAATTACGGCCACTCGACGATCGGCGAGAAGTCGGACATCGAGGGCGCGCCGATCGAGCGGCTGCAGGCGTTCTATCGCAACTACTACCAGCCGGACAACGCCGTGCTCGTGGTCGCTGGGCGCTTCGATGAGGCGAAGACGCTCGCGCTGATCAACGAGACGTTTGGCAAAATCCCGAAGCCGGCGCGGAAGCTGGTGCCGACCTATACGAAGGAACCGGTGCAGGACGGCGAGCGGCAGATCACCCTGCGGCGCTCGGGCGACGTGCAGCTCATCTCCGCCATGTTTCGCGCGGTCGCCGGCTCGCACGCGGACGCCGCGGCGTTGACGGTGCTGGCGGCGCTGCTCACCGATGAGCCGTCGGGCCGGCTCTACAAGGCGCTCGTGGATACAAAAAAGGCGGCGAGCATTTCGGGCAGCATGTCGGGTTTCGCCGAGGCCGGTTTTGTCACTTTCAACGCCGAGGTGCGGCAGGACAAATCGCTGGAGGAAGCCAAAGCGGCGCTGCTCGCGGTGCTCGACGACGTGCGAAAAAATCCGCCAACCGAGGAGGAAGTGACCCGTGCCCGGACGCGCATCCTGAAAAATTTCGAGATGTCGCTGAAGCAGTCCGACCGCATCGGGCTGCGCCTCAGCGAGTCCATCGCGCTGGGCGATTGGCGGCTCGCTTTCTTCACCCGGGATCAGCTCGAAAAGGTCACGCCCGCCGATACCGCGCGGGTCGCGGCGCTTTATCTGAAGCCGTCGAACCGCACCGTCGGGCTCTTCATTCCCGAGCAAAACGCCGACCGCACCGAGGTGCCGGATCGGCCCGACATCGCCGCGCTGCTCAAGGACTACAAAGGCCGGCCACCGATCTCGCAGGGTGAGGACTTTGATCCGTCGCCGGAGAACATCGAGAAGCGGACCACGCGAGGAAAACTGGACGACGGATTGAAGTTCGCGCTGCTGCCCAAGGAGACGCGCGGCGACGCGGTGACCGCCACGATCACGCTGCGCTTCGGCTCTCTGGACAATCTGAAAAACAAGGCAGTGATCGCCGGCTTCACCGCCGCGATGCTCGACAAAGGCACGCGCACGAAAACGCGCCAGCAGCTCAAGGACACGCTCGACCGGTTGAAGGCGCGCGTCGGCTTCGACGGCGGCGCGTCGTCGGTCACGGCGACGGTCGAGACGGATCTCGAGCACCTCGCCGAGGTGCTGCGGCTGACGGCTGAGATGCTGCGGGAGCCGGCGTTTCCGGCGGATGAATTTGAGAAGCTGAAACAGGAATCGCTCGCCGGCTTGGAACAGCAGAAGACCGATCCGGCCGCGCTCGCTGGCAATCTTTTCGCGCGCATCTCCCGGCCGCAATACGCGAGCGACGATCCGCGCTACACGCGCACCTTTGCGGAGGAAGTCGCCGCCATCGAAGGCACCGCGCTGGCGCAGTTGCAGGAGTTCCACGCGCGCTTCTACGGCGCCAGCGACGCCACCGCAGCGGTCGTCGGCGACTTCGATGCGAAGCAGATCGAAACGGTGCTGCGCGAGTCGCTCGGCGATTGGAAAAGCCCGTCGCCCTTCGCGCGCATCGGCGAAGATTACCAACCGCTCGGCCCGCGCGCCGAGATCATCGAGACGCCCGATAAAGCCAACGCCACCTATCTCGCCGGCTACGGCTTCGCCATGCGCGACGACGACCCGGAATACCCCGCCGTGACCATCGGCGGCTACATGCTCGGCGGCGGTTTCCTCAACTCGCGCCTCGCCACCCGCATCCGGCAGAAGGACGGCCTCAGCTACGGCGTGCGCGGCGGTTTTGGCGCGAGCGCGCTGGATAAGAACGCGAACTTCAACGCCTCGATAATCTTCAATCCGCAGAACGCCGGGAAACTCGCCACCGCCTTCCGCGAGGAAATCGAGCGCGCGACCAAAGACGGCTTCACCGCCGAGGAACTCGAAGCCGCCAAGACCGGCTGGCTCAAATCCCGTCAAGTCGCTCGTGCCAGCGATGCCGCCCTCGCCGGCAGCCTGAGCGGCAATCTTTTCATCGGCCGCGATCTCCAGTTCGACGCGCAACGCGAAGCGATGGTCCGCAGCCTCACGCCGGAGCAGGTCAACGCCGCGATGAAAAAACATCTGGACTACACTCGCATGCTCTCGGTGAAAGCCGGTGACTTCAAAAAGCCCGCGCCAGCAAAGGTGGACTAAATCTGTCATGCCCTTGCGGTCGGCTGCCGTTGGTGCTCCCGCCGTTCGCGATTCGTCGCACCTTCGTGACGCGTTGAGGCCGCTGGTCACAGGTTTGTCGGAACTGTCGTGCGGGCGACACCCTTCCGTCGCTTTCGCCGCGACTATTTCACAGTCCGCGGCTTGTCCGCGAAGCCGCATGGAATCAAAGCTCGCAGCGTTCTTCCAACCCACTGCGCCATGCTCCGACCGCTGCTTCCTTTCACGCTTTTTCTCACGCTCGCCGCGCCGGTTTTGGCCGCACCGGAGGCAACGCCCGCACCCACCCGCGGAGCCCGCGTCCCCGTTCCCACCGGCCAGCCCGCCACACCCATCGCCGCCAAACCCGCGCCGGCTTCGGTCGCGCTTCCGCCGTTGCCGCCGGGCGCCGAGGAGCTGACTTTCGCGGATTTTTTCAAGCTGCCGGTCGGACCGCGCGGCCTCGACCTGACCGAGCGGCTGAAGGCGCTTGATGGCCGGCGCGTTCGTATTTTGGGCCACATGGTGAAAGAGGATCTGACGCCCTGCAATTCGTGCCCGGTCCTGCCGAATGGCGCTCAGCGCGCGCGGCCGGCGTGGATGGAATTCGTGGTGCCGGGTCGGATGATGTTCACCGAGCAGCCGGCCATGGTGAGCCATGCCCACTATGGCCTCGCGGACGATCTTCCGCCCCAGACGCTCTTCGTCACGGTGCCGGATAAGTTCGGTGAGCTCGTCCCTTTCACGCCGGGTCCAATGCTTCTCACCGGCGTCCTCAGCGTGGGCAACAAGCCCGAACCGGACGGACGCATCTCCGTCGTCCGCCTGACCCTCGACCCGCCCGCTCACGCCGGGGCCGCCTCCGCGAAATCTCTCTCCGCAACCAACCCGACAGCCAACCAACCCACCAAATGAAAAATACCATCCTCACGAAATCCATCGCCGCCGCCGCGCTCGCGGTGAGCTGTGCCTCGCTGGTCGAGGCCGCTCCGGTCATCAGCCGGCTCACGCCGCCGAGCGCACTGTTCAGCTTCGGCGATCCGAATCCGCCGATCATCGCGCGCTTTCTGCCAGGGCAGCGCTTTGACCTGCAAGTCACCGTGCGGCCCGACGCCGGCCAAACGATCTCCGGCGTGATTTTCAGGGTGAACGGCAAGCCGGTTTCCGGCGTCGTCTCCTCGACTCCGGCCACCGTCTCCGGCCTCCCGGCAAACACCACCGTCTGGACGCTGCGCGCGTTTTCCATGAATAACGACGGCACCAAAACCCTGTCCGCGGAAGCGACCCAGAGCGACGGGCAGAAAGTGACGGCCACCGGCAATTTTGAAATCGTGGAGATCGAAAAGGGCGGTAAGAAGGCAAAGAACATCATCTATCTGATCGGCGACGGTTTTGGCGCGAGCCACCGCACCGCTGCGCGGATCATGCTTCAGGGCACGCAGATGGGAAAATCGAACGCGCCGCTCGCCGTGGACAAGATGCCCTATCTCGGGCTGGTGAATACCGCGTCGCTCAACTCGATCGTCACCGACTCCTCGCCTGGCGCCGCCTGCTACTCGACCGGCAACAAGAGCAACAACAACCAGCAGGGCGTTTTCCCGGACGACACGCTCGCGAAATTCGACAATCCGCGCGTTGAACTGATGGGCGAATACCTCGCGCGCACGCAGGGCAAGAGCCTCGGCATCGTGACCACGGCGGATGTCTTCGACGCGACGCCCGGCGCCTTCGGCACGCACACCCAGGATCGCGGCGCGGGCACCGGCATCTGCGACCAGTATCTAGATGAAGCGGCCAGCGTCGCCGGTCTCAAGGTCCTGCTCGGTGGCGGACGCAAATGGTTTTTGCCCAACACCACGCCGGGCTCCGCGCGCAGCGCCGCCAACGATTACACGCATCCCGCGGAACTCGCCGCGGGCTGGGGCCTCGCGCCCGGCGCGATCGATCCCGCGCGCGACTTGATCGCCGACTTCCAGGCGCGGGGTTTCGCCTACGCCTCGGACGGTGCGAGCCTCGCCTCCATCCCGAACTCGACCGAAAAGCTGCTTGGCCTCTTCGCGCTCTCGAACATGAATGTCGCCCTCGACAAGATCAACAAGCGGCGCGGGGTGAGCACAGTGGTCAATGACTACGGTTTCCCCGACCAGCCGATGCTCGATGAGATGACCGAAAAGGCGCTCAAGGTTTTGAGCAAGGACAAGGACGGCTTTGTGCTCATGATCGAAGCCGCCTCGATCGACAAACAGGCGCACAATATGGACAGCGAGCGCTGGATTCTCGACACCATCGAGTTCGATTACGCGATCGAGAAATGCCGCGAGTTCCAGGCCAAGAATCCGGACACCCTGGTCATCGTCACTGCCGACCACGAGTGCGGCGGCGTGGCCGTCATCGGCGCTTCGCGCGTGACCAATGCGGACCTCGTCGCTCGCTCGACCTCCGGCCTCGGCACCGCTCCCGGCGGCCCGCGTGCGGGTGTGGTCGGCGCGTATGACGCGGCCGGCTTTCCGATCTACCTCATCGCGGCCGACGGCTACCCGGCGACCACAGATCCCGACTACAAAATGCTCATCGGCTACGCCGGCAACGCTGACCGGAACGAGGACTGGCTGACCAATCCGCTGCCGCTGCGCGACAGCCAGCAACCCTTTAACGGCGTGGCCCCGCTGAATACCTATCCGACCGGTCCGGTCAATCGCGACGCGGCAGGCGGCTTCTTCCTCACCGGCGTGATGGACCCCGCCAACAGCGGCACTTCCGCCGTGCATACCGCGGGCGACATTCCTCTCTCGGCCCAGGGCCGCGGCGCGAAGTTCTTCACCGGCGTGATGGACAACACCGACGTGTTCTTCAAGGCCATGCAGGCTGTGCTCGGCGGCGATAAGGACAAGCGGAATGATCATGACGACGACTAGCCGAGCGCTGTCTAACGACTGATAGACTTAGGAAATCCCTGGCTGGGCAACCAGTCGGGGAGTTTTCTTTGGCCAAAGGGGTGAAGCTACCCCACGTCTGCCGGCATGGCCTGCGGGGCGGTCTCCGTCGCCGGGACGCGAAAAACGATGAGCCCTCGCCCGGCTCGAGGAACGATCTCCCGTGAAACAAACGACGCATGAGCAAATCCGAACGCTGGTTTTCAAGAAAATGGTGGCACGTGTCCCTCGGCGCATGGGCTTTTATGTTTGGGGCGATGCTGCTGACCGCGGTGGTCTTTGGACTTTTTTTCGTCAAGCGGAAGGTTCTCGAATTTCTCCCGGAGCACACTTTCGCGGTGCGGTCGCCCGCGTTCTTTGGCTCCGCGCATGCCATGGCCGACCCGATCCCCATCGATGGCAACAAGATTGATCTGCTGAATAATGGCGACGAGATTTTCCCGGCCATGCTGGGAGCGATCAAAGGCGCCAGGAAGAGCGTCAATTTCGAGGCGTTCCTCTTCCACTCCGGCAGTGTCGGCACGTTGTTTCGCGACGCTTTTATGGAACGCGCGCGCGCCGGCGTGATCGTCCGTGTGCTCCTGGATGGCATCGGCTCCGGCACCCGTCTCGACAATGCGGATGTCGAGGCCATGAAGCAGGCCGGCGTGCGTTTCGCCTACTACCATCCGGTGCGGGCCTGGCGCGTGGACCGCGTCAATCGGCGCACCCATCGCCGGATCCTCGTGGTCGATGGCCGCGTCGGATTCACCGGCGGGGTCGGCTTCGCTGACGAGTGGCAGGGCCACGCCGAGACCAAAAACCACTGGCGCGACCTTCACGCTCGGATCGAAGGTCCGCTGGTCGCGCGGTTGCAGGGCGCTTTTCAGCAGCACTGGGCAAAGGAGGCGCAGGAGGCGCTGAGCGGCGCGGATGAATTTCCCGAGCTTCAGCCGGTGGGAAAGCTGCGCGCGCAGCTTGTGGAATCGCAGGCGTTTTCCATCGCGCCGCTACCGCTCGTCCAGGCCACGGCCATTGCCGCGGCCGAACGCCGCATTTCCATTACGAACGCCTATTGCATGCCCAATGACGACCAGGTCGCGCTGCTCACGCAGGCGGTCAAACGCGGCGTCGATGTGCGCGTGCTCCTTCCCGGCAAGCATAATGATCAGCCGTTGACCAAGGCGGCGGGCCGCACGGCCTACGGCAAACTTCTCGAGGGCGGCGTGAAGATTTATGAGTTCGAGCCCACGATGATCCACTCCAAGACCATGGTCGTGGACGCCCACTTCGCGATGTTTGGCTCGTCGAATCTCGATTCGCGTTCCTCGCAGATCAACGAAGAGCTGGATGTGACCGTGTGCGACGACGGCTTCGGCGCGGAGATGGAGCGCGTCTTTGACGCGGATCTCAAACGTTCGCGCCCCTACACGCTGGAACAATTCAAGAAACGCACGCTCAAAGAGCGGGCCGGTGAATGGCTTTCGGTGCCATTCCGCTCGCAGCTCACGATTCCCGTTCTCGCCATCGGGCAGCGCTAAAGGAAACGCGGCGATGGCCGCGCTGCCGCCAGTCCTGAACAGGATTGCAACTCGTCGCCGCTTTCGCAGAAGTTGCGTCCCCGATGACCACCCGCCTCGCCCCCCAAGACCTCCGCTCGCACCGCTGGTTTGGCCCGAACGATCTCCGCAGCTTCGGTCACCGCTCGCGCGCACGGCAGATGGGACTTGGACCGGAGGATTGGGCGGGCAAGCCGGTCATCGCGATCCTCAATACGTGGAGCGAGATCAATCCGTGCCATCTGCATTTCAAGGTGCTCGCGGAAAACGTGAAGAAAGGCGTGCTCCAGGCAGGCGGGATGCCGATCGAAATCCCCGTGCTTTCGCTGAGCGAAAACTTCATGAAGCCGACGACGATGCTTTACCGCAATCTCCTCGCGATGGAGACGGAGGAGGTGCTGCGCTGCCACCCCGCCGACGGCGCGGTGCTGCTCGGCGCCTGCGATAAGACGACGCCCGCGCTGATCATGGGCGCGCTCTCGGCAGGGCTGCCGTTCATCTTCGTGCCGGGTGGACCGATGCTGCGGGGGAACTGGCGCGGTGCGGTGCTCGGCTCGGGCTCGGATGTGTGGAAGTATTGGGCGGAAAAACGCGCGGGCAATTTGAGCGAAGAGGAGTGGTGCGAGATCGAGGCGGGCATCGCGCGGTCGCACGGGCACTGCATGACCATGGGCACGGCGAGCACGATGACGGCGATCGCCGAGACGCTGGGCCTGACGCTGCCGGGCGCATCGTCCATCCCCGCGAGCGACGCGGAGCACTGGCGCATGGCCGCGCAGAGCGGACGGCAGATCGTCGAGAATGTGTGGACGGATTTGCGACCGTCGCGCTTTCTCACGGCGGCGAGTTTCGACAATGCGATCATCGCCGACATGGCGGTGGGCGGCTCGACGAATGCCATCGTGCATCTCATCGCGATGGCGGGGCGCGCGGGCGTGAAGCTGCCGCCGGAGCGCTTCGATGAAATCTCGCGTCAGACGCCGCGCCTCGCCGATCTGCGGCCCGCGGGACGTTTTCTCATGGAGGACTTCTATTTCGCCGGCGGCCTGCGCGCCCTGCTGGCGCAACTGCTCGACCAGCTCCACGGCGACGCGCTGACGGTCACGGGGCAGACCCTGCGCGAGAACCTTGCCGGTGCGGAAATCTACAATCCTGAAGTCATCCGCCCGCGCGCCAAGGCCCTCTCCGAGGAAGGCGGCACGGCGATCCTGCGCGGGAATCTTTGCCCGCGCGGCGCAGTCATCAAACACGCCGCGATGGAACCGCGCTTCCTCCGGCACACCGGCCCGTCGATCGTCTTCCGCGACTACGATGACCTCGCCGCGCGCCTCGACGATCCCGCGCTCCCCTTCACGTCCGACACCGTGATGGTCCTGCAAAGCGCCGGTCCCATCGGCGCCCCCGGCATGCCCGAGTGGGGCATGCTGCCGCTGCCGCGCAAGCTCCTCGAAGCCGGCGTCCGCGATCTGCTGCGCATCTCGGACGCGCGGATGAGTGGCACGAGCTACGGCGCGTGCGTGCTGCATATCGCGCCGGAATCTGCCCTCGGCGGCCCGCTCGCGCTGGTGCGCGACGGCGACTTCATCACGCTCGACGTGCCCGCGCGCACGCTCACGCTGGAGGTTTCGGAAAAAGACCTCGCCGCCCGCCAAGCCGCATGGACACAGGCTCCGCGGCCTGTGCAGCGCGGCTACCTCTCCCTTTTCCTAAACGAAGTCACACAGGCCGACGAAGGCTGCGACTTCCGTTTCCTCGAAGGCACCGCCCCGACGCCCGAGCCAGCGATCCACTGATCCGTCGCACTTGTGGGACGGGCTGAGTTTCGCTTACGGTGCGGATGTTCCCGCTCCCGTAAATGATCCCCTTTCTCCGCAAATGGCTGGCTGTCCCGGTCTGCCTGACGGCGGCATTTTTGGCGGGCTTTGTTGCGTTTCATCCGGGCTGGAAAAAAACCGCGCCGCTCACCGATGGGTCGGCGGCGTCTTTCGCCCAAGCCGCGGAGAAGATCGAGGACGGGCATCTTTTGCAAAATGCCACGCCTCAGGAACGCGTCGCGTGGCTGCTCGAAATCTGCCGGCAACCTGGCGGGCTGGCGCGCGATCATGCGCTCTACGAGGCCATCCAGCAGATGCAGCCCGGCGACTTTCTCGCCTCCGTCGCTGATCTGCCGGCGCTCGCCCGCGAACTCACCGCGATGGACGAAAACGTTCGTTCCGGTTTGCTCGAAGCTGGCGTGGTGCGCTGGCTGGAGGTGGATCGAACTGCGGCTTTGCGCTGGCTGGCGCTTGGTCGGGAGATTGCCGAGTCCGGCGTCATCGCGCTGCCGGCGATGGGCTCTCAAGACCTCGGCGCGGTTTATGGCGTGCTCGCGGCGCGCGAGCCGGAATGGCTCCGGGAGCAGATCGGGACGCTCGGAAAAAAAACGCAGCGCGCCACTGCGATCCGCATCCTGATGTCGGCGGACGTGCAGCGCGATCCGCGGAAGGCGCGCGCGTGGCTGGAGACTTTTCGCGGCAGCAAGGATTGGGATGAAATCTTTCCCGATTACGTGAATGCGCTGGCCGCAGCCGATCCGCGCGCGGCGATGGACATGGCGCTTTCGCCCGATGGCACGACCGACGCAATGCGCCGGTCGAGCCTGGCGATGAGGGTTGTTTTCTCTCCAGGGGCAAACACGCCGGCGCTCAAAGCGGAGCTGCTGGATAAGATCGAACCGAAGCTGCGCCATGATCTGACGTGGGCGGCGGCGTTCGCCATCGATGATGACGGCGGCGACGCGTACGCTTGGCTCACCGAGCGGCTGGCGTCTGATCCGGGGCTGCTCGATCTCGGCGCGAGACCCGAGGAAATGGCCGACTCGATGATGCGCTCGCTGCGCCGCGATTCGTTGCGCACGCTTGATTTCATTGCCACGCTGCCGGAGGCGCAGCAACCGGTGCTGCGGGAAGCCGCGCTCGCCACTTGGAGCCAGTTCCATCCCGACACTTTTCTGGACTGGCTCGCGACGCAGCCGCCCGAGGCTTTGCCCAAAGACATCAAGGGCATTGAGCGAACTGCGGGCAAGGAACCGGAACGCTTTGCCCGCTGGATCGCGACGCTGCCCGCGGGCGAACTGCGCGAGCGCTCACAGCTAACGCTTGCGGGCGAGCTGGCAAAGCAGGGTCGCGTCGCCGATGCGCTCCGGCAGTTTCCCCAAAGCTCGACCGTCGATTCCTTCGTGCAGGCGGCGCGCGCAATGGGCGGCTCGGTCGGCGCACGCGAACCGGCCGCCGCAGCGCAGTGGGTGCGCACGCTGCCCGCCGGTCCGGCGCAAGCGGGAGCCGCGCAGGGACTCGTCGGCGCGTGGGCCACGCAGGCACCGCAGGCGGCGGCGCATTGGATCGAGAGCCTGCCGGTCGGCGGCACGCGCGACGCGGCGACAGGCACTTTCGCCGGGTTGGTGGCCGGGGCCGATCCCGCGGCTGCGGAGGCGTGGCTCGCGCAAATCGGCGATTCCGCGGAGCGGCAAAACGCCGCGCGGCAGGTCTTCCGCGCATGGGCGCGCACCGACGCGGATGGCGCGCGGAAATGGCTGCGCGATTTTCCCGACGTGAGCGACGCCATGAAGGCGCGGCTCTTGCGCAGCAGTCGATGAAACGCGCCCGTCTCCTCATCTGCGCGGCGCTGGCCTTTGCCGCCGGCGCGCTGCTCGCCAAGCGAAATCCATCGGATGCTCTGCGCGCCGCGCTCGCCAAGGACGCGCCGGTCTCCGCGCAGGATGGAGGGATCGCAAAAAAGTCCGCGAGGGCCAGAGAGACTTCGGGCGAGGATCGCTTCGGAAAACTGTTTTCGGTGCAGGGCGGTTCGCGGCTGAAATATCAGCACGACCTTTACGAGGCGCTGGGCGACTTGAGCGCGGCCGAGGTGGCGACGATGATCGACCGGGCAGAAAAGTTGCCGGCGCATCGAGGATATTTCGTGACGATGGCGCTGCTGGAGCGCTGGTTCGAGTTGGATGCAAAAAATGCCAGAGCGTGGGTGCGCGCCCGTCCGGAGGGGCTCCCGTTTTGGCAAATCTGGGCGAAGAAAGAGCCCGAAAGGGTGATCGCGGAAGTGCATCTGCACAGCGATCTCTCGCGCGGCGACACGGTGCTGAATCTTGCGATCGCCGTACTCGTAGGTCAGGACGAGAAGGCGCAGGCGACGTGCCTCGCCGCGCTCCCCGCCGATGCAACGCGCGATGACGTGCTCGTGAAAACCGTGGCCGACTGGGCGAAGACGGACGCCGCAGGAGCGTTCGCTTTTGCCCGCCTGCTCCCCGCCGGTCCGCTGCGCCAAAGCACGAGCGAGACCGCCCTCCGCGAGTGGGCCAAGGCCGATGCGCCACGCGCCGCGCAGGCGCTGGTCGCGATGCTGCCCGAGATGAAAACCGGTTCCGACGGGAGCGCTCTCGTCGCGGCGATGGCGGGGGCTTTGACTGAAAGCAGCGGTGGTCCGCGCGCCGCGCTGCTCTGGCTGAGCACCCTGCCAGCGGAGCAGCGCGGCTTTGCGCCGTACGTCAGCGCCGCGAGCGCTTGGGCCAAAGTGGACCCGGTCGCCGCCCTCACTTGGTGCCGCGAAAATGGCGTGGACACGGGCGGACGCGGCGGTGCGGTTGTCGGCGCGGCGATGGACAAACACCCGCTGGAAACGGTGCGGTGGGTGCAAACGCTGCCGGCCGGCGAGGAGCGCGACCGTTTGCTCGAACGTGCGATCAGCGCGACCTCGAAGCTGAGTTTCCCACCGGTGACGGACGCCAACGCGACGCTGCTAATACCAAACACAGTTGAAAACCGACACCTTCCAAAGTCCGAGAACCGAAGGAAATCGCGCAACGCACCGATTCGTATCGTCCAGTCTTCAACTGAGTTTGGTATAATAAGCCTGCTGCAAGAACTGCCGCCCGATGCGCAGGCGCGCGCCGCTTTCAGTCTCGGGTGGTCGAGCGGTCACAATGGCAAGCTCGATGACGTGCGCGTTTGGACGGAACGGCTGCCGGACGGCGCGTTGCGCGCGGCGGCGGTCGAAGCGGCGGTTGCTTACCGCTTCGGCGCAAATCCCGGCAACCGCGAACAGCTCCTCGCCCAATTTCCCAACGGCCCGGAACGCGATGGCGCACTCACAGGCATCGCGCGGCGGGAGTACGACGAAGCGCCCGCTCGTGCTGCGCAGACCGCGAGTGAAATCACGGATCCGAATGTCCGCTACGAGGTCCTTGACGGGATCATCGCCAGTTGGCTCGAACACAATCCCGCCCAAGCTCGGACTTGGCTTGGCGGGGCGAAGACGTTGCCGGCAGATTGGACGAACGCCTGGCTTACTGAGTTCGCTGAGCCGAAGTAACGGATCGCGCCGTTAGCTACCGCGGCGTGGCGGCGGGCTTGCCAAACCAGACCTGGAAATTCCGACCCCCGAACCGGCAACCCCCTAGCCTGCCGAAAATCGGGGCGCGAAACCCCAGGAGAGGAGAATGCTCTTGCCAGCGCGGCGCGGTGGATGAGCATGCAGCGCACTGATGATTGCGACCTCCACTTCGCGAATCCTCCCGCGCTTGCGGGCGGTGCTGGGGTGTCTCGCGGTGGTGCTGTGGACGGCGGGGGCGCTGGCGGAGGAGGAGGTCGCGGCGGTGCGGCAGCTCTTCATCCGCGGGGAATATGAGAAGGTCGGCGCCATCGCCACGGCGGAGATGGGCACGCACGGAGACGAACTCGAATGGCCGCTGCTCCTCGGCGAGGCGCAAGGGGAGCTGGGCCGGTACGCGGAGGCGCGGGTCACGCTCACGCAGGCGCTGGAGCGCTTCCCCTCCTCTCCGCGGCTGCGGCTGGCGGCGGTGCGGGCGTTGCGCGCGGTGGGTGCCGGGCCAGAAGCCGCGGTGCAGCTCGCCCCGCTCGATCCGCAGCGCAGTGGCGGGCGGATGTTTGGCCCGCCGCCGGACATCGTCGCCCGGGGCCGGGCGGCGCTGCTCTTTGGCATCGATCCCAAGGTGGTCATGGAGCAGCTCTACGATCCGGCGCGCAAGGCCCAGCCGGAATTGCGCGACAGCTACCTCGCGAGCGGCGACCTCGCTTTGGAGAAGGGCGATTTCGCGCTCGCGGCGAAGACGTTCACCGCGGCGACGAAGAAATTTCCCGAGGATGCGGACGCGTGGTTCGGGATGGCTCGAGCTTACGCACCGAGCGACTCGAAGGCAATGCGAGCGGCGGTGGAGAAAGTGTTCGCTTTCAATCCGCGGCACGTCGGCGCGTGGCTGCTGCTGGCCGAGGAGGAGATCGACGCAGAGGATTATCCCGCGGCGGAAAAAGCGCTGGCCAGTGCGCTGCAGACGAACCCGCACCGGCCCGAGGCGCACGCCCTGCGCGCGGTGCTGGCCAACCTGCGCGCGGATCCGAAGGGCGAGGCGGCGGCGCTGGTGGCGGCGCGGAAATTCTGGGCGGCAAACCCGGCGGTGCCGCATCTCGTGGGGCGCAAGCTCTCGCAGAAGTATCGCTTCGCCGAAGGCGCGGCGCGGCAGCGCGAGGCGCTGGGCGACGATGCGGAGTATCTCCCCGCCAAGGCGCAGCTCGCCAACGACCTGCTGCGGCTCGGTCAGGATGAGGAGGGCTGGCGGCTCGCGGACGAGGTGCAGCGGGCCGATCCGTATGACGTGGTCGCTTTCAACCTGACCGCACTCCGCGACGTGCTGGCCAAATACCGCACCCTGACGAGCGCGCACTTTCTCCTCCGCATGGAGCCGCGTGAGGCGGAGATCTATGGCGCTACGGCGCTGGCGCTGCTCGAGCGTGCGCACGCCACGCTGACGAAGAAATACGGCCTGACGCTGAGCGAGCGGACGGTGGTGGAGATCTTTGCCGAGCAGAAGGATTTCGCAATCCGCACTTTCGGGCTGCCGGGCGGCGTGGGTTATCTCGGAGTGTGCTTTGGGCGCGTGATCACGGCGAACAGTCCGGCGGCGCTCGGGGGCACGACGGCGAATTGGGAGGCGGTGCTGTGGCATGAGTTCACGCATGTGATCACGCTGACGCTGACGAAGAACAAGATGCCACGCTGGCTGAGCGAAGGGATCAGCGTCTATGAGGAGCGGCAGGCGCGCGGCAACTGGGGCGAGCGGATGAAACCGCGCTACCGGGCGATGATCCTCGGCGACGACCTCACGCCAGTGAGCCGGCTGAGCGCGGCCTTCATGCAGCCGAAGACGCCGGCGCATCTCGGCTTCGCATATTACGAGTCCTCGCTCGTCGTGGAGTGGCTGACGCAGCGCTGGGGCCTGGAGAAAGTGAAACGCCTGCTCGCCGATCTGGCGCGCGGCGTGGAGATCAATGCGGCGCTCGCCGCGCACTTCGCGCCGATCGGCCAGCTGGATGCGGACTTCGCCGCGCACGCGCGGCAGCTCGCCAAAGACACCGGTCCGAAGCTCGACTGGAGTGAGCCGCCGCGCGCCGTGCTGGCCGATGACGCCAAGGCGCAGGAATGGGCGGCGGCGAATCCGAACAACTTCCGGGCACTCCTGGAGACGGTGAAGATGCAGCTCGAAGCGAAGCGCTGGGCCGAGGCGAAAGCGCCGCTGCAAAAGCTCATCGCGCTCTACCCCGGACAGCACGAAGCGGACAGCGCCTACGCGCTGCTTGCGCAGGCGCATCGCGAACTCGGCGAAACCGACGCGGAAAAGACCATGCTGGAAAAGGTCGTGGCGCTGTGCCCCGATGCCCCCGCCGCCTGCGCCCGGCTGATCGAGCTCGCCACCGTGCGCCAGGACTGGCGGGCAGTGCTCGCCAACGCGGAGCGCCTGGCCGCGATCAATCCCCTGCTCCCCGCGCCGCATCGCTCCGCCGCTGAGGCGCACGAGGCGCTCGGCGCAACGACCGCCGCCCTCGCCAGCTACCGCACGCTGCTTCGGCTCAATCCGCCCAATCCGGCCGAGTTCCACTACCGCCTCGCGCGTCTCCTCCATACCACCGGCGATGCCAGCGCCAAACGCGAAGTCCTCCTCGCCCTCGAAGAAACACCGCGCTTCCGCGCCGCACTCGACCTGCTCCTCGTGATCGATGGAGGCCGGCCGAGCCAACCCGCCAAGCCATGACGCCATTCCGAAGTTTTCGTCCGCTCTGGAGTTGCCGGAAAAGCAGATTGTTCCCGGTTCTCGCGCTCGCGTTGTTCGGCGCAGCCGTTTCCGTCTTTGCGCAGCGCGAAGGCAGCCTGCGCCAGATCCATCCGCAGCAACCGGGTCAGCCTCTTTCCGCGCGCGACTTCGCCCAGCACTCCGAGGAGACGCCGCTGTGGAAAAACCCCGCCGGTTTCGAGCGCGATGTCTTCACTTTCGTCCGCATTCGCTACGGCTCACGTTACGGCGGCTATCGCGGCGGCTCGCGAAAGTGGGCCACGGATTTTCCCGACGCCGACCTGAACTTTTCCTGGCGGCTCCAGCAGATGACTTCGCTCAAGGTCGATCCCGAACCAAAGGTCCTCCAAATCACTGACCCGCTGCTGTTCCGCTACCCTTTCATCTATATCGTCGAGCCTGGAGATCTCGTTTTCACCGACGAGGAAATCCCCATTCTCCGGCGCTACCTGCTCAATGGCGGCTTCCTCATGTTCGATGACTTCTGGGGCGAGGACGAGTGGGACAATGTCGCCGAGCAAATGAAGCGCGTCTTTCCCGACCGCGACTTCGCCGATCTCGATCGCACGAAGCACGGGGTTTTCCACTCCGTCTTCGACCTCCCGGAAACGCTCAACCTGCAATGCCCGAACATCGACGTCGGCGCGGCGAGCCAGTACACGGGTCGAACTTGGGAGCGCACGGATGCCCACGATGTCCACATCCGCGGCATCACCGATGACAAAAACCGCCTCATGGTCATCGCCTGCCACAACACCGACAACGGCGACGGCTGGGAGCGCGAAGGCGAGAGCGCTTATTACTTTCGCGAGTTCTCCGAGAAAAAAGCCTACCCCCTCGGGATCAACATCATCTTCTACGTGATGACGCACTGAGGAAGTGGCACAGGCTTCCAGCCTGCGAAGAAACAGGACAGCGCGGATCGCCTATGCTCTCTTCTCGTTCCCAAGTTTCGGAGCGATGCACCTTCACCATCGACTTCATAGATTTGAGCAATCCCGGCTATTCAAATGATGCCCCGTTTGACATCATGTTTTCCGATTACCCTTCAGTGCTTCACACCGCACCTCGCGAAGCAATCTTCACAAACCACTCAATCCTGAAGCAGGTGAAACGCCCATTGCAGGGCCACGGTCACGCCAGCCAAACACGCCCTGCCGCGGACGAAACTTGAACAGGGAGCAATTCGAGCCAATCCGACAAACTTAATTCACAGGCTGGGATTCGGTCCACGAGGCGCCGGCGGACGAGGCGGTCGCTGGGCAGCCTGACTTTCGGAAACGAAAATGAAGACGAAAATGGCACCCAGAATGAGCCACAGCAGATTTGAAGAGCCGTTTGATTTCATAGATGCGTTTTAAACCAGCCAGAAGGGCTCACGTCAATGTATTTCCCATTAAACTTTGAGAATCAACGAGTGCCGAGTATTTCATGCATCATGGGACGGCGACAATTCGGAAGAATTCTCTGGTTGCGGTAATATCGGTCGGAACAGTCACACGAACGGTGCCGCCGGTCCCCACGATATCCAGTCTTGCTGCCGCCCAGGGAGCAACGAGATCTGGATTCGTCTCCAAACGATAACGCACGCCGGAAACGCTGCGAAATGAGCTAGCCACGGCACCTCCACTCCGCTCCAGCGTGGAGATGCGCAACACGCTAGTGGGGATTGATGGGTCGGTCGCGGCAAGGAATTCCTGCAAGTTGCTTGAACCGTCTCCGTCCGCATCTTTCGCCGCGTCGCCCGGGTCGGTCGGGTTCAAAGAGAACGCAGTTTCAAACGCATCCGGCAGACCGTCGCCATCAGTATCTGTCGAGTTCACTGCCATTTGCGCCGAGAACTCTGAAGTAGCGTTGGAAAGGTTGGTGGTGGTGGCGGAAATATAGGAACCGGCGAGGCTTGCCGTCGGGAAGGCAATGGCGAAACGGCCCGCGCCGCTGGCGTCGGTCGACACCGGCGTGGCACCATTAAACCGTTCGCCCGGCCCCGAACCTGTCGGATGGCCCACCGAACTGGAGAAGACTTCCACAGTGAAGGCCTGGTTGGCCACACTGGTCAGCGTGCCGTAGATGATCGTCCTCGCGCCATGGCTCGCGGCGCAGATCAGCAACGGAAAATTCTGAAGTTGATCCGCATCAGCGGGATCGTTCAACGTAACCCCGTTGATCCCGATATCGATGCCCAGCCCGCCGTTGTTTGAACGGATGGAATTCCCGGAAATACGGTTCCCCTGCCCAGCGGTGATATGGAGACGAACACCGTCATAACCAGGATTTTCGGCACAGTTAAAAGCGATGACATTCCCCTGCCCTCTCCCCACTCCGCCGATGACGTTATTGGCCGCCGAATAAAAAACGAATACACCATATTGACGATTGCCGAGAGCCCCCGTCCCACCCGCTTTGGTTCCAATCAGATTGCCCAGCACGGAATTGCCGGAAGCTGGCGTTTCAAAGATGGAAACACCGCTCTGCTGGTTGCCCGAGATGAGGTTCCCAGCACCCTGAACCGAGCCGCCAATGGTGTTGTCGCGTGCCGATCGAATCTCGACGCCGTCAATTCCATTTCCGAGGCCCAGCATGCCAGTGATGTCCGTGCCGATGTAGTTTCCCTGAACCAAGGTATTGGTGCTGAGGCCATCGATCAGAAGTCCACTCTGAAGATTACCGGAAATGAGGTTGCGGGCTGCGACGGTCACCCCTCCGATGATATTTCCACTGCCATCGAGAATGGCCACACCGCGATCTTTGTTTCCCAAGGCAACCAGTCCCGTGGCATCGGTGCCAAGAAGGTTACCTTGAACCAAGTTCCCCGTCGCACCCGTTGTATAAAGGTAGATTCCAGACCACCCGTTGGCCGACACAACGTTGCCAGCCCCCGGCGCGGTCCCGCCGACCACGTTGCTGGCGGTCTTGATCAGAATGCCAGCGATCGCGTTTCCCAGAGCGTTGGCACCCGTTGCGCCCACACCGACATAGTTTCCTAAAATCTGGTTATTCGAGGCATTGTCCCTCACAAAAATCCCGGTCTGCTTATTATTGCAGATCACATTTCTGGCCGCCGCACTCAATCCCCCAACGCGGTTGTTACTGGCACCGTTCTCGATCACAATCCCCTCATAAGTATTTCCCAAACCCACCAATCCCGTGACATCCGTGCCAATGTAATTCCCTTCGATGACATTACCGCCAATCTGCTCGATCCTGATGCCGCTGTCCGTAAAGCGATTGATCACCAGTCCCCGAATCGTACTGGCACCGCCCTTAACGTGAATTCCGCTCGCCCCAGCACCTGCCGCGATCCCACTCAACTCGACAATCGGCGTCCCTGGAAATCCCGGCTGAGTCGTCCCGTCGATCGTCACCGGCACCGTCAGGGCGGGGAGCGGAGAATGCGGAGCAATCGTTATCGGGATTCCCGGGATTCCGAGACCGACGTTGAAATTGATGACATTCGGTCCTGAACTGTGGTCGTTCGAACTCTGGATCGCCCAGCGCAGCGAACCTTCGACCAGCGGCAGACCTGGATCGCTGTCGGCAGCGGTCGTAACCGTGAAAGTTGCGGCACCCGCGAAGCGGCACGGCCCGCAGAAGAGGAGACAGACCCATTTCAGAATCCGCCGCGACGGCAAGAAAGGAATTAGAGGCATCATGAGATGAAAGGCAAAATTTGTTTTCCTCCGAGAAACCGTCATCTGGCCCCCGGCTGGGAAACTGAAGTTGAGAAATTCTACCAAGTCAATACAATCGCGCCGCTTGCGCTTCCGGCAGGGCATCTCAATGCGGCCTCCATCAAAATCAACGCAGAAATTCATTCTCGCCATCGCCGGCGTCACCCTACTCGCGCCCTTTGCGGGTGGCTCCTACTACCTTTGGGGGCAGGCGTGCCTCCTCATTGCCGTCGGCTTGCTCTTTCTCGCGACTCCACCCCGGCGCCTGCCAGGCAAGTGGCTCGTCGGCGGTTCGTCGATCTTATTACTCCTCTCGCTCACAGCTTTCCTCCCGGCCTCGGCCTTCTCTCAACCCGCTTGGCGAAAAATCCTCGTCGAGGAGTTACTGGTTCCCCTGCCTTTCACGCGCTCTCCCCAGCCATGGCTGACGTTTGAAGCCACCGTGCTGCTCGCTGCAGCCATCGGCTGGGGATGGCTGCTTTTCTCCACCGAATTCTCTGACGATGACCGCCATACCCTTGTGAGTGTTTATTGTGCGGGGATCATTCTCCTCACCGTGGCCGCCCTCCTCGCCTATCTGACCGGCCAGCACTTCCCACTGTGGTCCAATCCCCGAAATTTCGGGTTTTTCCCCAACCGGAACCAGACCGGTGACTTGCTGGCACTTGCCGGCCTCATGACCGAGGCCCTGGCCCTTCGCGGCCTGTCCCAACGCCGCTTCCGGTCGCTGTTTTGGTTCATTGGACTCGCGGTGATCTCCATCGGTTTGACCGTCAATTACTCCCGCGCCGGGATCGCCCTCTTTTTTGGCGGCTCCCTGCTTTGGCTGCCGTTTTGGTTCCGTCATGGCACCCTGCGCAAGACGACCTCGATCGTCGTCGCCGGAGTCATTGTCGTATTCTCCAGCTTCCTCCTCTTCGGAGGCGACACCTTGAAGCGCTTCGACGGTCTCACCAGTGATTTCCCTCAGGACGCGCGCTGGACGATCTTTCAGGACGCCAAAGCGACCACTTCCGCCGCGCCACTGCTGGGCTGCGGGTTGGGAAACTTCGAGCCCGTTTTCGCCATGCATCGGTCCTTTTGGAAGCAAGACGATCACCTTTTGCACCCGGAAAGCGACTGGTTCTGGGGAATGATTGAATGGGGGATGCCCGCCACCATCCTTCTGGCCATCCTCATCGCCGCCGCCATGGCCAAGGCGTTCCCTCTGGACCCTGGGGATGATGGACTGATTCGATCCGCAGCGCTCATCTGCTGTCTGGCATTCATGATCCATGGACTGGTCGATGTCTCTGCGCACCGCCCCGGGACGCTCTGGCCCGCGCTCCTGCTCCTGGCCGTGGCCCGCCGCCCTCGATCCGAGTCACGGCCATCGCCATGGCTCGCGCCGGCTTTTCGCATTTTTGGCCTCGCCTTGTGCGGCATCGGGGTCTGCTGGCTGGCTGCTTACCAAAGCATCCGCGTCATCCCAACAAGTTACACCGCTCATCAGACCAATCTCCAAATCGAGAAAGCGGTCGCCGCAGACGATCATCAGACCGTCGAACGGTTGGCGACGGAAAACCTCCAGATCCGGCCGCTCGATTACTGGCTCTATCTGCGGAGAGCCCGAGCCCGACTCCTGGGAATCCATGACCGGAGCGGAGCCGAGCGCGATTTTCAAACTGCTCGCCTCCTCGAACCCGCCTACTCGGGCGTTTATATGGATGAAGGCGATGCATGGCTGGATGCCAGCGAACCCGAACGTGCCATCGCCGCTTACACCGAGGCTTTCCGTCGCAGCCCCGAAAGAGCTCCCCACCTTTATCGGGCACTCCTCAACTGGATTCAGCCGGGTCTGGACGGACGCGAAGTCGTGCGCGCACTGGCTCAGACCAATCAGGCTCTGTGGTTTCTTTTCCTCCAGAGCGCCGATGCTCAAGAAGCCAGGGAGGAGATCGAGCGCATCTTGCTCGCGGATCCGACGCTTCAAAAGTTCTCCCCTGCCCAGCAGGCTGACTTCCTCTCCTGCTGGTGGCGGAGCGGTCAAAAGGACCAGCTCGCGCAGTTTTTAATCGAGCACCCAACACTCCAGCCGACCGGCTGGAAGCATCTGGCAAACTGGTACGCGGAAAAGCGGCAGTTCCAATCTGCATTTGAACTCGCCCGACAACATCACCCCGCTCCCACCTTGCCTCCGTCGTCGTCGCGCCCGATCGCGGAGTTAGAAAAGGATTTCATACGGAATAAGAGCGACATCGCCGCCGGCTATGCACTCTACAGCGCGCAGCGATCCTCCAAGGACTTGGATGAGGCGTTGGCCACGGTCCACCAACTCACCGACCTCCGCGACTGCCCCGCCTATCTGTATTACCTTCAAGCGGAAATGTTTGCCGAGAAAAGCGCATGGGAAAAGGCGTGGCAGGCTTGGACAAAATTCGAGAAACCCTGAAATCAGACGCGTTTCCGCCCGCAGGAGTGTCTGCCAAACGAGACTTTCTTTAAACCAAACGCTTTTGAAAACCGGACGTTTCTTGAAGCCGGAAGCTCATCATCGCCACCTGCGTGAAGCACATCCACCAAATTGGGCGCCGACCTCGTCCGAGCGCAATTCCTCATCGAACTCGGCTTTCCCAACGGACACAAAAACCTTCCTCCAAGCCTTCCTCACCTTCTAGCGCCCAACGGCGTTCGCCACTAACCGACGTTGCACTTCAAAGTTGAGCCTAAGGTCAGCCTCGTTCTGGCTTCCAAGGTAAGCTGAGAGCAACAGACGCATCTCGTAAATGCCCTGCGCCAGAATCTTCGCTTGAGGTGAATTATGAGACATAGCGTGGCAAAAATGGTTCACGAAACGCGCAGAGTTCATAGCCCAGCGGACGCCGAGTCAATACTTCGGCACGCTCGGGTCGATCTGGTCGGCCCACGCATGGATGCCTCCTTCGACGTTCAGCAGCTTCCCAAACCCGGCTTCCTGCAAAAGCTTCAACGCCCGCGCCGAGCGCGCGCCGCTCTTGCATTGAAGGACAATCTCATCTGCCGAATCCAACTCGCTCATCCGCGAGGCAAGTTGGCCGAGCGGAATGAGCCGCGCGCCCGGGATGCGGCAGATGTCCCACTCGAACGGCTCGCGCACGTCGATCAGCTCGAATTTGTCGCCGCGATCCAGTTTCGCCTTCAGCTCCTGCACAGTGATGTGCGGAACGTGCGCCTCTTCCTCTTCGGCAGCCTTCGCCTGCGGGATGCCGCAGAACTGATCGTAGTCGATCAGCTCGGTGATTGTCGGGCTCGCGGAGCACACCGAGCACTGCGGATCTTTGCGCAGCTTGAATTCGCGGAACTTCATCTTCAGCGCGTCGAAGGCGATCATCCGCCCGATGAGCGGCTCGCCGATCCCGATGATGAGCTTCACCGCCTCGATCGCCTGCATCACTCCGATGATCCCCGGCAGCACGCCGAGCACGCCGCCTTCCGCGCAGCTCGGCACCATGCCGGGCGGTGGCGGCTCGGGAAACATGCAGCGGTAGCACGGCCCGCCGAGGCCCGGCGCGAAGACGGTGCATTGCCCGTCGAAGCGGAAAATCGAGCCGTAGATGTTCGGCTTTTTCAGGAAAACGCAGATGTCGTTCGAGAGGTAGCGCGTCGGAAAATTGTCCGTCCCGTCGATCACGATGTCGTACGGCTCGACGATCTCGCGCGCGTTCTCAGAGGTGAAGAAAGTGTCGTAAAGATCGACCTGCACGTTCGGGTTGATCTCGCGGATGCGGTCGCGCGCGGAGTTCAGTTTTTTGCGCCCGACGTCTTTGGTGCCGTGCAAAATCTGGCGCTGGAGATTCGAGAAATCGACGGTGTCCCCATCGACGAGACCCATTCGCCCGATCCCCGCGGCCGCCAGATAAAGCGCGATCGGCGAGCCAAGGCCACCCGCCCCGATGCACAAAACGCTCGCCGCCTTCAGTCGCCGCTGACCCTCGAGCGTCACCTCTGGCATGATCAAGTGGCGCGAATAACGGGCGATCTCGTCGTTGCTGAATTCAATCCGCTCAAGCCGGCTCGGGTCGATGATACTGGTGGCCATAAATTTGGGACGCGCAACCTAGCACGGGATCGGGCGTGGGGAAGACAGCAGTTGGCTTCACGAGCCCGCCATAAATCTTGCCGAACGGCCTGCGTTCGCGTACGTTATTTTTCAAGGTGTGGATCGAGCGAGAGCAGGCGCTCTTGTGCGACCTTCAGCCGAGATTTTGCGATCCGTGAACAGGCTCATTCTCCTCTTTTTCACTCTCGGAAATCTCCTTCCGGTCTGGCGACGCTTCGTCTCGTTTCCGCCCCGGAAAGCTGGGAGGTGCGCCCGCTCGCCCGATCCGCTGCACCACTCCTCGGCGGAGTTTTTGAAGATCGCCCGTTTCCAGTGCTCGTTGTCCCAACGGAGCGCCGGGCCTTCCAAATCTCCGGCACGGCTCGCTGCCCGCTGGCACGACCGCGCCTGCTCCGCCGCCACATCAACCCAAAATAATCGGCAAACTGACATGAAATCTCCAAACTCCAGAAATTCGAGCCGCCGCGGCGAACGCGGACCCCGGCGCTCCTCCCGCGGCCCGCGGGATGACGCCCGCCCAGCTAAACCGCCAGTCAAATTGAGCTTCTGGCAAAAGGTCTCCGCGTGGTTCACTGGCGGCGCGAAAAGCAACGGACAGCAACGTCCGAAGGCGGACGGCAAGAGCGCGACGACCGCATTCAAAACGCAACGCCGCCCGGAAGCGGTGGAAGTTACGTCGCCCAAACTCTACGTCGGCAACTTGTCCTTCGAC
>JBBQCM010000044.1:0-49210 GCA_038318725.1 Chthoniobacterales bacterium
TCGCGCACACGCTGGAGGAAATCGCCCCCGCCGGGGTGCCGCACCCGCCCGCGGAGATGATCCACAGCGTCATCGAGGCGATCTACGACGACTACGCGAAGGCAGAGTTCCCCAACTACGAAGCGCGTCGCGAAGACCTGAACACACTGGCCAATTTCGCCAAACAGTACACCAGCGCCGGGGACTTCCTCGACCAACTCGCACTCCTCACGAATCTCGACCAGGAAGCCACCGCGAATGACGACGAGACGGAGATGGTCACGCTCTCCAGCGTCCATCAGGCCAAGGGTCTCGAATGGAAAGCGGTCTTCGTCATCTGGATGACCGACGGCATGTTTCCCTCGGCGCGCTCGCTGGAAAACGCGGACGCCATCGAGGAGGAACGCCGTCTTTTCTACGTCGCGGTGACGCGGGCGAAGGACGAACTTTACCTCACTTATCCCCACATGCGCCTGAACGCCGGCTACGGCGAGATGATGCAGCGCCCAAGCCGTTTCCTCGCCGAGGTGCCGAAGGCGCTGCTGGAAGAGTGGCAGATCAGCGGCAGCGCGTTTTAGAAGCTGAGCTGCGCGGTGTGTTTCCGCGACCGCAAGGCCGCGGTTCCGCGCGGAAGTTTCCGAGTATCCTGCTACTCCGTGCAGACGCTCATTTTCACATACAGCGGCGTGCTTGGTGACGCTAGGCGCACCTGCACCTCGGTATAGCGTCCGCGGTCGATTCGCGTCACGTCGCCGAGTGCCGGCGAGTGTTCCGTCCAAGTCAGCAAGTCCGTTGATTTCAGAATCTCGTAATCCAGCAGTTCGATGCCGTTCGCCTCGCGATACGTCAGCACGATTCCGCCCGCATCGCGCGTCACGAACGGTTGCACCCCCACGCCCGATCCGAGATTCGGCTGTACGCCGAAGGCGAATTCGAGGAAGTTCACGATGCCGTCCGTATTGTAGTCGCCAGTCGGTTTCAGCACCGGGCCCGCGAACGTCTGCGGCAGCAACGACGCCCATTTTCCGTAAGAAGTCGGGTTTACTGCCAACGCCGCCGCTGTGCTCGTCGCCGTCCCGTCACCATTCCACACCGTCACCGTGTAATCGCCCGCATTGGCCGCCGTCGCGCTCGACACCTCAAAAATGCGGCTCGCCGCTGCTGGCACATCCACGCCGTTCCAGTGCCATTGGTAGCTTAGCGGCTCCAGTCCGGTCGTCTCCACGGAAAAGATCGCGCTCTCACCGGTGAACACCGTCCGCGGGTCGGGTTGCCGCGTGATCGCGGGCGGTGCCATCACCGGCAGCACGATCGCCTTCTCAAAAGTCGCTCCCGATGAATCCGTCGTGCGCACGCGAATGGAAACCGAAGGTGTTACCGCGCGATTCAGCACCGCGGCCGTAAGGATCTGATCGCCCGTGATCGTGAAACTCGCGTTGTTCGTATCCCCGGTTCCCACAACCAGTTGGTAGGTGAAGGTATCGAGCGGGTTCGGATCGACCGTCACCAGCCTTCCGACCAGCGTTCCGCCAGGTTTCTGCTCGCTCACGCCATTCGTATCGAGCCCCACCTCCGTCGGCGCACCCGCCGGCCCTGCGACCGTGAAATCCACCTGTTTGCTGCCCGTCCCATTTGCATTCGTCACGGACGCGAGCGTCGAGGTCGCACCCGGCGTCGTCGGCGTCCCGGTGATCAGCCCGGTCAGCGTGTTCAGCGTGAGGCCGGTCGGCAGCGGCGCAGCGTTGAAGGATGGCACTGACTGCGAGGCGGTGAGTTGATGGGTGAGCGCCTGCCCTACCGTGCACGGCACACTCGCCGCGCTCGTCACGATCGGCGGCACATCCAGCACCGTCACCGCAGTCATTGCCGTCAGCGTCCTGTCGTAAGTTGCCGTGATGGTCGCCGTCCCGAGCGCGAGCAGCTTCACGCGCCCATCGGCATCCACCGCCGCCACGGCGGCATTCGACGAGTGAAAAGCCGTGTTCGCATGATTGGTGAAGAGGCTGCTGGAAACAGTACCGTCGTAGATGCCAGACACGGTCAGCGGCACCTCCGCGTCGGCCTGCGACTGAATAACTGCCGGCGTGAGCACTATGCCCGACATCACAGCTCCCGGCGGACGATCGAGCACCACTTGCGGTCTGCCGATCACGGTCTTGCCGCTGGTTGAGGGAAAGCGGACGACCAACACCACCTGTCCCTGAACGGACGCCGCAACAGTCAGCGCCAGTTGTTCACCGTAGGTGCCGGCGGTTTCTAGAGTCAGGCCCGCTGCGCTTACGCCCGCCGGCCCGTACACCAGTGCCGCCCATTCCGCCGGCCCGTTTGGCAATTCGACTGGCGGCGGTTGCAGTGTGAAGTCGAGCGCTTGGTCGCCAGCCGCCGAAGCAGCTCCCTTCTTCGCTGCCAACGCGAAGGACACCACGTAGCACGAATTTGGCGCGGGCAGCTGCTTGAAGTGCATCGCCGTGACGATGCTTTCAATCACCTCGGATGTTTCATTCATCTTCGCGTGGAGTGTGAGAGAATTCGCAAAGGGCAGAAACGCTTCCCCACTTCCTTCCAGAAGACTAACCACCTTGTCAGCCACGATTGGGGAGGCGGTTTCTGTCTCCCCCGGGTTCGTGCCAAAAAGCTCGTAAATCCACCTGTCATCATCTGCGTGCGCAATCTTGTGTGTGACTGCAATGCGTGAAGAATTCGCGGAACCAAGACCCGTTTCCGATGCGCTTTGGCTCCGAATATCGACCACGCCATCACTGTCGAAAGGCACTAGCCAATCAGCCCACCGAACGCCGCTGTAGGTATCCGGTTGGTTCAGGTAAAGATTGTCGTAGATGCCTGGCCCGCCGCCACTCGACGATGGTGCCACGCCTCCATTGATGGTCGCGCACAGCATGTGAATGCGGGCGACCGGGTCACACCGATACTTCTTGTTCAGCGTCTGCACCGTCTTGTAGCGTCCCGCCGTTAGAGGATCATCTATCATGAATTTCGGCTGGAGCAGCTTCGCTCGGTCTTCGCTGCTCGTCCAGCTGAGAGGCCAGCCGAACTCCACGCCCTCTTGCTGCATCCGGATCGCGAGGTGCGCGATGGTCGATCCCGCATGAGGCGAACCGATCGTTACCACTCGGCGAAATCGTCCCACGTTATGATTCGACCCATTTCGGAAGGGCTGGAACGCTGTGATTTCGGTGGAGCCTCCTCCCGCGGGGGGACTGAGTTGAGTGGAGCACAGAAGTCGCAACAGCACGCCTCCCTGGCTGTGTCCGACTGCGTCGTAGCGAGTGAAAGTCCACTTCCGAAGTTCTGAATTGACAGTTGTAGCGCTTTGAATCGAGGCGTCCGGGGATTGGGAATTTTCAACGACGGTTTGAAGTTGCGTATTCAGCACCGTCGAAAGGTGAGTGAGGTCGCCGAAGGTGTTTAGCCAATTACCGTTCGCGGTCCCGTAATTGATGGGAATGACAAAATTTGGTCCTCGCGCCGACTTAAGGACCGCCTTGAAATCGTCGGCCCACGTTCCAGCGTCTGCGTTGAAACCATGCGCCAGCACAATCGGCGGCTTGCGAATGCCAAACTCATACCGCGCCATCAAACGGTGCGTGACAGCATCCCGCACCTCCAGATGGCAAATCACCGCCGCAGTTCCGAACGCGTCGTAGTATCCGCGTGTGTCGATGTCAGATGGATCGATGGGTTCGATCACTGCAAACGCGTTTTGGTTGGCAGCGTCGAGGGTGAATTGAGAACTGCGGATAAACGCACCTCCTCGCAGAGTGAGCAGTTTCCTGTTAGTGAGAGAGGCACCATTTTGAAACAAACCAGCGGCTATTTGGCGGATTTCAATATCGTAGGTAGTGCTCGACACGACCGGCGGGGTTTGAGGCGAGAATTTGAAAAGCAACGGCGTTACGCCGTCGGCAACCAGACCGGCTTTGGCGACTGCCCCTCCAACCTGCGGAGGATTCAATATTCCCGGAAGAATCGGCTGAGCAGCCAGCTTACTGCGATCGGTTCCCTTCACGCGCAGAAACTCATCAATGCCCGCCGTCTCGATCCGGTTCTCTAGCACATCAGCCGTCGCCCGGTGCATCGTCACCGTGATCGTGGGTTGATTGACCCGCGTATCGACGGTCACATTTGGGGAATCGCGCGTGCCAATCTCGCCTTTGGCTATTGGAGCAAAGATCCCGAGTCCCCATAGGACGGTCAAAAGAAAATGTCGCATGCGTTAAGAGTCAGGTTGGCTGTAGCGCGATGGATGATTGAAGAAGCGGAGAGAATCGCTACTGCGTCCAAAACTTCGAGACCGATAAGTGGCAGTATGCATATGCCGAAAATGAGCTGCTCAAAATTCACCAAAACTCATCGCTCTCACGAGGATGCTTTTGCTGAATGTTCCAAGCGCTGTGGTTGCCGTAATAGTATAAGTTCGAGTAACGCTCGCGATCAGCGTGTGCGTGCCACTGGTACCGATGTCAGGCTGAATCCATCCTTGTATAGCGTCGCAGCGGATGACTGTGTCAGTCGCACTCCAACGCAGCGTGAGTGTGGATCCCTTCTGGACATCGAAAGATGGTCCGGTCTTATTATTAATGCTGAAGAACAGTGGGGCATCATCGGCGATGACGCGGAACTTGACGCTGTTCGAAATGTTGCCGTTCCAATCGGCCCCGGCATTCCAGCGAATCCACAACCCGCGACCCGGTGTCACATTCTCGCCGTAACCCGTCCCGCTCAGGCTCACAGATGGGACCGTCCACGTCGTTCCGCCGTTGCTCGAAATTTGAACCGAGATACGGACCTTGGCGCTGTCGGTATCGAGAAGATCGTAGAATATGTCGACGAGCTTAGAGCCCTGCTGTTGGGATGCATCAACATTGCTTACTACCGGTGCCGCCGCTGCGCACGGCCTCCAGGGAAACATCGTGACGAGCAGCGCGAGCAAATGTATCGACCGCTCGATGAACGATCGCAGCGTGGGGAGAGGTGCATGCATTGGCGGAGATTGCCGCCTGGCTCCGCAGGGTCAACCGCATTTGTTGAGGAGGCCTGCATCCCGATGCAGGCCGACGGGTGATGGTCGCAATCGAAACAGTAGATTCAGCTTTAGAATCTCGGCTCTTCCACCGGCATTTTTCACGTATGGGTGGGTCTGTTTCCATGACGCACCTGTTCTAAAACTTTGACCGCGCGTCAATCACCCTTCTTAAACCCTCCTTGAATTGACGAATGGGGCGGAAACTTTTTCAGCGCATTTGCGCCAGCTTGGGCTGCTGGAACTAGAGCGTGTCATCCACTTTCCCAACGTAGCCTGCGGCGATGTGGAGGCGGCTCTGTCCGGGACGTGCCGCCTGCGCCACCCCCTAGGCGGCACCTGCGCAGAGAGCCGCCTCTACAGGTGGCGAACGTGAACGTGCATCCACGCTCTAGTTACAGTCTTCCAAACGGATGGCGGAGATGTGCTCTAGGACGCGTTCGCTGAGGCGCTGGTAGAGGTCGCGGCCGGCGCCGTTGAGGTCCGCTTTGGTGAAGAAAATAGGCTCGCCGACGACGAGAGTGATGGGGGTAAAGAGGCGCGGTTTTCCACCGCGCGGGAAAGCTTCGCGAGCCCCGAAGATGCGCATTGGGACGACAGGGGCGAGCGTTTTGGCGATGACGAGGCCGAGGCCGGGGAGGGCGGGACCAAACGCGCCGTCGAGGGTGCGGGAACCCTCGGGAAAGATGACGGTGGAGTGGCCGGCGCGGATGAGTTTAATGACGGTCTTGAGCGCGCTCATGTCGGCGCGTTCCTGATCGACGGGGACGACGTTGAGGTGCGGGAGGATGGGCCCGAGGAGAGGCCAGTCGAGGAGGGTTTTGCGGGCGAGGTAGTGAATCTCGCGGTGACAGGCGATGCCGGCGAGAGGCGGGTCGAGGTAGCTCTCGTGGTTCATCGCAAGGATGGCACCGCCTTCCTCGATGATGCGTTCGCGGTGGACGATGCGGTAGTCGAAGAGGGTGCGGGAGAGGAACTGCGCGAGACGATAGAAGGTCTGGTAATGGACTCCCATGCGGAAGGTGCGGCGCGATTACTCCGCAACCAGCAAGGGCCGCTCGGTGATTTTAAGGCCCTTCATTTTCAAGCGTCCGACGATCTCGCCCGCGACGCCATCGACAGTGAGGTTCGAGCTGTCGATGACGTGGGCGTCTTCGGCGATAATCAGCGGTGAGGTGCGCCGGGTGGAATCGACTTTGTCACGCGCGGCGACGCTGTCCTGGAGGCCTTGAGCGGCGCGGCGGCGGGCGCGGACTTCGGGGGAAGCGTCGATGTAAAATTTGTAGGGCGTATCGGGGAAGACGGCGCTGCCGATGTCGCGGCCTTCCATGACGATGTCGTGGTCGCGGGCAAAGGCGCGCTGTTTGGCGACGAGAACGCGGCGGACTTCGGCGATGGTGGCGATGGCGGAGACGTTGGCATTGACCTCCTCGGAGACGAGGTGCGGCTCGGGGTCGAGGCCGTCGAGGCGGATGGTGGATTCGCCGTTGGCGACGCCGCACTCGATTTCGGTAAAGTGCAGGAGTTGGTGAACGCGCCCGGCATCGGCGGTGGGGACGCCTTTGGAGACGGCGAGCCAGGTGACGGCGCGATACATGGCGCCGGTATTGACATAGATGAAGCCGAGTCGGCGGGCGAGGGCTCGGGCGACGCTGCTTTTGCCGGAGGCGGCGGGTCCGTCGATGGCGATGACGAGGTGCGCGGCCACAGGCTCAGTGAGTGGGGAGCGAAGTGATGACGTGGGTCTGGTGCTCGGGCGGTTCGAGGAGGAGGCGCTGGAGCGTGTCGTAAAAACCGGGGTAGGAGGTGTTCACACACTCGGTGCCGGTGATCGTGGTCTCGCCCTCGGCGAAAAGCCCGGCGACGGCGAAGGCCATGGCGATGCGGTGGTCTCCGAAGCTGTCGAGCCGCGCGCCGCGGAGCGGGACACCGCCGAGGATTTCCAAGCCGTCCTCGGTCTCGGCGATCTGGGCACCCATGGCCCGGAGGTTCATGGCGATGGCCGCGAGGCGGTCGGTTTCCTTCACGCGAAGTTCGCTGGCGTCGGCAATGACGGTCTTGCCTTGGGCGAGGGCGGCGACGACGGCGAGGATGGGGATTTCGTCGATGACATTGGGGATCTCCGCGCCGCGAATCTCGGTGCCGCGCAGGCGGCCGCCCTGAATGTCGATGATGCCGAGGGGCTCGGCCTGATCGGTTTCCACAATCTCGCGGATGGCCGCGCCCATGCGGATGAGGACGGCGAGGACGCCGGTGCGGGTGGGGTTGAGGCCCACGTTTTTGACGAGCAGGCGGGAGTGCGGCTGGGCGGCGGCGGCGGCGAGCCAAAAAGCGGCGCTGGAGATGTCGCCGGGCACTTGAAATTCGCGGGACTCGGGGGTCTGCCCGCCGAAGAGGGAGACGGTGAGGCCCTGCTTCTGCGGACGCACGAGAAAGTACTCGAGCATGCGTTCGGTATGGTCGCGACTCTGGGTGGGCTCGGTGACGCTGGTCTTGCCTTTGGCAAACATGCCGGCGAGGAGCACGGCACTTTTCACCTGCGCGCTGGCGACGGGGCTGGTGTAGGCGATGGGCTTGAGCTTCGCGCCTTCAATGAGGAGCGGCGGGCGGCCATCCTTGCCCTCGGCGGTGAGCTTCGCACCCATGAGGGCGAGCGGTTCGATGACGCGGCGCATGGGGCGTTTCGAAAGTGAGGCGTCGCCGATGAGGCGGCTGCGAAAGGGCTGCCCGGCGAGGAGTCCGGCCAGGAGGCGCATGGTGGTGCCGGAGTTGCCGCAGTCGATTTCGGTCTTCGGCGCGGTGAAGGCGCGCTTCACCCCGTGGACGATGAGCGTGGTTTCGTCGGCGACTTCGATCTTCACGCCGAGCGCGCGCAGGGCGCTGACGGTGGCCTGGCAGTCCTCGCTGGGCAGGAAGCCTTTGATCACGCACGGACCGTTGCTCATCGCGGCGAGCATGACGGCGCGGTGCGAGATGCTCTTGTCGCCAGGGACTTCGAGCTCGGTTTGGATGGTGGGGGCGCGGCGGATTTTCCAGTCGGACATCGTTTATTTGAGGGGCGGCAGGCGATCACGCTGCGCTTTGGCTTGGGTGAGGAACTCGGTCATCGGTGGGTCGCGGTCGAGGAGTGTGAGGATTTCGCGCAGTTTTTCAATGAGCGCTTCCGCGGAGTTGCGGACGGCGTCGCGGTTCGTGCGCAAAATCTCCGCCCACATGGCTGGCGGACCGGCGGCGACGCGGGTGATGTCGCGGAAGCCCGGGCCGCTGAACTCGAAGGCGTGCGCGTTTTTCGCGAGGACGGTGTGGACGAGCGTGGCGGCGAGGAGATGCGGCAGGTGGCTGACGAGGGCGACGATTTCATCGTGCTCGGCGGGGGCCACTTCGAGGACGCGGCAGCCGAGCGTCTGCCAAAAGGCGTGCAACTCCGTGACGGCGGACGCATCGGAGCCGGCAGCGGGTGTGAGAATGCAGGCCGCGCCGTCGAACAGGTCGGCGCGCGCAGCACGGATGCCGGTCTGCTCGGAACCGGCCATCGGGTGGCTGCCGACAAAACGCCCGCGCTCGTGAAAGATCGCGCCGAGTTCCGCGACGATCGACGCTTTCACGCTGCCCACATCGGTGACGATGGTGCGCGGAGAAATGATTTCGGCAATATCGCGCGCCACGGCAGGCATCGCGCCGATCGGCACGCAGAGCACGACAATGTCCGCCGCGTCCACGATGGCCGGCAGATCGGTGGAAGCCGCATCCGCGAGGCCCAGCGCCGCAATCTCTGCAACCGCCTCCGCCCGCCGCGCCCACAGCCCCGTGCGGAAGCCGCCGGCCCGCCGCGCCGCCAGCGCAATGGAGCCCCCGAGCAGGCCGGGACCGAGGATGGCGAGGGACTTCATGGGAAAGACGGAAGAAAGAAGGCGGAAGTCGGAAGAGAATGGTGAGGGTGAAAAAAGCCCCAACGGGCCTCACCATTCACTTCCGCCTTCCGCCTCCCGCCTTCCGCCTTTCCCCTACGGGACGAGGAAGGTCTTGCCCGAATACGGATCCTTCACCTCGGTGCCGGGCGGAAAGCCGCGCACATCGATGTAGCCGCTGTAGGGGCTGAACGGGCTGGTGACGAAGCCGGGCTTGCCGGGGACGTTCTTGCCGTAGGGCACTTCGCCGACCTGCTTCGGCTGCTCGGGCACGGGATTGACCGTGGGCTCGACGGGCGGCGCGGGCCTCTCCGGCCTCGTGTCCGGCTCGGAAGGTTCATGCGTCGTCACGGTTTGCGTGGTCGTGTTGGTCGGATGAAAGCCGCCCTTTTTCACGGGCTGACGGGGTGGGTTGTCTTCGCACGCACTGAAGAGTGCGAGGGTTACTGCCAAGGATGCCGGAACGAAAATGCGCTTCATAAGTGGGGCGAGGATTTAGCGAAGCCCCGCAAGGGTGACAATGGAAATATGCCGAGCGTGACTTAGAACTCCAGCCGCACGCTCCCGCTCCCCTTCTCGATCTCGCCGATGACGCGGCCGTTGGTCAGCTTCAGCGCTCTCTCCCAGTCCGCTCCCGCGACGACCACGGCCATGCCGATGCCCATGTTGAAAACTTGATACATCTCGGTCGGATCGATTTTTCCACCGTCGCGGATATGCTGGAAAATGGCGGGGACTTTCCACGAGTGGGTGTCGATCACGGCGTCGGTGGTTTTCGGCAGGACGCGCGGGAGATTGTCGAGCAGGCCGCCGCCGGTGATGTGGGCCAGGCCTTTCACCAGACCTTCAGGCAACGACGCAAGGAGCGGTTGGTAGTTTTTATGCACGCGTAGCAACTCGTCGCCGACGGTTTTGGCGACGCCAGGAAGTTTGCTCGAAAGGTTCAGGCCCATCTGCTCGAAGAGGACTTTGCGCGCTAGTGAATAGCCGTTGGTGTGCAGCCCGTTCGAGGCGAGGCCGATGATTACGTCGCCGACTTTGATCCGTGAACCGTCGAGCGCCTTCTTCCGATCGACGACGCCGACGATGGTCCCGGCGAGATCGTATTCCCCGCGCTGGTACATTCCCGGCATCTGCGCCGTCTCGCCGCCGATGAGCGCGCAGCCCGCTTCCTTGCAGGCTTTGGCAAAGCCCTTGATGAGCTGTGTAAAGACCGCGGGCTCCAGCCGCTCGCCACCGATGTAGTCGAGAAAGAAGAGCGGCCGCGCACCGACCACCGCGATGTCATTGACGCAATGATTGACCAGGCACTGCCCCACCGTGTCGTGCCGGCCTGCGGCAAAGGCGAGCTTCAGCTTCGTGCCGACGCCATCCACGCTCGAGACGAGCACCGGATCTTTCATCCCCTTGAAATTCGCGCGAAACAGCCCGCCGAACCCACCGATCTTCCCCAGCACCTCCGGCCCGTGCGTGCCCTTGACCAGCGCGTGGATGCCGCTCTTCACGCGGTTGCCGAGGTCCACATCCACCCCGGCGGCGGCGTAGGCTTTTTTCGATGGTTTCGCGGGTGATTGGGAGGCCATGGGATTTTGGGTGTGCGAAAGGGCCGCGAGGCTACCGGCGGCCCCGGCGAGGTCAAGGGGCTTCCCCGCACTCGGCCCATCCGGGATGCCCGCTCCCTGGCGAACCGCTCAGCCTTCGTAAATCTCCGCCAACGGCAAGCTCGTCTCGATGGCGGGCAGCGGAAGGGTGTCGGTGAGTTCGTGGTAGATCGTCGTCGCCCAGCCCTCCGCAGCGCGCGTGTAAATCGTCACCTCCACGCGCTCCGGCTCGATGAGGACATAATGCTGGAGGCTGGCGCAGGTGAGATAAGCCTCCTTCTTTTCCGTGCGGTCGATCCGCGCAGTCGAGGGCGAGAGCACTTCAAAAACCACCACCGGCTCCTCGATCGCGCGGGCCGCAGGATCAAAGGGGCCGCAGGTCACCGAGGCATCCGGGTAGTAGTAGCGTTCGTCGCCTTGGCGGGCGAGGTGGACGAGAGCGTCCGAACCATGCGCCCGGCACCCCAGGCCGCGGAGCCGGGTCTTCAAGGCGCTCGCCACGTTCAGCCCGATCGCGTCGTGGCCCAGCGTGCCCCCCTCCATCGCGTGGACGAGGCCATTGAGATACTCGTGCTTCACGTCGGAGCGTTCTTCGTCGTGGAGATATTCCACCACGGTGACGAAATTGCGGTGACTCGAAAGCGCGCTCATGCCCGCGGAGTATGCCGTGGGCTGCGGCCTTTGCAATTTGCGGTTTGCCCAGCGCGGTGCGCGCAACGAGCGGCGACATTTTCCCCCGCCGCCGTTGCTCCCTTTCGCCTCACTCGTCCGTTCCCAAAGCGCTGCGCTAACTTTGGGAACGAGAGGCAAAAAATCGGCGATGGTCTTGAAGTCGGGCTGCAACTTGCGCAGCAGCCAGAGCACTTCGAGGTTGCGCCCGCAACTCGAGCTCCAGCCGGCGGCTGGAGCGCACCTTGTTGAGATAACCCCAAAGGTAGAGCTTCAAGAGATCGGCGTGCGCAAAGGGCGGCCGGCTGGTGTCCGCCGCCTCGGTGCGGGCAAAGCCGCACGCCGCCAGGTCGAGCCCCTCGACAAAGGCCTCCACAGTCGCTGCCCGACTGACCGTTTTCTGCCTTGTGAGAAGCCGGTATTAGTCGTGGGCTAGGAGATATGGATACGACCATCTTCTATATCATGGCGGGAGGGATTGCTTTTGTTTTGATGTGGTGGCTTGCGATCCATGTGGCACGGAGGAAAAAAGGCGGTTCGGCAGGTCTGGATAAGCCTTGGGGGGATCGAATGATGAGGGGAATGGGCGCGGTTCTTTTTACCTGCATGGCGATCGTTGGCTGGCATGATTTATATCTCCAACGGCAGGATGATTTGCGCCGATTGGCGGCGAAACATGTTGCGTCCGTGCGCCTGTTTTGGCCTGAACGGATAGCTTACAATCTCTTCGGCCGCCGGGGTGTGGGAGCTGTGGACTTGGTCCTGGTATTTTTCCCGGCGGGAATGGCCGGGTGGGCGTGGTACCACACTTTTATGCCAGACAAGGAGCCGCGCCCGCTCGCGGGCGTTGATCCGAGCTAGAACACCTTGTCGAACAGCTCCGGGTGCTCGTCGGGGACGAGGAGGTCGCGGCGGTTCTGGCGGCGCTCCATGATGAACTTGTCGAGCGTCGGATCGACGGGCACGGGGTAGTCGCCGTTGAAGCACGCGAGGCAGAAGCTTTTCTCGCTCTGGCCGGTGGCCCGCACCATCCCGGGCATGTCGAGGTAGCCGATACTGTCCGCGCCGAGATACTCGCGGATCTGCTCGAGCGTGCATTGATTGGCGAGGAGCTTTTCCGGATCTGGAAAGTCGATGCCGTAGTGGCAGGCGTGCTTGTGCGGCGGGCAGGAAATCCGCATGTGGACTTCCTTGGCACCGGCCTCTCGCAGGTTCACCACCCGCGCCCGCGCGGTCGTGCCGCGGACGATCGAGTCATCCACAACCACGACGCGCTTTCCGGCGACGGTTTCCTTAATGAGATTCAGCTTCACGCGGACGTTGAAGTCGCGGATGAGCTGAGTCGGCTGGAGAAAGGTGCGGCCGATGTAGTGATTGCGCACAAAGGCGTGGTTGTAGGCGATGCCCAGCTCCTCGGCGAAGCCGAGCGCGGCGTAGTTGCCCGAATCCGGCACGGGCACCACGAGGTCGGCCTCGACGGGGTGCAAGCGCGCCAGCTCCCGGCCCATCGCCGTGCGCACGCGGGCCACGTTGATGTCATTGATGATCGAATCCGGTCGCGCGAAATAGACGTACTCGAACATGCAGAACGCCCGCTTTTCTGTCATGAAGGGGTACTCCGAGCGAACGCCGTTTTCATCGATGATCACGACCTCGCCGGGCTCGATCTCGCGGATGAATTCCGCGTGGATGAGATCGAAGGCGCACGTTTCCGACGAGAGGATGTAGGCGCCGTCGAGCTTGCCGAGGGCGAGCGGCCGGAAGCCGAAGGGATCGCGCACGCCGATGATCTGGTGCTCGGTCAGCATCACGAGGGAAAACGCGCCCTGGATCTTGCGCAGCGCCGCGAGCATGCCGTTGCTCTCCATGGGCTGCGCGAGGAGATGCAGGATGATTTCGCTATCGACGGTCGTTTGGAAGATGGAACCGCGCTCCTCGAGTTCGTCGCGGAGCAGGGCGGCATTCACGAGGTTGCCATTGTGGCCGATGGCCAGTTGGCCGCGGGCGCAATTGACCATGAGCGGCTGGGCGTTGGTCAGGTTGCTCGAGCCCGTGGTCGAGTAGCGCACATGGCCGATGGCGCGCGTGCCTTTCAGCCGCTCGAGATCGGGCGGTGTAAAGACCTGCGAAACGAGGCCCATGGCGACGTGGCGGTTGAAGGCCGTGTTGGCCCCGCTGGCGGTGACGATGCCCGCGCTTTCCTGCCCACGATGCTGCAGGGCGAAGAGACCGTAGTAGGTCAGGACGGCGGCGTTGGGGTGGCCAAAAACGGCGAAAACGCCGCACTCGTGGGTGGGTTTGTGGTGCTTCACGCAGGTCGCGGGTCGGGCGAGGGCGGCAGATTAGCGGGCGTCCCCGAGCGGTCAAGCGACGCGCCGAAAATTCGCCGCCCCATCGCGCCAGTCGCCTGGCCAAAGTCGAGCCCAGGCCCCCCTTGACCAGGGAAGGCGAAAGGGGGCGACGCGTGTTGGGCGTCGCGTCAGAGCCCGCCGGTCTGGCGGAGCGCGAACCACGCCCACAAGACGACGTGGGCGGCGACGATGAGCCAGAAGATGACTTGGTAGGAAACCTTCGCCGTCTTGTGCCGCAGCCATTGCTGGGCGAGGAGCGCGCCGGGCCAGCCGCCGAGGAGTTCGAGAAGATGGAGGGTGTTTTCGGCGATGCGCCACTCCTGGTTTTTGGCGCGGTTTTGGTCCGCGTAATAGGCGGTGAAGGTGACGCTGCTCATCACCGCGTAGAGCGCCGGCACCCACGCCGACACGAAACCGAACGCCGCCACACCCGCCAGCAGGCCGAGGAAGATGGCGACTCCCCAGCCGGCTTTCACCTTTGGTTCGGACCAGCCGCCGGAACGCTCCGGCCGGCGGCGCTGAACAACCCGGCGCGGCGCGAGGACTTCGATCTCCCCCTTCGCCAGCGGCGCAAACGTCGGCCCGGATTCCGGCGCGGCGCTTTCCAGCCGGGCCTTGATGGCGCGCGGGCGCCGCTGTTCATCGGTGATCCGGCGGTAGATGATGAGCGCGCCGACTGCCGGCTGGATGCTGCGGTCCCCGAAGGCCGTGATGTGGACAAACACATCCGCCCCTCCCTCCTGCGGCTCGATGAACCCAAAGCCCTTTTCGTCATCCCACATGCACAAGGTACCGCGGCCAAAGATGAATTCGCCGGGCATGGTCAGTCAGCGCCGCCGCGCGTGGGAGTGCTGGGGTGAAACGTGATTTTCATGGGCGAGCCGCCTTTCCGTTTCAGCTTTGCGCCGCGTTTATCGCAAGCGCAAAACTTTCGTCCCAGCCTCCTCAGGTCAAAGGATCAAGGGTCTCTTCCTCCGCGTCGGCAATAGCGTCCCGGATGTGGAAGTGGCCTCATTCAAAGTCCGGTGCCGGAGCCTGACGCCCGCCCGCTCCTGAGCGAGAGTGATTTCCAGCGGTGCCCGATTTATCGCTCTCATTTCGAAACTCAGTTTCGGAACGAAGACCTCGTGCAAGCTGCCGATGAAAACTAGATCGTGAGGAAGTTTTGCAGGAGGCGTTTGCCCTGGAGGGTGAGGATGGACTCGGGGTGGAATTGGACGCCGTGGATGGAAAACTCGCGGTGGCGCAGGCCCATGATTTCGCCCTCGGCGGTCTCGGCGGTGATCTCAAGGGCGGCGGGAAAGGTGGAGCGCCGGACGAGGAGCGAGTGGTAGCGGGTGGCGTCGAAGGGATTGGGCAGACCGGCGAAGACGCCGGTGCCGTGGTGCAGGATGGGCGAGGTCTTGCCGTGCATGAGCCGGCCCGCGCGGACGACATCGCCACCGAAGACATGGCCGATGCACTGATGCCCCAGGCAGACGCCGAGCAGTGGAATGGTGGGGCCGAAGCGGCGGATGACTTCGTTGCTGATGCCGGCTTCATTCGGCGTGCAGGGCCCGGGCGAGATGACGATGCGTTCCGGCTGGAGCGCGGCGATTTCGTCGGGCGTGATTTCGTCGTTCCTTTTCACCAACGGGTCAGCGCCGAGTTCGCCGAAATACTGCACCAAGTTATAGGTGAACGAGTCGTAGTTATCGATGACGAGAAGCATAGGTCGGGGTCACTGGATCTGTTTCGCGCGGGCGATGGCGGCCATCATGCCCATGGCTTTGTTGACGCACTCCTGGTGTTCGGACTCGGGCGATGAGTCGGCGACGATGCCTGCGCCCGCTTGCACGAAGGCTTTGCCGTCTTTCAGCACGACGGTGCGGAGGGCGATGCAGGAGTCGCTGTGACCGTCGAAGCCAAAGTAGCCGACGGCACCGGCATAGACGCCGCGTTTGCTTTTCTCGAGCTGGTTGATGATCTGCATGGCGCGCACTTTCGGGCTGCCGCTGACGGTCCCTGCGGGAAAGGTCGCGCGCATCACATCGTAGGCGGTGCGGTCGGGGCGCAGGGTGCCGTGGACGTTGGAGACGATGTGCATGACGTGGCTGTATTTCTCCACGGTCATGAAGTCGCTGACCTGCACGCTGCCAAACTCGGCGGCGCGGCCCACGTCGTTGCGCGCGAGATCGACGAGCATGAGGTGCTCGGCGCGTTCCTTCGGGTCGGCGAGAAGTTCGGCCGCGTTGGCTTCGTCCTCGGCGGCATTCGCGCCGCGGCGGCGCGTGCCGGCGATGGGGCGGATGTCGATGCGCCCGTTGATGGCGCGGACGTGGACTTCGGGCGAACTGCCGACGAGCGCAAACTGGCCGGCGAATTTCAGGCAGAACATGTAAGGCGACGGATTCACGAAACGGAGCGCGCGGTAGAGCGTCAGCGGGTCGCCGGTGTAGTCGGTCTCGAAACGCTGCGACGGCACAAACTGGAAGATGTCGCCGGCGCGGATGTACTCCATGCCGTCGAGGACCATCTGCATGTATTCGTCGCGCGTGGTGTTGGCAGTAGGGGTGATGGGCGCGGACTCTCGATCGACGTAAATGGGCGGGAGATGCGTGGGCTGGTTCAGCTTCGCGGCGAGGGCGGCAATCTTTTCCGCGGCGACGGCGTAGGCAGCGTCGGGGTCGTTTTCGACGAAGGCATTGGCGACGATGCGCAGGCGGCGGGTGCGGTGGTCGAAGATGAGGACGGTCTCCGCGAGGAAGAAAAAGCTCTCGGGCAGGCCGAGTTGGTCAGGTGGCGGTGCGGCGATGATCGGCTCGAAAAAGCGCACCATATCGTAGCCGAGATAGCCGACGGCACCGCCCGCGAACCTTGATTCCTCCAAGGCGGGCGAGGGGACGAAGGTGAAGCGCTGCATCAGTGTTTCGAGTTCGTGCAGCGGATCGCGCGCGGTCTCGAACTCGCGGACGACGCCATCTTCAACAATGCGAATCGTCCGCCCGCGGCTCTCAAACGTGAGGCGCGGCTGCGCGCCGACGAACGAATAGCGCCCGGCCTGGTCGCTTTTCTCGACGGATTCGAAAAGAAACGAGTAGCCGCCGTCGTCGATCTTCTGGAAGGCGGAGACCGGCGACTCGGCGTCGGCAATAAGTTCAGTATAAATCGGGAGGGTATTCCCGCGTTTCGCCAGCTCGCGGAACTCCGCGAGCGACGGTTTTAAAGGCGTGTTCATGTTATTTGGCAGCGTAGGTTTGCGCCGGATCGAAAAGTTTTTGCTCGCTGATTTCCACTGGCGTTCCATCCGGCGTGAACGTCTGAAAGAAACAGCTCTCGTAGCCCGTGTGACACGCGCCGCCGGTCTGCTCGACCTCGAAGAGGAGCGTGTCGGCGTCGCAGTCGGCGGCCCAGCGGACGACCTTTTGGGTGTGCCCGCTGGTTTCGCCCTTGAGCCAGAATTTCTGCCGCGAGCGGCTCCAGTAGTTCATGCAACCGGCGCGCAGGGTGGCCTCGAGCGACGCCGCGTTCATCCACGCCATCATCAGCACGCGGTGCGTTTTTGCGTCCTGGACGATCGCGGGGATGAGGCCGTCGGCATTGTATTTGAGCGGTGGGAGAGTCATGGCGTGGATTTTGGTGAGAAACGAAAATGCCCGGCGATCCTTGCGGGAATCGTCGGGCGGAGGAAGTGCGGCGCGCGGATGGCGACGACTGCGCCGGCGTTGATTTTACGCCGGACGCGAGCCCGTCTTTAGATGTGCCACCAGTGCTGAAAAAATTTCACGCGGGCCGTATAAGGGAACCTCGCGCCGGGCGCAACGAGTTTTTCCCGCACCGGTTGCTCTCATTTTTCGGACACCGTCACGGGGAGGCACGCTTTTAGCTAAAACGAGCACTGCCTATGCATCTTGCCGCCACTCCGACGCAGAATATCTCCGAAGAGCAGGAGCAGATTCACCAGACCATCGAGATGTTTGAGGTCATCACGCAGGCCAATCCCCAGGATTGCCAGTCGATGGAAATTTTGAAGGACGCCTACCAGCGCGTGGGCAAGCATGAGGAGTCGCTGAGTGTCGCGCACCGGCTTGCGGATACCTATGCGGAGCTCGGGCAGTTTTCGGCGGCGATGCTGGAATACGAGGGCATTCTGCAAAAGACCCCGGATAGCCCGGAGATCATCGCGGCCCTGGGCGAGGTTGAGGAGAAGCTGCAGAAAAGCGGCCAGCTCAAGCCCGCCCAAGGCGCCACGCCCGGGACGATCGCGCCGCCGAGCGGCATCGATCTGGATTTTAAGACGGTCGTTTCGGAGACCGGCACGCTTATGACCACGCCGGCGACGTTGCGCGCCGATGGCAGTCCGGCTAACGGGCGTCACGATAATGTGCTCGCGATCAACCTCATGTTGGGTGATGACGGCAACGAGGCGCTGGCGAAGTTTCTCATCCAGCACCGCCTCGTGACCGAAGAGATCGTGAGTTCGGCGATGGAGCGCGTGCATAAGAAAAATAAAGAGCTCGCGCCAAATGTCCCCGCGCTTTCGCTCATCGACGAGATCTGCCGCCGCGGTTCGTATGAAATGGATGCCCTGCTCAGCGGCATCCTCGACCGCTCGAAGTTTGCCTTTGCCCCGCTCGGTTATTACGACATCGACCGTTCGATCGTCCGCATGCTGCCGGAGAGCCTGACCATCGGGCGCCTGATCGTGCCTTTCGACATGATGAGCCGCACGGTGATGATCGCGATGGCCAATCCCTTTGACGCGCTCGGCAAAGAAGCCGTGCAGCAACTCCTCGACTATAACGTGCAATGGCACCTCGCCTCGCCGAGCGCGATCCTGCAGGTGCTGGGCGAGACCTACCGGCTCGAAAAATGAGTATCAAATCCTTCGGTGAACGCATCGCGGATGTCCTCGTAGAGGACGGCATCCTCCTCCCGAGCCAGCTCGCGGAAGCCACGGAAATGCAAAAAAAGCAAGGCGGCCGCCTGCTCAAATTGCTGACCGACAAACAGTTTGTCACCGAGCAGGACATGGTCATCTCCATGGGCCGCTGCCTCGACGTTCCGCCGATCAACCTTTCCAAAGTGCGCGTGCCGGAGGAGGTCGCTGACCTCGTGCCCAAGGAAATGGCCCGCCAGTACAAGCTCGCGCCGGTGTGCCGTCTCGGGAACAAGCTCTTTGTGGCGATGGCCGATCCGCTGAACGTGCTCGCGCTCGACGATCTGCGGCAGCGGACCAAGCTCGAGATCGTGCCGATGATCACGACCGAGCGCAGCGTGACCGAGGCGCTAAGCGGCGTGGGCAGCGCGAGTGCCGCAATGGACCAGGTGCTGAAAGACGCCGCGCAGGATGCCGCCAACGTCGAGGAGGTGAAAATCAACCGCGAGGAGATCGACCTCGACCGGCTCGCGGTGGAAAGCGAAGACGCGCCCGTCGTCAAAATCGTCAACCTCATCCTCGTCCAGGCGCTCAAGGAAAAGGCTTCGGATATCCATCTCGAACCGTTTGAGAAGCAATTCAGGTTGCGCTACCGGGTGGACGGCTCGCTCATCGAGGCCAGCTCGCCGCCGAAGGCCCTCCAGATGCCCATCGCCTCGCGCATCAAAATCCTCGCCGGCCTCGACATCGCCGAGCGCCGCCTGCCGCAGGACGGCCGCTTCCGCATCCGCGTCTCGGGCAAGGAAGTCGATCTGCGTATTTCCATTCTCCCCACGGTCTATGGTGAGAAAATCGTCATCCGTCTGCTCGACAAGGGCGCGCTCTCCGCGTCGGTCGATGCACTCGGCATGGACGAGTACACGCTTGGCACTTTCAAAAAAGCCATCGACGCCCCCCACGGCATGATTCTCGTCACCGGCCCCACCGGCTCGGGTAAAACGACGACGCTCTATTCCGTGCTCAGCGAGCTCAACAGTCCCGAGTACAACATCGTCACCGTCGAAGACCCGATCGAGTACCAGCTTCAGGGCATCAACCAAGTTGCGGTAAAATCCGAAATTGGTCTGAGCTTCGCCGACGCCCTTCGCTCCATTCTCCGTCAGGATCCGGACATCGTGATGATCGGTGAAATTCGGGACAACGAAACCGCCGACATCGCGGTGAAAGCGGCCCTCACCGGCCACCAGGTGCTCTCGACTTTGCACACCAACGATGCCGCCGGCGCGATCTCTCGACTCGACGACATGGGCATCGAGCCCTTCCTCATCGCCTCGTCCATTCTGCTCACCTGCGCGCAGCGGCTTGTGCGCAAAATTTGCCCGAACTGCCGCGAAGAATTTCACCCGGAGAAGGAACTTTTCCAGCGGCTCGGCATCGAGGACGAAGGCACCACTTTCTATCACGGTGCGGGTTGCGACCGCTGCAAACGCCGCGGCTACATGGGCCGCGCCGCGATCATCGAGGTGCTCCCCGTTTCCGAGCAGATCCGCCGCCTGATCATCAAGCGGGCCTCGGCAGCGGTGGTCAAAAATCAGGCGATCAGCGAAGGCATGAAGACCCTGCGCATGGTTGGGATTGACAAAGCGGTGGAGGGAATTACGACGTTGGAGGAAGTTCTGAGGAGCACCTCAGACGACCACTAGCGTCCCATGGGATTTCTCGACCACCTTTTCAAACCAAAGCCAAACGAAGAAAAGATGAGGGAGGGAGAGCGGGAGAGGGATGCTGCCGCGGCCACCGGTGGGGACGGGGAAATCCCCGCCGCCGGACCCGATCCAGGCGCATTTCTCCAGCCAAAAGATTTCGTCCAGCGCGGTGGCGGCACGATCTACCCGCCGACCCGGCCGGTCGCGCCCGCAGGCCGGAAGCCATTGGCTGAGGAACGGCGGAGGGAGATTGTCATCACGCTCGGCGATGTGCTGTCACGCATTCCCACGCAGCTTCTGCGAGCTGGTTTTCACGACGAAAAACGCGAGTTGCGCTTTTCCATGGACGACCTTTCCGCCGACATCGCGCGTGGTCGCGCCGCCGTGTCGCTCTCGCGGATCGCCGCGCTCTGCCCGGATGTTTTTTCGCGGGAAATCGCGCCCGAGGACGACTCGGAAATCCGGCTTCCACTGCAGAAGCTGGTCGAGCAAATCGGCCTGCTCCGGGGCCGTTCCGCGAAGCCTCCTGCCGTGGACGGTCTGCCGGTCGTTCCGGGATCGGCTTCAGCAATGGATTTGCCGCCATTCTCGGAATCCGCATTCGCCGTGCGGATCACTTTGGCCGCCGCGCCGATCGAGCGGCAGTTTGACAATGACCAGATGGAAGTCAGCGCGCGGCGTTTCGTCTCCGTTCAGCCGCCCGCCCTGCAGTCGTTTGAGCCGCGCGATGGAGTGAAGGTGCCCCTGCCTGGCGAGGAGATTTTGGAAAATCCCCCCGACCCGTCCGAGCCCGCCGATGGCGCGGCACCCACGCCGCCTGATGAGGCCGCGCCACCTTCCGACGAACCCCTGATTCCGGCGCCGCCTCCTCTTCCCGTCTTTATCCCGACGCTACGCTCGGTCGTCATCGTCCCAGCGGGTTCGCCGGAAAGCGACGGTCATCAGCGAGAGCCAGATCCGGTCGCGTCGAGCGATTCCGCCACCGCGGCCCAGGCTCTACCATCTGCAACCCCACCACCCGCCGCCATGCCACCATCCGAGGAACCGCGCCATGCCACGGAAAATCCGGCACTGTCTGAAAGCGCCCCGGCTCCGGCCGGTATCCGCATTCATCCGCCGCCCATGGTGCGTCCGATGATCGTCCACCCGCCGCCGATCCTCGGCGCGTCTTCGGCGCCCGCCGAGGCCTCGCCAGTTCAAACTGACACCGATCAGACGTTGCCACCGGCATCAGCGATTGCGGAGCCTCGCAATTTCGATGTGCTCCAGCCGCTCTTCATGACCGATGAATCTCTCGATCTCGCGGCGGTCTGCCGCCACGCCGCCGGGTTGCCGGGCGTCGCCGCCTGTGCCTTGGTGCGGCGCGGGGCAACGGCGGTTGGGGGAGAGTTGCCGGAGGGGTTCGACCTCGCGGCGTTGCACCTCGTCGCGGCCCGGATGAGTGACGCAGCGAGCGCCGCTGGCCCGCTGCCGCTGGGCGCTTTGCAAAACTTCACGCTGCATGGCCATCAAGCCGCCATCAGCCTTTTCACGCGTCCGGGACTCCTGCTCGCCGTGCTGCATCGAGCTCTGCCGCCCGGCGTCCGCGAGCGCCTCGCCGCGGTGACCGACGAACTCGCCCGCCCGTAGCGCCGCATTACCGGCTTCATCCCGCCCGATGAAAAATCTCCTCGTCTGGCAGAAGCTCACGCTGCTTGGCGCGGTCTTTCTCCTCCCGCTCCTCGTCGTGACGTGGGCGATGATTTCCTCCGTGCAAAATCTCGGCAGGGCCGCGGCGAAAAAGGAACTGCTCGGCGTGGAATACAGCCGGCCACTGCTGGACCTGCTGCGCGATCTCCAGCGCCGCCGCGGTCTCGCCACGGCCGTGGCCGCGGGCTCCGGGGCGTTGCGCGCCGACTTCACCGAGGCCGGCGCTGACCTCGAGCGCGACCTCGCCGTCCTCGACGCCGTCAATGCGCGGCTGCGCCGCAAATTGAAACTCGAGGGTCAATGGCCCACGCTCGCGGCCGACTGCCGCGCCCTGCTGGCCGCAGCGCCCGCCGACGCCGCGGCCACCATCGAGGCGCCCACCGCCGTGAGCCGCCGAACGCTGTCCTTGCTCGGCGAGATTGCCGATCGCTCCGAACTCACCCTCGATCCTGATCTCGGCAGCTACTACTTCATGGATTTGTTCACCAGGCAGCTTCCGCAGCATGCCGAGCAGGTCGGACGCGCCTGGGCCTGCATTGCCGCCACGCCGCCCGGCGATCGGCTTCCGGCCCAGTCGCTGGACGAATTGCGGGGTATCGTCAGCCTCATCGACTTTCTGCGCGACGGGGCGAAGGAAGCGCTTAGCAGGGCGATGGACGGAGCGCAGGGCTCCGGCACGCAATTGCAACTTCCCGACGCCACCCGCATTTCCGACGATGATCCCGTGGGTCAGGTCCTCGCCACCGGTTTCTTAAAAATGGACCCCGCCGCTTTTTCCCAGGCCATGACCTCGCGGCTCGGTGGCGACTATCAGTTCGCGGCGCGCGTGAGCGATGAACTCACGCGCCTCATCCAGAACCGCCTCGACGGGCTGAGCCGCAAGATCGCGTACTCCCTCGCCCAGGGTGTAGCCGGGCTGCTCGCGGTCTCCTGGCTGGGTTGGTTTTTGATCCGCGACATCACCCGTCCGCTCGGCTCGCTCGCCGCCACGGCGCGGGCCATCGAGGCGCATGACACCGACGCGCGGGTGACGGTGGCGCCGCGCGAGGACGAGATCGGCACGCTCGCCAGCGCTCTCCAGCAGATGATCGCCGCCCAGCGCCACGCGCGCGAGAAGCTCGTCGAAAGCAACCTCGCGCTGCTCGCGACCAACGAGAAACTCCAGGTCAAAACCGACGAAGCCCAGCGCCTCGCCGTCGAGGCGGACGCCGCGAACCGCGCGAAGCGGGACTTTCTCGCGGTGATGAGCCACGAGATTCGCACGCCGATGAACGGCATCATCGGCATGACCGAGCTCGCGCTGAACACCCAGCTCACCGAAAGCCAGCGCGAGTATCTCGACATGGTGAAAGGCTCCGCGGAATCGCTGCTCGAACTGCTCAACGACATCCTCGATTTTTCCAAGATCGAAGCGGGGCGCCTCGATCTGGAACACATCGACTTCGACCTCCGCGACACCCTCGGCGACACCATGCAGACACTCGGCGTTCGGGCCAGCGCGAAGGGGCTGGAACTCGCGCTGCAAATCCGCCCCGACGTGCCGGACGCGCTCTTTGGCGATCCGCACCGGCTGCGCCAGATCGTCGTCAACCTCGTCGGCAACGCGCTCAAATTCACGGATCGCGGCGAGGTCACTGTGCTCGTGGAAAACGTCGGCGCGTGCGCCGGCGGGGCCGTGCTGCGCTTCGCCGTGCGCGACACTGGCATCGGCATCCCGGCGGCCGCCCGGGAGCGGATCTTCTCCGCTTTTTCCCAGGCTGACGCCTCGACCACGCGGCGCTTTGGCGGCACCGGGCTGGGGCTGGCCATCACCAGCCAACTGGTGGGTTTGATGAGCGGCGAGATCCGGGTGGCGAGTGAACCGGGCCAGGGGAGCACTTTCATCTTTACCGCCCGCTTCGGCCTCCAGACGCCGCGGGTGGAGGTGCCCGTGCCGGAGCTGGAAAACTTGCGCGTGCTCGCGGTGGACGACAACGCCACGAACCGGCTGATCCTGCGCGAACTGTTCACGAGCTGGCGGATGGAGGTCGTCGTCGCGGATTCCGCCGAGGCCGGCCTCGCCGCCCTGGAGGCTGCGGGGCGCGCGGGCCGGCCGATCGCGCTCGTGGTGACGGACATGATGATGCCGGAGATCGACGGCTTCGGCTTCGTGGAGCGGATGAAGGAAAACCCGGCGCTGCGCGAGACGCGGGTCATCATGCTCACGTCATCGAACCGCCCGGAGGATGTCGCGCGTTGCGCCGCGCTGGGCGTCGGCGCGCACATCGCGAAGCCGATCAAGCAGTCCACTCTCATGGATACGATCGTGGACGTGCTGGGCTCCGGCCAGCGGCGGAAACGCCATGTGCCGGGCGGTGGCGCGGTGCCGCTCCAGCGCCCGCTGCACATTTTGCTCGCCGAGGACAACGCCGTGAACCAGCGCCTCGCGGTCGTGAATCTCGAATCGTGGGGCCATCATGTGACGGTCGCACACGACGGCGCGGAAGCCGTGGAAGACCTTGATCGCGAGCCTTTCGACGTGATCCTGATGGATTCTCAGATGCCGCGGATGGACGGCTTTGAGGCGACCGCCGCGATCCGCCAGCGCGAGCGCGGCACGGGCCGGCACATCCCCATCATCGCGATGACGGCGAACGTTATGCGTGGTTACCGCGAGGAATGTCTTGCCGCGGGGATGGATGGCTATGTCGCCAAGCCGATGCGGCGCGATGAACTCATCGCCGCCCTGGCGGCGGTCGTTCCCAATCTGCTCCTGTCAGAAAAACTGGCTCCACCGACTCCGGCGACGGTGGTCGCTGAAAAGTCCGCCGCGCTTGTGGCACAGCCTGCATCATCGGTTGCGAGTGAGCCGTTTGATTCCGCCGCGCTGCTTGAACGCCTCGGCGGCGATCGCGTTATGCTTGGTCAAATGGTGCGGCTCTGCGTGGAAGTCGATGCGCCGCGGCTCCTCGCGATACTGGAGGATGGCGTGAAGAACTTCGATCTCAGCGCCGTCGAGCAAGCGGCGCACGGCCTCAAAGGCCTGGTCGGTGAGTTTCAAGCGCCGGCCGCTTTTAGCGCCGCCAAAAAGCTCGAAGAATCCGCCTGCCTGGGCCGCACCGGGGCGGTGCCGGTGGAGGCCGCGGCGCTCATCGAGGCGTATGCCAGGCTCGCCGCGGCCCTGCGCGTATTTGCCGGTTCCGCACCGCGCGCCAGCGCGCCAGTACTCCCGTCAGCATCCTGAGAAGCGCCCATCATTTTGCGCGCGGGTGAAAGCGGTGGTGGATGGATTTGAGGCGCTGCTGATCGACGTGGGTGTAGATCTGGGTGGTCGAGATGTCGGCGTGGCCGAGGAGTTCCTGAATGATGCGGAGGTCGGCGCCGTTGCTGAGGAGGTGAGTGGCGAAGCTGTGGCGGAGGAGGTGTGGATAGACGTTCAGGTCGAGGCCGGCGAGACGGGCGGCGGCTTTCACAATCTGCCAGATGCGGACAGTGCTGAGTTTGGTGCCGCGCGCGGAGAGAAAGACTTCGCCGCCGGTGCGTTTTTTCACCATGCCGGGCCGTTCCTTTTCCAGATAGGCGCGGATGGCTGCACAGGCCTTCTGGCCGACTGGGACGAGCCGTGTTTTGCCGCCTTTGCCGACGACGCGGATGATGCGGTTTTCGAGATTTAGGAATTCGAGCCGCGCATTGACCAGCTCGGAAACGCGGAGGCCGCTGGCGTAGAGCAGTTCGAGGATGGCGCGGTCGCGGAGGCCGCGCGGGGCGGTCGCGGAGATGCCTTCGAGGAGTTGCTCGGTTTGGAGTTCGTTCATCGTCTCCGGCAGGTAATGCTCGGTGCGCGGGAGCGGGAGGTTTTCGCCGATGTCGAGCGCGATACGCCTCCGGGCCTGCAACCAGCGGAAGAAGATCTTGAGCGCGACGACGATCAGTTTGATCGACGCTGCGGACAGCCCGAGCCTCTTGCGGTGCGCAAGATAATCGCCGATTTGCTGGAGGGTGACGTCGCCCGGCAGCACCTCGGAGGGTGGCAGTTCCGCGCCCGAGCCGAGCAGTTGATTGAGCGCCGCCTCACCCATCGCCGCGATGAGTTTCCGCCGCTCCAGCCAAAACGTAAAACCCTCCAGCGAGAGGCGGGTCGAGATCTGGTAATTGTCCGAGAGCCCGCGCTCGGTCGCCAGGTAGAGGATGAAGTCTTCGATGGCAGCGCGCACGGTGCCGGGATCATGCCCGACGCCGGCGGGGGGAGCAATTCCCCAAAACGCCGGAAGCGAGCGAGTACCGGCGGCTCGCGAGAGTGAAGCCAAACGCGCAACACGTTTTTTTCAGGCGATCTCGCTGGAGAGCTGCTAAAAGTGCGAGCGTCTCCACCTTCACTCTCCCTTGAATATCCAACGTCACCGTCTCCTTTTCTTGTTCTGCGCGGCTCTGCTGATTGCGGCCGCGGGTTGGTTCTTGCGCGGGAAGCCGAATCCGGCGGGCAGCGCGCCCGCGGTTCAGCTTGCCGCTGCTGCTGGGGAAGTGCGGGAGGTGGCCGCGGATGCCGGCCAGGCAAAGACGGCGGTGCCGGCGGTTTTGTCCGGGAAAAATTGGCGCGCGTTCGCGAGTTTTGCGGACTGGCAGCAGACCTTTGCCGCTACCGCGCCAGACGCGCGGGACGTGCTGCTGGCGGAGGGGTTACGGCTGGCTGGCGAGCGGCGAGCGGTCATGACGGAGCTGATTCAGCGCGATCCGCGCGAGGCGCTGCGACGGGCGGTGACGCTGGAGGTGTGGCGGGGATTGCCGCCGGAGGTGCGGGCGCAGGTCGAGGAGCCGTTTAGCGCGCTCGCGCATTTCCGGGTGCTGCCGGTCTGCGTGACGGGTTCGCCGGATGCGGCGCGGGTGGTGGCGGGAGAGAAGTTTCGCGATGTCGTGCGACTCACGGAGATCGCCGGCCGCGCGGCGCTGGATAGCTATGTCTTTGGCCGGCGGGAGGCGCTGGCGACGAAAGAGAACTCGCCGGTGCAGGGCATCCGGTTGGGCGGGGTGGCGGCATTGCGGGAGGAAGTTTTTCACGTCCTCGAACCGCGTGAGGTGGTGGTGGCGGAGGCGCTTTATCCGCTGGCCAATCCGCAGGCAGACCGGGACTTTGCCACGGGTCGCCCGCTCGGTGCGGAGACGGTCACGACGCTGGCGGGCGGGAAAATCTTCAAGTTTGAAAACCGCGCGACTTTCGAGAGTTTCAGCGCCGCGGTCGGGGCGCTCGACGAACTGCCTGGACCGCATGCCGGGGCGAGTGTGCTCTTTCTCGCCGCTCCAGCTCCCGGGGCGTCGGGCGAGGGTTTCAATCTGGAGGCGGCGGTGGCGCAGAGCCACATTTACGCAAGCACCTGGACGGAGACGAAGAAGAAGGTCTTCATGATTCGCGGCGATTTTTCCGACAAGCCGGACCCGGCGTTTCCCGTGGTCAATGCCGGCACCTACGGCGCAATCCTGAATACGACCGTCTCGGATGCGGTGCGCGACTTTTCCTACGGCAAGACGTGGATCGAAGGCACCGTTTCCGCGACCGTTACCCGACTGCCCCAGACCTCGGCGTACTATGCGACCGAAATCACGGTTGGGAACAGCCGCAACACCCAGCTTCTCACCGACGCGAAGGCGGCCTATCTCGCCGCGAATCCGGGCTTCAACTATGCGGCCTATGACATCGTGGGCGTGTGGTTTGTTTCCACGGGCATGAAAAGCGGCGGGCTGACCTATGCCGGACGGGCGGGCGGTTCGGATCTCTGGATCCAAGGCACATCTGACGCCGGCGTGCATGTGCATGAGTTTGGCCACAACTACGGGCTCGGTCATTCGAGCTTTTGGACGCCCCCGGTCGGGAGCACGAACCCGGTCGATTCCGCCGGCACCAATGTCGAATACGGCGATCCTTTTGACATCATGGGAGGCGGACCGGTGCCCGAGGGCGTGTTTCATGCGGAAGCCAAACAGCGCCTGAACTGGTTGGCGGCGGGCGAATGGACGGACGCCACGGCTGGCGGGAGCGCGATTTATCGCATCTACCGCATCGATCACGCGGCCACGACCGGAGTCCGCGGACTGCGGCTGACGCGGGCGGCTGACGATTACTATTGGCTGAGCTACAGGCGGCAGTTTGCCAACGCCTGGCTGAAGGCCGGCGCGTCCCTCGTCTGGAAACGCCTTGGGCAGGGACGCTCGTGGCTGCTCGACACCACGCCCGGCACGCTGGCCGGGACCGACGACCGGACGGATGGTTCCATCGCCATCGGACGGACCTACACAGACGCCACGGCCAATCTCCATATCACCCCGCTCGCCCGTGGCGGCACCGCCCCGGGTGAATATCTGGATGTGCGCGTGAACTTCGGCCCGTTTCCCGGCAACGTCGCGCCAACCGCGACCATTTCCGGCCCGAGCACGCTGCCCGCGCGGCAGAGCTGCATCTTCACGGCCCTGGCGACGGACGCTGATGGCGATCCGCTCGCCTACGTGTGGGACTTTGGTCAGGGCTTCGCTTTCGACAACAATCCCAGCGCGGCCTTTGCCTGGAATAGCGGTGGCAATTTCACCGTGAAAGTGACGGTCTCGGATATGAAAGGCCACAGCGTGCAGGCGACCAAGAGCGTCACCGTCACCGACCCGATCACGACTTGGACGGCGCGCGCGAACACCTCGATTGGGGATTTCAAAGCGCTCGTTGCGAGCCCGACCAAAGTGCTCGCCGTGGGCGAGGATTACACCACTTTCAAAGGACCGGTGGCGACCTCGACGGACGGCCTCACTTGGACGGCCACGCAGCTCGGAAACAACCAGCAGGCCTTCGCCGGCGTCTGGGACGGCACGCAGTTTCTCCTCGCCGGCCAGGACTACGATTTCGGCCTCTCCGACTGGGCCGGCTGTGTCTTTACTTCGTCCACGGCCAATGCGGGCTCGTGGACGCGGCGCATTTATTCCGGTCCGGCGCTGCGCGGCATCGCCTACGGTGGCGGGATCTATGTCGCGGTGGGGGAAGACGGAATGATCCGGCGCTCGACGGATGGCCTCGCCTGGCCGGTCGTCGCCTCCGGGACGGCGAATCTGCTGGCGAGCGTGGCCTATGGCGGCGGCCAATTTGTTGCGGTCGGCTATGCCATGGCGGGCAGCGGCACCTGCACAGTGCTGACTTCGCCCGATGGGCTGACGTGGACGAACACCAGTGCCGGAGCGGGGGTCGCTGCGTGGCAGGACTTGCGCAGCATCGTGTGGACGGGCACCCGCTATGTCTCCAACGGCTTTTTCAGCAAACTGCGCTACTCGCTCGATCTCGGCGCGAGCTTTGCCACCACCCGCACGCGCACGGAAGACACCCCAGCTCTGGCCTATGGCAATGGCGTATGGTTCGCTGCCGGCGTGGACAGAGACGCGGGCGACGCCGACATCGACCTCGTCTCGAGCGATGGGGCCAACTGGACCGCGCTCACGACCCCGAGTGTGGACGACCGCCAGGCGGCCATCTTTTTTAACAACACCTTCATCACCGCGGGCGACAATCACAGCATCCGCCAAAGCGGAACCATCGCGCCCGCGGCCATCGGCTATTATACATGGCGGGAGAGCTTCTTTCCCGATCACGGTCCGTTTTCGACTGGCAACTCGGACGGCGACTACGACGGGTTGGATAATCTGCTCGAGTACACGCTCCAGCGATCGCCGCTCAGCATCGCCGGCCTGGATGGCGTCAGCGCCCTGCCGCAGAGTGTCGTGGTGGCTGGCGATCCGCTGCTGAGCGATCGCCTGGCGCTGCAATTCAGCCTCTCGGAGCCGGCACCCACCGATCTCAGCTATGTCGTGGAAGTCGCGACCACACCTGGCGGGAGCTACACCGCGCTGGCGACGAAGGTCGGCAGCGGGGCGTGGACGTGGAATCCGGGCGGTACCTCGCGGATCGTCCTCGACGCGCCGTCGGGCGGGCGGCGGCTCGTGACGGTGGGCGATGCGCAATCGATGAGCGCCGGACCGCAGCGGTTTCTGCGGCTGCGCAGTTTCGTGAACCAGTAGGCCGGTGGGCTGCGAACGCGTCCATCCGCAGGTTAAGTAGCTCTCCCGCTTTGGCTCGCCGCCGTTCTCTGCTTATGACGCGGAGGGCCATTTTGCCCGTAGCCAATGGCGGCGAAATCTGCTTTCGTCTCCGCCCTTCCAAAAACCGACTCGCATGACCGCCGAACAGATCGCCCAAGCCAACGCCGAACTCCGCGACCAATCCCCGCTGGAGATCGTGCGCTGGGCCGTGGCGCAGGCGGGCGGACGCGCGATTATCTCGACGAATTTCCGCCCGTACGAGGCCGTGGTTTTGCACCTCGCCACGCAGGTCCAGCCGGACATTCCCGTGCTCTGGATCGATCACGGTTACAACAAACCCGCCACCTACCGCCACGCCGAGGAGGTAAAGGCGCTGCTCAAGCTGAACCTCAAAGCCTTTGTCCCGCGCATGACCGCCGCGCACTACGACGCCATCCACGGCGGCGCGCCTGAGCCCACGCCGGAAAACGAGGAGCGCATCAAAGCCTTCAGCACCGTGATGAAGCTGGAGCCATTTCAACGAGGGATGCGCGAGCTGGCACCGACGATCTGGATCACCGGTCTGCGCGAGGTGCAGAATCCGAACCGGGCCGGGCTCGACATCGTCAGCGCAGACGGAAACTTTGGCTCGCTCAAGATCAGCCCGGTCTTCCGCTGGACCGACCGCGATATGCACGCTTACTGCGAAGAGCACGCGCTGCCGAATGAGTGGGATTACTTTGACCCCGCCAAGGCCGACGAAAAGCGCGAGTGCGGCCTGCACGCGGCGTGGGGAGGAAAGGCTGTCGCCGAAGATCGGAGTTAGGAGATCGAAGATCGCTCCGCCCGAACTCCTATCTCCGAGAAAATGACCTGCTACCAGCTCGACCATCTCGACTATCTCGAAACCGAAGCCATCCATGTGATGCGCGAGGTGGCCGCCGAGTTTGAGCGGCCCGCGTTGCTTTTCTCGGGGGGCAAAGATTCCATCTGCCTGCTCCGGCTCGCGGAGAAAGCGTTTCGTCCTTCAGACATCCCGATGCCCTTTCTCAATGTGGACACGGGTCATCATTTCCCCGAGCTGAACGTCTTCCGCGACAAGCGCGCCGCGCAGCTCGGCGGGAAGCTTATCGTCCGCAAAGTCGAGGAGGCCATCGCCGCCGGCATCGCCCATCCGTCGCCCGGCGAGATCAGTCGCAACCGCCTGCAAATCCCCACGCTCCTCGCCGCGCTGGAGGAGTTCCGCTTTGACTGCGCCATCGGCGGCGCGCGGCGCGACGAGGAAAAGGCGCGGGCCAAAGAGCGCTTCTTCAGTTTCCGCGACGCCTTCGGCCAATGGGACCCGAAGAACCAGCGCCCCGAAATCTGGAACCTCTACAACGCCCGCGTGAATCCCGGCGAAAACATGCGCGTCTTCCCGCTCTCGAATTGGACCGAGATGGACGTGTGGGAATACATCAAGCGAGAACAGCTCGAAGTGCCCACGATCTATTTCTCCCACCAGCGCCAGGCCGTGCGCCGCGGCGGCCAGTGGCTGCCCGTCAGCGACATCATGCCGCCGAAGGACAAGGAGGAAGTGCGCGAGCTGACCGTCCGGGTCCGCACCATCGGCGACATCATCAGCACCGGCCTCGTGGAAAGCCCGGCCAATACGGTCGATGACATCATCGCTGAAATCGCCGCCGCCCGCGTGACCGAGCGTGGCTCCCGCGCCGATGATAAGGCGAGCGAAGCGGCGATGGAAGACCGCAAAAAACAAGGCTACTTTTGATGAGCGCATCGCATCCGGTCGAACTCCTTCGCTTCAACACCTGCGGCTCCGTTGATGACGGCAAGTCCACGCTCATCGGGCGGCTGCTCTACGACACGAAGTCGCTGATGGAAGATCAGATCGAGGCGTTGGAACGCTCCGCCGACATCACCGGCGGCGGGCAGATCAATCTCGCCAATCTCACCGACGGTCTCCGCGCGGAGCGCGAGCAGGGCATCACCATCGATGTGGCTTACCGCTACTTCGCCACGCCGCGGCGCAAGTTCATCGTCGCCGACACACCCGGCCATATCCAGTACACCCGCAACATGGTCACCGGCGCGAGCACGGCGAACCTCTCGGTCATCCTCGTCGATGCACGCAATGGCGTCATCGAGCAGACCCGACGGCACACCTGCCTCGCCGCGCTGCTCGGGATTCCGCATCTCGTCGTCGCGGTGAACAAGATGGATCTCGTGGACTGGAGCGAGGAGCGCTTTCTCGAAATCCGCGACGCCATCGAAGGCTTCCTGCCGAAGCTCGACGTGGCCAAGGACGTGAAGTTCATCCCCATCAGCGCGCTCACGGGCGAAAACGTCGTCGCGCCTTCGAACAAGACACCTTGGTATCAAGGCCCCGGTCTGCTCAGCCACCTCGAAACCGTCCACATTGCCAGCGACTGGAATCTCACCGCCTTCCGCATGCCGGTGCAGTGGGTTAATCGCCCGAACAATCCGACCGACCATTCGCTCCACGATTTCCGCGGCCTCAGCGGGCAGATCGCCGGCGGCATTATTAAGCAGGGCGAGAAAGTGATGATCTTGCCGAGCGGTTTAAAGAGCACCGTGAAGAGCATCTGGACGCACGACGGACAACTCGCCGAAGCCTTTGCCCCGCAGTCCGTCACGCTCTGTCTCGAAGACAACGTGGACGTGAGCCGCGGCGACATGATTATCGGCCTCGAAAATCTCCCCGGCATGGGCACCGAATTGCGCGCCCGCGTCTGCTGGATGCATCCGCGTCCGCTCCAGCGCGGCAACAAATACTTCCTCAAGCACACCACGCAAACGGTGCAGGCCATGGTCTCGAGTCTCGAGAGCCGGATCGACATCCGCACCTTCGAACACGAGCCGGCGCCGGCGCAGCTCGCGGTGAATGACATCGGCGAAATCCGCCTGCGCACCGCCAAGCCGATCGTCTTCGACGGCTACGCGTTCAATCGTCTGACAGGTTCCTTCATCCTCATCGAGCAGGGCACCAATCACACCGTCGCGGCCGGGATGCTCTTCCCGCCGTTGGAGGCGGTGAAGCCGGAATACAACGATTTCGCGATTTGAGGCCCGTGGGCGTGCAGGGGAGGCGGACAAGCTTCATCGGAGCATGCAGGCCGCTCATTACAGGCTCGCTTTCGCTCACAGCCGCGTAAAATAGCCGCCCGACCGCCATGAAAAATGTCACCCCAACGCAGTTCAATATACCGAACAATCTCGGTCGCCTGGTAATGCCCGCCATCCTCGCCGTCTTCGCGCTGTGGCTTGCGCTCACCTGCTTCACCAGCATCCCGGCGAACTCCGTCGGCGTGCTGACCCGCTTTGGCCGTTTCATCGAGGTGGTCCAGCCGGGGTTGCGCTTCAAGCTTCCGCTGGGCGTCGAGGTCATCACCATCGTCCCCGTGCAGGTGCAGTTGAAACTCAACTTTGGCTTCGACACGCCAGGAGCGACCAATCCCAACCAGAACCCAGACGACATCGAACTGGAACGCAGCATTGTCACCGGCGACCTGAACATGGCGCTGATGGAGTGGATCGTGCAGTACCGCATCGAGGAGCCGAAACAGTTTCTCTTCCACGTCTATGAGCCCGAGTGGACCCTGCGCGATGCCGGCGAAGCCGTGCTCCGCGAAGTCGTGGGCGACCGCACCATCGACGAGGTGCTGACCATCGGACGGCAGGACATCGAAAACGAAACCTTGATCCGTCTGCAGGCTCTCGTGAAACGCTACGGGCTGGGCCTCACGGTCATGCAGGTGCAACTTCAGAATGTGAACCCCCCGAAGGCGGTGCAGGCTTCCTTCAACGAGGTGAACCAGGCGCAGCAGGAAAAGCAGCAGGCGATCAATCTCGCCAACGGCGAATACAACAAGGTCGTCCCGCGTGCCAAGGGCGAGGCGCTGCGCAAAGTCAGCACCGCCGAAGGTTACGCGGCGAAGCGCGTGAACGAGGCCAAGGGCGACGCCGACCGCTTCAACGCCACGCTGGCCGAATACGTGAAAGCACCCGAAGTCACCCGCCAGCGCCTTTACCTCGAAACCATGCAGGAAGTGCTCCCGCAATTGGACCGGAAGATCATCCTCGATGAAAAAGCCGGGCAGATTTTTCCGCTCCTCCAACTCGACCAGAAAGCCAAATGAAACGCGCCCTCGTTCTCCCGCTGCTCCTCGCCGCCACGCTCCTGTTTTTCAGCGCGACTTATACCGTCCTCGAGACCCAGCAGGTCGTCATCACCCAGTTTGGCGAGCGCGTGGGCCAGCCCGTCACTCAGGCCGGGCTGCACTGGAAGACTCCCTTCATCCAGATCGTCCACCGCATCGACAAACGCGTGCTCGAGTGGGACGGGCCGACGGCCGACATGCCGACCGAGGACAAACTCTACATCGACGTGGACACCTTTGCCCGCTGGCGGATCAGCGACGTGGAGCGCTACTTCGTCCGCATGGGTGATGAGCGCCGCGCCCAGTCCCGCCTCACCGACATCCTCGGCAGCGAGACTCGCAACTCCGTCGCCCGGCACCGGCTCGTGGAACTCATCCGCACCGACAAAACGCGCAAACCCGTGCTCGATCCCTTCAGCGGCGACGCCGGCCTCGCCATTACGCTGCCGGTCATTCGTGATGGTCGCGCGGTGCTGGAAACGGAGATTTTCAAAGCCGCGAAACCGAAACTTGAGGAATACGGCATCGAGCTGCTCGACGTGCGCTTCAAGCGCATCAATTACAACGCCAGCGTGGCCGCAAAGATTTACTCCCGCATGGTCAGCGAGCGCCAGCAGATCGCCTCACGCTACCGCTCCGAAGGCGAGGGTGAGGCTGCCGAGATTCTCGGCAGACGCGAGCGGGACATGGCGCAGATCGAGTCCGAGGCTTACCGCAAAGTGCAGGAAGTCCAGGGCAAGGCCGACGCCGAAGCCACCGCCATCTACGCCGCCGCCTACGGCCAGACGCCCGAAGCCCGCGAATTCTATACCTTTAGCCGCACGCTTGAAACCTACCGCACGGTCTTCGAGCGCGACACCACCCTCGTCCTGACTACGGACAGCACCCTCCTGCGCCTGCTCAAGTACGGGCCCGCGGCTCCGCCCGCGCGCTAGACCGGACCCTCATTTCGGGAAATCCTCATGGAGGCCCGGAGAGACCAGGGCTTCGGATCGCAGCGGAAGACAGCGACCTGCTTCATGCCGCGTCACGCGGGTAGTGGCAGCAGTTTTCCTGCGGAAATGGCGACGCGGTGGGTGAAGTGGGCGGCCCGGGTGAAGGCGCTGAGGCCCTCGCCGGGACGCTGCCTGCCCCCGACGGCCCAGCTTGAAAAGGCGGGGAGCACAATGAGTTCGGGGGCGATGAGGAAGCAGGCGCAGCGCACTTGTGTGGCCATCCCGTCGCCGAGCGTGATGGCGGGATGCTCGTGGCCGATGAACCAGCGACCGCCCGCGGTACGAACGGCGGCGAGGCCGGCGGCGGCTTCGTTTGCCGAGCAGGCGTCGCCGTGGGTGAGGCGGTGCGGGCCGAGTGCGAGTTCGCGTTCGATGACGGCTGATTTACCGAGAAGTTTGGCGAGGTGCCGGTCGTGGTTTCCGGCGAGCCAGTGGAGTTGCGTGGTGCGTCCGAGTTCGTCGCGGAGGCGCGTAAGTTCGGCTTCGAGTGGGGCGACGGGCACGGCGCGGTGGACGATGTCGCCGAGCAGGGCCACGCGTTCCGGCGCGTAGTCGGCAAGGAGCGCGGCGAGGCGGTCGAGGGTGTCGTCGCGTATGCTGATCGGCAACATCTGCCCAACGGCGCGGTGCGCCCAGACGTAGCCGAGATGGAGATCAGCGACGGCCAGGGTGCGGTGTTCCGAGAGCCAGACGGCGCGGCGCGCGTCGAGCCACACGCCGGACGTAATCTCAAGCCGGCTGCGATCCATTTTCGATCTCCTGCCACCAGCGGTTGAAAAGGCGCTCCTGCACCTCGTAGGGATCCTCGACGAGCAGCGCTTCTTTGATCTTCGTCGCATACATGGCGAAGGAGAGCGGCGGCACGCGCTCCACGCGCCGGAGCCGCACCGGCCGGCTCCGCTGGCTGGTGAGAAACGCGAGCGCGCCATCGAGGTCCAGGAACGTGTGGTAGGTCTCGCGCCGAGCCTCGCGAAGCAGCACATGATCCGGCTCGTGCTGCTGGAGCACGCGAAAGATGACCTCCGAGGACCACGCCAGTTTGCGGACGGATTTCTGCTGATCGAAAAAATTGCGATAGACCATGAGGCCCGTCTGGGCGGCATTGCGAAAGTGGTATTGGAGCATCTCGGATTGGGCGAGCGCGACATCGAGCTCCGTCTCAAACGATTCAATGCGGAGCAACGCGGGCAGCTCTTGTGCGGTGAAGTGCTGCTGCGGGCCGACGCTCAGGACGAAGCCGTAATCGTGCGGCGTCGCCACCGCGTTCCCACCGCGCAATTTGCTCAGTCGCGCGGTGACGACGCGGGCGAGCGCGTCATTCGCCGCCCGGCCGATGACGGAGTGGAAAAAGTAATGCCGGGCGATCGGGCGATCTTTCAAGGTCTCGACGAATTCCTCGACGAGGAGGGCGTCGTCGGTGGGGATTTCGGAAAGGGTGTGCTGGACGAGATGCACACGGGCGATGATCCCGGCGTTGGCTTTGCCGCAGTCGAGACGGGTGGCGATCCATTCAGCGATGGCGGGTTTCCCCCCACTGTCATCCTGAGCGGAGTTCCGTGCGGGCGCAGGCGGGACGGAACGCAGTCGAAGGACCTCCGATTTTTTGAGGGCGGAGGCGGGGGGTGGAGCGGCGCGCATCTGGCCCACCGCCTCCGCCCGCGGAATAGTTATACCAAACTCAGTTGAAGACTGGACGATACGAATCGGTGCGTTGCGCGATTTCCTTCGGTTCTCGGACTTTGGAAGGTGTCGGTTTTCAACTGTGTTTGGTATTAGAGGTCCTTCGACTCCGTTTTCCCCCGCCTGCGCCCGCGGAAAACTCCGCTCAGGATGACGGGTTTGGAGCAGCGCGCGCAGCTCGGTGCGGAAGGCGGTGATCTCGGCGCAGACACGATTCGAAAGCGGCATTTTGCTGGCGTTCCAGCGCGGGACGGTAGGCAGCGCGCCGTCGGCGCGGGCGACCCAGGCGTCCATTTGCGTGACCTTTTCCAGCCGCACTGGCCGGCCGCCAAGGACGAAGACATCGCCGATGCGGAGCTGGCGGATGAAGGATTCCTCGACGCTGCCGAGCATGCGGGTTTTCAGCCGCACGCGGACGGAGCCGACGCTGGGAATGGTGCCGATGTTTTGCAGGAATTCGCGGCGGACCCGGCCTTCGCGGGTTTGGAAGCCGTCGGCGTCGAGTTCGATTTTGCCGAATACCTCGGTGTATTGGCGGCGCAACGATTCGCCGCCGCCGGCGAGGTAGTTGAGCACGTCGGAGAATTCTTCCTCGGCGAGATCGCGAAAAGGATAGGCACGGCGAACGAGGACGAGGGCTTCGGCGCGCGTCCAACGCTGCGTACAACCCATGGAGACGAGATGCTGCGCGAGGACATCGAGCGGAGCGCGCGGGATGCGGACATCGTCGAGGTGGCGAGTGCGGGCGAGGAGGACGGTGGCGCAGGATTCGACGAGGTCGCTGACATTGGTCGCCATGAGGATGCCGCGCGAAACGGCGTGGATATTGTGCCCGGCGCGGCCGGCGCGCTGGAGGGCTTTGCTCACGCCTTTGGGAGTGGACATCATCACGACGAGTTCGATAGAGCCGATGTCGATCCCCATCTCCAGACTGGTCGAGCAGACGACGGCGCGGAGTTCGCCGCGTTTGAGGCGGTCTTCGACTTCGCGGCGCACGTCGCGTTCGAGCGAGGCGTGATGGCATTCGATGACGTCCGCCAGCTCGGGAAAATTTTCACGCAGCCAGAAAGTCGTCGCCTCCGCGCCGGAACGGGTGTTGGAAAAAACGAGGGTGGTTTTGTGCTTTTTAATCAGCGCGCCCAGTTCACGGACGAGGCGCTCGCCGGTGTAGCCGGCTTCAGGATACGGGTTCTTGCGCAGCGGGGTGTGGACGCGCAGTTCGAAACGCTTGGCCGTGGAGACGTCGATGATTTCGCACTGGCCGTGAGTGCCGGCGAGGAACTGGGCGACTTCGGGGAGCGGTGAGATGGTCGCGGAGAGGCCGATTCGCTGGAGATTGCACGAGCCCAAACTCCACGCGCTACTTCCATATCCTTCCACCACTCGCGCCAGCCGCTCGACGCTCAACGCCAAATGCGCGCCGCGTTTGTTTTCCGCGAGCGCGTGGATCTCGTCGATAATGAGCCACCGGACGGTCGCGAGCGGTGTGAGCCATTTTTCCTGGCTGAGCAGGACGCACAGGCTCTCGGGGGTGGTGAGGAGAATGTGCGGCGGTTTGAGGAACTGGCGGGCGCGCTGGCTGCCGGTGGTGTCGCCGGTGCGCAGTTCGACGCGGATGGGTGGCTTTTCTCCGAAGATTTCGCGAAGCGGTTCGCGGAGGTTTTTTTCGAGGTCGTAGCCGAGTGCGCGAAGCGGGGAAACGTAGATGCAGTGAATGGTGTCGCGCAGTTCGCCGTTGGCGTGGAGCGTGGCGAGGTGATCGAGCACGGCGAGGAAGGCGGCGAAGGTTTTGCCGGTGCCGGTGGGAGAGGCGATGAGCACGCTCGCGCCCCGGGCGAGGAGCGGCCAGGCGGCGCGTTGGGCGGGTGTGGGCTCGCCGTATTTCGCCTGGAACCACGCAAAAACGGGGGAGATTTTGGCGGCGGGCATGGGGATGGAAATTCGGCGGACGACCGCTAGAGTCAACGCCCTGCACCACCTATGAAGACGCTTTTCTTTCGACTGCTCACCGTTTGTCTGTCGGCCTGCACGGCGCTCCCGTTGGAGGCGGCGACGGAATTTCGCGGGGCGTGGGTGGCAACGGTGCATAATCTCGATTGGCCGTCGAAGCCGGGCCTCCCGGCGGCGCAGCAGCAGGCGGAACTGCGGGCGATCCTCAACCGCGCCGCGGATTTGAAACTGAACGCAATCCTGCTCCAGGTGCGCCCGGCGAGCGATGCGCTCTACAACGCGAAGCAGGAGCCGTGGTCGGCGTTTCTTTCGGGCAAGCAGGGCGAGTCGCCGGGCTACGACCCGCTGGAGTTTGCGATTCGCGAAGCGCACGCCCGTGGCCTGGAGCTGCATGCGTGGGTGAATCCTTTCCGCGCGGCTACGGGCACGACGGCGACGCCTTCGCCGAGTCATGTGAGCCGCACGCATCCCGAGTGGGTGCGGTCGTACGGCGGGCAGAAGTGGATCGACCCCGGCATCCCCGAGGCGCGGCGCTATGTGATTGAGGTCTTCGTGGATATCGTTCGCCGCTACGATGTCGATGGGCTGCACATCGACGATTATTTTTACCCTTATCCGAAAGGCGGCGCGGATTTCCCCGACGGTGCGGCGTGGGAGCGCGATGGCGTGCGCAGTGGGCTGAGCAAAGCGGATTGGCGGCGAGACAATATCAACCGTTTCGTCGAAGAAATGTACCGCTCGGTGAAAGGCGCGAAGTCCTCCGTGAAGGTGGGCATCAGCCCGTTTGGCATCTGGCGTCCGCGGGTGCCAGGGACGATCGAAGCCGGCCTGGACAGTTACGCGCAGCTTTTCGCGGATTCGCGGAAGTGGCTGGCGGAAGGCTGGTGCGACTACCTCGCGCCGCAACTCTACTGGTCGTGTGAGCCGGCGAAGCAAAGCTTCCCCGTGCTCCTGGACTGGTGGCGGGCGCAGAGTCGTGCGGGCAAGCCGATCTGGCCGGGGATCGCGACGGATCGCATTGGCACGGGGCGTCCGGCGGCGGAAATCGCGCGGCAGATTGAGATCACGCGGCGGGGGACCTCATCGCCGGGGCACATTCACTGGAGCATGAAGGCGCTGATGCAGGACCGCGGCGGGATCGACGGGGTGCTGAAGCGGGACGTTTACCGCTGACTTCCTCAGTGGAGGAAGAGCGCGAACGCGGCGGTGGCGACGAGGGCGTGGGCCCAGACGGTGAAGATCTGCACCTGGCTGTAGGCGCGGGAGCTGGAGTTTTCACTGGGCATTTCAGGATCGACGCCAAAAAGCCGCCGATAGTTCAACGCCATCCAGAAGCCGGCACCAAGCAGTCCGAAAAAAGCCGTGGTGGCGATGAGGCGAAAGATGAGAAGGACTTCGTTTTGCATGCGGAAAACTGTGCCGGTGCTGACACCCTCCCGCCAGATACAGACGGGCGCATTTCCACAGCGGACAGGCTGGGGGGAGAAATAACGCTTGCGCTCGCCGGGGATGCCGTGTCTCTTCCGCGCCGCACCGTTAGAGCCCATAAGGGTAGGTAGATTGCCAGTTGTTTCGTTATCGTGGATTCAATTCCGCGGACCGCAGTGGCCGTTTGAGATCCGATTACCGGAAACCGCCATCGTTAGCTCCGCAGTTGCTTAGATAACTACAACATCATGTCCACTAAACTCTATGTCGGGAATCTTTCCTTCGACACCACCGAGATCGACCTTCAGGACCACTTCGGTCAGGTCGGCACCGTCACGGAAGCCGCTTTGATGCAGGATAAGTTCACGGGCAAGTCCCGCGGCTTCGCCTTCGTCACCATGTCCAGCGCCGATGAAGCCCAGAAGGCCATCTCGCAGTTCCACGGCCAGAACTTCCAAAACCGTGCCTTGACCGTGAACGAAGCGCGTCCGCGTGAAGACCGCACCGGTGGCGGTCCTCGCAAGTCCTTCGGCGGCGGCGGCGGCGGTGGCGGCGGCGACCGCGGCGGCTACCAGAAGCGCTACTAAGCGCTACTAAGCGCTACTAAGCGCTGCGCGCAGTCCTAAGTCTTAAATTGGAACGCCCCGGTCGAAAGACCGGGGCGTTTTATTTTTACGTCTTCTGCGCAGCCGTTATGGACGGGGATTGGGAAGCTGGGAAAGGAGCAAGGAGAGGGCGGCGGTCTGCGTGTTGAAATTGCGGGTGGCAAGGTCGCTGGCTCCTTCGTGCCACTCGATGGGGAACTGGCCGTCGGGAGCGGGGCCCACTCGAAGGAGCGAGGCGGCACTGGCGCGGAGGGTGCGGTCGATGAGCTGGGCGGTCTCGGGGTGAAGCTTGCGGGCATTGAGGACATCGCGGAACTGGCCGAGATAGCGGGCGCAGACGCCTTTGAAAAGGCCGGGATCCCAGCCTTTGACGCCAAGTTTTTCGACGAGCACTCCCTCCGCCGTGGTGAGACCGGCGCGGGTGAGGACGGTGGTGGCGACGGTGACGGCTTCGTCGAGATACTTGTCGTCGTCGGTGGCTCGGTAGAGCGCGGTGAGCCCGCCGATATAGGTGCCTTGGTTGTAGGTCCAATAGTCGCCACGGTGACCGGGGGCATCGACGATGCCGGTGCCGTCGTAAAGCTTCTTGGCGTGCTGCCAGTCGAGCGTGCGCTGGGCCCACTCGAGATAGACGGGTTCGCGAGTGCGCTGGTAGAGGCGGGCGGAAAGGATGACGAAAAGGCTGTTGGTGATGGAGTTGGGGGTTTGCTTGTCGGGCTCCTGGCACCAGAGGATGCCGCCGTCCTTGTCAGGCCGCCATGCCGCGGCCATGTGCTTGTGGACGGTGCGGGCGGTGGCGAGGTATTTGGCGTGACTGGTGCGGTCGTACATCTTGAGCCAGGCGATACCCCACCAACCGGAGTCATCGAGGTATTCATTGCGGAAGTCGGTGTACGCGGCGGTGGTCAGTTCGCCAGGTTCGGCCGGATGAGCTTCAGCTTCGGTGACCGCGTTCTGCTGGTGCCGTTTGGCTTCCTGCTCGTCGGCGTCGCTCCACTGCTGGCGGCGTTTGAGTTCGGCGATGATGCGCGGCTTTTTGCGGCGCGGGTCTTTGTTGAGTTCGTAGAGCGTGTCGAGGGTGGCGTCGAAGTCAGTGCGACCGGTGGCTTGCATGAAGTCGATGAGCACTTCGACGGCATTCGCGGAGGACCACCAGGGCGGGTTGCGCCGGCCTTCGTAATGTGCGCGGACATCGTCGCCGGAGCGGTCGAGCCAGATGCCGAGGGTGGGCGACCAGTAGAGCTGGTTGAGAGTGCCGACGCCGCTTTGGATTCGGGCGATCAAAGCCTCGCGAGCAGGGAGTTCAGGCGCGGGGGGCTCGGCGAGGACGGGGAAGAGCGTAGCGAGATTCAGCAGGAGCGCGCCGAGGAGCGGGGACTTTTTCATGAGGGAGAAAGCGGGCGTGCGGATCACGCGCCGAGCGGATGACGATGAGCGGGCGGCACGGTGCCGTCGAGCGCACTTTTTCACGCGTCGCGTGCGGCGCGTTGCGCATGGGAAAACGCCGCCGAGGAATTTTCCGCGATGGGCTTTGACATCGCGGAGGGCGCTCCGTTAATTGCTCGCCGCACTTGGCAAGCAAGGCTGGCGTTACGTTTCGCCGCTGCGTGGGCCGTGCATTCCGCCCTCCACTCCTACATCTCCCTCCTGTGGCTCAGAACGACGAATACATCCTCGAAATCCTGCTCGAAACCGGTCTCGCGACCAAATCCCAAGTCGAACGGGCGCGGGCGGAAAAGAAGGAGGAGCAGACCGTGCCGGCGGCCCTCATCGAACAGGGGGTCGTCACTCAGGAAGATGTGACCAAGGCGCTCGCGGCGCATGCGGCGATGGATTTCGTGGACATCTCCGCGTTTGCCGTGCCCGAGGACATCATCCAGTTGGTCCCGCGGGAGTTGGCGAAACGCTTCAAGGTCATCCCGCTGGCGATTTCGGAAACGGGTCTGACCATCGCCACCGACGATCCGCTGAATTTCGACACGTTCGATTCGCTCCATCACCTGCTGCAACGCGATTTGGAATTCGTCTGCGCGACGCCCGACGCCATCGGACTGGCCTATCGGAAATACTATGGCACAGCGGACGAGGCGGCGGACGAACTGGCAGCGGGGCTGGGTGGGGATATCGAGATCACCGGCGAAGGCGGGTCGGGTGGCGCGGAGGGCGACACGGTGGATGCCCCTATCATCAAGATGGTGTCGATGATGCTCGTGGAGGCTTACAACATGCGGGCGTCGGACATTCATCTGGAGCCGCTGGAAAAGCGCTTCCGGGTGCGCTTCCGCATCGACGGCGTCCTGCACGAGATGCAGAACCCGCCCAAAAAGCTCCAGACCGCGATCGTCTCGCGGCTGAAGATCATGACGGGCTCGATGTCCATCGCCGAAAAGCGGCTGCCGCAGGACGGGCGCATCCAGGTGAAAATGGGACGCAAGCAGATCGATTTGCGCGTTTCCACGATCCCGACGAGCCACGGCGAAAGCGTGGTCATGCGTATCCTCGACAAGGGCTCGCTCTCGCTCGGTCTGCCGCAGCTCGGCTTCCTGTCGGACGATCAGGAGATCATTGAAAGCCTGATCCGGCTGCCCGACGGCATCCTGCTCGTCACCGGACCCACGGGCTCGGGGAAAACGACGACGCTCTACGGCTGCCTGCATTACATCAACAAGCCGGACAAAAAGCTCATCACCGTGGAAGACCCGGTCGAATACCAGATGAACGGTATCAACCAGGTGCAGGTGAATGCCGACATCGGCATGACCTTTCCCGCGGCGCTGCGCTCCATGCTGCGGCAGGCACCGAACATCATCATGATCGGTGAGATTCGCGATCTCGAGACGGCGAACATCGCCATCAATGCGTCGCTCACCGGCCACCTCGTCTTTTCCACTCTGCACACGAACGATGCGCCGGCTGCCGTGGCGCGTCTCGTCGATATCGGCGTGCAGCCCTTTCTCGTGTCTTCGGCGGTGCGCGCGATCATCGCCCAGCGGCTCGTGCGCAAACTCTGCCAGAGTTGCAAAGAACCCGTCGAGATGAGCGAGTCGGAGATGTCGGCGCTCGGGCTCGACGCCTCGCAGCTCGGCGAGGCCACGGTGATGCGCGGCGCAGGCTGCGACGCCTGCAAGCACCTCGGCTACAAAGGCCGCATGGGCATCTTCGAAATTTTCATGATCGACGACGAAGTGCGGCACATGATCAACGAGAAAGCCTCGACCATCGAATTGCGCAAGCGCGCCCGCGAAATGGGCATGCGCACCCTGCGCGAAGACGGCATCCGCAAGGTCCTCGCCGGCATGACCACCCCGGAGGAGGTCATCGGCGTTACCATGTCGGACGCGAACTAGGCCGGATCCGCCGATGGCGCTCTTTGACTTTCGCAAAAGCGCGCCCGCCGAGACGGTGGCTGCACCCTCGGCGAACCCGGTTCCCCCGATGGAGGATCTGCTCCGGCTCGTGCTGGAGGAGGGTGCGTCGGATTTGCACCTCTCCGTCGGCACGCCTCCGGCCTTGAGAAGGCACGGGCGGCTGGTCAAGCTGACCACGCGCCCACTGACCGCGGAGGATACCGAGGCGCTGGCCCGGGCGATCACCAGCGATGCCAATTTCCAACGGGTGAACGAGCAGGGGAGCGTGGATTTTGGCTTCTCCTTTCGCGGCCAGGATCGCTTCCGCGTCAGCGTGTACCGGCAGAAGGGCTGCATCGCCGTGGCCTTGCGCATCATCCCGAAGCGGATGCTGTCGCTGGAGGAAATCGGCCTGCCACCGGCGGTTCGCCAGCTTCTCGAAACGCCGCGCGGGCTCATCCTCGTCACCGGCCCGACCGGCTCGGGCAAGACGACCACACTGGCCTCGATGCTGGACGCGATCAATACGACGCGCGACAGCCACATCATCACCATTGAGGACCCGATCGAGTATGTGCATGAGCACAAGCTCGGCATCATCAACCAGCGCGAGGTCGGGGTGGACGTGCCCACTTTCCCCGAGGGCCTGCGCCGCGCCCTGCGGCAGGATCCCGACGTCATCCTCGTCGGCGAAATGCGTGACCTCGAGACGATGGAGACCGCCATCTCCGCGGCCGAAACCGGGCACCTCGTGTTTTCCTCCCTCCACACCACCGGGGGCGCGCGGACGGTGGATCGCATCGTCGATGCCTTTCCAGCCGGGCAGCAGGAGCAGATCCGCGTGCAACTCGCCGCAAATCTCAAGGCCGTGATTTCGCAAATCCTTATTCCCACCGTGGACGGGATCGGCCGTGTCGCTGCTTTCGAGCTGCTGATCAACACGCCGTCGATCGCCGCGCTGATCCGCGACAACAAAACCTTCCGCATCGCCAACGATATCCTGACCGGCTCGAAGTACGGGATGGTCTCGCTGGACGCCTCGCTCGTGGAGCACTATCTCGCCGGCCTCATCAGCTACGAGCAGGTTCTCACCAAAGCCCAGGACCAGCAGGCCGCCATCCAACTCATCGGCGGACGGACACCGCGCACGCGCTGACAAAGGAGAAAGGCGAGGTGTAGAGATGTTTCGCCTCGCGGGCGGGCGGCCTGTAGGAAGAGCGGCGTGAAATCACTGCCCCTGCGCGAACGCATCCTCAAGCAACTCCAATCCCCCGGCTACCACCCGCTCGACAAGGTGGCGCTCTGTCTGGCTCTGCGCTGGCCGAATGAGAAGCGTAGCGTTTTGAAGGAAACACTGATCGAGATGGAGAAGGCGGGGGAGATCGCGCGCATCCGCGACGACCGCTTCGTGCTGCCGCAGACGGCGGATCTGATCACCGGCACGCTGCAAGTCCACACCGGCGGGAATGCCCACCTGCTGAGCAGCACGCCGGGGATGAAGGACATTTTCATCTCCGCGCCGAACCTCGGCACGGCGATGCACGGCGACAAAGTGACGGCGCGCGTCATGCACGAAGGCCGGCAGCAGCGGCCCGGCACGCAGGAGGGGCGCGTGATCAAAATTCTCGAGCGCGTGAACACGACCGTGGTCGGCACGTTGCAATGCACGAAGAAATTCTTCTACGTCATCCCGGACGACTCGCGGCTGCAGCACGACATCTATGTGCAGCCGCCGGGCGGTCGCGGGCCCGACTCGCCGGAGGTGGTGAAACCGGGACGCGGCAAGCGTGAGCAGTCGTCGCCTCGTGGCGGGAGCGCGCTGTTGCCGAGGGTGGGGGACAAGGTGGTGGTGCGGCTGGAGCCGTGGGAAAGCCGGCACGCCAATCCTGAGGGGGAAATCATCGAGGTGCTGGGCAAAGCCACCGATCCCGGCGTGGACATGCTGTCGATCATTCGGAAGCACAATCTCCCGCTGGAATTTCCCGGCTCCGTCGAGCGCGAGGCGGAGCGCATTTCCGAGACGATCCCGCCCGAGGAGATCGCGAAGCGCGAAGACTTGCGCGGCGGTTTCGTCATCACCATCGACCCGGATGACGCGAAAGATTTCGACGACGCCATCAACGTCGAGCGCACCGCGAACGGCTGGCAGCTCGGCGTTCACATCGCGGACGTGTCGCACTATGTCCGGCCCGGCGGAGCGCTGGACAAAGAGGCGCGCGCGCGGGGCAATTCCACGTATCTCGCCGACCGCGTCATCCCGATGCTCCCCGAGCGGCTGAGCAATGGCATCTGCTCGCTCAAGCCCGGCGTCGAGCGGCTCACCTTCTCCGCGTTCATCGACTTCGACGCGCAGGGCAAAGTCCGCAAGGCGCGCTTCGCCCGCAGCGTGATCAAGAGCGCCGCGCGGCTCACCTACCGGCAGGCCTTCGCCATTTTGGAAAACCGCACGCCGCCGCCCACGCCGAACTACGAGCGCGGCGGCACCGTGCATCTCGATTCCGCGCCCGTCCCGCTCACGGTCACGCCCGAGCTGCGCGACCGCGTCCACATCGCTTGGGAGCTGGCGTCTTTGCTCCGCAAGAACCGCTTCGCCGCCGGCTCCCTCGACCTCGAATTTCCCGAAGTCAAAATCTGGCTCGACGACCAGGGTCGCGCCGAGCGGCTGGAGAAAATGGACAACGACATCTCCCACCAGCTCGTCGAGGAATGCATGCTCGCGGCCAATGAAGTCGTGGCGCAGGAGCTAAAGAACCGCAACACCCCCGCCATCTACCGCATCCACGAAGACCCCGACAACGACCGCCTCCAGGACTTCCGCGCCCTCGCCGCCACCTACGGCTTTCGCGCCGGCGACATCACCCAGCGGCGCGAGCTGCAAAAGCTCCTCGCCTCCACCAAAGGCACGCCCGAGGAATACGCCATCAAGCTCGCCCTGCTCAAGAGCCTCAAGCGCGCCGTCTATGGTACCGAGCCCATCGGCCACTACGGCCTCGCCAAAGTCAACTACACCCACTTCACCAGCCCCATCCGCCGCTACGCCGACCTCCTCGTCCACCGCGCCCTCGCCCGCGAACGCATGGGCCCCATCGGCGACCTCAGCGAGCTCGCCACCCACATTTCCACCACCGAGCGCACCTCCGCCGACGCGGAGAAAGACAGCACCCTGCTGAAAAAGATGGAGTTCTTCCTCCGCCAGCTCGCCTCGAAAAAGCCCACCGAATTCCGCGCCCACGTCGTCGATGTCCGCAGCTACGGCCTCTCCGTCGAGCTGCCGGATGTCCTCGTCTCCGGCCTCATCCACGTCAGCGCGCTGCCCGACGACTTCTACACCTTCGACTCCGTGCGCCTCCGCTTCATCGGGCAAAGGACCGGCGTCATCTACAAAGTTGGCGACACCCTCACCGTCATCGTCGCCCGCGTCGATGCCTACAAACGCCAGATCGACTTCGTCCCCGTCGGTGCCCCGCGCTCCGCGGTGCCGGTCGGGGAGGGGAGTAAAGGCCGCGGCTTTGCGGAAAGGCGCGACGGCGCAAAGCCCGGTATTTCCAAGCGGGAACGTTCCAGAAAGCGGAGGTAAGCAGCACCTTTGGAATCGCCGTTATGAACTCCTATTATTTGAAACTAACACTTGTGTTGATGTTTCTGGGTTCGGCTTCCAACGGATTGTCCGAGCTAGCCCCACCCGATACACGCTCATGGGAACAAGGCACCGCCGACTTTATCGCGCAAAAAGCGCAACATCCGAATGACGGTATCTATGACGGGCAGCGCCTTAAGGAGTTGGATTCAAAGCGAGCCGTTACATTTCTAATGCCGCTCCTAGCCAAGAAGCAACCCATTGAACTGCGGATTAAAGCCGTTGGCGCGTTAGGCTGGATGTCGTTTCAGGAAGCCATCCCTGCGTTGTCAGCCATCGCCAAAGATGCGACAGAAAATGAGGACATACGTGTGGCTGCCCTCAATCCCGGCCTTCGCTACATGAAGAACCTCAAAGCCGAGCAAACCGCCGCCGCGCTGGCAGTCAACAAATCCGAGTTAATTCGGGCCGCTGCTTATTGGGTACTTAGCCAGCACGGCACCGACAGTGCGATCGACGTTCTTGAGGCATGTTTGCGAGCCAGTACTAAGGCGTTGGACAGGGACTTGATTCGCGCGTTGTCGTTGTCCAAGCATAAACGAGCGGGCAAAATCATCTTTGACCATTGCGATTTTGCCGCGCTGCGGGGTGACGAGCAACTCCTTTGGGAATACTCGATGGCCATGGAGCAATGCCGTCCGCCTGAAGCGCAGCAAAACATGCTGAGCCTTGCAAAACAGCTTACTCACCCTTCATCTGCCTACTGCGCGCTTCTCTATTTCGGCTCATTGCCTCGGGATGATGTTGTTCCTGCGCTGCTTGCATATATCGAATCAGACAAAAGGGGATTGGATGTTTATGAGCCGGTTATGCAATTCATTAAGTCTCCCAAGATAAGTGATAAATCCAAGAAGAAGCTTTCCGAGCTTGTCGCGACCGGCCAAGTCAAAAAAATCGTTCCAATTATAGATTAGCGTCGGAGAAGGCGGTGATGGTGGGGCGGGAAACGCCGTCGGCACTTTTTCTCCTGGTTCCCAAGCAGACGGCTTGGGAACGCAAGCTGAGTGGCGGAAGCTCCGCTTCGTTGGGCATTGGCTGGGCATTCGGGTCTTGAAGCCGGAGGCTTTGCGGAAATTAGCCGGTGGCGTCAGCCACCGGACCCCGGATAAAAGCGCCTCCGCCCCAGCGGGGCGGCGGAGTTCCGGCGCACCCTCCGGGGCGCAGGCCGTTGGGTGACGAATCCGGTGGCTGACGCCACCGGCTAATCTCCGCAGGCCCTCCGGGCCAGAGGAGCCGGTGCAACATTCCGTCCCATCGAGACGAACGATGGTAGCCGTGGGCTTCAGCCCACGGTCAACACGGCAGGATGGCCCTGTCGCGTAGCGACATTTGAAGGCCTTTCAAACGTCGCTACGCGACGGCGGTGCGCTCCACCTCATCCGTGGGCCGAAGCCCACGGCTACGATCATTGGTCCCGATGGGACGGTTGTGTGCGTCAAGTTCAGCAAAAGCGGGTTGGGAAGGGCGGAGCTGGCGAGGTTTTAGGCGGCGAGTTGGAGTTGAGTTTTGGAGAGATCGGCGAGCGGCTGCATGTCGAGATAGCGGGCACCATCGAGCCATTCC